>JAVEVQ010000136.1:0-4723 GCA_034004945.1 Methyloversatilis sp. | reverse complement strand
CTGGCGGCGCGCAAGGGCATGCCCGAGCCGGTCATGAAGCGCTGGCTGGCGCCAGTGATCTGAGGCGGGGGCTCGTTCGACGCCTCAGCCGCGTGCAGCGCCGAGCTGGCGGCGGATGCGGCGCACCGGCGCGCTTTCGCTGCCGGCGTCCGGCTCGAAGCCGGCGCGCCGCGCGAAATCGAGCATGCGCGTATTGGTGGCGAGAACTTCGCCATCCATCAGCCTGAGGCCGCGTCGTTCCGCAAGCTCGATCAGCGCCTGCAACAGGTGCTGCCCCAGCCCCTGGTCCTGCCAGGCGTCGGCGATCACCAGGCCGAACTCGCAGCGCTCGGCATCGTCGTCGTGCACGACATAGCGGGCCGATGCGATCACCGTGCCTGCGTCCGTGACAATGACGAGGTGCGCCTCGCGGCGCGGGTCGGGGTCGCAGACGTGCGCCAGTTCGGCAGCGTCGAAACGTGCGTCGCCGCGGCCGAAGCGGAAGTAGCGCGAGCCGTAGGACAACCCTTCGATGAAGGTGCGCAAGCGGTCGACGTCGGCCGGCGCGATCGCGCGCAGCGCAAGCGGCCTGCCGTCGGCTGCATGCAGGCTCTGGACGGGCGATGCGTGGTCGTCGGCGGGAGAGGGCTGAGGGAAGGTGGGTACCGGTGTCATGGCAAAGCGTCGGTGATTGCCGGGAACGCCGGCCGCAGTGTACATCGGCCGTCCGGGGCGCGCAGAGAGGGGCCGGCGCAACCAATCGGCGGCAGGCCTGTCCGTCTTCAGTCTGCCTGCTGCGCACGCGCATTCCGTTCGTGACGACATCGTCGCCGCGGCAGTGCTGTTCATGTCATGCAGACCGCAAAGGAGAAACATGATCGACAACTACGAAGGCGCGCTGGACTGGCTGCGCCGTTACCCGCCTGAAATGCATGCGCTGATCGGCGTCGTGCTGCTTGGACTGCTGGCCTGGGTGGCCAACTGGGTGGTCAAGAAGGTTCTGTTGCGCCTGCTTGCTCATGCGTTGCGCATGCTGCCGGTGGGCGATGGCATCGCCGGTGTTGACGCGGCGGTGGCGCGCCGTCTGTCCAACGTGGTACCGGCGCTCATCCTGCACGGCGGCATCGCGCTGGTTCCAGCACTGCCGCCCGCCGCCGTGACCGTGGTGCAGAACGTGGCCGGCGCCTTCATGGTGCTTACCGTCGCGCTGGCTCTGGGGGCCTTGCTGAGCGGACTGAACGCGCTGTACGAACGGCGGCCCGACGCCCACCTGAAGCCGATCAAGGGCTACATCCAGGTGGTGAAGATCCTGCTGTACGTGGTCGCAGCCATCCTGATGGTGGCGGCGCTGGTCGACCGCTCGCCGCTCATCCTGCTGTCCGGTCTCGGCGCGATGGCTGCCGTGCTGATGCTGGTGTTCCAGGACACGCTGCTGTCGCTGGTCGCCAGCGTGCAGATATCGTCGAACGACATCGTGCGCGTCGGCGACTGGGTCGAAATGCCTCAGCTCAACGCCGACGGCGACGTGATCGACATCGCGCTGCACACGGTGAAGGTGCAGAACTGGGACAAGACCATCACCACGATACCGACCAAGCGTTTCATCACCGATCCGTTCAAGAACTGGCGTGGCATGAAGGAGGCGGGCGGTCGTCGCATCAAGCGCAGCCTGCTGCTGGATCAGCAGAGCGTGCGCTTCCTGTCCGACGACGAGCGACGCGGCCTGGCGCGCTTTGCGCTGCTCGAGGACTACCTCGGCGAAAAGCAGCGCGAGATCGACGACTGGAACCGTCAGCTCGAAGCGCGCGGCAAGGCGGCGGTGAACCACCGTCGCGTTACCAACATCGGCTGTTTCCGCGCCTACGTGGAGCGCATGCTGCGCGCGCATCCGGGCATCCATCGCGACATGACGCTGCTGGTGCGTCAGCTTGCGCCGACGTCCGACGGCCTGCCGCTGGAGATCTACTGCTTCACCAATACGACGGTCTGGGCCGCCTACGAGGGCATACAGTCCGACATCTTCGATCACCTGCTGGCCATCCTGCCGGAGTTCGGGCTGCGCGTAAGTCAGCATCCGATCGGCGTCGATCTGCGCGAGATGGGGCGTGGGCTTGCGGCGGCTCAGCGCGCTGAGCTGCGCGCCGCGTCATGACACTGCGCGCTGGTTCTGCCGCCCGCCGGCGCGCCGCGCCGATGCGGGTTTCCCGGGCCATTCCACCTGTCGAGGCCGTGCAGTAACGATGCATCCGATCATCCGCCCGATGCGGGCCGGCGATGTCGACGCCGTGCTCGCACTGCAGGCAATCGCCTACGCCGACGCCGCTTTCGCACCCGAGGGCGCGGCCGTCTATCTGAACCGCATGAAGCTGGCGCCGGATCTGTGTCTGGTGGCGCAGACCGCCGCCGGTGATCTGATCGGCTACCTCGTGTCGCATCCGTGGCACGACGGCAAGCCGCCGGCGCTGGGCACCGTGCTTGCGGCACTGCCGGTGCCGGCGACGCGCTGGTATCTGCACGATTGCGCGGTCGCGGCGTCGGCGCGCGGCAGCGGCGTGGCGGCTGCGCTGTACGAGGCGGCGCACGATGCGGCGGTGTGCCGCGGCCTTCGCTGCGCCGCCCTGGTGGCGGTCGGCGACGCCGCCGGCTACTGGGCGCAGCGCGGCTACCGGGCAGCGGCCGGAGCTCTGCCAGCGCATGCGCTGGCGAGCTACGGCGACGGGGCCTGCTACATGACCAGCACGCTCGACTGACATACAAGGAAGGCAAGCGTCGCGGGTGTGTCCGGGAACGGCCTGCCGCGGGAAGCGTGCGCTTACCGGCCCGGCAGCAGCGCCTGTCTTTCCTGCGCCGTCAGCGTGAGCGCCAGATACACGCGCAGCGCCGCGTAGGCGTCGTTGGCCGCGTACAGCCTCTGCGCGTCGCTCAGGCGCGGCAGCGACCAGTTGGTGGTGGTGACCGATTTCGACTTGCGGAAATTGCGGCCGAGTACCAGGCCGACCGCGGCGCGGGCGCCGAGCGAGCTGTTGTAGCCGCGGCGGCGGAACAGGTGGTCGAGATCGAGCACCGCCTGCAGCGTGGCGCCCAGCTTGGCGTGGATCTGGCTGCGGTCGGCGCTGAGGCCGAAGCCGATCTTCAGCACCGTCGAGTCCTCCAGCAGCAGGCAAGCTGCATCGCGGCTGGCGGCGTGGTGCATCTGGAACAGGAAGGCGCGGTCGGCCAGCGCGAACTGCACGAGGTGCGGGCCGCTGCTCACCTCGCCCGGTTTGAAGGTCGGTTTCGATTCGGTGTCGAAGCCGGCTTCGCCGGCGGCGCGGATTTCGGCGACTGCGGCGGCGACGGCGTCCGCCGTGTCGGGGATGACGATGCGCTCCAGCGTCAGCCCGTCGAACGCCGGCATCAGGTCGGTTTCGGCCTTGTTCGGCCCGGTCTTCCTCATCGCGCAGGCAGGATGTCGAGCACCCGTTCCGGCGGCCGGCACAGCCGGGTGCCCAGCGGCGTCGATACGATGGGGCGGTTGAGCAGCACCGGGTGCGCGGCGATGGCGGCGATCAGCGTGTCATCGTCCACCGCCGGATCGTCCAGCCCGAGTTCGGAGAACACGGCTTCCTTGCTGCGCATCAGTTCGCGCACCGGTACGCCGCAGGCGGCGACCAGCGCACGCAGCGCCTCGGCCGACAGCGGGGTCTTCAGGTATTCGACGATCTGCGGCTCGAAGCCGCGTTCGCGTATCAGCTCGAGCGCGCCGCGCGCATTGCTGCATTTCGGGTTGTGATAGACGGTGATGACGCTCATGAAACCAGCCGTGATGTCGGAGCGTCGGGACGATAGCAGACTGCGTTCCGCGGCGTGCCGCGGAACGGGGGCTGCCCGGTCCGCCGGCAGCACCACGAACACGTCCGGTCTCTTGACCATGAACACGCCGAAGCGGGCAGGCAGTTTGCGACGCGGTTTGCGCGCCTGCGTGTGACCCCGCCGTGCGCGCGCGGCCGGCCGGTGAGCCATGCCGCGCACCGCGATGGCGCTCAGCCCTTCAGCGCGTTGTAGCTGGTGATCAGGTTGCGGTAGTCCGGGATGTGGTTGGACAGCAGCGTGGCCAGGCCTTCGACGTCGTTGCGCCAGTCGCGGTGCAGTTCGCACGCCACGCCGAACCAGTTGATCAGCTGGGCGCCGGCCTGCGACATGCGGTCCCAGGCCGAGTGGCGGGCGATGTCGTTGAAGGTGCCGGAGGCGTCGGTCACGACGAACACGTCGAAGCCTTCCTCGATCGCCGACAGTGCCGGGAAGGCGACGCACACTTCGGTCACCACGCCGGCGATGATGAGTTGCTTGCGGCCGGTGGCCTTGATCGCCTTGACGAAGTCCTCGTTGTCCCGGGGTCTGTTCGCGGCCGGTTTGTCCGATGCGCCCTGGCCTGATGCCCTTCAGAGCAAGGCGCAGAGACGCGGACTGACTGGGCGTCAGTCAAGGATCTGCAACGCAGCTATGGAGGGCATCAGGCCAGGGCCCTCCGGGTTGGTGTTCAGAAGGCTGCGCACTGCGTTGCACTCCTCGTCGAGACGGCCAGTCTCGACAGCGTCGCGCGCCTTGTTCGCAGCCTTCTGAACGCCAACGCATCGGACAAACCGGCCGCGAACAGACCCCTGTTGATCTGCCCCGGGCGGGCGACGTAGGGCGCGTCCGGGAACAGCTCTTTCAGTTCCGGCATCAGCGGGCCGTTCGGGCCCTGTTCGAAGCTGGTGGTCAG
>JAVEVQ010000135.1:0-4787 GCA_034004945.1 Methyloversatilis sp. | reverse complement strand
ACCCCGGTGCACAAGGTCATCTTCGACAAGCCCATCATCAAGGTGCCGGGCTGCCCGCCGATCGCCGAGGTGATGACCGGCGTCATCACCTACATGCTCACCTTCGACCGCATCCCCGAGCTGGACCGCCAGGGCCGGCCGAAGATGTTCTACAGCCAGCGCATCCACGACAAGTGCTACCGCCGTCCGCACTTCGACGCCGGCCAGTTCGTCGAGGCCTGGGACGACGAGTCCGCGCGCAAGGGCTACTGCCTCTACAAGGTCGGCTGCAAGGGCCCGACCACCTACAACGCCTGCTCCACCGTGCGCTGGAACGAAGGCACGAGCTTCCCGATCCAGGCCGGCCACGGCTGCATCGGCTGCTCGGAAGACGGCTTCTGGGACAAGGGTTCGTTCTACGACCGCCTGACCGACATCCACCAGTTCGGCATCGAAGCCAACGCCGACCAGGTCGGCGCGACGGCTGCCGGTGTGGTCGGTGCGGCCGCGGTGGCGCACGCCGCGGTGTCGGCGATCAAGCGCGCCTCGCACAAGCACGACAACGGCTCGACGACGACGGTCGATCACTGATCGCGAACCCTGCCCCCGCGCCAGCGCTGAGGGCTGGCGTCGATGAGGGCAGTCCCTGCTCCAGCAAAGGATACGAAGATGGGTGCTTACGAAACACAGGGTTTCAACATGGACAACTCGGGCCGGCGCATCGTCGTCGACCCGGTCACCCGCATCGAAGGTCACATGCGATGCGAAGTGAATGTCGACAGCAACAACGTCATCCGCAACGCGGTGTCGACCGGCACCATGTGGCGCGGCCTCGAAGTGATCCTGAAGGGGCGCGACCCGCGCGACGCCTGGGCCTTCGTCGAGCGCATCTGCGGCGTCTGTACCGGCTGTCACGCGCTGACCTCGGTGCGCGCGGTAGAAGACGCGCTCGGCATCCAGATTCCGCTGAACGCGCACCTGATCCGCGAAATGATGGCGAAGACGCTGCAGGTGCATGACCACGCGGTGCACTTCTATCACCTGCACGCGCTCGACTGGGTGGACGTCGTGTCGGCGCTGAAGGCCGATCCGAAGAAGACCAGCGATCTGCAGCACATCGTGTCGCCCAGCCACCCGATGTCCTCGCCCGGCTACTTCCGCGACATCCAGAACCGGCTGAAGAAGTTCGTCGAAAGCGGCCAGCTCGGCCCCTTCATGAACGGCTACTGGGGCAGCAAGGCCTATGTGCTGCCGCCGGAAGCCAACCTGATGGCGGTCACCCACTACCTCGAAGCGCTCGACCTGCAGAAGGAATGGGTCAAGGTGCACACCATCTTCGGCGGCAAGAACCCGCACCCGAACTACCTGGTGGGTGGCGTGCCCTGCGCCATCAACATCGACGGCGACGGCGCGGTCGGTGCCCCGATCACGATGGAACGCCTGAACTTCGTCGAGGCGCGCATCAAGGAGATGATCGAGTTCAACAACAACGTCTACGTGCCTGACGTGCTCGCCATCGGCACGATCTACAAGCAGGCCGGCTGGCTATACGGCGGCGGTCTGTCGGCCACCAACGTGGCCGACTACGGCACCTACGAGAAGGTGCCCTACGACCACAGCACGCACCAGCTTCCGGGCGGCGTCATCCTGGGCGGCAACTGGGACGAGATCCACGAAATCGACCCGCGTGACCCGGAGCAGGTGCAGGAGTTCGTCAATCACAGCTGGTACAAGTACGCCGACGAATCCAAGGGTCTGCACCCGTGGGACGGCGTGACCGAGCCGAACTACGTGCTCGGCGACAAGACCAAGGGCAGCCGCACCAACATCGAGGAGATCGACGAGAGCGCCAAGTACTCGTGGATCAAATCGCCGCGCTGGCGCGGCCACGCGGTCGAGGTCGGCCCGCTGTCGCGCTACATCCTCGGCTACGCGCACGCCGCCAAGGGCAACAAGTGGTGCCAGCGCGTAAAGCAGCAGGTGGACGATTCGGCGGTGGCGATCAACAGCGCGATACCGAAGGCGCTTGGCCTGCCGGAAACCGGCTATACCGTGAAGCAGCTCATGCCCACCACCATAGGTCGCACGCTGGCGCGCGCGCTGGAGAGTCAGTACTCGGCGGAAATGATGTACGACGACTTCAAGCAGCTGATCGGCAACATCAAGGCCGGCGACACCAGCACCGCCAACGTCGAGAAATGGGACCCGAAGACCTGGCCGAAGGAAGCCAAGGGCGTCGGCACCGTCGCCGCACCGCGCGGCATGCTGGGCCACTGGATCCGCATCAAGGACGGTCGCATCGAGAACTACCAGTGCGTCGTGCCGACCACCTGGAACGGCAGCCCGCGCGACACCAAGGGCCAGATCGGCGCCTTCGAGGCCAGCCTGATGAACACGCCGATGGTGAATCCTGAACAGCCGGTCGAAATCCTGCGCACGCTGCATTCCTTCGACCCCTGCCTCGCATGCTCGACGCACGTGATGAGCGAGGACGGCCAGGAACTGACCACGGTGAAGGTGCGCTGAAGCGCGCCAAGACAACAACAGATCAGGAGGAAACACTGTGAATACGAAACTGCTCCGTCGCGGCGCCGCCGCGGCTCTGCTGCTGGCAGCGGGCGTCGCCCAGGCCCATGAAGGCCACGGCGCGCACGGTCTGGCGGCAGGTCTGGCGCATCCCTTTGCCGGTGTCGATCACCTGCTGACGATGATTGCGGTCGGCGTGTGGTCGGCGGCGGCCCTGCCGGCGGCGCATCGCCTGGCCGGCCCGGCCTTCTTCCTGCTCGCGCTGCTGGCCGGCGCCCTGATCGGCGTGCAGACCGGCGCCGGCGCTCTCGTCGAAGCCGGCGTCGCGCTCAGCGTTGCACTGCTCGGCGTGCTGCTGCTGGCGCGCCGCCGGCTGCCGGCAGTCGCCGGCTTCGCGCTGGTCGCCGCTGCCGGTGCGCTGCACGGTGTCGCACACGGCGCCGAGTGGGCCGCAGGCAGCTCCTTCGCCGCCTACGCCGCGGGCTTCGTGCTTGGCTCGGCGTTGCTGCATGCCGTCGGTCTGGTCGCCGGCGGCTGGCTGGCCCGCGTGCCGGGCTGGGTCTGGCGCGTGCAGGCGTCAGGTGTCGGCGCTGCCGGCCTGTTCATGTTCGCGTCGCGCATCTGAAGCACCCAACCGCGGGAGAAGACAGATGTCCGCAACGACTGAAAAGCTGTCCCACGCCACCGGCATCGACGAGGGGGCGGTTGCCCACGGCCGCTCGATCAAGTCGGTCTACGTGTATGAAGCCCCGGTGCGCGTGTGGCACTGGATCAACGCGCTGGCGATCACGGTGCTCGCGCTGACCGGCTATTTCATCGGCTCGCCGCTGCCGACGCAGCCGGGCGAAGCCAGCGCCAACTACCTGATGGGCTATATCCGCTTCGCGCATTTCGCCGCCGGCTACGTGCTGGCGGTCGGGCTGCTCGGCCGCACCTACTGGGCCATCGTCGGCAACCACCATGCACGCGAGCTCTACTGGGTGCCGCTGCTGACCAAGGCCTACTGGGTCGAGGTGCTCGGCATGCTGAAGTGGTACGCCTTCATGAGCCCGCGTCCCGGCCGCTACGTGGGTCACAATCCGCTGGCGCGCTTCGCGATGTTCTTCGGCTATCTGGTGCTCACCGTGTTCATGATCGTGACCGGCTTCGCGCTGTACGGCGAGGGCGCGCAGATGGGCTCGTGGCAGGACGTGCTGTTCGGCTGGGTCATCCCGCTGTTCGGCCAGTCGCAGGACGTGCATACCTGGCACCACCTCGGCATGTGGGCGCTCATCGTGTTCATCATCCTGCATGTCTATGCGGCCATCCGCGAAGACATCATGGGTCGCTCCAGCGTCGTGAGCACGATGATTTCCGGCCACCGCACCTTCAAGGACTGAAGCCATGTCCGCCGCCACCTCGCTTGCATTCAGTACCGCAGCGGCGGACATGCCCAGCGCCTCCTCGCGTGCAAGCAGGCTCGTTGTGCACCCCTTGCGTCCCGGACTGTCACCCCTGCAACGCGTACCCGCCGGCATTCCGGTGCGTGCGCCGTGGCATCCGGGACGATTTCTTTCGCGCAACTATCTCGAACCGCTTGGCATGTCGCAGAGCGAAGCCGCCCGCGCGCTCGGCATGTCGCGCCGCCGTCTGCACGAGATCGTGCACGGCCAGCGCGCGATGACGCCCGACACCGCCATCCGCTGCGCCCTGCTGTTCGGCACCGATGCCGCCTTCTGGCTGGCGCTGCAGTCGGCCTGGGACAGCTTCCACGCCTGGAAGGCGCTGCGCGCCGCTCCCCACGCCACGCTTCCGCGCGGCGCCCACTGATTCTTTCCGGAGGACAGTCCGACCATGAACCCGAATCCGTCCGGATGCAGCTGTCACCCACCCCGTGACAGCATCGTCGTGCTCGGCATCGGCAACGTGCTGTGGGCCGACGAAGGCTTCGGCGTCCGCTGCGTCGAGGCGCTGCAGCAGCGCGTCGAGTTCGACAGCGGCGCCGACGGCGACCCCGAGGTGCAGCTGATCGACGGCGGCACCCAGGGCCTCTACCTGGTGCAGCACGTGCAGGCGGCCGACTGCCTGCTCATCTTTGACGCCATCGACTACGGTCTCGAACCGGGCACGCTCAAGTGCATCGCCAACGACGACGTGCCGCGCTTCATGGGCGCGAAGAAGATGAGCCTGCACCAGACCGGTTTCCAGGAGGTGCTGATGCTGGCCCAACTGACCGGCCAGTATCCGCGCGAGGTGCTGCTGATCGGCTGCCAGCCGGAAGAGCTGGAGGACTACGGCGGCAG
>JAVEVQ010000050.1:0-23232 GCA_034004945.1 Methyloversatilis sp. | reverse complement strand
CGCGCGCCAGCACGATGGCCGGTCGCACCGGCTTGGTGATGTAGTCGACCGCACCCAGTTCCAGCCCGTGCGCCTCGTCCTCGGTGCTGTCGAGCGCGGTGACGAAGATGACCGGCAGCTCGCGCGTACGCGGATCGTCGCGCAGACGGGCGATCACCTCGTAACCGTCCATCTCCGGCATCATCACGTCGAGCAGGATCAGATCCGGCAGCGGATCGGTGATCGCGGCGGCCAGCGCGCGCGCGCCCGAACTGGCGACGCGGACGCGGTAGTGAGGCATCAGGATTTCGCCGAGTACGGTCAGATTTTCCGGCGTGTCGTCGACCAGAAGCAGGGTCTTCTGCGGGGTGGTCGCCGCGCCCTGGTGTGGGTTCACTGGGTGTCTCCCGTGTTGTGTCCGGGGCGCAGGCACCGGTCGGACGCCCGCGCCACTTCTGCCGATGATCTTACTCCGGCCCCCTGCGGCCGACAGCAAAACAGTGTGCCGACGCGGCTTTGCGGCGCGCACGCCGATCAGGAGAAGAGGATGAGGGCAATACTGACCGGCCACACCCACGGACTGGGCGAGGCGCTGGCCGCCACGCTGCGCGCGCGCGGCATCCCGGTGCTCGGCATCGCACGCGGCCGGTCGCCGCAGCCCGACGACGACGGCCTCACCCAGGTCGCGCTCGATCTGGCCGATGCGGAGGCGCTGGCGCGCTGGCTGGCGGGCGACGCGCTGGCACGCTTCGTCGCCGCCGCCGACCGCGTGCTGCTGATCAACAACGCCGGCACGCTCGGTCCGGTGGCGCCGGCCGGCCGTCAGGGGGTAGCCGCCATCGCCCGGGCGGTGGCGCTGAACGTGGCCGCACCGCTGGCACTGACCGACGCGGTGATCGCCGCCACCGCGCACGCGGCCGAGCGGCGCATCGTGCACATTTCGAGCGGCGCCGCGCGCACCGCCTACGCCGGCTGGTCCATCTACTGCGCCACCAAGGCCGCGCTCGACCAGCACGCCCGCGCCGTGGCGCTCGACGCACCGGCCGGCACGCGCATCGTCAGTCTGGCGCCGGGCGTCATCGACACCGCGATGCAGGCGCAGATCCGCGCCACCCCGCTGGCGGACTTTCCGAGCCGCGCCCGTTTCGAGGCGCTGCAGCGCGACGGCGCTCTGCTGACGCCGGCCGACTGCGCGCGGCGCCTCATCGATTACCTGCTGTCCGAGCGCTTCGGCGCCGAACCGGTGGCCGACCTGCGCACGGCACGCCCGTAGACGCGCGACGGGACTCATCCGTCCATGCGCACCGCGCGCACGGCATCGATGGCAAGGGCGCGACGGGCGCCGATCAGCGCGGCAATGGTGGCGGCCGCCAGCATGGCCAGCACGATGCCGGCCAGCAGGGTCCAGGGCACCACCCAGTCCATGCTCCAGTGGAAGGACTGCCGGTTCACCACTTCGATCAGCAGCGCGCTCATCGCGAAGCCGGCGAGCAGCCCGAGCAGCAGACCGGGCAAGGCAGACAGCACGCCCTCGGCGGCCAGCTGGGCGGCGATCTGCCGGCGCGTGCAGCCGACGTGGCGAAACAGGCCGAACTCGCGCACGCGCGCCGCGGCCGACGCGGCGAAGGCGGCGGCGATGCCGGCCAGACCGATCAGCGCCGACGCCGCCTCCAGCGCGTAGGTGGCGGCGAAGGTGCGGTCGAACACACCCAGCGACAGCCGGCGGATGTCCTCGCTCGACGTCAGCGCCAGCGCATCGCCGGCGCCACTGGCGTCGCGCAGTGCCGCGGCGACCGCCGCCGGGTCCGCGCCCGCAGCCAGCCAGAGGCCGAAGTCGTCGGCCAGCTGGTCGCCGGTCAGCGCGCGGTAGTGTTCGAGGTCGATCACCAGCGCGCCGTGCTGACGCGCGTAGTCGCGCCACAGACCGGCCACCTGCACGCGCAGCGCGCGCCCGCCCAGCGGCAGCTCGACCTCGCTGCCGGCGCGCCAGCCGTACAGATCGGCCATCGCCTCCGACGCCCACACGCGCGGCAGATCGCCCGCCGGCGCCACCGGTCCGACGCGCGGCAGCACCCGTCCGGCGTCGTCCGGCAGTGCCCGGGCGATCAACGCCACCGGCGGCAGGTCGGCGCGCAGCAGCAGCGACTGATGGCGCAGCACGTCGACGCGGGCGACGCCGGGCACGGCCGCCAGGCGGCGCTCGACGTCGTCCGGCCACGGCCGGTCGCGGTCGCCGCGGATGTAGAGCTCGGCCGGCAGCACGTCGCCGAGCCAGCGATCGACCGAGGCACGGAAGGACGACACCATGACCGCCATCGCGACGATGAGCGCACTGGCTGCCAGCACGCCGGCGGCACTGCGCGACGCGAAACCCGGCTCGGCACGCAGCCGCGCCGCGGCCAGCGTCAGCGGCAGGCTGGCGCCGTCGGGCAGCGCCCGCGCCAGCGCCGCTGCGAACGGTGGCACCGCCAGCACCGCGCTCGCGAGTACACAGGCGATCGCCAGATAGCCGCCCAGAGGCAGGCCGCCGATCGCCGGCCGTGTCGCGGCGAAGCCCCCCAGCGCAAGCAGCGCCAGCAGGCCGACGGCGCGGCGAGCGCCGCCCAGCAGACGCAGCGGCGGCGTGAACACGCCGCCGCGCAGGGCCTGCGCCGGGGTGATCGCCAGCGCATCGCGCGCCGGCCAGGCGGCACCGGCCGCCGCCGACGCAACGCCGAGCAGACCGAAACCGATACTGGCCGCCACATCGAAACCGAGCTGCGGTGCCGCGCCGGCGATCAGGCCGGCGCCGAGATCGCTGCCGATCAGGCGCAGCGCCAGCGCCGCCAGCGCGTGGCCCAGCGCGATGCCGATCACCGCACCGGCAGCGCCGAGCAGCGCGCCCTCGCCGACCAGCAGCCGCATCAGCTGTCCGCGGGTGAGCCCGGCCGCGCGCAGAAAGGCGATCTCCGACACGCGGCGGGCGATCGCCGCCGCCTGCGTCGCGGCCACCAGGAAGCTGCCGACTGCCAGCGCGATCAGCGCCAGCAGGCCGAGATTGACGCGATAGGCACGCGACAGCCGGTCGGCGCGCTCGAGCGCCTGCTCCGGCGTCTGCAGCGTCACGTCGGCCGGCAGCGTGGCGGCGATGCGCGTGATCGCGTCGGCGCGGACAACGCCGGCGTGCAGGCGCAGCGCGACGCGGTGGATGCGGCCGGCGCTGCCCAGCCGCCACTGCGCGTCGCCGATGTCGGTCACCGCCAGCACCGCCCCTTCACCAGCCGCCGGCAGCCAGCCAGCCACGCGGAAATCGTGGCCGCGCAGCGTCAGCGTGTCGTCCGGCTGCACACCGAGTGCGCGACCGGCCGCATGGCTCAGGTAGAGCGTGCCCGGCGTCATCAGGCGGCCGATGCCGTCGGCCGGCGGCAGCAATGTCGGCTGCACCGCCGCGGCGCGGAAGGCGTCGATGCCGATCACCCGCAGCTTCAGCGCGCGGCCGGCGCGTTCGATGTCGATCTCGCGTTCGACCAGCGGGCTGGCCGCCGCCACGTCGGGGAGTGCGGCGAGGCGCGGGTAGAGCGTTTCGTCCATGCCGCGCGGCGCCACCGCCTCGACGTCGGCACTGCCGGACACGCTGCGCAGACCGGATTCGAATTCGTCGAGCGCTGCACGGTGGATGGCCGACACCGCGACCCCGAGTGCGACGCCGAGTGCGATGGCGAGCAGTGCGAGCGCGCTTGCACCGCGGCGCGCCGAGCGCCACAGCAGCTCAAGCATCGTGCAGGCGACCGTCGCGCGCCAGCCGCAGCACGCGATCGGCGCTGGCCGCCATCGCCGCCGAATGCGTCACCAGCAGGCCGCAGGCGCCGCTCGACTTCACCGCGTCGCGCAGCAGGCCGGCGATGCGTTCGGCGTTGTCGGCGTCGAGGTTTCCGGTGGGCTCGTCGGCCAGCAGCAGGCGCGGGCGGTGCACCAGCGCACGGGCGATAGCCACCCGCTGCAGCTCGCCGCCGGACAGCCGGGTCGGGCTGTCGCCGGCACGCGCGCCCAACCCCACCGCTTCGAGCTGGGCACGGGCGCGTGCCACCCGCTCGCGCGCCGGCACGCCGGCCAGTGCCAGCGGCAGCGCGACGTTGTCGACGAGGCTGAGCCAGGGCAGCACGTGGAAGGACTGGAACACGAAGCCGACCTCGACCCGCCGCCACAGCGTGGCCGCATCGTCGTCCAGCGCGGACACCGTGTGCGCGCCGAAGTGGACGCTGCCGGCGTCCGGCCGGTCGAGGCCGGCGACCAGATTGAGCAGCGTCGACTTGCCGGCGCCGGATTCGCCAATCACGGCGACGTATTCGCCCGGCGCGACGGCCAGGTCGACGCCATCGAGCAGCACGCGCGGCGGCGTACCCGGCAGCGTCTTGCGGAGTGAATGAAGGGTGAGCACGGCCGATGGACTGCGCGCCGCGCGCCGGGTTCAGCCGCGCGTGGCGAGGAAGTGGCGGAACTCGCCAGCGTCCATCGGCCGCGCGTACAGATAGCCCTGCGCGATCTGGACGCCCTGCTCGCGCAGATAGGCGGCCTGCTGTTCGGTTTCGACCCCCTCGGCCACCATGTGCAGGCGGCGCGTGCGGGCGATCTCCGCGATGTGCGGCACCAGCGGCGCATGCGGCGTGTCGGCGCCTATCGTGCCGACGAAGGCGCGGTCTATCTTCAGCGCATCGACCGGCAGATCGTGCAGATAGGACAGGCTGGAGTAGCCGGTACCGAAATCATCCAGCAGCACCTTGTGGCCGGCTTCACGCAGCCGCGCCAGCACCTCGCTGGCCGAGCCGGCCTGTATCAGATTGCGCTCGGTCAGTTCCAGTTCGATCTGGCTGCGACGGATGCCGCCGCCGTCGATCACCTCGTCCAGCAGCCGGGTCAGGTCACCGCGCTCGAGGTCGTGCGACGCCAGATTCAGCGACACCGTCAGCTCGGGACGGCGGTGCAGCAGGTCGCCGATCTCGGAGATGGCCGTGCGCAGCACGCGGGCGGTGATCTCGTGTTCGAAACCCGAGTGCTCGGCCAGATGCACCAGGTCGTCGGTGCTCATGACCGGCTCGTTCTGATCGGGCCAGCGCACCAGCAGCTCGGCGCCGACGCAGCGGCCATCGGACAGGCGGATCTGCGGGTGATAGGCCACGCGCAGTTCGCCGCGGCGTATCGCCGACAGCAGCGCGCTGGCCGGTGAGAAGTACTGACGGGCGAAGCGGCGCACCGCCCACATCAGCATCGTGCTCACCAGCAGCCCGAGCAGCGTCATCATGACCAGCGGTGCGGTCCACGCGGCCATCAGCTTGGCGCGCGACTGCGCGCCAACGGCAACGATGGGCAGTTGCGCCGACTGCGCGACCGCATACAGACGGTCACCCTGGATGCGCTCGCGGCCGGTCACCGCGGTATCGATCATGCTCGGCAGCAGTGGCTGGTCGACGTGGGCGAGCGGCAGCCAGTCGGTGGTGCTGAGCACCGCCAGCTGGGTGTCGCCGACGGCGCGCGCCTGGAAGTGACTGGCGTGGATCAGCGCGATGTGCTGGCCGCGGCCGATGGCCACCGACGGCCTGACGTCGTCCAGCGTGTGGGTGACGCGGAACCAGATCTGCCGCCCCGTGCCGTCCGACCAGTCGGCTGCCGGCAGCACGCGATGCGCGTCGCTGCCCATGCTGCTGCAGGCGATCTGACCGTTCTCGACGTAGGCGATCTCGCGCACGAAGGGCGTGCAGTAGGCGATCTGCCGCAGCCGCTCGACATGGGCCGGCGAGCAGGCCGGCTGCGGAAAACTCTGCAGGCCGCCGAGTTCGGACTGCGCGTCGTCGAACACCTGCTCGGCGCGTGCCAGCGCCTGCTGCGCCAGCGCATCGAGGTGCTGGCTCTCCACCCGCAGCGTGTACGCCCAGGAGAAATAGAGCGCAGCCGCCACCGGCAGCAGCCCGGCAAGCAGGGCGGCCACGGTCAGCAGCGTGGTCAATGCGCGACGTCGCATCGGAGGCGTTCTTCGTTTATGGCGGTCGCTCGGGCGACCTTGTTCTTGATGTGCACAGAAGCGGAAGTTTAAGCGCTTGCGACCCGGTCGCAGCGCGCCCACGGCGCAATCTTCGTGCTTTTTTGTGAATGCCCGGCGTCAGCGCAAGGTGAGCAGCAGTTCGACGCGCGCCTGCACCGGCGTCAATGCGCCCGCCGACGGCAAGGCCTGCGCCGTCGTCTCGACGATGCTGCCGCGGCCGATGCGGGTGGCGCGCAGTACCGCGACGCCGGCCGCCTGCGCGCGCAGCAGCGCGCCTTCGAGCGGCGCGGACAGCGTGCCGTTGCCGGTGCAGGCGACGACGATGCCGCGCGCGCCGAGCGCGACCAGCGCATCGACCAGCGCGCCGTCGACACCTGCCGCGCTGACGACGATGTCGACGCGCGGCCAGTCCTCGCGCTGCGCACAGGCCAGACCGAGCGGCTCGCCCGCCGGCCAGTCGCGCAGCTGCCGCAGACGTCCTTCCTCCATGTGACCGAGCGCTCCGGCGTCGCCGGAATCGAAGGCATCCGTGCGGTAGGGGTGCACCTTGCGCACGTCGCAACCGGCATGCACCGCGCCGGCGATGCAGACAAGCACGCCGCGCGCGCCCGGCAGCGCGGCGAGCCGCACCGCGTCGAGCAGGTTCTGCGGGCCGTCCGGTGCCAGCGCGTTGGCCGGGCGCATCGCAGCGGTCAGCACCACCGGCTTGGCCGGCGCCAGCACGCGGTGCAGGAAGTAGGCGGTTTCCTCCAGCGTGTCGGTGCCGTGCGTGATGACGACGCCAGCCACTTCGTCGCGTGCGAGATGGTGCGCAACGCGCTGCGCCAGCGCGCGCCAGATGGCGAAGGACATGTCCTTGCTGTCGACCTGGGCCACCTGTTCCGCTTCCAGCGCGAAGCCGGTCAGCGCCGGTATCGCTGCCAGCAGGTCGCCGACGGCGATCTGCGCGGCGGTGTAGCCGACGTTGTCGCCGGCCTGCCGCGCCTGACCGGCGATAGTGCCGCCGGTGCCGAGGATGACGATGCGTTTCATCGTGTCGGTTCGCGAGTGAAGGTGCCGCATTCTCGCGGACCGCTCACGGCACGCGCAAGCGCGCGCGGCGGTCGACGCCGGCGGCGTGGCTTCACAGGTCGCTGCCGCTTCGGACACAATGCAGGCCGCCGGGCGCCCGTTGCGGCACGCCTGCCGCCGGCGCTGCGCCGCCTCTCACTGGATCTCATTCATGCGCGTACTGTTCTTCTTCGCTGCCCTCGGTTTCGCCATCGTCGGCATGTCCGGGGTGACGCTGACCCTGCTCAACCTGATCGACGAAAGCCAGACCGGCGGCTGGCCGCTGTGGCAGTCGCTGATCATGACCGCGGTCGGCGTCGCCGGCTTCCTGTTCTGCCTGATCAAGGTGATACGCGGCGTGCGCGAGGAAACGCCGGCCGCGCCCCCGAAGCAGGTGGACTGACCCGGCGTCCGCACGGCGGAGGGCGACGGCATGCCCCTGGACGTGATGGCGGTCGTGCTGTGCGCGGCACTGCTGCACGCCGGCTGGAACGCGCTGGTGCGCAGTTCGCACGACACCTTCGCCGACACCGTGTTCATGGTCGGCGGCGCCGCGCTGTGGGCGGCCTGTCTGCTGCCGCTGCTGCCCGTGCCGGCGCCGGCAAGCTGGCCCTGGCTGGGCGCTTCGGTGCTGATCCACGTCGTCTACTTCTCGCTGGTGGCACTCGCCTACCGCGGCGGCGAGCTGGGCCTGGCCTATCCGCTGATGCGCGGTTCGGCGCCGCTGCTGACCGCACTGGCGGCGACGCCGCTGATCGGCGAGCGGCTGTCGGCGGGCGCCTGGACAGGCATCCTGCTGATCGGCGGCGGCATCCTGCTGCTGGCCGGTGACGCCCGGCGCCGCGGCCGGCTGCACGTCCACGCGGCCGCGCTGGCGCTGCTCAACGGTGCGGTGATCGCCTGCTACACGCTGATCGACGGTCACGGCGCGCGCCTGTCCGGCACCGCTTTCGGCTACACCGCGTGGATGCTGCTGCTGACCGGCCTGTCGCTCGTGCTGCTCTTCTGCCTGCGGCGCGGCCGACCCGATCTGGCGCGGCTGCGCGGCAGCGGCGGTCGCGCACTGCTCGGCGGCGCCGGCACGCTGGCCTCCTATACGCTGGTGCTGTGGGCGATGACGCGCGCGCCGATCGCGCTGGTGGCGGCACTGCGCGAGACATCGGTGGTGTTCGCGCTGCTTATCGCCGCCGGCGTGCTGAAGGAAGCCGTCAGCGGCACGCGCGTCGCCGCCATCGTCGTGGTCGGCGTCGGCGCGGTGGCACTGCGGGTGCTGCAGTAGCCGGATGCTAGCCGCGTGCGCCGCGCAGTTTCGCCGGTGTCGTGCCGAGCCGTGCCCCCAGTACGCGCGTCATGTGCGCCTGGTCGGAAAAGCCGCAGCAGGCCGCCACTTCCTTGACGGCCAGATCACCGGCGGTGAGCAGCTGGCGCGCGCGCTCGACACGCCGGTCGATCACGAAGGCATGCGGCGCCCGCCCCTGCGTCTCGCGGAAACGGCGGTGGAAGGTGCATACGCCGAGGCCGGCCGCCTCGGCCATGTCCTCCAGCGTCAGCGCCTCGTGCAGGCGGCTGTCTATCAGGTCGAGCACACGGCGCATCTGCGCCGGCGACAGGCGGCCGCCCGGCAGGTCGTGGCGGAAGGTGACCTGGGCGTACTTGCGCAGCAGGTGCACGGCCAGCTGGGTGCCCAGCGTTTCGGCGTACAGCGGCCCGCCCATCTCGGGTTGCACCGCCTCCTGGGTGATCGCGTCGGTGATCGCCAGCAGGGTCGGGTCGCGGGCGCACAGCACGTCATGCAGCCGCACCTCGGCCACCGGCCTGTCCATCACCTCCCCCGCCACGCGCGACATCAGGCTGTTGGAAAGATAGACGTGCGACACGTCGATCTGCTGCGTCCAGTGCCAGTGCGACGCTTCGGACATGGTGAGCAGCGAGGCGTCGCCCGGACGGCAGTCGGCGCGCGACCAGCGCTGCTCGAAGCAGCGGTCCATCGGCGTCTGGCCGGCGGCGTAGCGCACGACCATGAAGTGGTCCAGCGGCGGGATCGGCACGTCGAGGGCGGCGTAGCGGTAGGAGCGATGCCCGACGCCCTTCCAGCCAAGGTTGTCACTCGACGAAAGCACCTCGCCTGGCACCCACTTGGGCAGTTCTTTCGGCGTGATGATGTTCGGCATGTCGTTCTCCCCGACGAAAGGGCCGGACGCAATCCGCTGCGCCGCCGGTCACGCCTGCCGGCACACGCCGGCAGGCAGAGGCAGCTTAGCAGAGCGTCCGGCGCGCCGAGGTTGCAGCGCAGCGAAGCGGCCGCGCGCTCAGCCGGCAGGCGTGGCGAGCAGCTCCGTCAGGTGGGCGTCCACCTGCGCCACCATCGCCGGGTCGGTGCCGAGCAGCGCGAAGTGACCGTCGATGCTGTCCAGCACACGCAGTTCGCTGCCGGCCACCAGGCACTGCTCGCGGCGGCAGTCCTCGGGCGGGAAGAACATGTCGTGGCTGATCGGCATCACGTACATCTTCGCGCGCACGCGGGCCAGCGCGGCCGCCAGATCGCCGCCGGCGTGGCGGCTGACGTCACCGCGCTGCCACTTCCACGCCATGCACAGCAGGTCGTTGGCGTCCATCGGACCGAAGTAGCCGACCATGAAGCGCTCGACGAAGTCGGCGATCGAATCGAAACCGAGCGCGCGGTGCCGCCCTTCGCGGAAGAAGGCCACGCTCCAGCCCATCACCGTCCACAGCTTGGCGTGGCGGCGCAGGCCGTCGATCACGTCGGCCGAAGCCGCGTAGCGACCGCCCTTGAAGTTGGGGTCGCTGACGATGGCCTCGATCAGCGTTTCGGCGAACATGTAGTCATGTTCGGTGTTCTGCGCCGTACCGCCGATCGGCGCCGCGCGCAGCACGCGGTCGGGGAAACGCACCGCCCATTCCCAGGTCTGCTGCGCGCCCATCGAGCCACCGACCACCAGCGCCAGCTTCTCGATGCCGAAATGCGCCGACAGAAGGCGCTGCTGGGCGCGCACGTCGTCGCCGATGCGCACACGCGGAAAGCGCTCCATCGCGATTTCGCCGTCGCTGTTGTGCGGCGAGGTCGACAGCCCGCTGCCGATCTGGTTGACTTGGACGATGAAGTACTTGTCCGGATCGAGCGCGTGGCCGTTACCGATATACACCTGCTCCATGATCTTGCTGGTACCCGAGTACCAGGTGGGCATCAGGATGGCGTTGTCCTTGCGGGCGTTCAACGTGCCGTGCGTGACCACGGCCAGCTTGCAGTCGGGAATCGTGCCGCCCTCTTCCAGCTCCAGCGCACCGATGCTGATGAGCTCGTAGGGGCCGTGCAGCTCCTGGCTGTAGTAGTCGTTCTGGATCATCTTCCTGCTCCTCCGTCGTCGCCGTCACCGGCCGGTGCGGCGCTTTGTCCCGGCCCGGCCGGCGGTGCCGGCCGGGTGCGTCGCGCTTCAGGCGAACGTGAATCCGCGGTAGCCGCTGGCCGCGACCTCATCGCACTTCTGGCGATAGGTGCCGACGCCGCCGATGTAGGACAGCAGACGCCGCGGCTTGCCGGCGACGTTGGTGCCCATGTACCAGGAGTCGGTCTTGACCACGAGCGTCTTGTTCGCCGTCTCGTCGTGGTGGGCAACCCACTGGTCCTGCAGCGCCTTCGACGCCTCGATCACCTGCTGGCCCTTGTCGCGCATCGAGCGGATGCAGGCGGTGATCCAGTCGACCTGCTGCTGCAGGCAGGTGGTCATGTTGCACAGCGCGGCCGATGGCGCGAGCGGTGCGCCGGTGGTGAACATGTTGGGATAGCCGTGCACCTGCAGACCCATGGTGGTGCGGATTTCCTGGCCCCACTCCTCCTTCAGCGAACGGCCCTCGCGACCGCGGATGTCGATGCGGGTGAGCGCACCGGAGCCGGCGTCGAAGCCGGTGGCGAGCACCAGGATGTCGAGTTCGTGCACCTTGCCGTCGGCGGTCATGACACCTTCGGGCACGATGCGCTCGATCGGGGCCTGCTTCACGTCGACGATCTCGACGTTCGGCTGGTGGAACACCTCGAGGTAATTGCTCTCCAGCGGCACGCGGTGGGTACCGAAGCCGTAGGTGGTCGGAATGAGCTTCTCGCACAGCACCGGATCCTTGAGGCGCGCGCGCATCTTCTCGCGGACGAACTCGGACACCACGTCATTCACCTTCTCGTCGAAGAACATTTCGGCGAAGGAGGCCAGCCACAGCGCCAGCGAACCGTCGGCCCACAGGCGCTCCAGCACTTCGGTGCGCTGCGCCGGCGTGAGGTCGGCCCAGGCGCCGTTCTCGAAGTCGTATTCGAAACCGGAGAAGGTATGCGCCACGCGGTCACGGATCTGCGCGAAGCGCTCACCCTGCTTCGCCCAGTCGGCCGGGGTGTACTTCGGGTTGCGCATCGGGATGACGTACTGCGGCGTACGCAGGAACACCTTCAGATGGCCGACCTGCGGTGCGATGGTCTGGATCACCTGGATGCCGGTGGCACCGGTACCGACCACGCCGACCCGCTTGCCGACGAATTCGACCCGCTCCTTCGGCCAGCGCGCGGTGTGGTAGATCTCGCCTCGGAAGGTCTCCTGCCCCGGGAACACCGAGGTCAGCGGCGCCGACAGCATGCCGGTGCAGCAGATCAGGAAGCGCGCGGTCACCGTGTCGCCGGCGTCGGTGGTGACCGCCCACTGACGCTTCGCCTCATCGTAGCGCGCCGCCGTGACGCGGGTATCGAAGCGGAAGTGCTTGCGCAGATCGGTGCGATCGGCAACGTAGTTCAGCCAGCGCTCGGTTTCCGGCTGCGCCGGGAAACGCTCGGTCGGCTGCCAGTTCTTGAACATGGCCTCGTCGAACCAGTACTGGTAGATCTCCGCCTCGGAATCGAAACGCGCGCCCGGATAGCGGTTCCAGTACCAGGTGCCGCCAACGCCGGAACCGGCCTCGAAACCCTGCACCGACATGCCCATCTCGCGCAGCCGATACACCTGGTACAGCCCGGCCACGCCCGCCCCGATCACGATTGCGTCGAAGGTCTTCGTGCCCTCGGTCGCGCCCGCCGCTTTCGCGGCGACAGTTGCTTCGCCCATCTTCTCCTCCGTCATTTTGACTGTGTGCAGAACCCGGAACGTCCCCGCACGGGGCGGGGCCATCTGGCACTGACTGTAGGGACGGGCGGGCGGACGGGCTTGAACAATCCCGGCAAATCTTTGAACGATCCGGGAGGCGGCGTACCCGGGGCGGGGTCGCTGCTCAGGCAACTCCCCAGTTCAATGCCTCGCTTGACTGACCTGCCCCCGACTTTTCGGACCGTTTGAAACTTGAGAGGATGGCTTCCATAGAGAGATGGGGAAGTCATGCGCAAGAGTCGATTCACAGAAGAACAGATGGTCAAGATCCTGCGGGAGGCTGATCGCTCACCGGTGGCGGAAGTGTCGAAGAAGCACGGGGTCAGCGAGCAGACGATCTACACGTGGCGCAAGCGTTTCGGGGTGATGAACACGGACGAGGTCAAACGGCTGCGCCAGTTGGAGACCGAGAACGCGCGGCTGAAGAAGATGCTGGCCGAGCGCGATCTGAATCGCCCCGGGTTTTCTAGACACCAACCTGCCTCAGAATGAGGCTTCATGGAGGTGTCGATGGAAACGAAGAAGTCACAGCAACGCTTCACCGAGGAGTTCAAGGTCGAAGCGGTCAAACAGGTCACCGAGAAGGGCTTTGCGGTGGCGGAAGTTGCAGTGCGCCTGGGCGTGAGTGCCCATAGCCTGTACAGCTGGATCAAGCGGTATTCGGTGCCGGCGCCGGTCAGAGCTCAACAGGACAGCCAGGCCGATGAGATCAGGCGCCTGAAGGGGGAGCTTCGGCGCGTGACCGAGGAGCGCGACATCCTAAAAAAGGCCGCCGCGTACTTTGCCAAGCAGTCCGGGTGAAGTACGCCTTCATTGACGAACATGTCGAGCAGCATCCGGTGCGCCGTCTGTGCTCGGTCATGCAAGTACATCCGAGTGGTTACTACGCCTGGAAGCAGGCACCGTTGTGCGACCGGGCGCAGGAGGACGTACGGGTGTCCGCCCTGATCAGCCGGAGTTGGGAGGGCAGTGGCCGGGCATATGGCTATCGCAAGGTGGGCAACGACCTGCGAGACATGGGCGAGCGTTGCGGCAAACATCGGGTGGCGCGTCTGATGCGTCTGGCCGGGCAACGCTCGCACACGGGCTACAAGCGCCGCCCGGGCAAATACGGTGGGCGCCCCGCGGTGGTGGTGCCCAATCATCTGGATCGCCAGTTCGAACCGGCTGCGCCGAACAAGGTCTGGGCGACCGACATCACCTACATCCGCACCCACGAGGGGTGGCTGTATCTGGCCGTCGTGCTCGATCTGTTCTCGCGCCAGGTGGTGGGCTGGTCGATGGGAGAACGCATGACCCGGGAGTTGGCGATCAACGCATTGCTCATGGCCGTCTGGCGACGCAAACCGACGACCGAGGTGATGGTGCATTCGGATCAGGGCAGCCAGTACAGCAGCCATGACTGGCAGGATTTCCTGAAGGCGCACCGCTTACAGCCGAGCATGAGTCGCCGCGGCAACTGCCACGACAATGCCGTGGCCGAGAGTTTCTTCCAGTTGCTCAAGCGCGAGCGCATCCGCCGCCAGATCTACACCACGCGCGCTCAGGCACGCTCGGACGTGTTCGACTACATCGAAATGTTCTACAACCCGAAACGCCGCCACGGATACACCAACCAGCTATCCCCGGTAGAGTTCGAACGGCAGTATTTTTTGAACAACAGAACCGTCTAGAAAACCCGGGGCGATTCAAGGAGCTCCTCTTAGCACCAAATCACGGAAAACTTGGGCAAGGTTCCGAGCAGTTGCGCTCAATCCAGGGGCTGACCATTGTCGCGCCAGCAGCTTTGCTCCACGGTCTCCAAGCAACAAGTGCTTTGCCACCTTGAGCTTCGACTCCGTTTGGTACTTCTTCGTGAGGTCCCTCGAAATTTGTCGAGCTTTCGAGGGACACTTTAGGGCGCGGGCGATTCAAAATCGTTGCCTTCCAAGTGTGTCGACAGCCAAACGATTGGAATGAGAAGGCCGCCGCATAGATTCAATATAGGAGACCGCGGATGCGTTGGCTGTTGGCGCAGTCAGTCTCCCGTGGGCGAAGAGCCTGGAGGAACGCTCTCTCCCGGAGCCTCTCGAAGGCTCCGGGAGGGAGCCTGTATCAGTCGGACTACGCCGGCCATGCGTCCGCGTCTGCGTTGAAGCAGGGAATGCCCACGTTGAGCCACAGCTGCTCTTTGGCGCTGCGGAGCTCGTCAAAGAAACAGCGATAGGTCACCACGTTGGCTCGGGTCTTGTACTCCGCGTACTCAGAGGTCTTGAATCGCTCTGGCACCACCAAGCAAATGTCCCGGGCGGCAAGCTTGTCGAGAGTTGCGCCCGAGACGCCTTCATCGAGAGTTGCGAGGTAGATGGGACAACCGGTGCTCTCGGAGACGACCTGCTTCCACCGCTCGCGCAATGTCGTTTTGAGAGTCAACACGAGGGCAAGCGCACTCCGGTTGTCGCACTCCGCCAGTGCCTTGAACAAGGCTTCGCGCTCGTCCCTGGACAGAATGACGAACCGGGGGACGGACCCGCCAAGCTTGATGCCCGCGCAAGGATTCTTGAATGTCGTCCACTCCCACTCCTCGATGGCCTTGTTGAACATCGCTTTGATGAGGGCGATTTCCTTCTGAATGGTGCTTGCCGAGAGCCCCTCCTGAGCCATGGTCGCCATGAACGCACGAATATCGGCTTTGGCGATTCGGCCGCAGGGCTTCCGAGCAAGCTCCGCGAGTTGTGCGTAGGTCTTGGCGCGCTTTTGCGTCCGTTCTTCCCGATGCGCGGCGAAAGAGCGCGGCAGGGCGCGACGTGGCTTGGGCGCGATCCTGAAACCGCCCTCCTCCCTCACGAGTTGCAGCGGTTGCAGCCCACCGGCCTCGAGATAGTGATTGATGCGGGTGAGTTCAGCCGGAGCCCCACCCTTGAGGATCGTATAGAGGTGTGCGTACAGCTCGAGGGCCTGCGCAAGCGTGGCTTGTGTCGGGCCGCCCAGTTGTGGCTCGTGCGCCGAGTCGGCATTGGCGCGCTGCTCCGCGAGCCAGCGCACCGCTTCGTCGTATTGCCCGACCGGAAAATCGCGGGTCAGGCGCTGCCCGTTTTTCAGGGTCAGTTGGGCACGCCACTTCTCGCGGTACTTGAAGGGTTTTGCGGGCTTAGCCATGGCGGCCTCCCTTCGCGCAAAGGGAGACCGCTGCAAGCCAGCAGGGGAGGTGCGCCGAGGTAGCCATCAGGCTGGGCGCAAAACGCAGGGTGTGACGCATGGGCAAAGCTCCTTGTCGTTTGGTGACAAGGGGTGTAGCCCCGGCAGTTATCCCGTCAGCGCGGTCGTTTTCGTCTGTCCGGACGCATTCTGGTGGTGTTCTGGCGGGATGGGCCTCGGGGGGCGCATCGCTACCATTTTTGCTACCAGAGCACGTCCCGGGGACGTAAACGACAAAGGCCTTCGTGAGAAGGCCTTTGTTTTCAACTACTTGAATCTGGTGGGTTGTGAGTGGCTCGAACACTCGACCTACGGATTAAGAGTCCGCTGCTCTACCAACTGAGCTAACAACCCGGAAACCTGCTTCGCATATTGCTTCGGCCCACCGAGTGGTGGGTCGGGCGAGACTCGAACTCGCGACCAACGGATTAAAAGTCCGCTGCTCTACCGACTGAGCTACCGACCCTCGCCTTGCGAAGACCGCGGACTATAGGTGAGAGGAAAGGCCCTGTCAACCCGGAATGTGCCACCCGGCGCCGGGCGCGGCTCAGTCACGCATCAGCCACCACATCGTCGCCTTCATCGTCAGCGCCGAGCCGGCAATGATGGCGAGCAGCGCGATGGCCGAACCGAGCGCCAGCGTCGATACGCCGGTGATGCCCTGGCCGACGCTGCAGCCGGAGGCGAGCACGCCGCCGATGGCCATCAGCGCGCCGCCGATGCCGTGACGCACGACGTCGGCGGTGCCGCGGAACCACTCGACGCGGAACGTGCCGCTGGCGAGCGCGTGGATGAAGGCGCCGACGACGACGCCGGCCAGCGCCATCAGGCCGAAGTTGAGCAGGGCCGTATTGGTCGGGTCCATCAGCCAGCGGGCGCCGTCAGCCATCGGGCCGACGAAGGTGTAGGACTGGGCCTCGACCCGGCTCGGCACGACGTCGGCGAATTCGGCCCATTCCTTCCACGCTGCGGCGCGCGGGCCCGCGGTCAGCCACCAGCCGGCCAGCACCGCCAGACCGAAGCCGATGCCGCCGGCCACGTGGTCGATGTTGCGGCGGAAATCAGCCGACGCGAAAGCCCACAAGGCCAGCGCGGCGGCGACGATCCAGGCCAGTGCGCGGTTCAGTGAGGCGGCGTCGCCGCCAACCGTGCCGGCGACGACGGAACCAAGCGCCTGCGAATCGACGCCGCGGGCGTCGAGCGACAGCGTCCAGTCGTTCATCCAGCCGAAGGCGCTGGCGTAGAAATCGGTGAAGATCATCAGGTAGGCGAACACGGCGCCGACCGCCAGCACGAACAGCGACTTCAGGTTGCCGCCGCCGATGCGCACCAGGGTCTTGTTGCCACAGCCGCTGGCCAGCGTCATGCCGACGCCGAACATCAGACCACCGACGATGTAGCGCAGCCAGGCGAGTTGCGGCGTGCGGTAGGGCGGATAGGTGGTGCTGAGGTCGACCACGCCGGCCGATTCGAGACCGACCAGCCCGGCCATCGCGGTGGCGATGGCCAGCATCCACGAGCGCATGCGGCCGAGGTCACCGATATTGATCCAGTCGGACACCGCACCCATGGTGCAGAAGCCGGTGCGCGAGGTGAGCGCGCCGAGCAGTACGGACAGCGCGAATACGGCTGCCAGCGTTTCGGTATGGATGTTCAGTTCCATCGTATCGGGTCGGTGTCTGGCGACCGCCCCGGACGACGGA
Organism: Methyloversatilis sp.; assembly: GCA_034004945.1. GTDB lineage: Bacteria > Pseudomonadota > Gammaproteobacteria > Burkholderiales > Rhodocyclaceae > Methyloversatilis. Next base: position 6,169 of record JAVEVQ010000050.1, on the reverse strand, counting down.
GCGGATCAGCGATAACGGGTGGGGTCTGCCACGCCGGCGTCTGCGAAGCCCTCGCGGCGCAGGCGGCAGGAGTCGCACGCGCCGCAGGCACGGCCTTCGTCATCCGCCTGGTAGCAGGATACGGTCAGAGCGTAATCAACGCCCAACCGCGTTCCGGCGTGGATGATACCCGCCTTGCTGAGGTCGATCAGCGGCGCGTGCACGGTGAGCCGCGCGCCCTCGACGGCCGCCTTGGTCGCCAGGTTGGCCATCGCCTCGAACGCCTTGATGTATTCCGGGCGGCAGTCGGGGTAGCCGGAGTAGTCCACTGCATTGACGCCGCAGAAGATGTCCTGGGCGCCGAGCACTTCGGCCCAGGCGAGCGCCAGCGACAGCATGATGGTGTTGCGCGCCGGCACATAGGTGACCGGTATGCCCGGCGCCACGCCGCCGGTCGGCACCTCGATCGCGCTGTCGGTCAGCGCCGAACCGCCGAAGGCGCGCAGATCGAGCGCAATGGTGCGATGGCCGGCCGCACCGAGCGCCTTGGCGACGCGCTCGGCCGCCACCAGCTCGGCCCGGTGACGCTGGCCGTAGTCGAGCGACAGGCAGTGGCAGTGCAGCCCCTGCGCACGCGCCATCGCGAGCACGGTGGCCGAATCCAGGCCGCCGGACAGCAGAACGACTGCGGCCCTGCCGCCCGTACCCTGCCCGCTCACTTCTTCTGCGCCGCCTGCTTGATGCGCTGGCGCGCCACGTCGGCCGAAGGCGTGCCCGGGTACTGGGCGGTCACCATCTCGAGCGTCTTCTTGGCACCCTTGGCGTCACCCTGGATCTGCTGCGTGTTGGCCAGACCGATCAAGGCTTCCGGCGCCCGTACGTCGGCCGGCCACTGCGCATGCACCTCCCGGTACAGCTCCGCGGCACGCGAGTAAGCCTTGGTCTGGAAGGCGGCGCTGGCGGCCCAGTAGTGGGCAGCAGGCTGGAAACTGCTTTTCGGCCAGCTCTTGATGAAGGCTTCGAAGGCCAGCTGCGCCTCGGCGTACTTGCCGCCCTTGAGCAGGTTCAGGGCCGCCTCGTAGTCGCGCGGCTCGGCGGCCGGATCGACCTCAGGCTCGGCTGCGGCGACCGGCTTGGTTTCCAGCGCGCGCAGTCGGGTGTCGAGATCGAGGTAGAAGTCCTTCTGGCGCTTGGTCGTCGCCTCCAGCTCGTAGGTGAGCACCTCGACCTGGCCGCGCAGCTTGGCGATTTCGCCGCGCAGCGCCTCGATCTGGTTGCTCAGATCGAGCTGCGTGCGCTGCGACTGCTCGAGCTGCGTTTCGAGCTTGCCGATGCGCGCCTTGGTGTCGGCGCGCAGGTCCTCGATGCGCTGGCGCGCGACCTCGTCATCGAACAGCGCTGCCCGCGCCGGAGCCGCGACGATGAACAGCGCGGCGAGCGCCGCCGCGACCCCGTTGCGGGCCTGCATCAGAACTCACCCGAGTAGAGCATTTCCGAGCGGCGGTTCTCGGCGTACGACGCTTCGTCGCTGCCCACCATGCGCGGCTTCTCTTCGCCCAGGCTGACCGACTCCAGCTGCCCTTCCTGCACGCCCAGCAGCATCAGCGCGCGCTTGACCGCTTCGGCACGCTTCTGGCCCAGCGCCAGGTTGTACTCGCGCGAACCGCGCTCGTCGGTGTTGCCCTGGATGAGCATCTTGAACTTCGGGTTGGCGGTCAGGAACTTGGCGTGCGCCGAAATCAGGCTGGCGTAGCTGTCCTTGATGACGTAGCTGTCGTAGTCGAAGTAGATGATGCGCTTGGACAGCGGGCTGTTCGGGTCCTTCAGCTGGGCGAGCAGCGCCTCTTCGGCGGTCATCTTCTTGCCGTCGACCGACGGCGGCGTGACCGGCGAAACGGTGGGGCCGGTCGGTGCGGTCGGGGACTTGTCCTCGGTCGGCGCGGCGGGCTGCTCCGGACCGGTGGACGAGCAGCCGGCCAGCACGGCCAGCGTCAGGGCTGCGATGGAAAGCTTGGTATGGGTGCGCATGGTGTTGGCCTCTCTGGTTTCGCTACTGCGTGGGGTTGTGACGGTGCTTACGGTTTGTTGAACGGACCCCAGGCGGGCTCGCGGACATCGCCGCCAGCCTGCCCGGACAGCTTCTGCTTGACGCGGCCGTCGGCCGACACCGCCGACAGCACGCCGCGTCCGCCGATCTCCGATGCATACAGGATCATCCGGCCGTTCGGCGCGAAGGACGGCGACTCGTCGCGCGACGAATCGGTCAGGATCTGCGTCTGCCGCGTCGCCAGATCCATTGCCGTGATCTGGAAGCGGCCGCCATTGCGCGACACGTAGGCCAGCGTCTTGCCGTCCGGCGACAGGCGCGGCGTCACGTTGTAGCTGCCTTCGAAGGTGATGCGCTCGGCGTTGCCGCCGCTGGCCGGCACGCGATAGATCTGCGGGCTGCCGCCGCGGTCCGAGGTGAAGTAGATGTACTGGCCATCGGGCGAGAACTGCGGTTCGGTGTCGATCGAGCTGGAACCGGCCACGCGCGTCAGGCCGCTGCCGTCGGCGTTGATCGTGTAGATCTGCGACGAGCCGTCCTTGGTCAGCACGATGGCCAGACGCTTGCCGTCCGGCGCCCAGGCCGGCGCCGAATTCGAGCCCTTGAAATTGGCCACCACCGAGCGAGAGGTCGAGGTCAGTGAATGCACATAAATGATGGGCTTCTTCGCCTCGAAGGACACATAGGCCAGACGCGTGCCATCCGGCGACCAGGTCGGCGAGATGATGGGGTCGGCCGAGCGCAGCGCGATGCGCGGGTTCTGCCCGTCGGCGTCGTCGATGGTCAGTTCGAAACGCGAGCCCTTCTTCACCACGTAGGCGATCTGCGTGTTGAACACGCCGCGCTCGCCGGTCATCTTCTCGTAGATGAAATCGGCGATGCGATGACCGGTCTCCCGCACGGTGGCCGGTGCGAACACGAAGATCATGCCGTCCGGCTTGCCCTGGCGCGCGATGTCATAAAGGCGCATGCGCACTTCGTAGCGGCCGCCCGGCACCGGCAGGATGCTGGCCAGCGCGAGCGCGTCGGCACCGCGGTCCTTCCACTGGTTGAGGTCGACGGCGGCGTCCTGATGGACCGGGGTGGGACCCGGATCGACCAGCTTGAACAGGCCGCTGCGCTCCAGGTCGGCGCGCACGACGCCGACCAGCGCCTGCGGCAGCAGGCCCTCGCCGGCAAAGTTGGCGATGGCGATCGGAATGCGGTTGGCACCGGCACCGGTGATTTCGACCGTGAGCTGGGCGTGGGCGAACTGCGCGGCGAACAGCAACGCGACGGCCATCAGTCTGAAGAGCTTGATCATCGGATCCTTTCCGTAAAGTGTCTGCAGGCGCCGGTCACTCGGCCAGCGGCCGGAATTTCAGTTCCAGGTTGCGCTCGAATACGGCCGGGTCTTCCGGCTTGGGCAGCGGCGATGACTTCACGATGGCGCGCAGTATCGCCGCATCCAGCGCCGCATTGCCGGTCGACTGTCTCAATCTGGGCTCGCCGACCACCGAACCGTCAGGCAGCAGCGAAATCGCCACCACCGCTTCCGGGTTGCCCGACGCACCGGGCGGGACCACCACGTTGGGCTTCACCTTGGCGCTGATGCGGCCGGCCCAGCTTTCACGCGCCTTGCTGCGCACGCCATCGGCCGCCAGCTTGGCCATCAGATCCGCTTCCTGCGCGGCCTGACGGCGCATCTGGTCAGCGCTTTCGCGGGCCAGCGATTCTTTCAGCAGCTTGTCCTGCAGCTCCTGCTCCAACCGGTTGTCCGGCTTGGGCGGAACCTTGGGCTCCGGTTTCTTCTCGACCTTGGGCTCGGGCTTGGGTTCCGGCTTCTTTTCAACCGGTTTCGGCTCGGGCTTCGGCTCGACCTTGGGCGGCGTCTTCGGCTTCGGCGGCTCCTTGATCGCGATGTCCGGCTTGGGCGGCGGAGGCGGCAGAGGGGGTTCCACCACCGGCTCCGGCTGCTTCTCGACCACCGGTTCCGGCGGCGGCGGGGGCGGACGCACCGGCGCCTCGATCGGCGGCAGGCTGCCCACCAGTTCGACCTGCACCGCAGCCGGCTGACTGGTCTGCCAGCTCACGCTGTAATAAAGGAACAGCGCGAGCAGCAGATGCATACCCGCAGCCAGCGCGGCCGACTGCCACTTGCCGGGCTGCGGCCGCTTGAACGCGAAGTCATGCGTCTGAGCGTGCATCAGCGGGCCGGCTTGCCGTTCTGACCGGTCTGCTCGACCAGCAGACCGATACGGGTGAAGCCGTTGTTCTGCAACGCGCCCACCACCTTGGTGATCTCTTCGTAGCGCACCGCCTTGTCACCGGCTACCACCAGCGGACGGCTGGCGTCGCCGCCCTGCATGTCGCGCAAGGTGCTGACCATGGAGTCGCGAGTGACCGGCGTCTCCTTCGGACTGGCGGCACCCCGATCGCGCAACGCCAGCTTGCCGTCGGCCTTCACGATCACCTCGATCGGCTGGATCGGCGTCTGCGAGGCCTGGCCGACGCTGGGCAGTTCGATGCTGCCGGTCGGCGTGGCCTGCGGCGCGACCATGAAGATGACGAGCAGAACCAGCATCACGTCGATGTAAGGCACGACATTGATCTGGTTCATCATGCGGCGCTGTCTTCTCATCGCCGCTTACCGGGCCTGACGCTGCAGGATGTTGGAGAACTCTTCCATGAAGCTCTCCCAGCGGATGGAAATGCGGTCGATGTCGTGCGCGAAGCGGTTGTAGGCGACCACCGCGGGAATGGCGGCGAACAGGCCGATCGCCGTGGCGACCAGCGCCTCGGCAATGCCCGGCGCCACCTGGGCCAGCGTCGCCTGACCGACGTTGGACAGGCCGCGGAAGGCGTTCATGATCCCCCAGACGGTACCGAACAGGCCGATGTAGGGGCTGACCGAACCGGTCGAAGCGAGAAAGGCGGTGTGCGACTCCAGTTCGTCCAGCTCGCGCTGGTAGGTGGCGCGCATCGCGCGCCGCGCACCGTCGACCGCCGTCGCCGTGTCGATGTTCTGCCGCCCGCGCAGCTTGGTGAATTCGCGGTAGCCCGCTTCGAAGATGCGCTCCATGCCGCCAGCGTTGTGACGGTCATTGGCCGCGCTCTGGAACAGCGCGTTGAGGTCGCCGCCGGACCAGAACTCCAGCTCGAACTTGTCGGAGCTGAGGCGCGCGGCACGGATGGCGAAGGACTTGCGGAAGATCCAGTACCAGCTCATGAAGGAAATGCCGACCAGCAGCGCCATCACCAGCTTGACCAGCAGGCTGGCGTGCATCACGAGCGAAATGATCGAGAGGTCTTCGGAAAGATTCATGTGAGGGTGGACACTGGAGGCTGAATGAAAGGAAGCAGGCGTTCGCGCAATGCGACCGGCAGCGATACCGGGCGGTTCTTCGCCATGTCGATCGACACGACACGGACCCTGCCGTCGAACAGCAGTTCTTCGCCGCGGTAGAGGCGCTGGGCGAAATCGACGGCCGCCCGGGTGGTCGACGCGATGTGACTGCGCACTTCGAGCATGTCGTTGAAGCGGGCGGGTTTCAGGTATTCGCCCTGCACCGAACGCACGACGAAGCCGACCCCCTGGGCCGCCATCTCGACCTGGTCGAAGCCGAGCGCACGCAGCCATTCGGTGCGCGCGCGTTCGAGAAAGCGGAAGTAGTTCGCGTAATACACCACGCCGAAGCTGTCGGTATCTTCGTAGTAGACGCGTACCGGCCACGAAAAGCCGGCAACGTGCTGCGCTGGTGAAGTCATGGCGCCGGATTTTACCCGAGCCACGCCCCCGCCTTTGCGCAGGGCAGCAAATTCGCTTGGAAAGGGGATGTAACAACCCGCGGGAGGAAACGCCCTCAGCCGGCGGGTCTCGAGCTCACCCCAGTGAGCGCGGCCGCTGCGGCGAGCAGACTTCGACAAGGGCCGCTGTCGGGGTCAGAAGACCCCTCCCACAGAACCCCGGCCCGGGCTCGAGTAGTCGATCGGCGTGTCCCCTTGTGGGAGCGGCCTTGGCCGCGACGGGGCCGCTTCAGTCCGAAGGCTTCGATACCGGCTACTGTCCGGATCAGAAGACCCCTCCCACAGAACCCCGGCCGCGGATCCAGCGCACGTCGGCGGCGCCCTCGCTCACAGATCGTCGAGCTTCTCCAGCATCTG
>JAVEVQ010000134.1:0-4851 GCA_034004945.1 Methyloversatilis sp. | reverse complement strand
CATATAACGACCGGGTTCCGACATCTCTTGAGCAAGATCAGCGCTGCACCGCGGCAGGTTTCAGGGCGGTCGGCGGTGCGCTGTCCATACCGAGCGCGCGCAAGCGCTGACGCGCCTGATCGGCCTCGGCGCGCGTCTTGAACGGGCCGATGTGGACGCGCGCCTCGATCTGCGACGGAATGCCGTTCAGCGCGAGCCGCGCGCGCACCTCTTCGGCATTGGCGACGTTGCTGAACACGCCCACCTGCACGACGTAGCCGGCGCCGGCAACCGCTGGCGAACGGGCGATGGCCGGCGCCGGCTGTGGGGCGGCGTCGGCCGGCGCAGCCGCCGGGCGGGCGGGCGCTGCGCGGGGCGGCAGCGGCGCGCCCGGTCGGGCGGTCGACTCGGGAACCACCGGTTCCGCCTGCGCCGCCGGCGCGGGCTCGGCACCCGCCGCGGCATCGGGCAGCGGCGGCGGCGTGTCCTGCATCGACGCCGTGGTGGTATCGACCGCCGGCGTCTCTTCCGGCGGCAGCATCGGCAAGGGGGTCGCCTCCTCGGCCGCCGGCGTTTCGGCGGGCGGCGGCGTGACCGCGGCCACCGGTTCATCGTCGACCTCGGGCGCGCGGCGGCTGGCGTCGAACAGCGCCAGGCCGCCGATCAGCATCGCGATCAGGGCGCCGGCGACGATCACCCGGCGCAGCAACGCACTGCGCTGTTCGACCGCATCCTGCACGTCATTGCCTTGCACGGCCACGCTGTCGGTCGCACTCATGTCCTGTCTCCCATGCCGCGGCTCTGTGCCAGCGTACGCACCAGTTCGGCTTCACCGACCGACATGTCGCACTGTTCGGCGATGTCTTCGGCACTCAGGCCGCGCGCCGCCAGCGACAGCGCCTCGCTGTACTGCGGTGCGACCGGCGGCAGCTGATTGACGGTTTCGAGGCGGCGGCTGACGCCATCCAGCCTGTCCTCGATCAGATCGAGCCGGCTTTCCAGCGCCTGCATCAGCGGCGCCAGCCGGGCGTCGAGCAGCAGGTCGAGTTCGGCCTGCAGGTCCACCGGTGGTGGCGCCGGCACGGGCGCCACCGGTACGGGCGACGGTGCGGCTTCGGCAGTGCTGCGGGCATTGAGCATGGACAGACGCATCAGCGCGTAGCCCATGTAACCGGCAAGAACGACGAGCGCGACCAGCGCCGCTTCCTTCCAGCCAATTGCCGACAGATCGATCAAATCCCCGCTCCGTGTGGTCTGCGCGCGCATCCGGCGCATTGCAACGTGCATGCAACGCCGCCGTGCGGCGTGTTGGCCCGGATAATAAGGCTTTTTCACTGGCACGCGCCCATGCCGAGTTCGCTGCTGTTCCTGCTGAAGAAGACCGTGTCGGTGTTGCTGCTGCCGCCGACCAGCCTGTTGCTGCTGGCCGTGCTCGGCCTGCTGCTGATGCGTCGCCACCGCCGTATCGGCATGGCACTGGCCGCCACTGGCGTGCTGACGCTGTATGCGCTGTGCCTGCCGGCGCTGGCCGGATGGCTGGAACGCAGCACCTATTACGCCGACGCCGGCCAGTCTCTGATCGGGGCGGGCGCCATTGTCGTACTGGGCGCCGGCACCACCGACAATCTGGTCGACTATGACGGACAGACGGTGAATGGCTGGGCGCTCGAACGCGTGCGGGCCGGCGCGCGGCTGGCAAAGGGGAGCGGCCTGCCGGTGCTGGTCAGCGGCGGCGTGGTGTGGGACGGCCGCCCGGAAGGCGAACTGATGCGAGAAGCGATGAGCGAATTCGGCGTGGATGTGCGCTGGGTCGAACCGGCCTCGCGCGACACCGCCGACAACGCGCGGCTGTCGGCGGTGCTGCTGCGCGACGCCGGGATCAACCGCGTCGCGCTGGTGACGCATGCGATGCACATGCGCCGCTCGATGGAGGAATTCCGCCGCGCCGGGCTGGACCCGATCGCCTCGCCGACCCTGATCCGTCGTCCCGCCACGTGGTCGGTCGGCGACTTCATCCCCTCATCGCGCGCGCTGCAGCAGTCGAGCTGGGCGCTGCACGAGTGGCTGGGCTGGCTGGCGCTGAAACTGCGCCCCTAGCCCCTTGCCCCCCGTTAGAGCTTCGTCCCGCCGCTGACGTCGATCACCTGACCGGTGGTCCAGGCGCCGTCCGGGCCGACCAGGAAAGACACGACGCCGGCCACGCGGTCAGGCGTGCCGACGCCGGCCAGCGCCTGCATCGACTGCACCGCTTCGGCGCCACCGTTCTCCAGCAGGCCGCTGGTGAGCCGCGTCTCGATCACGCCGGGCGCCACGGCATTGACCGTAATGCCGCGCTCGCCGAGCGAGGCGGCCAGCTGCAGCGTCAGCACGTCGACGAAGCCCTTGGTCGCCGAGTAGGCCGGAATGCCGGGGAAGGCGGTACGGGCGACGATGCTCGACAGGTTCACGATGCGGCCGCCGTCGCGCAGCTTCGGCAGCAGGTATTTGGTGACGAAGAACACCGAGCGCATGTTCACGCTGGACAGGCGGTCGTAACTGCCCTCGCTCATGTCCTCGATGGCTTCGAACGGCGCGATGCCGGCGTTGTTCACCAGCACGTCGATGTGCGGCTCGCTCAGCGCGTCGGCCAGATTCTGCGGGCCGTCGGACATCGACAGATCGGCCTGCAGCAGCGAGGCGCTGCCGCCGGCGCGTTCGATCGCCGCGCACACGTCGCGCGCTTCGGCGGCGCCGTGGGCGTAATGAACGATGACGTGAAAACCGTCGCTCGCCAGCCGCTGGGCGATCGCCGCGCCAATGCCGCGCGAGGCGCCGGTGACCAGCGCAACACGGCGTTTCTTCGATGCAGACATGGTGAATCCTTCCTTATGGTTATTGGATGAGGCCGGTCTGCGGCGACGAAGCCGCAGCCCGGTAAGGCAGCTTTTCCATGCGGCCGGCGAGGAAGGCCTCGCGGCCGGCGATCACGCCGTGGCGCATCGCCGCGGCCATGCGCACCGGGTCGCGCGCGTGGGCGATGGCGGTGTTCATCAGCACGCCGTCGCAGCCCAGTTCCATCGCCACCGCAGCATCGGACGCGGTGCCGATGCCGGCATCGACGATGACCGGCACCTTGGCGTCGTTGATGATGATTCCGATGTTCCACGGATTCAGGATGCCCATGCCGGAACCGATCAGGCTGGCCAGCGGCATGATGGCCGCGCAGCCCATGCTTTCGAGCACGCGCGCCTGTATCGGATCGTCCGAGCAATAGACCATGACGCGGAAGCCGTCGCGGATCAGCGTTTCGGCGGCGCGCAGCGTTTCCGGCATGTTCGGATAGAGCGACTTGGGGTCGCCCAGCACTTCCAGCTTGATCAGGTCGTGACCGTCGAGCAGTTCACGCGCCAGGCGCAGCGTGCGCACCGCGTCGTCGGCGGTGTAGCAGCCGGCCGAATTCGGCAGCAGCGTGTAGCGCCCGGTCGGCAGCACATCGAGCAGGCCGGGTTCGCCGTTGTTGCGGTTCAGCGGCGTGCGCCGGATCGCCACGGTGACGACGTCGGCGCCGCTGGCGTCGAGTGCGCGGGCCGTTTCGTCGAGCGTGCGGTACTTGCCGGTGCCGACCAGCAGGCGCGACGCAAAGGGCTGGCCGCCGATCACGAGCGGATCGGCCAGCGGTGTATCAACAGGTGCATTCATGGTCTAGCCGCCTCCGACGGCGATGACGATTTCGACGCGGTCGCCCGGGCTCAGCGCCGCATGGTCGAACACGCTGCGCGGCACGATTTCGCCGTTGCGCTCGACCGCGATGCGCTTGCCGCGCAAGGCCATGCGGTCGAGCAGATCGCCCACCGTGCGCGCATCGTCGAGCGGCTCGTGCTGGCCGTTCACGAGGACGGTGTGGGCGCTGGCGTCAGCCATGATGCTCATGGGCGGCGTGCAGCACGTCGGCGCGGTAGGACGAGCGCACCAGCGGGCCGGCGGCAACTTCGCTGAAACCCAGTTCGAGCGCGATGGCACGCAGCGCGTTGAAGCGCTCCGGCGTGATGTACTCGATCACCGGCAGATGGGCCGGCGACGGCCGCAGGTACTGGCCCAGCGTCAGCAGGTCACAGCCGTGCGCGCGCAGGTCGCGCATCACCTCGACCACTTCCGCCTCGGTTTCGCCCAGACCCAGCATCAGGCCGGTCTTGGTCGGCACGCCAGGGAAGCGCTGGCCGAAGTCGCGCAGCAGCCTGAGCGAACCTTCGTAGTTCGCGCCCGGCCTGACTTCGCGGTACAGGCGGGGCACGGTTTCCATGTTGTGGTTGAACACGTCCGGCGGCGACACCGCCAGCGCGTCCAGTGCGACCGCCTCGCGGCCGCGGAAATCGGGGGTGAGCACCTCGATCGTGATATCGGGGCTCAGGGCGCGGATGTCGGCCATGCACTGCGCGAAATGCGCCGCACCGCCGTCGCGCAGGTCGTCGCGGTCCACCGAAGTGATGACCACGTAGCGCAGCTTCATCGCCGCCACCGTGCGCGCCAGGCGCTGCGGTTCGTCGGCATCGGGCGGCAGCGGCCGGCCGTGCGACACGTCGCAGAAGGGGCAGCGGCGCGTGCAGATGGCGCCGAGAATCATGAAGGTCGCCGTGCCGCGGCCGAAGCATTCGCCGATGTTCGGGCAGGCCGCCTCCTCGCACACGGTGTGCAGCGCGTGTTCGCGCAGCACGCCCTGCAGCGCGCGCACCGCTGGCGTGTCCTGGTCGCGGCCGCGCAGCCAGGCGGGCTTGGTCGGCGAGGCGACATCCTCGCGCACCTTGACCGGAATGCGGGCGAGCTTGTCGCGTCCGCGCAGGCCTTCGCCTGCAACAGCTGTGCTCATGATGGAATCCGTAAAAATGGCCGCCGCAG
>JAVEVQ010000133.1:0-4890 GCA_034004945.1 Methyloversatilis sp. | reverse complement strand
CGGTTTCGGCGTACTTGAGGTCGGGAATGGTGTCGACCATCCATTGCGCGACCACTTCCGGCGCGTCGGTGCGGCGGCTGACTTCCATGCCGGGCGAGGACACGCCAGGTGTGGCGAACTCGACGCCGATGCGGTTGCCGGCGGCGTCGACCAGGTCGCTGGCCCAGGCGTTGTGCGTGTCGCCGGCGACCACCACCAGGTTCTTGTCGAGGCGGCGGGCGGCGGCATAGACCGCCTCGCGCGCCGCCTCGTAGCCGCCCCAGGCGTCGGTACTGCGCGGGATCGACGGCTGGCCGAGGATGTAGCGCTCGGCACGGGTGAGCGCCTCCGGCTGCGTCGCCGCCTTGTCGTTCAGCGCGATCCAGTTGGCGATCGAGATCTGGTCGAGCGCGATGGCGGCCGGAATTTCGGCGCGCGCCATCAGCACCTGCTGGCCGAGCACCTGCCAGGTCGCGGTCGAATCGGCCATCTGCTGTTCCAGCCAGGCCTGCTGCACGCCGCCCAGCATCTGCCGGCTGTCGTCGCCGATCGCCGCGCGCAGGGCGTCGGCGTTGATGCCGTCGGGACCGACGAAATCGCCGAAGGAGAGCTGTTCGGTGCGCGCCAGCAGGCGGGTTTCCAGCATGTGCAGCGACAGCAGGTCGCCGAAGTCGAAAGAGCGGTAGATGCGGCGCAGGTCGGCGGTGTCCGGCGTGCGCACCGGCAGCCACTCGTGATAGGCCTTCAGCGCAGCCGCGCGGCGGTCGGCATACGGGCCTTCGGTGGCCGGCGTGTGATTGGCGGCGCCCGACACGAAGGTGTTGTTGCACACCTCGTGATCGTCCCAGACCGCGATCAGCGGCACCGCGGCGGTCAGCGCCTGCAGACCGGGGTCACCGCGGTACAGCGCGTGGCGTGTGCGGTAGTCGGCCAGCGTGATGCATTCGCCCGCCGGCAGCACCTCGCGGCCAAGCGCTGCGGCGTCGTCGGTGGCATAGCCGCCGCGGCCGTATTCGTAGATGTAGTCGCCGAGATGCAGCGCGGCGTGCAGGTCGTCCATGCGCGCTGCTTCGGCGTAGGCGTGGAAGTAGCCGGCCGGGAAGTTCGAGCACGAAAACACGGCGAGCTTCACCTGGTCGACCGCGCCCTCGGGCAAGGTACGCGTGCGACCGACCGGCGAGCGCTGGCTGCCGTAGGTGAAGCGGTAGTGGTAGCGCGTGTCCGGGCGCAGGCCGTCGACGTCGATCTTGACCGTGAAGTCGCGCGTCGCATTGGTGCGGAACAGGCCGCTGCGCACGACACGGCTGAACGCGGCATCGGTCGCCACTTCCCAGAACACGCGCGGCTGGGCGTCGCCCGGCGCGGTGATGCGGGTCCACAGGATGACGCGGCGGGCCAGCGGGTCGCCGCTGGCGATGCCATGAACGAAGGGCGCGGCGGCGGCCTGCGCGGCCGCGCCGGAAAGAAGGGCCGGCGCGGCGAGTGCTGCGGCGCCGAGGGTGCCGATGAACTTGCGGCGGCTGGTCGGAGACGTGGTCATGTACGGTCGGCGCGATACGGAAATGCGAAGGCCGCACAGTGTTGTTTGCCGACATTACAGGCCGCATCTGCGCGACGCAGCCGCTCGTGGTCCGTTCAGACTATCGGCGGCGACGGCGCACGTCCTTCACCCCTGTTTGCGCAAATTGACCGAAAATCGAGCGCCGCATCGCTCACACGCGGTATTTTCCCGGTCATGGACAGACGACGCACCGCCCCATTCGAAGCCGTGATGGACCTCCTGCTCGACGCCGTCTGCGTCGTGGACGAGTTCGGGCACTTCGTATTTGTCAGCGCCGCCTTCGAGCGCATCTTCGGGTACAGCTGCGACGAGGTGATCGGCCGCCGGATGATCGACCTGGTGCTGCCGGAAGACCGCGAACGCACGCTGCGCGCGGCGGCCGAAATCATGTCGGGCGACCCCAAGCTCAGCTTCGAGAACCGCTACGTGCGCAAGGACGGCGCCATCGTGCACATCCTGTGGTCGGCGCGCTGGTCGGAGAGCGAACGGCTGCGCGTGGCGATCGCGCACGACATCACTGCACGTCGGCGTGCCGGCGACATGCAGGCGGCGATGTACGCGATGTCGGAGGCGGCGCATGTGGCGACCGACCTGTTCGACCTGCTGGCGCGCGCGCATCGCATCGTCGCCGACCTGCTGCCGGCCGAGCGCATGATGGTGGGCGTGCGCAACGAGATCGACGGCGCGCTCAACATCGCCTACGCCGCCGACGCACACGGCGATCCTGTCGACGGCCTGCCGTCGCGCTGCATCGATTTCTGTGCCGACGTGGTGACGCGCGGCGAAACCCGACTGATGGCCGGCGAGCGCGGCGAAACCTGGCTCGGCGCGCCGCTGGTGTCGGCCGACGGCTGCCTCGGCGCGCTGGCACTGAAGCGCGCCCCCGGTGCAGCGGTGTTCACCGAGCGCGACCGCGAACTGCTGAATTTCGTCGCCACCCAGATCGCCACCGCGCTCGAGCGCATGCAGTTGCAGACGCGGCTGCGCCGCATGGCACAGTACGACGGCCTGACCGGTCTGCCGAATCGCGCGCTGCTGCACGACCGCATCGAGACGGCAATCGCCGCCGCGCGGCGCACCAAGGGCAGGCTCGCCCTGCTCTACCTCGACCTCGACCGTTTCAAGGAAGTGAACGACACACTGGGCCACGCCGCTGGCGACGTGCTGCTGCATGACGTCGCACAACGCCTCCGCCTGTGCGTGCGCGAGGCCGACACGGTGGCGCGCATCGGCGGCGACGAGTTCGTCGTGCTGCTGGCCGACGTGCGCCGCATGGAGGACGCCGAGACGGTGGCCGGCAAGATCCGCGAAGTGCTGGCACGACCCGTGACGATGGACGGCCACGAACTCACCGTCGGCGCCAGCATCGGCATCGCCCGCTGGCCGGAGAACGGCGACAGCGCGAAGGATCTGCTGCTGATCGCCGACGCCGCGATGTACGCGGCCAAGCGTCGGCGCTGAGGGCTGTCTCAACCGCCGTCGTCGATGAACTGCAACCGCGCCAGCTGCGCGTAGAGCCCGCCGCGCGCCATCAATTCCGAGTGGGTACCGGATTCAACTGCATGACCGTGGTCCAGCACGACGATGCGATCGGCGCGCTGTACGGTGGACAGCCGGTGCGCGACGACCAGCGTCGTGCGACTGGCCATCAGCGGTTCGAGCGCGGCCTGCACCATGCGCTCGCTTTCGGCGTCGAGCGCCGAGGTGGCCTCATCGAGCAGCAGTATCGGGCGGTCGGCCAGGATGGCACGGGCGATCGCGATGCGCTGACGCTGACCGCCTGACAGCCGCACACCGCGTTCGCCGAGCGGGCTGTCATAGCCACCGGGCAGCTGGCGGATGAAGGCGTCGGCGAAGGCCGCCTCGCAGGCGGCGCGGACCTCGTCGTCGCTCGCCTCGGGTCGTGCGTAGCGCACGTTGTCGGCCACGCTGGCGGCGAAGATGACGGCCTCCTGCGGCACCAGCGCGATGCGCGCGCGCACGGCGGCCGGGTCGGCCTGTGCCAGCGGCACGCCATCGATCTCGACGCTTCCGGCCTGCGGGTCGTAGAAGCGCAGCAGCAGCTGGAACAGCGTGGATTTGCCGGCGCCGGACGGGCCGACCAGCGCCACCGTCTCGCCGGCGCGCACTGTCAGGTCGAAGCGGTCCAGCGCCGGAATGTCCGGCCGGCTCGGGTAGCAGAAGCGCACGCCGCGGAAGGCGATGTCGCCGCGCGGCGGCTGAGGCAGCGGCTGCGGGTCGGCCGGCGCGGCGATGGCCGGCTGCGTGTCGAGCAGCTCGATCAGGCGCTCGGTGGCGCCGGCGGCGCGCTGAAGTTCGCCCCACACCTCGGACAGCGCACCGACCGAACTGGCGACGATGGCCGCGTAGAACACGAAGGCCGACAGTTCGCCGGCACTGAGCCGCCCGGCCAGCACGTCGTGGCCGCCCACCCACAGGATGAGCGCGACCGAGCCGAACACCAGCAGGATGACCATGACGATCATCACCGCCGTGTGGCGGTAGCGGCGCACGCCGGTGTCGAAGCTGCGCTCGACCAGCGCGGCGAAATGGCTGCGGTCGGCCGCCTCGTGGCCGCAGGCCTGCACGATGCGGATGGCGTGCACGCTCTCGTCCACATGGGTGCCGAGGTCGGCCACGCGCGCCTGGCGCTCACGTGACAGCCCGCGCACGCGACGGCCGAAGATGACGATGGGCGCCACCACCACCGGCACGCCGGCCAGCACCAGCAGCGTCAGCCGGCCGCTGGTGAGTCCCAGCATGACGAGGCCGCCGGCCAGCAGCAGCGTGTTGCGCAGCGCGATCGACAGCGTCGAGCCGACCACGTTCTCGATCTGCGCGGTGTCGTTGGTCAGCCGGGAAATGACCTCGCCGGTGCGCCCGGCTTCGAAGAAGGAGGGCGGCAGCGTCAGCAGGTGGGCGTACACCCGCGCCCGCAGATCGGCCGCCACCCGTTCGCCCAGCCACGAAACATTGTAGAAGCGCAGCCAGGTGGCGCCGGCCAGCAGCACGACCAGCCCCAGCGTGCCGGCCAGCGCGCGGTCCAGCCACTGCGGGTCGCCGGCGGCGAAACCCTGGTCGATCACGCTGCGCAGACCCTGACCGAGCGCCAGCGCCGAACCGGCGGCCAGCACCAGACCGAGCGCCGCCAGCGCCAGACGGCCGCGATGCGGCTTCACCAGTTCCCACATCACCTGCCGGGCACGACGCAAATCACTCACGCAGAATCATCCTTTTTGTTGTATATTCGCGCCCCTACCCAAGTGCGCGGGTGGCGAAATTGGTAGACGCGCTGTCTTGAGGGGGCAGTGCCGCAAGGCGTGAGAGTTCGAGTCTCTCTCCGCGCACCA
>JAVEVQ010000132.1:0-4949 GCA_034004945.1 Methyloversatilis sp. | reverse complement strand
ACTATTTCTTTATTCAGCAGCACCCAAACTAATGGTGAGTTATGTAGATTAAAAAGCCACTTTTGCATATCAGGATACTTATTTGCCAGGTCGGTTAAACATTCATACACAGTAGTTCCATCTACATCAATAATTTCCTGATTATCTGTAAATTGCTTCAATATATATGCAATTTTTATCTTAACAACCATAGCTCTTTGATAATTGCCTCCCATATTACCAGAGTTATGAAATCACAAATTCCAGGTTTATATTCTTTAATGTCTCAGGCAATGGTTTACCTGTCGTTTCATCTCAACCCATTAGCTTATAGTAATTATATAACATTATATCCCAACGAGACAGAATGCTTCTCCCCGCCCAGGATCATTTCATTTTGTGGTGTAATAATTTCCGCCCCACCCCTGGATTCCGGCTTGCGCCGGAACCCGTCATGAACCCTTGCGAGTTCACCAACAAAGGATGAAATTTCTATTTTCGGGGTAATGGAAATGCGCTGGTGAGATTATCTTCTCTCCGACCTGCTCTCATAACATTCCAGAATCCATGAGATTATCCGGTCACATTGACATCTATTCCTGACCGGCCTAACAGAGTATGCGCCCGGTTTTTATTAATAAACCCGGGCGCATAATTAAACCGATAGAATTCAGCAGCCAGTTTACAGCAGCGATTAATTAAGTGATAAGAAGCATTAATAGAAGCCCTCTGTTGTCTGAAATCTGTTAATCAATTCCAATCAAGGCTTTATTATCATCCAGTAGAAAATTTATGGTACGATAACCGGTTTGATCTCCTTTCCTGCTTTCATGGCATTAATGGCTTCATTGACCTGATACAGGCTGTATTTATTGGTAATAATATCTGCAAAGTTATATTTATGGCGGTTGTTTTTGATGAATTGAATAGCCTTATAAAAGTGGCTTATAGAAGCCGATCCATTCCCTATAACTTCAAGATGTTTTAACATAAAAAGCCCGGGAATTATGGACTGTTCCGCTTCCATTGAAGACTGGCCAATAATCAGGTATCGTCCCCCGCGGCGAACAATATCCATACCTTCTCTGAAAGCTATTGGCGCTCCGGAAGCTTCTACGACAATATCAGGCCCCCGTCCATTAGTTAGTTTTAATATTTCAGCTTTACGATTAGCTGCATCAGGAATTTCATCAATATTAATTACATGTTTAGCACCCCATTTTTTTGCCAGATCCAACCTCAAAGCAGGCGCTCCCACTACAATAACCTGAGATGCCCCTCCCTCATAAGCCAGAAGTGTGGCATAAAGGCCCACCGGACCGCAGCCCTGGATGACCACGCTGCTCTGAATACCCAGTGCTCCCAGTCTTTCAAAGGCTGATACTGCTGTGCGGAAAGCGCAGCTTGCCCCCACCACCTCTTCATTTAATAACTCATCAGGAACCTTGACAACGTCTGCATTGGGGACAACATACTCATATTCCGCAAATGAACCGGTAAGGTAAGGATAATCTCCAACATGGCTGAATCCATAGCCAAATCTCCGTTCGCATAAGTTGGGTTGATTATTGATAGCGCAGGAATAGCATTTTCCACAAGACACATGAGGCCACATGATACGGTCACCAATACCGAGAGGTTCTCCAGCGACATCTGTGTTTCTACCTGCGCCCATCTTAACGATTTTGCCAACCACTTCATGACCTGGAACAATTGGTAATTGAGGGCGAACGCCTATTTTCCCCTGCCATTGATGTACATCTGTCCCGCAAACCCCTGCCATCTCAACCTTAACCAGGATGCTCATAGGTTCTATTTCAGGAATGGGATATTCTCGTACTTCATATGGTTTATTATATTCAGCTATTACAGATGCTCGACTCGTCTTTGGAATTTCAATCATCATAAACCTTCCTCTAATTAATTATTTTCAATTAAATATTTGAGATAACAACCCTGGATCATTTCACTTTTTATCTTATAATCCTGTGAAAGCCGGATATACTGAAACATATGGGCTAGTTATATTTGAAAATGAAAAAGCCCTTGATAACAACCGACCTTTGTTACATATTTTGAATTATGCTTTAATTTATGCCAAGCTCCTCCACCTTTTCCGGTAATGGTACGCCATTAGCATCCCAACCCATCAAAACATAATAATATTTTCTGGCTTTTTCATAGATATCTTTATCGATTTTTAGATCAGCCAGCGGCCCTCCCTGGGTAGGCTGGTAGTACCGCTCCGGCAGTTTATCATCGGCTTCCGTTATTCCTTCGCGGAGATTAAATAATCTCATCAAAGTGGTTATTCTCTCTCCTATGCGCATAATTTCCGTTAAACCCGTATCCCATCCTGTAACTCCCTTTAGAAGTTCCACAATTTGATCCGCCGTAATACCGGGGAATTGACAGACTACCAGAGAATCACAGATTAAGTTCTGTAATTGGGAATCTTTAAAAATACTCACTTTACGGGGATTTATTTCAGTGGGAGAAGGCGGTTCCAACCATCCCAAAGCATGAAATTGGCTGAACATCATTTCATTAGCCAGTAGTCCATCCGGAGTAGTGACACAATGATCGGCGCCAGTAGGAGACAACATGAAGCTTAAGAACAGGGCGGAGCCGACCCGTGGTTCATGCATTCCGGCCTCCAAACCTTTCACATGCATAGCAAAATCATGGCTCCCCTTGCCAATTTTTTGCGCCATCCTGGCAGTTCCTTCCGCCAGGAAATCACCGATTCCTTTGCGCTGGGCAATCAGCTCAAGTAAATCCAACATCACCCCGGCATCACCCCATTTTAGTTCAATTCCTCCAGTATCTTGACTGGTAATCAATCCGTATTCATAGCATTCCATGGCAAAGGCTATTGAAGCACCCGCTGAAATCGTATCTAAAGAATAGGCATTGCACCGTTCGTTGCCTTTGATAATAGCCTTAAGATCGCTGATACCGCAATTAGATCCCAGAGCAGCCAGCGTCTCGTATTCCGGACCTCCGTAAGCCTGATCTACCTGGTAAGGTTCATCAAATTTAATCACTTTTTTACAGCGGAGAGGGCAAGCAAAACATCCTTCCATACCAACCCTGACGGTATCTTTAATTACACCGCCATGTATCATATTAACTTCAGGAAATCCACCGTCCCGAAAGTTGCGTATCGGTAAATCACCAGTAGCTTCCTGGGCTACCATATAAGGACCGCCAGTACCAAAATCTGATATAGGGGATGGATGTGTCAACTGCTGCCTGATTTCTTTTACCTTGTCAGCATTAAATACCGGAGGGAGGTTATGCCCTCGAACTGCAATTGCCTTCAGTTTCTTGGAGCCCATCACAGCTCCCAGTCCACCCCGGCCTGCAGCATCATGGCAGCCTTCCATAATACAGGCAAACCTGACCATGTTTTCTCCACCCTGTCCAACAAAGGCAACCTGAATACGTTCATCTTCCAATTCTGATCTTATAGCTCTTTCTGTTTCCAGAGTCTCTTTACCCCAGAGATGACCTGCATCCCTGATACTGACTTGTCCATCCTGTATCCATAAGTAAACTGGTTTTTCTGCCTTACCCTCAATGATAATGGCATCAAACCCGGCACGTTTAAGCTCAGCCATCCAAAAACCACCGACTTCAGATTTGGCAATACCCCCAGTCAGAGGAGACTTTGCTCCAATACAATTGCGTGATGCACCGGGCACCACCAGACCAGAAACTGGTCCCAATGCGAATAACAATTTATTATCCGGACTTAAAGCATCTATTCCAGGCTTCAATTCTTTCCACAGATAATATGCAATAAAGCCAGCGCCACCGAGATATTTTCTGCAAAATTTATCATCAATTGAATCGATAGTTATGCTGCTGTTGGATAAATTCACTCTCAGGATTTTTCCGTTATAACCATTCATCTCTTCACTCATTACCCTTTCTCCTGTCTTAAGTCCGACATTACTTAAACTGAATAACTGGATTAGTCTTTTTTATATTTTTAAATTATTGGTCAACCTCATCAAAATATTTGGCAGCAGTTCCCACCGCGAAGTGAAATACAGGCCTGTCAATTCGGTTCCATTTAATGGGTCCATGTGTTAGGCCTTTGGGAATGAAAACGATACAGCTTTTAGAAATAATATGCTTTTCATCATCCAGCCAAAACTCTAATTCACCACCCAGGTCCTGGGGGTTCTCAATATCAGTGCCAAAAACAGCCAGTACCTCATCATAAACATGTTTATGGGGCCTAACAGCATTTTCCTGATATTTATCGCCAATCACCATACCGGGTAAAAAATATGCGCACTCAACATAAAAAGCGCCGTCAACGACATCGCTGTCCAAAAATAACACACGTTTGATTTCTTCAGGGTTAAAAACAGGCGCCCAGGGAGCTTCAACTTTAGTTTTAAGCTCAGTGAGGATATATTTTCCGTATTTACTTTCTGACATTTTTTGAACCCCCTTTTTGGAGATGCTTTATGCCTGTTATCCGGATGCTGTTCTTCCGGGTTTATAATGACTTTATTTTATTTCAGTACATTTGGAAGCCAGGTGATAATAGAAGGCACAAAGAACATGATAAACACAGCCACCAATGTAGCGAAAACAAAAGGCATAGCGCCTTTATAAATTGTGCCCATAGGCATTTTCATATCCAATCCTTTAAAAACAAAAAGACTTATCCCAACCGGAGGTGTAAACGTTCCAAGACAAATTATTATCAGTGCCATCATCGCAAACCAGATGGGATCAAAACCAAGGCTTACTGCCACTGGATGTACAATCGGTACACCAATAAGTATCAACGGCAAATTATCGATAATGCAGCCCAGTAAAAGCAATATCAATAAAATAATAGCGATTACTACAGCAGGTGGTACATTAAGACTGGCAATAAAAATTTGAGCTGAACTGCTAACATTACACCATGCCATGAGCCGGGTAAACATTAAAGCGCCAATGAT
>JAVEVQ010000049.1:0-24687 GCA_034004945.1 Methyloversatilis sp. | reverse complement strand
CCGGTGCTGCCGCGTTCGCGCGGTGGCGCGCTGGGCAAGGTCAAGCGCATCGCGCCGACGGCGCAGGCCGCTCTCGCCGAAGAGGAATGGGAAGAATTCTGAGCACAGGTGTCACTGAATCGTCGTTCGACATGGAATCTGCATCGTGAACACAGGCAGCAAGGCAACGACCACCACGCACAACGCGGCGCAGATCACGCGCCAGCTGTCCGAGGTGAAGACACTGACCGGCAGCACGCGCGAGTTCAGCTTCACGCGCGAGGACTTCGATCGCATCGCGAAGATGATTCACCAGTACGCGGGCATTTCGCTGTCGCCGATCAAGTTCGACATGGTGTACAGCCGGCTGGCACGCCGGCTGCGCGCAACCGGCGATGCGACCTTCGCCGACTACATCCGCCGGCTGGAGCGCAACGACCGCACCGAATGGGAAACCTTCGTCAATTCGCTGACGACCAACCTGACGTCCTTCTTCCGTGAGGCCCACCACTTCGATCTGCTGAAGCAGCACCTGACCAAGCTGGGCAAGCCGAACGCGCGTATCTGGTGCAGCGCGGCGTCGACCGGCGAAGAGCCGTATTCGATCGCCATCACCTGTTGCGAGCTGTACGGCAGCATGACGCCGCCGGTCGAGATCATCGCGTCCGACATCGATACCCAGGTGCTGGCGCAGGGCCAGGCGGGCGTCTATGGCGAGGAGCGCATCGAGAAGCTGTCGCCGGAGCTGGTGCGCAAGTACTTCCTGCGCGGCACCGGCAGCCGTTCCGGCGAGGTGAGGGTACGTCCGGAACTGCAGCGGCTGATCCGCTTCACGCGGGTGAATCTGCTCGAACCGAACTGGCCGGTGCGCGGGCCGCTGGAGGCCATCTTCTGCCGCAACGTCATGATCTATTTCGACAAGCCGACGCAGTACGGCATCCTCAAGCGCTATGTGCCGCTGCTGCGGCCCGACGGGCTGCTGTTTGCCGGCCACTCGGAAAGCTTCTCGCACGCGGTCGACCTGTTCCGCAATCTGGGAAGGACGGTTTATGCGCGTGCTGACGGCGGTCGATAGTCACGGCCCCGGCCTGATCGAGCATCAGGCGGCGCAGCGCTACTACGACCGCAACTTCTCGCGCGAGGCGGTCAAGATCCTGCCCGGCGAGTTCTTCGTCACCACGCGCGACATGCTGCTGGTGACGGTGCTCGGCTCCTGTGTCGCCGCCTGCATCCGCGATCCCGAGCGCGGCATCGGCGGCATGAACCACTTCATGCTGCCGGACGCCGGCACCGGTGTCATGAGCCGTTCCGCACGCTATGGCGCCTACGCGATGGAACTGCTGGTGAACGAACTGATCAAGGCCGGGGCACGTCGCTCCGCCCTGCAGGCCAAGGTGTTCGGCGGCGGACGCGTGATGGCGACGCTGGCCAATGCCAATGTCGGTGAGCGCAACGCAGGCTTCGTGCTGGACTATCTTGCCAACGAGGGCATTCCGGTGCTGGCGCAGGATCTGCTGGACAACCATGCACGCAAGATCTACTTCTTTCCGCACGCAGGGCGTGTGCTGATGAAGAAGCTCGCCCGCGTGAATAACGATACGCTGGCGCGCCGCGAACGCGAGTACCAGGAAAGACTCGCCCGTGACGACGCTTCGGGCGACATCGAACTGTTCTCCTGACCGGGGACAGCGAGGAGAATGGAATGAAGATCAGGGTTCTGGTGGTCGACGATTCCGCGGTGATGCGCGCGGTGCTGACCGAGATCATCAATCAGGCGCCCGACATGGAAGTCGTGGGCACAGCGCCGGATGCGGCGGTCGCCCGGCAGAAGGTCAAGGAAACCTCACCCGACGTGCTGACGCTCGATGTCGAGATGCCGAACATGAACGGTCTGGAATTCCTCGACAAGGTGATGCGGCTGCGCCCGATGCCGGTCATCATGATTTCGAGCCAGACCGCACAGGGGTCGGAAACCACGCTGCAGGCGCTCGAACTGGGCGCCGTCGATTACGTGGCCAAACCGCGCGGATCACTGGCCGGCCTGCCGGTCAGCTACGCGCAGGAAATACACGAGAAGATCCGCGCCGCCTACGGCGCACGGCTGAAGGTGCTGCGTTCGGCGCCGGCCGAGCCGGCGGCCCCTGCTGTGGCGAGGCCGGCGCCGGCGGTCACGTCGGCCTGGGGTGACCGCATCGTCTGCATCGGTGCATCCACCGGTGGCACCGAAGCGATCAAGGAAGTGCTGTGCCGCCTGCCGGCCAACATGCCGGGCATCGTGATGGTGCAGCACATGCCGGAAATGTTCACCTCGAGCTTCGCCCGCCGTCTCGACTCGCTGGCCCGCATCCGCGTCAAGGAGGCGGAGCAGGGCGAGCGCATCCTGCCCGGTCATGCCTACCTGGCGCCCGGCCATTCGCATCTGGAAATCCGGCGCAGCGGCACCGGCTATGTCTGCGAACTGCTGCAGACGCCGCCCTACAACAGGCACCGTCCGGCGGTGGATGTGCTGTTCAACTCGGCCGCCCAGCACGCGCGCGGCAGTGCGGTCGCTGCCTTGCTGACCGGCATGGGCAAGGACGGTGCCCAGGGCATGCTGGCCATGCGTCGCGCCGGCGCGTGGACGATAGGGCAGGACCAGGAAAGCTGCGTCGTCTATGGCATGCCGCGCGAGGCCGCACAGATCGGCGCCTGCTGCGAGGTGGCGCCACTCACCCAGGTGGCAGAGCGCATCGTCGCCGCATTGCAGGGGGGGCGCCGGGTCGCGGTTCAGGCATGAGCCGGCGATGCGTTGCCCATTCATCCACTCACTGATCAATTACACGCATGGAAATCCGTACCTCCGTCATCGACCGACTCGCCCGCATCTCGCTGGGTGGCCGCTTCGACTTCTCTTCGCATCGTGCATTCCGTGAAACCACCGAGCGGATGATGGCCGGCGACGCCATCGACACGCTGGAGATCGACCTCGGCGCGGTGAGCTATCTCGACAGCTCGGCGCTCGGCATGTTGCTGATGCTGCGCGACAAGGCACGCGCAGCGCATTGCGTGGTGCGGCTGACCAACTGCAGTGCGCCGGTGCGTCAGGTCATCGAGGTCGCCAATTTCCAGAAGCTGTTCACGATCACCTGAGAACTGGCCGGACCTCCGCTGCGCTCTTGCCATGCAGGGCGTCTCAAGTTCGGACGCCGGATGTCGTAACACTCTTCACCACGGACAGGCACACGATGCCCAGGGTCCTTTCATGCCGCGCGGGCGATGGGGCTTGCGCGACGCGGAAAGACCCTTACCGGACAGGAGAGGAACGATGACAACAAACAAGCGCGCAACGACGCGCGGCATTTTGCCCTGGCTGGGCGTTTTTTCCGCACTGCTGGTCACCCACCTCGGCCTTTACGCATACAGCGGATCGGCCTTCACCCTGAGCGGCGCACTGATTGCCGCGGCCTTGGCCGCGACGGGGGCTTTCATTGCACGCATGACAGCCGTCCTGCTGTTCGAGCGACCGCTCGACGACATGGTCGCCGGTCTCGAACGTGCCCGCTTGACGGGCGATCTCACCTATCGTCTCGACGCCCGTGGCGGCGGTGCGCTGCCGCGACTGGCGGAGAGTTACAACCGCCTCGTCACCGAGTTCAGCGCGGCGATGGCCAAGATGCTGTTCACCTCGCAGCGGCTGCAGGACACCTGCAGTGGCCTCGGCAAGGGGGCCGAGCGCGTGGCGGGTTCAGCCGAGCAGCAGTGTGCGGCCTCGCAGGCGGCCAGCGGTGATGTCGGCAACATGAAAATGAGCATGGAGCTCGCGACCGAAGCGGCCATCGGCACCGTGGACGATGCCACCCGTTCGCGCGAACTGTCGCAGAAGGGGGCGCAGGTGGTCAGCCGCGTCGCCGAGGAGATGGCCCGCGTTGCCGGCAGCGTGTCGGAAAGCGCGCGCCAGATCGAACATCTGGGCAAGCGCTCGGAGGAGATCGGCTCGGTCGTGCAGGTGATCCGCGAGATCGCCGATCAGACCAATCTGTTGGCGTTGAATGCGGCCATCGAGGCGGCGCGCGCCGGCGAACAGGGCCGCGGCTTCGCGGTCGTGGCCGACGAGGTGCGCAAGCTGGCCGAGCGCACGGCGGCCTCCACCGGGCAGATCCACTCGATGATTTCCGCGGTGCAGCGCGAGACGGCCGATGCCGCGTCGGCCATCCGCGCCAGCGCGGTCGAGGCACGCGCCGGTGCCGACCTGACCGGCGAGGCGGTGGCCACGCTGGAGAGCATCCGCGAATGTGCCGATGCGACGCTGGCGCGCGTGGGCGGCACGGTCGACGCCATGCATCAAAACCGGGCGCTGGGCGAACAGGTCGAGCAGCATGTGCAGCGCATCTTCGCGATGGCCGAATCGAACCGGGAGGTGTCGAGCTCGACCGCTGCCGAGGCGTCGCGGCTGGACGTGCTGTCGAGCAATCTGGCGGAACTGTCTCAGGTGTTCCGTCTGGGCAGCTACGGTGAGCAGGCGGTTGCCGCCCATGCCCGCATGCCGGACATCGTCGCCGACGCGGCTCGCCAGATCGGCGCCTGCCTGGAAGCGGCGGTCAAGCGTGGCGAGATCAGGATGGACGATCTGTTCGACGAGAACTACCAGCCCATCCCCGGTACCAAGCCGACCAAATACAGCACCAAGTTCGACGCCCTGACCGACCGCCTCTTCCCGGCGATCCAGGAGCCTCTGCTCGAGCGGCACTCCGGCCTGATCTACGCGGGTGCGGTCGACCGCAAGGGCTACTTCCCCACGCACAACAAGCGTTTTTCGCAGCCGCTGACTGGCGACGAGAAGAAGGACATCGCAGGCAACCGCACCAAGCGCATCTTCGATGACCCGGTCGGTCGTCGCTGCGGTGCGCACAGCCAGCCCTTCCTGATCCAGACCTATCGCCGTGACACCGGCGAGGTGGTGCACGACATTTCCGCGCCCATCTTCGTCGGCGGCCGGCAGTGGGGTGGTTTCCGCATCGGCTACGCTGCCTGAACCGCGCGCTGCGCGAGGCAGAAACGACGGGGCGCCTGCGGGCGCCCCGTCGCGTTTGATGCAGGTCAACTGAATGGTGCATTGCAGAAAGTTCGCTCAACCCGGGTTTGGGGCTGCCGTAACTCTGTCAGGCGGGGCATGAAGGGGGGCAACCCCGGGGAGCCCGCCTCGATACCGTATCCGGCTCACGCACGCAGCGCCGCGTGCCCCGGCCGCCCGAGGAGAGATCATGAACGCCCTGCTTTATCCCGCTCGCGCCCTGATGTCGCGTCTGCGGTTCGCCCCGAAGATGATGCTCGTGATGGGCATCCTGCTCGCCATGCTGGCGGGACTCGCCACCGTCGTCGCGATGGCGCGCCTGGACAGCCTGCGCATGATGGAACGCGAGCGCACCGGCGCCGAATACCTGCGCGCGCTGCTCGGTACGATGACCGCCGTGCAGCAGCACCGCGGGCTGTCATCGGCGATGCTCAACGGTGACAGCTCGCAGGCGCCCAAGGTCGAGGCCAAGGCGGCCGATGTCGCGCGTGGCCTCGACACGCTGAAGGCGCTCAATGCGGCGCAGCCGGAGCTGCTCGGACAGCAGCCGCACATAGAACGGCTGTCCGGAGAGTGGGCGGCCGTGCGGAAGCAGATGAACGGTTCCACCGGCGCCGACAATTTCGCCCGTCACTCGGCGATGATCGACACGCTGCTCGGTGATTTCCGCGCGGTGTCGGATCAGTCCGGCATGAGCTTCGACCCTCACCCCGATACCTTCACGCTGGTCGAAGCCGCGGTGGATGTGGCGCCTTTCACCATCGAGAATCTGGCGAGATTGCGCGGTCGCGCCGCGTCGATCAGCGCGCGCGGCACGGTGACGCCGGACGAGGCGATCGAACTGGGCGCGCTGCTGCAGCTGGCCGCCCGGCGCGTCACCGCGATGGATCGGGTGAGCGAACGCCTGCGCAGCTACGCGCCCGAGCACGCGCCCCGCGTGATCGCCGAGATCGACAAGCTGCGCGCTGCCTTCGCCTCGACCTCCGAGTTGCTGAATGCGGCACTGAAGGCTCAGCGCTTCGATCTGTCTCCGGCCGAGGTGTTCGCACGCGCTTCGGTGCCGGTCGAGGCTTCGATCGGCACGATGACCGTGCTGCTCGACACCGCCGACCTCGGCATCAATGCACATTCGCAGCGACTGATGGTCGATCTGACGGTGACCTGCGTGCTGCTTGCTGCCGGCCTGCTGCTGTCGGTGTATCTGGCGCTCGGCCTTTACGCGTCGCTGAAGGACGCGATCGGCCAAACGATCGATGGCGGCCGTCGTCTGGCCGAAGGTGATCTGACGGCGCGCATCCGTGTCGACAGCAAGGACGAGTTCGGCGACATCGCCAACAGTTTCAACAGCATGGCCGACAGCCTGTCGGGCCTGATCGCCCGGGTGAAGTCCTCGGCGGGCGAAGTCAGCGAGGTCACTATGGCGCTGGCCAGCGCAACGCAGCAGATCAGTGAGGCCTCTGCCGGCCAGAGCCAGTCGGCGTCGGCGATGGCGGCCACGATCGAGGAACTGTCGGTGTCGATCAACAGCGTGTCCGACAGTGCGGCCGAAATGCGCCATCACGCGGAATCGAGCCGCGAGGAGGCGGCGCAGGGCCACCAGGCGATCGACGCAGTCAGCCACGAACTGGACGCGGTCGGCCACGTGGTGGGCGAGATCTCGCAGGCGGCGGGCGCCTTCATCGAAAGCACCCGTGCCATCGGTGACATGACCCGTCAGGTCAAGGACATCGCCGAACAGACCAATCTGCTGGCGCTGAACGCGGCCATCGAGGCCGCCCGCGCCGGTGAGCAGGGCCGCGGCTTCGCGGTCGTCGCCGACGAGGTGCGCAAGCTGGCCGAGAAGTCGGCGGTGTCGGCGCAGCAGATCGAGGAAGTGACGCGCGCGCTCGATGCCCGTGCCGGCAGTGTCGAGAGCGTGGTGCGCCGCGGTGTGCAGGCGATCGACAACTCGCGCAACCAGCTGACCGAGGTGGTCGGCGCGCTGGGCCGCGCTGCCGACGCCGCGGCATCGACCTCGCAGGGCATCTCCGGCATCGCCGAGTCGGTCAGCGAACAGACCATCGCCAGCCACGATGTCGCCCGTTCGGTCGAGCAGATCGCGCAGATGAGCGAGGAGAACAGCTCGGCCATCACCGCCATGGCCAGTGAAGCGCAGCATCTGCGCGCGCTGGCGATGGGTCTGGAGGAGGCGGGCGCGCGCTTCCGCATCTGAGTGCGCAGGGGCAGCCCGGTCTGCTCACGGCGCAGCTCTTTCATGTTGCCGCTGCGCGTGAGGCCCGCGGCAGCATGGGGCACGAAACACTTCACGTACTACGAAAGTAGTACCCCGGGGGGACGTTATCCCGACATCGCAGTTCGTCGCCCCTCGCGTCGGGCTTGATCCCTGCACCTCGGCAAGCGCGTCCGAGCGATGTACGAGGGACCTACAGAAGCGCCCACGAGGCGCCAATACCCAAGGAGAAGAACAGTGTTTCGTAGCCGGTCGAAGGAGTTGGAACAACGTCTGATCTAGAGTGAAGCACGTGCGGGGGCAGCGAAGGCGCTGCGCGATGCGGTCGACCGCTCGATGGCGGTGATCGAGTTCGAACCGGACGGGCGCGTGGTGCGCGCCAATTCGAACTTCGCCGCTGTCATGGCTTACCCGGAGGCCGATATCCCGGGCATGCATCATCGCAGCTTCTGCAGCGAAGCCTGGGCCGCATCGCCCGCCTATACGGCGCTCTGGAACACGCTCAGACGTGGGGAGCACGTGTCGGGGCGGTTTCCGCGCATCACGCGCGACGGCCGAGAGATCTGGCTGGAAGCCGGCTACACCCCGGTATTCGGTGCCGACGGCAGGGTGGTCAAGGTGATGAAGGTGGCCTCTGACATTACCGCCGAGGTGCAGGCCGAGAGCGAGGCGGCTGCGCTGCTCAAGGCGATAGACCGTTCGATGGCCGTCATCTCCTTCCAGCCGGACGGCACCATTCTCGACGCCAACGACAATTTCCTGTCCGCCGTGGGCTACGCGCGCGGCGATGTCGTCGGCCGCCACCACCGCATGTTCTGCGAGGCGGACGTCGCCGGCTCAACTGAATACACGACCTTCTGGGCGCGACTGAATGCCGGCGAGTTCCTGTCGGGCGAGTTCCGCCGTGTCGCGCGCGACGGCCGCGTGATCTGGCTGGAGGCGAGCTACAACCCGGTGTTCGATCCGGGCGGCCGCCTGTACAAGGTGGTCAAGTTCGCGTCCGACATCACCGCGAAGAAGGTGCGGCAACTGGCCGAGCAGGAGAGCGCGCGGATCGCCTGGCGCGTGTCCAGCGAAACCGACGCCATCGCGACCGAAGGCGCCGGCATCATCGAGCGGGCGTCGGCGGAGATGCGTGCGATTGCGGAAACCGTGCAGCTGACCGCCGAGCGCGTCGGCGAACTGGGCAAGCAGTCGGAGCAGATCACCGGCATCGTCCGCACCATCCGCGAGATCGCCGACCAGACGAACCTGCTGGCGCTGAACGCGGCCATCGAGGCCGCCCGTGCCGGTGAGCAGGGGCGCGGCTTCGCCGTGGTGGCCGACGAGGTGCGCAAGCTTGCCGAGCGGACCAGTCTGTCCACCACCGAGATCGGCGCCATGGTGCAGCGCATACAGGACGGCACGCGCAGCGCGATCGACAGCATGGAATCCAGTCTGAGCAAGGCCGGCACCGGGGTCGAGCTGGCGACCGGCGCGCGTGAGGCGATCGAGCGCATCAGCAGCGGCGCGCGCGAGGTCGTGCAGGCGGTCAGCCGCTTCTCGTCGGTGGTCGAGCACTGAGCAATGCGGCAGGGGGCCTGAAGGCACCGGGTTTCCTGCCGCCGACCGCATCGTCACCTTGCGTTCAAGACTTTCCGACCCCTGCCGTAAACCCAGCATCACCCCCGCTTTTTTCGTGCCACTGACCAGACAGACGAGGCCGACATGTCAGAGTTGCTCAAGAATATCGATGCCCGCACCAAGCTCGCGGGCACCAACAAGCTGGAAATCCTGATGTTCTCGCTCGGCGTCGATACGCGAACGGGCAAGCGCGAAACCTTCGGCATCAATGTGTTCAAGGTGCGCGAGGTCATGCGTACGCCGGGGGTGACCGCGGCGCCCGAAATGCCGCCGGCCGTCGAGGGCATGGTGAGTCTGCGCGGCGCGCTGGTGCCGGTGGTCGATCTGGCGAAGTTCGCCCAGTTTCCGAGCGAAACGCCGCGCGACGTGATGATCGTCACCGAGTACAACGGTCACACCCAAGGCTTCCTGGTCGAGTCGGTCGATACCATCCTGCGTCTGGACTGGTCGCAGATGCGTGTGCCGCCGGCGATGCTGACCGCCAATCTGGGTGGTCTGGTCACGGCCGTCACCGAACTGGCCGACGGCCGTCTGGTGATGATGCTCGACGTGGAGAAGATCCTGTCCGAGACCGCGGACATCGACAACGACCTGGCGTTCAAGGACATCGAGCCGCTCGGCATCGACGGCGCCACCGTGTTTTTCTGCGACGACTCGCCGGTCGCCCGCAACCAGATCACCCGTACGCTCGACCTGATGGGCGTGCGCTACGTGAGCGCGATCAACGGCGCCCAGATGTGGACCGAACTGAAGAAGATCGCGTCCTACGCGGATGCCAGTGGCCGCAAGGTCAGCGATCTGGTGAGCATGATCCTGACCGACGTCGAGATGCCGGAAATGGACGGCTACATCCTGACCAAGCACATCAAGGCGGACCCGCGCTTTGCCGGCATCCCGGTGGTGATGCATTCCTCGCTGTCCTCCGGTTCGAACCAGCAGCTGGGCCGCTCGGTCGGCGTCGACGAATACGTATCGAAGTTCGAGGCGCAGCGTCTGGCGGAAACGATCAGCCGCCTGATCCGCCGCGGCAACGGTGGCGACCGTGCCGCCGCCTGAAGGAGACTGGAGACAGACGATGGACAGAACCGATCAGAACCTGCTCGAACAAGTCGATGCCCGCACCAAGCTGGCGGGTTCGAACAAGATGGAAATCCTGCTGTTCTCGCTCGGCACGCACGAGCTGTTCGGCATCAATGTGTTCAAGGTGCGTGAAGTCAGCCGCACGCCGACCGTGACGCCGACGCCGAACATGCCGGGCGGTGTCGAAGGCCTGATCTCGCTGCGCGGCAACGTGATTCCGGTGCTGTCGCTGGCGCGCATCATGAATCTGGATGGCGCACCCGAGGGCATGGGCGGCGCCATGATGGTGACCGAATACAGCAAGCGCACGCTGGGCTTCCTGGTGCACGAGGTCGACCGCATCATCCGCGTCGACTGGGATCGCGTCCGCGCCCCCGAGTCCGTGGTGACCAGCGAACAGCTCTACATCACCGCCATCACCGAACTGGACGACGGCCGCCTGGTGTCCATCCTCGACGTCGAGAGCATCATGGCCGGCACTTTCGGCGAGGCGGCCATCTCCGACATTCCGCCGCTGGGCGGCAATTACGAGCCGAACGTGTTCTTCGTCGATGACTCGGCGGTTGCCCGCAAGAAGATCGCCGAAGTGCTGGACAAGCTGAGCATCCGCCACAAGCACGCCACCAACGGCGCCGAGGCCTGGTCCCGGCTGCAGGGCATGGCGGCGCATTCGTCCGCCACCGGCCTCCCGCTGACCGATGAGATCGATCTCATCCTGGTCGATGCCGAAATGCCCGAGATGGACGGCTACGTGCTGACCCGCAACATCAAGAACGACCCTCGTTTTGCCGACATACCAGTAGTCATGCACTCGTCTCTGTCGTCGGAAGCCAACCGTGCGATGGGCAAGAGCGTCGGGGTGGACGCATACGTGGCGAAGTTCGATGCCGAAGTGCTGGCCGACACGCTGCGTCCGCTGCTGGCAACACATAAAGCCTGAGAGAGGTAGGCCCCATGTCTGATCCCAAGATGAAATTTCTCGTTGTCGATGACTTCTCGACCATGCGCCGCATCGTGCGCAACCTGCTGAAGGAACTCGGGTTCACCAATGTCGACGAGGCCGAGGACGGCGTGATCGCGCTGCAGAAGCTCAAGGCCAGCGAATTCGACTTCGTGGTGACCGACTGGAACATGCCGAACATGACCGGCATCGAGCTGCTGCGCGCCATCCGCGCGGATGCCGCGCTGAAGGCGCTGCCGGTGCTCATGATCACCGCCGAGGCGAAGAAGGAGAACATCATCGAGGCCGCCCAGGCCGGCGCGTCGGGCTACATCGTGAAGCCCTTCACTGCGGGCACGCTGAGCGAAAAGCTGAACAAGATTTTCGAGAAGATGAACCAGAAGGCCGCTTGAGCCTGCATCGGGAGAGGTAACCGTGAAGAAGCTGAAGCTTGACGAAACTGGCGATTCCGACGATCTGCAGGCCCTGTTCGACAGCATTGCCAGCGAGACGCCACAAAAGGTGCGTCTCGAGGTCGTACCCGAGGCGGTCAACAGCGTCGGCGGCGATTCCGCCGACCTGGAAGCGCTGTTCGATACCGTCGCCACCGAATACACCACGTCGCACGCCGTCGGCGAGTCCCATGAACTCGAACACAGCTGCGAAAACGTTTTCAACAAGGTCGGCCATCTTGCCCGCCAGCTGCACGACACGCTGCGCCAGCTCGGCTACGACCATGCGCTGGAGGACGTGGCGAAGCAGATGCCGGATGCCCGCAGCCGCCTGAACTACGTCGCGCACATGACCGAGAACGCGGCCAGTCGCGTGCTCAACGCGACCGACGTGGCGATCCCGCTGCAGGACGATGTCGAGAAGCGCTCGAGTGCGCTGCACGAGCGCTGGGAAAGGCTGTACCGCAACGAGCTGTCGGTCGATGAGTTCAAGGCGCTGGCGAACGAAACCCGGGCTTTCCTCGGCGACGTGCCGGGCTTCGCCCGCGACACGCGCGCACAGCTCAACGAAATCATGATGGCGCAGGATTTTCAGGATCTGACCGGTCAGGTCATCAAGAAAATCGTAGAGATGTCGCAACAGCTGGAGAGCGGCCTGCTGCAGGTGCTGATCGAGGCCATGCCGGCCGAGAAACGTGCCGTCGCGCCGGAGGGCCTGCTCAACGGACCGGTCATCGATGCGGAAGGCCGTGGCGACGTGGTGACCAGCCAGGAACAGGTCGATGACCTGCTCGAAAGCCTCGGCTTCTGAGTCTGGCAAAGGATGGACGCACAACAAGGTCGGTAAGGCAGGACGCAGTCTCTGCCGGACCGTGACAACAGGTGCAGTAGGGCGGACGGATCGACGATCCGGTCGCCACAGGAGCGAACGATGAGTGACTTTCAGGGAATGGAAGATCTGCTGCAGGACTTTCTGGTCGAGGCAACCGACCTGCTGTCCGGTGTGGACAACAAGCTGGTCGATCTCGAAAAGACCCCGGGCGACCGCGGCCTGCTGAACGAGATCTTCCGCGGTTTCCACACCATCAAGGGCGGCGCCGGCTTTCTGAACGCCGCCGAACTGGTCGCCCTCTGTCACCTGACCGAGAATCTTTTCGACAAGCTGCGCAACGGCGAAATGAACGTGACGCCGGTGCTGATGGACGTCATTCTCGACGCCACCGGCATCGTGCGCGACATGTTCGGTGCGCTCGAGCGCGGAATGCAGCCGACGGCGGCCGACCCCGGCGTTATGTCCCGCCTGCGCGCTGCGCTGGCTGGCGAACTGACGGCCGAACCGGCCAAGGCAGCCGCCCCGGTGGCGAAGCCGGTCGCCCCGGCCGCGCCGGCGCCGGTCGGTGCCGAGCCCGACTGGGTGTCGCTGCACCAGGCGGTGACCGGCGTCGTGCCGTCCGCCCCGCAAGCGGTGCCCGAACCGGCCGCCGCGCGCTCGGCCAACGACGGCGAAGTGGCTGCCGTGGTCAATGCTGCCTTCGGCCGCCGCGCAGGCGATCGTCCGGGCGCACCCGCGTCGAGCGGCCGCCGCGATGCGGAGAAGGGCCGCGACAATTCGATCCGCGTCGACACCTCGCGTCTGGATCAGGTACTGAACCTGTCCGGCGAGATCGGCCTGACCAAGAACCGCCTGACCTCGCTGCGCGCAGACATCCTGGCCGGCAAGAGCGACAGCGACACGCTGCACGCGCTCGACGCGGCGGTGAGTCAGCTCGACCTGCTGGTGTCCGACCTGCAGAACGCGGTGATGAAGACCCGCATGCAGCCGATCGGCCGCCTGTTCCAGAAGTATCCGCGCATCGCCCGCGACCTCGCCCGCAATCTGGGCAAGGACGTCGAACTGGCGCTGGTCGGCGAGGAAACCGAAATCGACAAGACGATGATCGAGGACCTGTCCGACCCGATCATCCACCTGATCCGCAATGCGGTCGATCACGGCGTCGAGACGCCGGACGAGCGCATGGCCCAGGGCAAGCCGGGCAAGTCGGTGGTCCGCCTCGAAGCGCGCCAGGAAGGCGATCACATCGTCATCATGGTGGCCGACGACGGCCGCGGCATGAATGCCGAGCGTCTGCGTGCCAAGGCCCTCGAAAAGGGCCTCATCACCGACGAGGAGGTGAACACGCTGGACGAGCGCTCGAGCCTGAATCTGGTGTTTTTGCCCGGCTTCTCGACCGCCTCCACGGTGTCCGACGTGTCCGGTCGCGGCGTTGGCATGGACGTGGTGAAGACCAATATCCAGAAGCTGAACGGTTCGATCGAGATCCGCTCGGTGCAGGGCAAGGGCACCACCTTCGTCATCTCGCTGCCGCTGACCCTGGCCATCCTGCCGGTGCTGCTGGTGCGTCTGGCCGAACAGCACTTCGCGGTGCCGCTGTCGATGGTGCGCGAAATCCTGCCGATCCAGCACGAGGACATCCAGGAAGTCGGCGGTCGCGCCACCATGGTGGTGCGCGGCGAGGTGATGCCGGTGCTGCCGCTGGCCCGCCTGCTCGGCTGGCCGCAGAAGAATCATCCGCAGTATGGCGTGCTGA
Organism: Methyloversatilis sp.; assembly: GCA_034004945.1. GTDB lineage: Bacteria > Pseudomonadota > Gammaproteobacteria > Burkholderiales > Rhodocyclaceae > Methyloversatilis. The sequence goes on along the minus strand of JAVEVQ010000049.1, from coordinate 10,745 downwards.
TGCAGTCTGCCGAGTCGTCCTTCATCCTGGCGATCGACAACTTCGCCGGCCGCGAGGACGCCGTGATCAAGAGTCTCGACGACTTCCGTCCGAAGGGCGTGGCCGGTGTGACCACGCTGTCGAACGGCCAGATCGTGCTCATCCTCGACATGAAGGAGCTGCTGGGCTCGATGGGCGACACGCGCGGCGTATCGCGCTCCAGCCTGATCGGTCACGTCGCTCGCGCCGCCTGAGTTCCCTGTTTCAAGCCTGTTTCAAGGAGCCCGCCCGGGCATTGACCGGGCGGGCTCTTTTCCTTTTCTGGCCTGGGTTTCAGGGATGTCTGCCTCGCAAACTCTCTGCCCCTAAAGACTTCAGTGCGAAGGTCGATAAGAAAACATACCCGGCACTTCGCCGATCGCTACCGAGGGAGTCAAACCATGGCCGAAGCTACCCTGATCCAGCCGATTTCGTCCCCGTTTCCCGCCGCCGCAATGCTGCCCGCGGCCAGCATCCAGGCACATCACGCCGAGATCATGCGCTTGATGGATGCGATCGAAACGCTTGGCAACGAGGCGATGGTGACCGCGATGAATCTCGCCGGCGAGGCGACCGAAGCGGACGCGCGAGGTGTTTTCATGCGCGCGCAGGAAGTGCGCGCCTGGGTGCAGACCACGCTCGACATGGTCAATACCGACGCGCTGTGTCCGGACCTGTCGGGTCAGCTGGCCTATCAGGGCGTCGAGCAGGCGGCCCGCCTGGTTGCGGCGCGTGAAACGCTGCCGCGCTGAAATCGATCGCTGTCTGTTCTAATCGCCGTAGCACGATTGATGCAGGCGAGGACACCGAGTGTCGAAAAATCCTGAGCAGGACTTCGATTTTGACGTCTGGAAGGAACTGGCCCATTCAGATCCCCAGACCTATTTCGCGGAGCGACGGCGCGTGATCGAACAATTCATCAACACTTGTCCACCCGACAAGCAGGCCGTTCTGCGTGACCTCCAAGTGCGCATCGATGCCAGCCGGGCGATGGCAGGCTCACCCAACCAGTCGGTGCGCGAACTGTCGCGGATGATGGAAGACTACCTGCTGGCGCTGTCGGAGCGGCTGATGGCGCTGCATCGCGAGACATCGGCGCTGCAGTCCTCGCTACGCCAAGGCCTGCGCGGCTCGTCCTGAGCCCGCTGCTGCCGGTTGGCCCCGGAGTGCGCTGTCTGACCGGCGGGGCAGCGCTCGGGTTGCCGCCTGCCGGCGTCCCTCTCCTGCTCGATCCTTGCTGCGCATGACCTGGCCGTGGCCGCAGATGCGGTGATCTTCGCCCGCTGTTCCGCCGATTGCCGGCCACTTTGGCCGCGCATCATCCGGTGTATTGCCGAACCGGGTCTGCGCACGTGGCAGAAGAAAGCGATCTCGAAAAGACAGAACCAGCGTCGCAACGACGACTGGAAAAGGCGCGCGAAGAAGGGCAGGTGCCCAATTCACGCGAGTTGGCGACCTTTCTCGTTACGATCACCGGCGTTGCCGGCATGTCGGCGCTCGCCGGATGGATGTGGCCGCGCAGTGCAGATCTGCTGCGCGACGGCCTGACCATAGACCGTCGCGCCATCTTCGATCCGGCGGCCATGTTCGCCTTGCTCATCGAGCGCTCCACCGATGCCCTGCTGATGCTGGCGCCGCTGTTCATCGCACTGATGCTGGCCGCCTTCGTGTCGCCCTTCCTGATGGCGGGCTGGAACTTCGCGCCGAAGGCACTCGAACCGAAGTTCTCGAAACTGAATCCGGCGGCCGGTCTCAAGCGCATGTTCTCGTCGACGGCTGCGGTCGAACTGGGCAAGAGCATCGGCAAGGCGACATTGGTGGGCGGCGTCGCGGCCTGGGTGGTCATGCGTGACCACGAGAAGCTGTTCGCCCTGTTCGGTGCGCCGGTCGACGTCGCGCTCGGCGCGACCGGCGACCTCATCATGACAGCAACCCTGCTCCTGGTTGCCGGCATGGCGCTCATCGTGGCAATCGACGTCCCCTTCCAGCTCTGGCACTACCAGTCCGAATTGAAGATGACCAAGGAGGAGGCGCGCCAGGAATTCAAGGAGCAGGAGGGCGACCCGCACGTCAAGGGGCGCATCCGCCAGCAGCAGCGCGAGATGGCGCGCAGCCGGATGATGGCCAATGTGCCGAAGGCCGACGTTGTGGTGACCAACCCGACCCACTACTCGGTGGCGCTGCGCTACGACGCCGCACGCGGCGGTGCACCGCGCGTGGTCGCCAAAGGGGCGGGAGAGGTGGCGCTGCGCATCCGGACCGTCGCCAGCGAGCATGGCGTACCGCTGGTCGAGGCGCCGCCGCTGGCGCGCGCGCTGCACAAGCATTGCGAGCTGGAGCAGGAAGTGCCGGCGCGGCTGTTCCGCGCGGTGGCTGAGGTGCTGGCCTATGTCTACCAGCTCAATGACGCCTTTTCTCGTGGTGGAGACATTCCGAAGATGCCCGGCGACCTGCCGGTGCCGGACGACATGGACCCAGGCAGCGACTGAAGTGCCGTACGGGAGGCGATTCTGACCGTGTGTCGGACGCGCCTCCCGTCGTCTCAAGCGCGATGTGCGATGGCCGTTAAATCGCGAAGGTTCATGCACACAATACGTTCCTGAGGGACTTTCCATGAAGAATCTGAGGATCTCCACCCGTCTTGCGCTCGGCTTCGGCCTGATCGCGCTGATCTTCACTGCAGTGGCCGTTTTCATCGAGATTCAGTCGGTGCGCATGAGCACCAGCGCACACGAGATCCGCGCGCTGACCCAGCCCAAGGTCGATGCGATCGCCGACCTGAACGACGCAGTGCAGCGGGTGCGCGTCTATTCGCGTAGCGCCATCATCGAAAACGAAGCTGCTGCCGTCGAGAACGTTCGCGTCAAGCTGGAGGGCCATGCCGGCCGGGCCGACGAAGCGGTAAAGCGGCTGGGGGCACTGATCGCGTTACCCGGCAGCGAAGAGGCGGACCGGGCGCTGTTTGCCCGGCTCGAACAGCGTCTGCAGACCTTCCGCAGCGTGTCGCAGGACGTGCTCACCCTCGCGCAGGCGAATCGCAATACGGAAGCGAACGAACTGCTGCACTCGACGCATGGTCCGGCGGCGATTGCGTTGAACGAGGCGTCGACAGCGCTGCGCGAGCGGGTGCGCAGCCGCAACGACAGCGCCATCGCGGCGCTCGAAGACTCGGCCGACGCACTGACGCGCGCCGTGCTGATCGCCGGTGCCCTGTTCATCGTGGCCGCGATCGTCGTTTCGCTCATCATCACGCGCAGCATTTCCAGCCAGCTCGGACATACCTTGTCCGCCGTCCGGCGCATTGCCGATGGCGACCTGACCACCGATCTGCGGCCGGAGGGCGAGAGCGAGCCGGCGCAGGTACTGAGTGCCGTCCAGTCGATGCAGCAGTCGCTGCGCAGCATGGTGCGCACGATAGGCGAAGCCACCGGAAAGCTGGGCGACTCGGCCGCCCATCTGTCGGGTGCCACTCAGCAGGTGCGGCTCGCATCGGATTCGCAGGCGGAGCTGGCGGCAGCGATGGCCTCCTCGCTGGAAGAGCTGTCGACATCGATCACCCACGTCAGCGAACTCAGCAATGAAGCGCGCGACGCCTCGCAAGTGGCCGGCGAGCATGCATCGGCCGGCGCCAGCGACATCGGCCTCATGGTGGGGCAGATGCGCGAAGTGACCGAAGGCATCGAAAGCAGCGCGCAGCGCGCGCTCGAACTGGGCAGTGAAGTCGCGCACATCACGCGCATCGTCCATGTGATCCGCGATGTCGCCGACCAGACCAATCTGCTGGCGTTGAATGCGGCGATCGAGGCTGCGCGCGCCGGCGAGATGGGGCGCGGTTTTGCGGTGGTGGCGGACGAGGTGCGCAAGCTGGCCGAACAGTCGGCACGCTCCGCCTCCGAGATCACCGACATGGTGACGCGCATCCAGAGCGGTGCGACTGCAGTGTCGAGCACCATGCAGAGCACGGTTCAACGGGTGCATGCGGGACTGGCGACGGCGGAGCAGGGGCGGACCAAGGTACTGGACATCGATGCGCACGCCCGACAGGTCGCCGGCACGATAGGCGAGGTATCCGGCGGCTTGCAGGAGCAGGCCGTAGCCAGCCAGGATCTGGCGCGGCGCGTCGAGCAGATCGTGCAGGTGGTCGAGGAGAACGCCAGTGCCGCGGCCTCGGTCGCGAACTCGGCGAGCGAGCTCGTCAGCCTCTCTGAGCAGTTGCAGGGCGAGGTGAGCCGCTTCCGCACCGCCGCCTGAACCACGCTGCGCACCGGCAAGCAAAAAAACGGGCACCACGCGGGTGCCCGAAAGGGGTCCTCAGAGAGAGGAAGGAGGAAACCTGTGTTCAGTCGGCCATGACGAGCCGGTTGCCCTGCAGCCTGACCTTGTCGCCGGTGCGCCAGACCGGTTCTGCGTCCAGCGTGACCGTGCGGTACTCGCCGTTGTCCAGGCGCACGCCGACTTCCCAGCGGGAGGTCGTGCGCTGTGTCTTCTCGACCTGATGGCCGGCATAGGCACCGCCGGCAATGCCGATCAGCGTCGCGATCGTGCGCCCGCTGCCCTTGCCGACCTGATTGCCGAGCAGGCCGCCCACCACGCCGCCGGCGGCAGCACCCAGACCGCTGGGGTCGGCCGGCGCCTTTACCTCGCGTACCGATTCGACCAGACCGCAGTCGGCGCAAACCGGCGCCGGAGCGCGGTAATCGGCTTCGCTGCGCGGCAGCGTCTGTTCGTAGGCGGCGCGCGGCTGCGCCGGAATGACGTCGATGCCCGAGTCGTAGGTCCGGTCCGTGACCTTCACCGCACCTGCTTCGCCAGCGTCGGCGACATGCACCTTCTTTGCTGCCACAGCCTTGACGACCGGCTTCTCGCTGCGCTTCTCGGCGGGTTTGTCAGCGGCGGCGGCCGGCTGCGCTGGTTCGGGGGCGGCAACGACCGCCTGGGTTGCCGGAGCCGGCGTCGTGATGGTCGGTGCGGCGGTGGTCGGTGCGGCGGTCGCGACCACCGGTGCCGGAGCAGCCGGCTCGAAGAAGCCGGACATCCGGGCGATGCCGACTGCGCTGAAGGCGGTGACCGAGACAGCGGCCACCCACAGAGCGGGGTGAAGCGAACTGGCTGAAGCGGCACGGGCCGGGGCGTTCATCTGAAGTCTCCTGAGACTGGGGTGCGACAGTGCAAGTAACGCACGTCGGTGTGAACAGGAGCGCCCCCGGTTTGTAAGGGCGTTTTGCGCTGCGTAACAATCCAGTCGACCCAATAGCCGGGGAAAACCCCTCTTCTTTCTCCGGTTTGATGGACGTCACCTGCGATGAAATGTCGTCATGGCTACGTCCCTCTCGTTCCGTCAGGTCATCGGCTCGCCGAACATCGCCCAGATGGCCGCACCGCTGCTCATCGTCCTCATCCTGTCGATGATGGTGCTGCCCTTGCCCACCTTCGCACTGGACGTGTTCTTCACCTTCAATATCGCGATGTCGGTGATGGTGATGCTGGTGGCGCTGTACACGACGCGGGCGCTTGATTTCTCGGTGTTTCCGTCGGTCCTGCTGGTGACCACGCTGCTGCGCCTGTCGCTCAACGTGGCCTCCACCCGGGTCGTGCTGCTGGACGGGCATACCGGCCCGGATGCGGCCGGCAAGGTGATCGAAGCCTTCGGCCACTTCCTGGTCGGCGGAAACTACGCGGTCGGCATCGTCGTTTTCATCATCCTGACCGTCATCAACTTCGTCGTCGTTACAAAAGGCGCCGGCCGGATCGCCGAAGTGGGCGCCCGCTTCACGCTGGACGCGATGCCCGGCAAGCAGATGGCGATCGACGCCGACCTCAACGCCGGCCTGATCGGCGAGGACGAGGCGCGCCGCCGCCGCAAGGAGATCGCCGACGAGGCGGACTTCTACGGTTCGATGGACGGTGCGTCCAAGTTCGTCCGTGGCGACGCCATCGCGGGCATCCTCATCCTGCTTATCAATATGGTCGGCGGCATGCTGATCGGCGTGATGGAGCACGACATGACCGCAGGTGGCGCCGCCAAGGCCTATGTGATGCTCACCATTGGTGACGGTCTTGTTGCGCAGATTCCCGCACTGGTCATTTCGATCGCCGCTGGTCTCGTGGTGTCGCGCGTCGGCAGCGACGGTGACGTGGGCGGACAGGTGCTCGGCCAGCTGTTCGGCGATCCGCGCGTACTGGGCATCTCGGCGGGCATCATGGGCCTGATGGGCATGATTCCCGGCATGCCCAACTTCGTCTTCCTGCTGATCGCCGCAGGGCTGGGATACCTCGCCTGGCGCGGCATGCAGAAGGCGGCGTCGCCCAAGGTGAAGGAGGCGGCGGAGAAGAAAGCGGCCGAACAGGCGGCGGCACAGTCGGTGACGCCGCCCGAACAGCAGGAAGCGGCGTGGACCGATGTCGTGCCGGTCGATACCTTGGGCCTCGAAGTCGGCTACCGCCTGATTCCGCTCGTGGATCGCGGCCAGGACGGCGAACTGCTGAAGCGCATCCGCGGCCTGCGCAAGAAGTTCGCGGCCGAAATCGGCTTCCTGACCGCGCCGGTGCACATCCGCGACAACCTCGAACTGAAGCCCAACGGTTACCGCATCACACTCAAGGGCGTCGATGTCGGCAGCGGTGAGGCCTACCCGGGCAGTCTGATGGCCATCAACCCGGGGCGTGTGGCGGGCTCGTTGCCGGGCCGTGAGGCGCGCGATCCGGCGTTCGGCCTGCCGGCCGTGTGGATCGAACAGGGCCTGCGCGAGCAGGCGCACGCGCTCGGCTACACGGTTGTTGACGCCGCCACCGTGATCGCCACCCACCTGAACCACCTCATCCTGACTCACGCCGCCGAACTGTTCGGCCGTCAGGAGGCGCAGGCGCTGCTGGAACACGTCGGTCGCGATCAGCCCAAGCTGGTCGAGGACCTGGTGCCGAAGTCGCTGCCGCTGGCGGCGGTGCAGCGGGTACTGCAGAGCCTGCTGGAGGAGGGTGTGGCGATCCGCGACATGCGCTCCATCGTCGAGACGCTGGCCGAGTACGCTCCGCGCACGCAGGACCCGCTGGAACTGACCTCGCGCGTCCGTGTTGCGCTCGGTCGCGCCATCGTGCAGCAGCTGTTCCCGGGCAACACCGACGTTCAGGTCATGGTGCTCGACCCGGGCCTTGAGCGCCTGATCGGACAGGCACTCGGCGGCGGCGGCGACGGTTCGGTGATCGAACCAGGTCTGGCCGACACGCTGATGAATGAAGTGGCGCGCACCGCGCAGAGCCAGGAAGAGATGGGGCTGCCGGCCGTGCTGCTGGTGCCGGCGCCGCTGCGCTGGCTGCTGTCGCGCTTCCTGCGCCGGGCGGTGCCCAGCCTGAAAGTGCTTGCCAATTCCGAAGTTCCTGAAACACGCACCATCAAGGTGACCTCTGTCATCGGAGTCAAATCATGACGCCTCGCAAATATCTCGCAGCCTCCGCCCGCGACGCCCTGCGCCGCATCAAGGAAGACCTCGGCCCCGACGCCATCGTGCTGTCGAACCGGCCGGTCGAGGGCGGCGTGGAAATACTCGCGCTGCCGGCCAATGCGCTGGAGGCCATGACCGCTCCGACGAAGAAGCCGGCCGTTGCGCCGGCGCCCGCACCGCCGCCGGCTGCAGGACCCGCTGCGCAGCCGGCGGCGCACGTCGAAGCGCAGCCTGCATTCCAGCCGGCGACCCGGCCCTACGGCGACGAGGATTTCGAGGTGACGCTGTCGAGCAGTCTCGCGGCGCGCACGTCCGCACCGGCGCCGGCTCCGGCGCAGGAAGTGCGGGCGCCGAAGCCGTGGCAGCCGTACAAGCCGCGTCCGGCGACGCCGAGCGAATTGCGCGATCTGGCGCGCGGCCGTCAGCAGGCGCCGGCCAACGAGCACCTCGAAGCGCACACCGAAGTGCCGCAGCGTCGCGCCGCACCGGTGGCCGAGGCCGCGCCGCGCCGCGCCGCACAGCCGACCGAGCCGGCGCCGCAGCTCGACGCTGCACTTCGCGAGGAACTGGGCAGCATCCGCCGCATGCTCGAACAGCAGCTGGCCGGTTTCGCCTGGGGTGAAATGTCGCGCAGCTCGCCAATCAAGACGACGCTGGCGGCCGAAATGCTCGAATCCGGCTTCAGTGCGGTGACGACCTACCGGCTGCTCGACCAGCTCGGCAACTCCGATTCGCTGGCGGCCGCGCGCAACGAACTGCGCACGCTGATCGGTCGCGACCTGATCACGCTGAATTCGGACGCCGACATCATCGATCGCGGCGGGGTCTATGCACTGGTCGGCCCGACCGGTGTCGGCAAGACCACCACCACCGCCAAGCTCGCAGCCCGCTGCGTCGTGCGCCACGGCGCCGACAAGGTGGCGCTGCTCACCACCGACGGCTACCGGATCGGCGCCCACGAACAGCTGCGCATCTACGGCCGCATTCTCGGCGTGCCGGTGCATGCGGTGCGCGATGCGTCCGATCTGCGCCGCATGCTGGTCGAACTGCGCGACAAGCACATGGTGCTGATCGACACCGTCGGCATGAGCCAGCGCGACCGCGCCGTCGCCGAGCAGATCGCCATGCTGTCGTCGAGCGGTGACGTGCGCCGCCTGCTGCTGCTGAATTCGGTCGCCCGCGCCGATGCGCTGGACGACGTGGTGCGCGCCTACTCGTCGCCGAATGGCGGCGCCGATCTGGCCGGCGCCATCATCAGCAAGGTCGATGAGTCGGTCACGCTGGGCCCGGTTCTCGACGTGCTGATGCGCCACGAACTGCCGCTCTACTACGTCGCCAACGGCCAGCGCGTGCCGGAAGACCTGCACCTGCCCAACCGCGCCTACCTGATGCACCGCGCGCTGCGTGCAGCCGGCGAGGAATCGTCGCAACACCTCTCTCCGCAGGACGCCGGCCTGTTGATGGCTGCCTCGCGTCGCGACATGCGCAGCGAGGTGAGCCGTGGCTGATTTCATGCACGACCAGGCGGCCGGCCTGCGCGCCATGTTCCGCCGCTACCCGACGCAGCGCGTCGCCTTCGCCGGCGCGATGGACGGCGTCGGCAGCACCTCGATTGCCCTCGCCACCGCCATCGAGGCCGCCCGCAGCGGCCTGCGCGTGACGCTGATCGACGAACACCAGGGCGCCGGCTCGGCGACCGCGCGGCTCGGCCTGACCTCGCGCATCGACCTGTTGCAGGCGATCAACCGCGACGTTGCGCTCGCCTCGGTGCGCATCGCCTCGCAACACGGCGTGGCCGTGGTGCCGGCAGCCCGTCTGGCCGCCGCGTCGAAACAGCTGAACCGCCTGCAGACCGAGGCGCTGGACGAAGCGCTGGTCGAACTGACCCGCGATACCGAACTGCTGGTGATCGACTGCGCGCTCGACGACGGTCAGCTGTCGGCGCTGGCCCGTCGTGCCGACCGGCTGGCAGTGATCACCGCCGCCTCCGGCGTCAGCATCACCGCCGCCTACGCGCTGATCAAGCGTCACCTCGCCGGCAATGCGCCGGTGACCGGCAGCGCGGCCCGCCCGGTGCATGTCGGCGTCAGCCGCGCGCGCTCGGTGGCCGACGCTCGCCAGGCCTTTGCCAGCCTGAATGGCGTGGTGAGCGAACACCTGGGCAGTGCGCTGCACTGGCTGGGCTGCCTGCCGAGCGGCTACCAGCGCCCGGTTTTCGCCACGGCGGGTGACGATGCCCTCAAGATCGGGCGCGATCTTGCCGAAAAGCTTTTCGTGACCCGCGAGGCGGAGAAAGCCGGTATGTTGTCGGCCCTGGACGACGCGCTCGCGGGTGACCGCAGCGACCGGGGAGGGCGTGCAGACGGATTCCCGGCCCAAGTGGCCTGACTGCACAAGCGACCCGCAGCAGAGGACGAAACATGTACACCGCATCCGGAACACTGGACCGTGATCAGCTTGCCAAACACTACGCGCCGCTGGTCAAGCGCATTGCCTACCACCTGATGGCCAAGTTGCCAGCCAGCGTGCAGGTCGAGGACATCATCCAGAACGGCATGCTGGGCCTGCTCGACGCGATGAGCCGCTACGAGGAAGGGCTGGGCGCGCAGTTCGAAACTTATGCCGTGCAGCGTATCCGCGGCGCCATGCTCGACGGCCTGCGCGAGAACGACTGGCTGCCGCGCAGCCTGCGCCGCGACATGCGCCGCATCGAAACCGCCATCCACACGTTGGAGCAGCAGAAGGGCCGTCAGCCGACCGAAGGTGAACTGGCCGAATCGCTCGGCATGCCGCTGCCCGAATACCAGAAGATGCTGCAGGAAGCCCGCGGCTATCAGCTGGTCTATTTCGAGGACTTCACCGACGGCGACGACGATGACTACCTCGACCGTCACAGCGTCGGCACGGAAGATCTCGATCCGCTCGAACGACTGCTCGACAAGAACATGCGCGACGTACTGGTGCGCGCCATCGGTGATCTGCCGGACCGCGAAAAGACGGTGATGGGCCTCTACTACGAAGAAGACCTGAACCTGCGTGAGATCGGGGAAATCCTCGGCGTATCCGAATCGCGCGTCTGCCAGCTGCACAGCCAGGCCATCGCCCGACTGCGCAGCCGCATCGCGGCGCGCGGCTGAGCGGAGCACGCGTGCGCGTCGATCGCATCAGCATCGCCGGTCTGCTGCTCGGTCTGGCTGCCATCATGCTCGGGCAGGTGCTCGAGGGCGGCAGCCTGTCGTCGCTGTTCCAGCCGGCCGCCTTCGTCATCGTGCTCGGTGGCACGCTGGG
>JAVEVQ010000048.1:0-24790 GCA_034004945.1 Methyloversatilis sp. | reverse complement strand
AGTGGAGCGGGTGAAGGGAATCGAACCCTCGTCTTAAGCTTGGGAAGCTTCAGCTCTGCCATTGAGCTACACCCGCATCGCTGCTCCGGCCGGTGCCGGAGCGCTGCGGATTGTACGCCGGATGCGCGTCTACTTCACCTCGATGGTCGCGCGCATGCCGGCTTCCGCCTGCGAGCGCTTCGACATCACGTCGTCGAACTTGCCGGTGCGTACCGGCAGGAACCACCACTCGACGCTGTGGCCCGGCGCCACCTCGATGCGCCGGATCGGGCCGTAGATTTCGGCGACCACCTTGCCGGCGGCGTCCTTGGCGACGACCTTGCGCGTAAAGACAGCATCGGCCAGACCGTTCGAGCCGAAGTAGTAGGGCTCGCTGCCGGTGTTGTCGATGCGCAGCGCGTACAGCCTGCCGGTTTCGAGCGTCAGCGCGTCCGGCGTGAAGCGGTGCTGGCCCTTGTCGGCGCCCATCTGGATGGTGACAGTCGTCGGCTCCTGCTTGCTCAGGTCGCCGGCGGCCTGAGCCGTCGCCGTGAGCAGCGTGGCAGTGGCAAGCGCAAGCAGCACGGTTTTCGAGTTTTTCATGACGGCTCTCCTGTGGAGCAATGGCAGAGCCGGGGAGAGTGCCCGCGGCGCCAAAGGGTTCCCGGCAGGTTCCCAGCGACGCTGGGTCACCCGCCGTTGTGAAGTTCGGAAAACGCGGGGAGGGCACGGGAGTTTTTCCCTACGGGACGGATGCAGCCTCTCACTATAGTGCCAGCCCAGTGCAAAAATTCGCGCACTAATAATTAGAGATCGACGATCCCCACCTCGATCCCCACTGTGCCGTCATCCGAGCGAGGAGATACCCGTAATGCCCAAGCTTTCACCCCTTTCGCTGTCACTTGCCGCCTGCTTCGCGCTGCCTGCGCTTGCGCACGCGCAGGCTGTCGTCGTCGATCCGGTGGTCATCACCACCAGCATCCTGCCGTCCGAAATGGAGCATGTGCCCGGTTCGACCGCGGTCATCGACGAAAAGGAACTGGAATCCCAGCGCCCGTTCACGATCAAGGAGGCGCTGCGCAGCGTGCCCGGGGTGCACACGGTGGATGAGGACAGTTTCGGCCTCGGGCTGAACATCGGCATCCGCGGGCTGGATCCGCGGCGTACCTCGCGCACCCTGCTGCTGGAAGACGGTATGCCGCTCTTCCTTGCACCCTACGGCGACCCGTCCGCCCACTACTCGACGCCGCTCGATCGCGTGCAGCGCATCGAGGTGGTGAAGGGCTCCGGTCAGGTGCTGTACGGACCGCAGACCGTGGGCGGCATGATCAACTTCGTCACCAAGCCGGTGCCGAAGAATGGTGTCGAAGGCAGCGTCAGCGCCACCGTGGGCAACAATGACTTCCGCGGCTGGAGCGCCAATGTCGGCGTCGGTGGCGAGCGTGGCGGCGTCATGCTCGATCTGCTGCAGAAGACTGGCGACGGCGTGCGTCGCGGTCACGATTTCGATGTGCGCGAGGCGACCCTGAAGGGCCAGCTGAACATCAATTCGCAGCACACCCTGCTCGGCAAGGTGGGCTATTACGAAGAGGATTCGAACATCACCGAAACCGGTCTCGGTTCGGTGGAGTATGCGGAGGATCCGCTGCAGGCGCCGACCGCCCGGCAGGACCGCTTCCAGCACGAGCGCAAGAGCCTGCAGCTGCAGCACATCTTCCAGATCAACGACAACGTGAAGCTGTCGACCCAGGCCTACTACGTCGATTCGGAGCGCGCTTCCTTCCGTCAGATCAATGAGCCGGGCACGCTGGGCGGCCGCTCCGAGATGGATCGCTGCTCGGGTGTTGTCGCGACCGAAGCCAATTCACGCAACTGCGGTGGCCGCTGGCGTCCGCGCGACTACAACTACTGGGGCATCGAGCCGCGCCTCGACTTCAAGCATGACGCTTTCGGCGTGCCGAGCGATGCCGTGATCGGCTTCCGCTACCACGAGGAAGACATCATGCGGAACCAGTTCCGTGGCGCCGATCCGCGCTTCCAGAGCCTGAGCTATGCGCAGAGCTTCCGCAACGTGAATGGCGGAACCGGCCACCGCGAGCAGATCGACATCCAGGTCGAGGCGAAGTCCTACTACGCGCAGAACACCTTCTACGTCGGCGACTGGTCGCTCACGCCGGGTGTGCGCTATGAGGACATCCGCATCAAGACCGATGTGATGCGGGCCGAAGGTCAGCCGCAGAACAATCCGGAATCCGATCTCACCAACAATCAGTCCAAGCTGCTGCCGGGTTTCGGCGTGGCCTGGAACGGTATTGCCAGCACCACCGTGTTCGCGGGCGTTCACAAGGGGTTTGCCCCGCCGCGTCCGGATCGTGACATCGACGCGCCGGGTGGTGCCAACACGGCGGTGGTGAGCAGGACCCGCCCGGAAGAGAGCACCAACTGGGAACTGGGCGTGCGTTCGCGCTACTTCACCGGCATCGGCCTCGAAGCCACCGTGTTCCAGACCGACTTCGACGACATCGTGATCCAGGACAACGGCCGCTTCTTCAACGGCGGTGAATCGAAGCAGGCGGGTCTGGAACTTGGCGGACGGGTGGACTTCGGCAGCATCTTCAAGACCGCACACAACGTTTACCTGACCGCCTCCTACACGAATCTGTTTACCGCGAAGTTCAAGAAGGACGTGCCGTCGGAAGGCATTCTCGACGGCAACCGCTTGCCCTACGCGCCCAAGCACCTGCTGTCGGCCGCGATCGGCTATCAGCATCCGGTCGGTTTCGAGGCGCGTATCGGCGCCGACCACGTGAGCCGTCAGTTCGTCGATGGGGCCAACACCACGGTGGAAAACCTCGAGGGCACCGAGGGCACCATCCCGTCCTACACGCTGTTCAACGCCTCGGTGAATTTCCGCCCGGTCGGTTCAAAGACCAGCTATTTCCTGAGCGCCTATAACCTGACTGACCGCGAGTACCTGGTCAGCCGTGTCGACGGCAAGTTTGCCGGCCGCGACCGTCAGGTGTTCGGCGGCATTCGCTACAGCTTCTGATCGCGCACAGCCTCTCGCGCGAATCGAAAGGCCGCCCGGCAAGGGCGGCCTTTTTTTCGTTTTACGGCGTGCTCGTGACTGCGCGTCGCTGCTTCGCTGTAGACTTTCGCTCCATGAAGCCCCTCAATTCATCCATCGTCGTCACGGTGAATGGCGAGCCGCGCGCGCTGGATGCCGGTATCACGGTCGGTGCGTTGCTGCAGTCCCTCGATCTGACCGGCAAACGGCTGGCGGTCGAGCGCAATGGCGCGATCGTGCCGCGCGCGGCGCATGCGCAGACCGTGCTGCACGCCGGCGACCGCCTCGAAATCGTCGTCGCCGTCGGCGGCGGCTGAAACCGGACCATTCCCATGAGCAAGGACATCCTGAAGATAGGCGCGCGCGAATTTTCGTCGCGCCTGCTGGTCGGCACCGGCAAGTACCGCGACTTCGACGAAACGCGCGAAGCGGTCGAGGCCTCGGGCGCCGAAATCATCACCGTTGCCATCCGCCGCACCAATATCGGCCAGGAGCCGGGCCAGCCCAGCCTGCTCGACGTGCTGCCGCCGGATCGCTACACGCTGCTGCCCAATACCGCCGGCTGCTACACCGCCGACGACGCGGTGCGCACGCTGCGGCTGGCGCGCGAGCTGCTCGACGGCCACAACCTGGTCAAGCTCGAAGTGCTGGGCGACGCCGACACGCTGTTCCCGGACATGACGCAGACGCTGGCCGCGGCCGAAACACTGGTCAAGGACGGCTTCGACGTGATGGTTTACTGCTCGGACGATCCCATCATGGCGAAGCGGCTGGAAGAGGTGGGCTGCGTCGCGGTGATGCCGCTGGCCAGCCTGATCGGCTCCGGCATGGGCATCTTGAATCCGTGGAATCTGCGCCTCATCATCGACAACGCGCGGGTGCCGGTCATCGTCGATGCCGGCGTCGGCACCGCGTCGGATGCGGCGATCGCGATGGAACTCGGCTGCGACGGCGTGCTGATGAACACCGCCATCGCCAAGGCGCAGAACCCGGTGCTGATGGCCAGCGCAATGAAGAAGGGCGTCGAGGCCGGCCGCGAAGCCTTTCTCGCCGGTCGCATGCCGCGCAAGCTCTACAGTGGCGCGCCCAGTTCGCCGACCAGCGGCCTGATCACCGGCTGAACCCACTTCGCGCGGCGCCTGATGCGTCGCGCAGCAGGATTTTTCGCATGAACGACGACAACACGCCGGACACCTCTGAGGGCGCTGACGACACGCGCCCGCAGCGCCACATCCGCAGCTACGTGCTGCGCCAGGGCCGCATGTCGCCCGCCCAGATCCGCAATATCGAGGAAGGCATGCCGCGCTGGGGCATTCCGTATGCGGCGCAGGCCATCGACTACGCCGCCACTTTCGGGCGGACCGCGCCGGTGGTGCTGGAAATCGGTTTCGGCATGGGTTTCACCACCGCCGAAATCGCCGCCGCGCGACCGGACACCGATTTCATCGGCATCGAAGTGCATGGGCCGGGCGTCGGCAATATGTTCAAGCTGATCGCCGAACAGCAGCTTGCCAACGTCCGTGTCATCCAGCACGACGCGGTGGAGGTGCTGCGCGACATGATTCCCGACGGTTCGCTTGCCGGCGTGCACGTGTATTTCCCCGACCCGTGGCCGAAGAAGCGTCACCTGAAGCGGCGCCTGATCCAGTCGCCGCTGGTCGCCCAGCTCGCTTCCAAGCTCGCGCCCGGCGGCTATCTGCACTGCGCCACCGACATCGAGGACTACGGCCAGCAGATGCTGGACGTGCTGTCCGCCGAACCCTTGCTCGAAAACACCGCCGACGGCTTCGCGCCGCGGCCGGACTACCGTCCGCTGACCAAGTTCGAAGCGCGCGGCCTCAGGCTGGGTCACGGCGTGTGGGACGTGATCTTCCGGCGCAAGGGCTGAGGCGTAACCAGCTGCAGGCGGAGCGCCCGCCCGCAGGCAGCTCAGTCCAGAAAGCGCTGCAGCAGCTCGTTCAGGAAGCGCCGCCCGCGCAGCGTCGGTTTGACCCGCCCGCTGTCCAGTTCGAGCAGACCGGCTTCGCGCGCTTCGAGCAGGCGCGGCATCAGCTGCTCCAGCGCAAGGCCGGTATGGCGGGCGAACAGGTCGACGTGGAAGCCGTCGTTCAGCCGCGCCGCATTCATCATGAATTCGAACGGCAGTTCGTCGGCCGTGACCGCGCGCGTGTCCTGCACGAAGTCGCCGCGCGCCGCGCCCTCCAGATAGGCGTTCGGATGCTTGTGCCGCATGTCGCGGCGGATGCGGTCGTGGAAGCTCAGCTTGCCGTGGGCGCCGGCGCCGATGCCGAGGTAGTCGCCGAACTGCCAGTAATTCAGATTGTGCAGGCACTGCTGGCCCGGTTTTGCGAAGGCCGACGTTTCGTAGTGCATGAAGCCGGCGTCGGCCAGACGCGCTTCGATCGCCTCCTGCATGTCGGCGGATACGTCGTCGTCCGGCAGGTCCGGCGGTTGCGCGGCGAAGGGCGTATTCGGCTCCAGCGTCAGGTGGTAACAGGACAGATGGCTCACGCCGGTGGCGATCGCGGTGTCGAGATCAGTCAGCGCCTCGGCCAGCGTCTGCTGTGGCAGCGCGTACATCAGGTCGATGTTCACCCGCTCGAAGGTGCGCAGCGCGAGCTCGATCGCGCGCCGCGCCTCGCGTGTGTCGTGGATGCGGCCGAGCGCGGCGAGCTGGCGGTCGTCGAAGCTCTGCACGCCGATCGACAGACGGTTCACGCCGGCGTCGCGGAAGCCCGTGAAGCGGTCGGCTTCCACCGTGCCCGGATTCGCCTCCAGCGTGATTTCCGCTTCCGGCGACAGATTCACCCGTGCGCGCACCGCAGTGAGCAGGCGGTCGAGCGCCTCCGGCGTCATCAGGCTGGGCGTGCCGCCGCCGAAGAAGACCGTCTGCACGCGGCGGCCCCAGATGTCGGGCAGCGACGATTCGAGATCGGCGATCAGCGCATCGATGTAGGCCGCTTCGGGAATGCCGTCGCGCACCGTGTGCGAGTTGAAGTCGCAGTACGGGCACTTGCGCACGCACCAGGGAAAGTGGATGTACAGCGACAGCGGCGGTGTAACGGTGAACGCCGGCGATTGCGACATGGCCGGCGATGCCGCGCCCGCCGCCACCGGCTGCGCCGCGCGCGCCGGCTTCAGCGGGATGACGCGGGTCATGCGGCGCTCTTCAGCCGGTCGAGCAGGTGACGCATCGCCGCCGCGCGGTGCGACAGCGTGTTCTTCAGTTCCGGTGCCAGTTCGGCGGCGGTCTGTTCGAGCGACGGCACGAAGAAGTGCGGGTCGTAGCCGAAACCGCCGTCACCGCGCGCCTGCTCGATGATTTCGCCGTGCCACTCGCCGTCGGCGATCAGCGGCTGCGGGTCGTCGGCCGAGCGCACCAGCACGATGACCGAATAGAAGTGGGCGCGACGGTCGTCGATGCCATGCAGATCGGCGATCAGCTTGGCGTTGTTGGCGAGGTCGGATTTCGGCTCACCGGCATAGCGCGCCGACAGCACGCCCGGTTTGCCGCCGAGCGCCGTCACGCACAGGCCGGAATCGTCGGCCAGTGCCGGCAGCCCGGTCTCGCGCGCGGCGTGGCGCGCCTTGGCCAGCGCGTTCTCGACGAAGGTGATGTGCGGCTCGTCGGCTTCGCTGACGCCGAGCGAGCTCTGGGTGACCACCTCGATGCCCAGAGGCGCCAGCATGGCCGACAGCTCGCGCAGCTTGCCGGCGTTGTTGCTTGCGAGTACCAGGCGTTCGATCGTCATCGGAATCAGATCTCCAGGGCGCGGCGCTGGGCGGCGATCAGACCGTTGATGCCGTTCTCGGCCAGATCCATCAGCGCGTTCAGTTCGCTGCGGGTGAAGGGCACGCCTTCGGCCGTGCCCTGCACCTCGCACAGGCCGCCGGAGGCGGTCATCACCACGTTCATGTCGGTATCGCAGCTTGAGTCCTCATCGTAGTCGAGGTCGAGCACCGGCGTACCCTCGTGGATGCCGACCGACACCGCGGCGACCAGTTCGCGCAACGGGTTCGCCGGCAGCAGGCCCTTCTTCACCAGACCGCTCAGCGCGTCGTGCAGCGCGACGCAGGCGCCGGTGATCGAGGCGCAGCGGGTGCCGCCGTCGGCCTGCAGTACATCGCAGTCCAGCGTGATCTGGCGTTCGCCGAGCGCTGCGAGGTCGGTGACCGAGCGCAGGCTGCGGCCGATCAGGCGCTGGATTTCCTGGGTGCGGCCGGTCTGCTTGCCCTTGGCCGCCTCGCGCGCGCTGCGCGTGTGGGTGGAGCGGGGCAGCATGCCGTATTCGGCGGTCACCCAGCCTTGGCCCTTGCCGCGCAGGAAAGGCGGCACGTTCTCTTCGACGCTGGCCGTGCACAGCACGCGCGTGTTGCCGATCTCGATCAGCACCGAACCTTCGGCGTGGCAGGTGAAATTACGGGTGATGCGCAGGTCGCGCGCCTGGTCGGGCCGGCGGCCGCTGGGTCGTGTCACGTCATTGTCCCTTCGAGTACTTGTTGATCGCGGAATTGATCTCCGCAATGGCGGATTCGATCGCCGATTCGTCCCATTCCTCGCGCAGCGAGGCGCGGTCGCCGAAACTTTCGATCACCGTGGTGTGACGGTCGAGCGGCAGCGTGCGGGTGGTGACCGAGCCCTGCGGCTCGTCGGCGTAGTTGTCGTGCCAGTTGATCGCCACCGTGGTCAGGTTGTCGGCGGTTTCTCCGCCCGCGGTCTCCGCCTGATCCATCAACCTCGGCACCGCGGTCATCACGTCCGGATTCTCGAAGGTCTTCAGCAGCACGTCGTTGCCCAGCGGGCCCCACACGCCGTCACTGCACAGCAGTACCGTGTCGCCGGCGAGCAGGGGCGTCTTGCGCGAATATTCGATCTGTGGCGCGATCGGGCCGCCGAGACAGCTGTAGATGCGGTTGCGGTGCGGATGGGTCATCGCGCCGTCCTCGTCCAGCAGGCCGCGGTCGATCATGCGCTGCACGCGTGAGTGATCGCGCGTCTGCGTCATCACGTGGCCGGCACGCAGCACGTACAGCCGCGAGTCGCCGGCGTGCGCCCAGTAGGCGACCGAATCCTGGATCACGCAGGCGACGCAGGTGGTGCGCGGGCCGTCCTCGAGATCACGCTCGTCGGCGTAGTCGAGGATGGCGCAGTGCGCGTTGGTCAGGCCGCGCGACAGGAACAGGAAGGGGTCGTTCAGCCGCGGCTTGGCTTCGCGCTGGAAGGACTCGACCAGATACTGCACCGCGATCTGCGCCGCCACCTCGCCCTGGAAGTGGCCGCCCATGCCGTCGGCGACCACCAGCAGCAGTGCGTCGCGCGAATACGAGTAGGCCATGCGGTCCTGATTGGACTTGCGTTTGCCGACGCGGCTGTCCTGAAAGATGGTGAATCTCATTTGCTCATCCAGGTGCTGAAGCGGCTGAACTGTGCGCGCACGCGGTCGAGCCAGTGTTCGGAGGCGCTCGTGCTGGCGGCGCCCGACGCCGTCAGTTCTGCTTCTTCGTTCTCGCGATCCCAGGTGGCCAGCGACTTCTGCAGCGCGAACACGCTCTGCGGCCGCTTCAGGTGATTGAGCTGCATGCACAGGTCTATGGTTTCGAGCAGCTGCTTCGAGTACTGGCCGATCCATCGCTCGGAGGCGAGGATGACCGTATCGTTCTCCATGCGCTGGTCGGCCGCCTGCGGCGGTCCGCCCGACAGGCAGGCGTACATGCTGGCGCCGACACTGTAGATGTCGCTCCACGGGCCGAGCAGATCGCGGTTGCGGTAGTGCTCGGGGGCGGCGAAGCCGGGCGTGTACATCGGCTTCAGCATCGGCGTGTCGACCATCAGCGTGTTGCGTGCGGCGCCGAAGTCGATCAGTACCGGCGAGCCGTTGTTGCGCAGATAGATGTTGGACGGCTTGATGTCCAGGTGCAGCAGCTTGTGCGCATGCACTTCACGCAGGCCGTTGAGCAGGCGCGTGAATACATAGCGGATGAAGCTCTCGCGGATCTCGCCACGTCGGCGCGTGATGTAGTCCTGCAGCGTGCGGCCGCGCTCGTAGCGCATCACCATGTACACGGTGTCGTTGGCGCGGAAGAAATTGAGCACGCGCACTACGTTCGGATGGTTCAGGCCGGCCAGCGTGCGGCCTTCCTCGAAGAAGCACTTCATGCCATAGCGGAAGGCGGGCAGGAATTCCTCGGGAATCTTCGGCTCGATATGGCCTTCCTCGCGCAGGGCCAGCGCGTTCGGCAGGTATTCCTTGATCGCGACCGGCGTGTTGTCGCGGTCGTGCGCCAGATAGACGATGGAAAACCCGCCCAGGCTCAATTGGCTGTGGATGCGGTACTGGTCCAGTTCAAAGCCCGGCGGCAGGGCGCAATTGACTTGTGGGGGCATTCTGCGGGCCGCTATGATCCTTGTTTCGGCGCGATTCTGGGCGTTTGCCCACAGGCTGTAAAGCTGCCCGACAGGTGCTGTCGGCAGCGTTTGCACGCGTTGATGACCGATGGATCAACTGGGGAAGAACGCGTGGCAGGCAGCATACACAGCATGACGGGGTTCGCGACGGCTGCAGTCAGTGTCGGCGCAGCGACGCTGAATCTTGAGCTCAGAACCGTTAATTCGCGTTTCCTCGACCTGCATTTCCGGCTGCCCGACGAACTGCGGGTGATCGAACCGCTGCTGCGCGAGCAGATCACCGGCGCGCTGTCGCGCGGCAAGGTCGATTGCCGCGGCGGTCTGCAGGCGAGCGGCGAATCGGCGCGCGAACTGGCGCTCAACCCGCAGCTGCTGGCCCAGTTGGTGACGCTGGAAGCTGGCGTGCGCGCGGCACTGCCGCAGGCTGCCTCGCTGTCGGTCGCCGAGGTGCTGCGCTGGCCCGGCATGCTGGGCGACGACACGATACCGGCCGAGGCGCTGACCGAAGCCGGTGCGCGTGCGGTGCGTCAGGCGCTGGCCGACCTCACTGCCTCACGCAGCCGCGAGGGCGTGCGCCTGGCCGGCATGCTGATGGAACGCGTCACCCGCATGCGCGAACTGGTCGCACAGGTCACGCCGCGCGTGCCCGAGGTGGTGCGCGAATACCAGGCCAAGCTCGTGCAGAAGCTGCAGGAGGCCATCGGCAGCGCCGACGACGAGCGCATCCGCACCGAAGTCGGGCTGTTCGCGGTGCGCATAGACGTAGCCGAGGAACTGAACCGGCTGTCGGCGCATCTCGATGAAGTGGAACGCATCCTTGCCAAGGGCGGCAGCGCCGGCAAGCGGCTCGACTTCCTGATGCAGGAACTGAATCGCGAGGCGAACACGCTGGCCTCGAAGTCGGTCGCGCAGGACGTCGGCGGCGTCGCGATGGAACTCAAGCTGCTGATCGAGCAGATGCGCGAACAGGTGCAGAACATCGAGTAGCAAATCAGATCGTTTCTTCCCGTGCCAGTCTCTTGTTAAAAGCCCGTGTATGCGGGCTTTTTTCATTTCATCCCGTTGCACGTCGTCTCACTCAAGCGCAGAATTTCGTTGCACTCACTGTAAGTACATACGGCGCAGTGAGCTTAGAATTGTGTGTGCACGGAGGTGGGGTGGCGGACAGAGGCGAAAAGTTGAAGCTGACGGACCTGCAGATCAGGAACTGGATCAAGGCCGGCGAGCACTTCGAGCAGCGGTCAGACGGCGATGTGACAGGCCTCGTGCTGTCGTGGCCGGCCAGGTACGCCAAGCCTTTCTGGCGACTGCGTTATCGGTTCGCTGGCAAGGCTCGGATCATGAACCTTGGCAGCTACGGAGATCTGTCCATCGCCGACGCTCGGGAGACGGCGCGCAAGCTTCGTGCTCGCATTGCGTTGGGTGAGGATGTCGCCGCGTCTAAGCAGAAGGCGAAGGCTGAAGCGCTCGCAGCGATGGATGAGAAGCGCAACGCCCGGACGGTCGGCAAGTTGGCGGACGAATACTTTGAGCGGATGATTCTTGGTCGCTGGAAGCACCCGAACATTGTCCGTGCGCGGATCGAGAAGGACATCAAGCCGAGGATCGGTTCAATGCCGGCCCGCGATGTCCGCCCGCGCCACATTGACGAGCTCCTCAAGGCCGTCGTGGCTCGGGGAGCGCCGACGATCGCGAACGATGTCTTGCGCTGGGTCCGTCGAATCTTCGACTACGGCGTGAAGCGTGAATACGTCGAGATGAACCCGGCGAGCGCCTTCGACCTGAACGACGCCGGAGGCCGGGAAGAGGCTCGGAAGCGCTGGCTGACGCGCGACGAACTGCAGACACTTTTCCGCTCGATGCGCAGTGCCCAAGGGTTCTCTGTCGAGAACGATCTGACCGTACGCATCCTGCTTGCGCTCGCCGTGCGCAAGGGCGAGTTGTGTGCAGCGCGTTGGCAAGAGTTCGACCTGGATGCTGCTGTCTGGTCTCTCCCCGCGGAGCGGTCGAAGACCAACGAGCCGATCGACATCCCTCTGCCGCCTTTGGTTGTCGGTTGGCTGCGGGAGCTGAAGCGGCTCGCCTGCGGTTCGGACTACATCTTGCCGGCGCGCAAAATGCAGACAAGCTTCGTCCCACATGTACACGAGGGGACGCTTGGAACTGCGCTGGGTAAGGTCCGTCACGGGTTGGAGCACTTCACCGTCCACGACTTTCGACGGACGGCGCGTACCCACCTCGAAGCCCTGGGGGCGCCGCCGCACGTCGCCGAGCGGTGCCTGAACCACAAGATCAAGGGTGTCGAAGGCGTCTACAACCGGCATGACTACTTCGAGGAGCGCCGGGAAGCGCTCTGCAGATGGGCTGACCTGCTCGACAAGCTCGACCGGGCGACGATGGTGAATGTTGTACCGATGCGTGCTGATGCATCTGTCGATTGAAACCTGTGCCTATACGCTATACACTTTGAAATGATCAAGAGCTTTGAGCACAAGGGGCTGCAGGCCTTTTTCGAGAAGGGCAGTAAGGCAGGCATCCAGCCGCACCACGCCAGCAGACTGGCGAGACAGTTGGCGCGTCTGGATCTGGCGAAGGGGCCAGAGGACATGAGCTTGCCGGGTTGGCGCTGCCACGCTCTGGAAGGAGGGCTCCGTGGGCACTTTGCGGTGACCGTGAATGGAAATTGGCGCCTCACCTTCCGCTTCGAGGGCGAGGATGCCGTCTTGGTCGACTATCAGGACTATCACTGAAAGACTGCTGTGACCCGAATGCACAACCCGCCGCACCCCGGCGAAACCATCAGGGATGACATCCTTCCTGCCTTGGGGCTGACCGTTACCGAGGCTGCCGTACAACTCGGCGTCACTCGTGCTGCGTTCTCGCGGGTGCTGAATGGACGAGCGGGTGTTTCGCCAGAAATGGCGCTGCGTATTGAAGCTTGGCTTGGCGTCGAGAACGGAGGCCGGGCCGATGCCTGGATTGCCCAGCAGGCGGCTTACGACCTATGGAAGGCCCGCAGTGCCGGTACGCCGAAGGTGCAGCGCGCACCGTTGGCGACGCCCGCCTAAAAAGTGGAACCGCGCCGGCCGGCACGCAAGACGTGTTGCCGCTCGTCGCCCAGATCCTCGACATGGCCTTTGAGAAGGCCGAGGACGCTATCGCCTGACTTCCGATGCAAGCAGGGGGCGCTCAGTTGTCCCTTGCCCATAGAAGCAGCGGGTGAGTTACGGTCCCCCGACCGCGGATGATGCCCGGATCGCAAATGAGGCAGTGCAGAAGCTGATTTTCGTGCAGGAGGCTCAAGGTCAGGCAATGTCGGACCGGGAGGCGAGCGAGGCGCTGGCTGCGATGGTTGAAATCATGATCGACGAGGCCAACGCCGGAATGCTCAGGGCTTTGCGCGCTCAAGGCTACGGTTCGCCTCGACCCGAGGTGCCGACAGAGCCCGCCTCGCTCTACTGCGTGCGTCATGCGTACTCGACCTGGTCAGAGCGCTACTGATCAGGCAACCAATTGGACATTGATTGGTCGTCCTTAGCTGCTGTTGAGGTGTGATTGGCCAGATCGAAAGCACAGTACAAGGGTGACGGCGTCGGAAGCAGTGTGGAAGGGCTTTCGGCGGCGGCACGGATGCAAATCCGTGCCTTGTCCGGCTTGCCTCAGACTGCGAACGGGCCTTGGAGTAGTCCCGCTGACCAATTTATCGAAGCGGTCTCAACGACGGCGCTTTGGGCGGCAGCAGAGCTGCATTTCACTTCGCTCGAAGTCACGAAGGAGCAGCTCAAACTTGAACTTGAAGACATCGTTCGAAGGTTGAAGCGGGCGCGTCAGCTGACACATCAGTTCAGCAGCGGAGAGAGAAAGCCGGAACGCATTCGCATGACTCATGCGCTCCGTGGAGCCGCCACAAGACTGCGCGCGATGTCGCTTCCGAGTGAGCGAGTGCTATCCCCTGTTGCCGAGCCGTTAAGCTGCGCGGAGGTCATTGAATCTACTGTTCTACTTTACGAACAGGGCGGTGCGATTGAAGCGGCATTGCCAAGGCTACAGAAGGCGATCGATAGTCTCTTGATCGCTTTAGAGGAGGCGCGGGTGCATCTGATCGCGACAAGACGTACTTGGCGGGTCCGTCGCGATGAGAGCGAGCGTGCGACAGCTTTAGAACTCGCTATCCAGGCTCTGCGCATAATGAAGAAACACGGGATTGAGCCCTCTTCGACCACGGCTGCATCAGTCTCGACAGCCGTTCTCATACTCAAGACCCTCGGGGATGACATAGGGATCAACAGAGAAGAGGCAACTTGGCATGAAATTGTTCTCGATGCCAAAGCCGAAGCTCGGGACCTGGCCGGGTAGCAGCCTGATACTCGATACACCCGCGCACAAATTTGGGGGGTCTCCTCCGCTTTGCTGGCAATCGCACTGAACAGATTCTTGTAACCACGCATCTAGGCGTGGCAAGAGCGACCAAACTGTGCGGGGTCGTTGCGGTGAATGCCACGTCGTTTAAAGGACGTGGCAATGACGACCAAGCTCAACGCCGAAAACACCCCCTCGGCGCTCAAAAACTTCGATCAACTCCCCGATACGGCGCGTGTCAGGCTCCCCATCGTCAAGGGGCTGCTCTCGCGCTCGGCATCCTCGATCTGGCGCGACGTGAAAGCCGGGCGGCTGCCGGCCCCGGTCAAGATCGGCCCGCGCGCGACGGCTTGGGTTGTCGGCGACCTGCGTGAAGCGCTGGCCCGCGCACAAGGCTGATCGCCATGAAGCGCATCAGTCTGTTGGTTTGGGTCTTGTCGTATCAGATCGAAGAGCGGCGGCAGCGTGCCGCTGAGGGCGCGGAACTCCTCACGGAGGCGGCGTGCTGTATGGCCCTGGCGATCCTGCGAGGCCCGTTGAAATGATGCCCGGTACCTTCGAGCAACACGAGTTGTCCGCGGCCTTCCCGGCGATGTCTGACGAGGCGCGTCTTGCCTTGCGGGACAGCGTCGAAGACATCGGCATTCAGAACGCTGTGGTGCTCTTTGAGGGCAAAGTCATCGACGGCTGGCATCGGTACTGCGCCGCTCGCGAGCTGGGTGCGAACTGCCCCACGGTGGAACTGCCCGCCGACGTCGATCCCCGTGCCTTCGTCCTGGCTCAAAACCGCGCGCGCCGTCACCTGACCGCCAGTCAGGTCGCCTTCGTGGTAGCTGCTGTTCATGAGTGGGTTCCCGCTCATCGACCGGTAGCGGATAAGTCCGCCCCGGGGGCGGACTTCCCGAAGACGGCCCCCGAGTTGGCTGAGATCGCTGGAGTCGGGGTCAGGACCATCGAGCGCGCCAAGGCAATTGTCCGCGACGGCGCTCCCGAAGTGCAGGCCGCGGTGCAGTCGGGTGAAGTCTCAGTCAAGCAAGCCGCCGAGATCGTGAAATGCCCGAAGCCCGATCAAGCGGCGGTTCTGAAGGCGGCCGGTGCTCTGAAAGGAAAGGCCAGGACAAGCGATGACGAACCGCAACAGGAGCGGGCGATCGACGCGGAGGACGTCCCTCAGGCCGCCGATCTGGCGCGCGAACTGGCTGAAGCCGTCGCCGACAACGAAAGCATGTCGCGGGTGTTCGAGGCGAACGATCAGGTTGCCGCTGCAATGGCCGAGGCGAAACGCTTCCGCGAAGAGAACCGCGTTCTCAACGAACGCATTCATGGCCTGCAGAACGAAGTGAACGCTGCGCGGCGTCAGGCGAAGTACTGGCAGCGACGTGCGGAAGGGGGTGCGGCATGAGCTACCTCTTCAGCGTCGACACATTGGCAACGTTCCCTCCGCCGCGCCAGTTCCAGGAGACGGCCCACACGGCACTCCGCGAAGGTCTCAAGGCCGGCCACCGGTGCCAGATGATCATGGCACCCACTGGCGCCGGTAAGACCTACCTGGGCCTGCGTATCGCCCACGAGGCGTTGCAGCGTGGCAAGCGCGCGCTGTTCATCTGCGACCGGGTCACGCTGATCGACCAGACGAGCGAGGCAGCCGACCGCTACGGACTGTCCGACCACGGTGTGATTCAGGCCGACCACTGGCGCCGCGACGTACGCATGCCGCTGCAGATTGCCAGTGCGCAGACGCTCGCGCGTCGCGATGTCTGGCCTGCGGCGGATGTCATCGTGATCGACGAAGCGCACACGCAGTTGAGCGCCTGGACTGAGTACATCCCGACTTGCCGTGCGGCAGTCGTGGGCCTGAGCGCTACACCGTTCAGCCCGGGTCTCGGCAACCTCTTCAGCAACCTCATCAATGCCACGACGATGCACGAGCTCACTGAGGCTGGCGTGCTGGTGCCCATGCGCGTGCTCAGCTGCACACGCGCGGATATGGCTGGTGCTGCAACGTCGGGTGGCGAGTGGACCGACAAGGCGGCCGAAGAGCGCGGTATGGATATCGTCGGTGACGTGGTGACCGAGTGGGTGCGCCACGCGGCTGGTCGCAAGACCATCGTGTTCGGCGCGACGATCGCCCACTGCGAAGAGCTCTGCCGTCAGTTTGTCGAAGTGGGTGTGATGGCGGCAGTCTTCACTTCGCGCACGTCTGCCGCGGAGCGCGAATCGCTGCTGCGGGAGTACCGGAGACCCGACAGTGCGCTGCGTGTCCTGATCTCCGTTGAAGCGCTGGCCAAGGGTTTCGACGTGCCGGACGTGACCTGCGTCTCCGACTGCAGGCCGCTGCGCAAGTCGCTGAGCACGGCAATCCAGATGTGGGGCCGCGGCTTGCGTGCGTCCTCCGAAACTGGCAAGACCGACTGCCTGCTGCTCGATCACAGCGGCAACATCGTTCGCTTCCTCGACGACTTCACCGACATTTACTTCAACGGCCTCGATACGCTCGATGTCGGTGAGAAGCTGGACAAGTCGGCACGCAAGGAACCCGAGGAGAAGGTCGCAAAGGCTTGCCCCGCCTGCGGCTACTCGCCATTCGCACGCCGCTGCATGGCGTGCGGACACGAGATCAAGGCAGCTTCGCTCATCGAAGCGCAGCCTGGCGAGATGACCGAGATCCGGATCGGCAAACGCAAGCTCGCCGATGACAGCCGCCATCTGTGGGAACAGCTGGTCAGCTACACGCGCAGCCGCGGGAAGCGCCCCGGCTATGCCGCGCACCTCTTCAAGGATCTGGTCGGCACATACCCGCCCACCGAGTGGGGCTTCGACCAGACCCCGGACATACCCGTGACGCGAAACGTGATGAATCAGATTCGCCACCGGAACATCGCGTGGGCGAATCGGAGGGCTGCGTAATGGACTTCATCGATTTCGCGCGTATCCACGGTGTGGACGCCCGTGGCGTCATGCCCAGCGATCGCATCCAGCGTGTGCCCACGGTGGAAAAGCCGCGCAGCAAGAACGGCGCAGTGCTTTGGGATGGCGTGCGCGGGTGGGTCATGGATTGGGCTGGCGGCGGGGAGATCCACTGGTATGGCAGCGACCAGGCACCCGACTGGACCGACGAGCAGCGGCGCGAATGGGCGCGCAAACGCGAGGCGCAGCGGCTCCGAGACGAACAGAGTCGGCAACGTGCTGCCCGGCGCGCCGCCGATCTCCTGGCCCGAACAACGCTGACCGAACACGGCTACCTGCGCCTGAAGGGCTTTCCTGACCAGAAGGGGCTCGTGCTGCCCGACGAGGTGCTGATGGTGCCGATGCGTGATCTGGAGACCAATGACCTGGTCGGGGCGCAGTTGATCCGGTGGGTCGCGGAGGACCGCCGCTGGGACAAACGGATGCTCACCGGCATGCGTGCGAAGGGTGCTGTGCTGCGGATCGGCGACCGTCGGGCGCGAGAGGTGTGTCTGTGCGAGGGGTTCGCAACGGGCCTGTCGATCGCAGAAGCGGTGCGCGTGCTCCGCTTGAATGCCGCAGTGCTGGTGACCTTCAGTGCAACCAACCTCGTCCACGTGGCGGGCCGGCTCAAGAGTCCCGCCTTGGTCGTGGCGGACAACGACGAGTCCGGTGTCGGCGAGAGTGCGGCCAAGGCCACTGGTCTGCGTTACGGCATGTCGGATCGCGTCGGCGAAGATGCGAACGACTTGCATCAGCGCGCGGGTGTGTTCTCTCTGGCGCAGATGCTGATGGCGGTAAGGAAGCACGGATGGGCGACATAGCGCGGAAGAAGGGCGACAAGTCGCGAAAGGAAAGCGTCACCTGCCTCGGCCCGTACAACCCGTTGCCGCTGGAGTTCCTGCGGTCTCGGGCCTGCGCGGAACTGTCGCCGCACGCGACGAAACTGCTGCTGGACATCCTCGCGCAGATGGGTCCGAACGGATTCCGAAACGGCGATGTCAGCCTTGCCCCCGCAGTGATGGCGAGACGCGGATGGACAAGCCGTGCGACGCTGGCTGCTGCATGTGCGGAACTCCGGGAAGCTGGCCTGATCGAGCAGACGCGGCAGGGCGGTCGGCTGGATTGCAGCCTCTGGGCTTTCACCCTGTACGCAATCAACTGCGACCGGAAAAAGATGGACGTGGGCGCCGGGCAGTACGAACGGACGGACTGGATGAAGGCTTCGCCGGATGCCGCATCCATCCCGTGTGAAACCAAACCGGCGAAGTGGAAACGTGCGCGAAAACCCGATGAAAATGGCATGGTTGCTTGTCCCGTGGCGGAACGATCTCCCGAAGAACCGTTCCGTCGCGGAACAAAGTCCGTCATCGGAAGTAGTCAAAGCACCGACTTTGTTCCGCCGCGGAACGAAATCAGCCCCATTGGGCCGGATGATCGTTCCGCCACGGGTCACCTTTCTGAAGTAGCCATTCGTAGCGGTGTCGGAGTGACTGAGGGGGCTGTGGGTGGCATCGTCGACGCCGTTGGCCAAGTCGTGGACTCCAGCCATCAGGCGCCGTTCGACAGAACGCTCAAGCGCACCCGTTCGCGTGACCGCATCGACTACACGGATGCGAAGGGCCTGGCGAAGGCGATCGAGCGTCTGCCGGTGCTCAAGTCCGATCTGACCACGCAGGAGATCAACGCCATCCAAGTGGCAATCGGCCAGCGCATCCCGTAGGAGGAAAGGGCGCATTGGCGAGGTGGGTCGATGACTGCCTTCCGCTGCCGCGCTGGCAGGGGACAGAACGATGTCGTATGTGGCAGACTCACGCACGCCGCTGCATGCTCGGCGAAGCGCTACCCGGTCAACTGGTACGCAAGGTACGCACTGAGGTACGCAAAGCGGTACGCAAATCCGGGGTGGTACGCAGAGGTACGCATGTGAATTCGCGAACCACCCGAATGCGTCGAGGAACGCCGTGCCATTCACCCCCTACCACTTCGGCGCCGGCGCGCTGGCCAAGTCGATCGCCCCCCGGCACTTCAGCTTCACGGCCTTCGCCGTGTCGAACGTGCTCATCGACGTGGAGCCGCTCGTGCGCATGCTGGGCCTGCTCGACGACACCATTCTCCACGGCCCGACGCACACCTTCCCAGGCGCCGTGGTCATCGCGGCGCTGACGCTGCCAGCCGTCCGGCTGTGGGACCGCACTGCGGCTGCGCTGCGCCTCACCGGCCTGCGCCCGCCGGCGGTGCCGACCTGGATGGTGCTCACCTCGGCGCTCGTTGGCACCGTGTCGCACGTCATCCTCGACAGCTGGATGCACGCCGACATGGCGGAGCACGTCGCACGCTACCCCGGCCTCACTAAGGCAGACATCCCGCCGTACCAGGTCGAGCTCTTCTGCGTCGAACTCGCGCAGTACGCGCTGTTGATATATCTGGCCCGGTTGGCGTGGAGGCTGGCAGGCAGGGGGCGTGCTGCATGGCGACGAAGAAAATCTGCAACCAAGCGGCGTGAATGGAATGAGGCCGACTGGCCTGAGTTCCTGCGGAATCCGGGGTCAGTGGTCGATCAAAAGGATTTTCCGAAACCCGATCTCTCGCTTGATATCCACCCGTGGGGCGGACGGCCGAGACAACCGCCTCCGAAGGACTCTGTTTAGGTTCTGAAATAATCACGGAGGGCAAGTCATTGCTGGGGGCGATCGCCACTGCGGAGTGACGTCACCGCTTTTTATAGCTGCCATTCTAATAATCTACGCTGTCTGCATTACTGAGATACTGAGCAACAGCGCCATCAAAAGGCGCCGATTTACCTATCTGAATGCTCTCGCATAAGACGAAAAAACAATGAGCAAATCCGTCATCAGCCTTTCCGACCTTGAATCTCACCTCTGGGAATCCGCCAACATCCTCCGGGGTCCCGTGGACGCGGCCGACTTCAAGACCTACATCTTTCCGCTGCTGTTCTTCAAGCGCATCTGCGACGTCTGGGACGACGAGTACCAGGAGATCGTCGACGAGACTGGCGACGAGCAACTGGCCTGGTTCCCCGAGTCGCATCGCTTCCAGATCCCAGAGGACTGCCACTGGAACGACGTACGTACCAAGGCAACGAATGTGGGTGCCGCGCTTCAGCGGGCCATGCGCGAGATTGAGAAGGCCAACCCGGACACCTTGTATG
Organism: Methyloversatilis sp.; assembly: GCA_034004945.1. Classification (GTDB taxonomy): domain Bacteria; phylum Pseudomonadota; class Gammaproteobacteria; order Burkholderiales; family Rhodocyclaceae; genus Methyloversatilis. Next base: position 4,861 of record JAVEVQ010000048.1, on the reverse strand, counting down.
GCGTGTTCGGTGATGCCCAGTGGTCGAACAAGGACCGCCTGTCCGATGCGCTGCTGAAAGATCTGATCGAGCACTTCTCGAAGCTGCCGCTGGGCAACCACAACGTCACATCTGACCTGCTGGGCGATGCCTACGAGTACCTGATTAAGAAGTTCGCCGATGCCACCAACAAGAAAGCCGGCGAGTTCTACACTCCGCGCAGCGTCGTGCGACTGATGATCGACATGCTCGACCCCAAGGAGGCCGAGACCATCTACGACCCAGCCTGCGGTACCGGCGGCATGTTGCTGGCCGCCGTGCAGCACGTGAAGGAACAGCATGGCGACGTGAAGCGACTGTGGGGCAAGTTGTATGGGCAAGAGAAAAATCTCACCACCTCATCCATCGCGCGGATGAACCTGTTCCTGCACGGCATCGAAGACTTTCAGGTCGTGCGCGGCGACACGCTGCGAAATCCCGCTTTCTTCGACGGAGACCGGCTCGCCGCCTTCGATTGCGTAATTGCTAACCCCCCATTCTCGCTTGAGAAGTGGGGCGAAGACCTTTGGTTGAACGACCCCTTTGGCCGCAACTTCGCAGGCCTGCCGCCATCAAGCAGCGGTGACTTCGCGTGGGTGCAGCACATGGTGAAGTCGATGGCAGAGGGCTCTGGCCGTATGGCCATCGTGCTGCCCCAAGGCGCCCTGTTCCGGAAAGGTGCCGAAGGTGAAATCCGGCAGAAGCTGCTGCAGCTGGATCTGATTGAGGCGGTGATCGGCCTTGCGCCTAACCTGTTCTACGGTACCGGACTGGCGGCCTGCATCCTGGTGCTGCGCAAGCGTAAGCCTGCCGAGCGCAAGAAGCAGGTGCTCATCGCCGACGCCTCGCGCCTGTTCCGCCGCGGCCGGGCGCAAAACTGCCTTGAGCCGGAACACGCCAAGGAGATCCTGACGTGGTACCAGAGCTTCGCCGAAGTACCGGATGCCGCCCGAGTGGTCACGCTCGACGAGATCAAGGCAGAGGGCTGGACGCTGAACATCTCGCGCTACGTGCTGCCGCCGTTACAGGACGACATCTCGTCATTGCCTGACGCCATTGCAGCGTTCAAGGGCGCGCTGACCCGCTGCCGCGAGGCTGAGGATCGACTGGCGCAAGTCATGATTGAGGGAGGTTGGCTGCGATGAGCAAACTGAGTTCGCGCCTGACGCCCAATGTGCTGAATGCCATCGTCGAGCGCTACGACACAGATCGGCTTTTGGTCTCAACCGCCTACGCAGATGGCGGTACTGAGCCTTTGCGAGGCCGCCTTGAGGGCGGGCTCATCAACCAGATGGAGAGCGGAGACGCCATGGCCGCGCGCTATGCCATCTGGGCCAACACCGTTCGCGACAACATCATCGCTGGCATGAACGCCCTCAAGGCCGGAGAGTCGGCCGAAGGCTACCGACACCTGATTCGCGCGGCCAACAGCCTGTCAGCCTTCTCGGATGCACAGGCCTATCTCGACCCACTCAACATGGGGAAGCGCTCATGAGCCGGATCACCCAACAAGAACTCGAAAGCTACCTCTGGGGCGCCGCTGTCCTGCTGCGCGGCCTGATCGACGCCGGCGACTACAAGCAGTTCATCTTCCCGCTGCTGTTCTACAAGCGCGTCTCGGATGTCTGGGAGGAGGAATACCAAGCGGCGCTGTCCAACTCAGGCGGTGACCTGTCCTACGCGCAGTTCGCCGAGAACCACCGCTTCCAGATCCCGGAGGGTGCGCACTGGAACGACGTGCGCCAGACCCCGAAGAACGTCGGCGCCGCCATCCAGAAGGCCATGCGCGCCATCGAGACCGCCAACCCGGATCTGCTCGACGGCATCTTCGGCGACGCCCCCTGGACCAACCGCGAGCGCCTGCCGGACGAAACGCTGAAGAACCTGATCGAGCACTTCTCGACGCAGACGCTGTCGGTGGCCAACGTGCCCGAAGACGAATTGGGCAACGCCTACGAGTACCTGATCAAGAAGTTTGCGGACGACTCCGGCCACACGGCGGCCGAGTTCTACACGAACCGCACCGTCGTTCACCTGATGACGCAGCTTCTGGCGCCGCAGGCCGGCGAGTCGATTTACGACCCCACCTGCGGCACCGGCGGCATGCTGATCTCGGCGCTGGACGAAGTGAAGCGATCGGGCGGCGAGCACCGCACGCTCAAGCTCTACGGCCAGGAGCGCAACCTCATCACCTCGTCCATCGCCCGCATGAACCTGTTCCTGCACGGCGTAGAGGACTTCGAGATCATCCGCGGCGACACCCTGGCCGACCCCAAGCACATCGAGGGCGACCGCCTGCGCCAGTTCGACGTGATCCTGGCCAACCCGCCGTACTCCATCAAGCAGTGGAACCGCGAGGCCTGGAGCAGCGATAAGTGGGGCCGCAACTCCCTGGGCACGCCGCCGCAGGGCCGCGCCGACTATGCGTTCCAGCAGCACATCCTGACCAGCCTCACCGCCAAGGGGCGCTGCGCCGTGCTGTGGCCACATGGCGTGCTGTTCCGCAACGAGGAGCAGGCCATGCGCGCCAAGATGGTCGAGCAAGACTGGGTGGAGGCTGTCCTCGGCCTGGGGCCCAACTTGTTCTACAACTCCCCGATGGAGTCGTGCATCGTCATCTGCAACCGCAAGAAGACGCCTGCACGCAAGGGCAAGGTGATTTTCATCGACGCGGTGAACGAGGTCACCCGCGAGCGGGCACAAAGCTTCCTCACGCCCGCGCACCAGCAGCGCATCCTGGCTGCCTACAAGGCGTTTGCAGATGTGCCCGGTTTCGCCAAGGTCGCCACACTGGCCGAGATCGTCGCCAATGCGGCCAATCTGTCGATCCCGATGTACGTGAAGCGTATCGCTGCAGCCGTCGCCACCGACAGCAATGGCGATGCGGTATCGCTGCGTTCGGCCTCGGCGCAGTGGCAGAACGACGGCCGCGCCTTCTGGCAGCAGATGGACACGCTGGTGGAAACGCTGGATGGCCTGATTGCGGAGGACATCGAGCGTGTCTGAAAAGAAGAACCTGAAGCCTGGCTGGAAGATCTGGCGCTTTGATCAGATGGCGACCAACGTCAATGTTCGTATCGACAACCCAGCTGAGTCCGGAATGGAGCACTACGTTGGCCTGGAACATCTGGATTCCAACTCACTGAAGATACGTCGCTGGGGCACGCCGGACGATGTGGAAGCCACCAAGCTGATGTTCAAAGAGGGCGACGTTATTTTTGGTCGCCGCCGGGCTTACCAGCGCAAGCTTGGTATTGCTGCGTTCGATGGCATTTGTTCCGCCCATGCGATGGTGCTGCGGGCCAAGCCTGACGTCGTGCTGCCCGAATTTCTACCGTTCTTCATGCAGAGCGATCTGTTTATGAACCGAGCGGTCGAGATTTCGGTGGGCTCGCTCTCGCCCACGATCAACTGGAAAACGATGGCGGTTCAGGAATTCGCGCTACCGCCAATGGATGAGCAGAAAAGAGTTGCGAGAGCCCTTTCTGCGAATGAGAACGCCAGACACGCTCTGGAAGACTCATTGGAGCAAGGAGAACGCCTCGGCCGTGCTTTGACCGCGACACTTCTTGGCGTCAACGGCGAAAGAATCGTAGAGAACGTAATCCGCGGTAATGCCACAACTACTGAAACAGGGATACCGATAAGGCGAGTGTCGGAGATTTGCAGTAAGCATCGGCAAGGGGTTCAAGTGGGGCCGTTCGGCGGCTCTGTTTCTAGCAAGTACTTCGTTCCCGATGGCGTTCCCGTGTTGAAGATCAACAATATTTCTAAAGATTTTCTGATTGACCTCACTGACCAAGTTTTTGTTTCTGAGGAACACGCCAAGGAGCTGGGCGACAGATATAGAGTTCAACGTGGAGACCTAGTTACAGCTTCGCAGGCAACTATTGGCCGTAGTGCGCTTGTACCGGAAGAGCTTGAAGGTGCGGTTATCTCGCAGCATTTGATTCGCGTCGCCCCAGACCCAATGCTCTGCCTGCCCTCCTGGCTACTTCTGTGTTTCTCATCAGCTCTTGTTGTTAGGCAGCTCCATTCTGTAACGCAAGGCGGGACGAGAGCCGGCTTGAATACTCAGGATGTTGCTGGAATACGGCTCCCGATGCCAGATGTAGGCACGCAGAAGAAGATGCTGCTAGTCATCGATGAGCATCGCAAGTCCATGAGTGCGATTCAAAGTCGGCTCGATCAATCAATCGAGCTTGCCCGCGCCATGAACTCTGAATTCATGGGGTGCTGTAGTGTTTAACGAATCCAACACCGTCGAAGCGTATGTCCGGGACCTGCTTGCCGGCGCCAGCAATGCCGTCCCGATCAACAAAGCTCAGGAACCTCAGGCCAGCTACGGCGCGAGCCCCAAAGGCATCGGCTGGCGCTACGCCGCCCCGGCTGAGGTGCCGCGCCAGATCCAGGAAGTGCTGGTCGAACACTGGCTGCGCGATGCACTGATCCGCCTGAACCCCGAGATTGCCGCCCAGCCCGACCGCGCCGACGAGGTGCTCTACAAGCTGCGCGCCATCGTGCTGTCGGTGCGATCGGATGGCCTGATCCGCGCCAACGAGGAAATGACCGCGTGGATGCGCGGTGAGCGTTCGATGCCCTTCGGCCCCAACAACGAGCATGTGCCGGTGCGGCTGATCGACCTGGATGATCTGGCGCAGAACCAGTACATCGTCACCCAGCAGTTCATCTACCGCGCAGGCCCCACCGAGCGCCGCGCCGATCTGGTGTTGTTGGTCAACGGGCTGCCGCTGGTGCTGATCGAGGCCAAGACGCCAGTCAAGAAGTGCATCAGCTGGGTCGATGGCGCGGTGCAGGTGCACGACGACTACGAGAAGTTCGT
>JAVEVQ010000131.1:0-5154 GCA_034004945.1 Methyloversatilis sp. | reverse complement strand
GATCGCGGATTCAGCCGCACCCAGGCGCTGGTTGCGTTGGCCCGGAAGCTCGCCCGCGTTGCCTTCTCACTGATGAGGAACGCGGCCGACTATGTCCCGAAACAGCACGAAAACGCTTGCGGCGGAACATAGAATCTCCCACAAAAGCACTCCCGATCCGCGGCCGGAGCCTTTGCGAGGGTTCTGTGGGAGGGGTCTTCTGACCCCGACTGTGGCCTGTGCCGAAGTCTGCGGACAGTCGCGGCTGCATCGCGAGCAAGCTCGCTCCCACAAAAGCACTCCCCGACCGTCGCCGGAGCCGCGTTCTTGTGGGAGCGAGCTTGCTCGCGATGCGGCGGTCGATCAGACCTCAGCGGTTCACAGCCGATACGAATCCAGCACTTCCTGCGCCGCGCGGAACGCTTCACCCGCGGCCGGGACACCTGCGTACACCGCGCAGTGCAGCAGCGTCTCGCGGATTTCCTCGACCGTGCAGCCGTTGTTCAGTGCGCCGCGCACGTGACCTTTCAGCTCGTGCGGACTTTTCAGCGCAGTCAGCGCGGCCAGCGTGACCAGACTGCGGGTGCGGCGATCCAGCCCTTCACGGTTCCATACCGCCCCCCAGGCGTGCTCGTTGATGAAGTCCTGCAGGGGCTGGTTGAACTCCGTCGCATTGCCCAGTGCACGGTCGACGAAATCGTCGCCCATCACTTCACGGCGTACCTGCACGCCCGGCTTCTTCTGTTCGCTCACTGTATGAAGTCTCCGCTGGTTGCTCACTGATTCGTCGGTGCGGCCTGCTTCATGTCCTCTTCGCACTTGCGCATGAAGGAATTCTTCGCTGCGCCGGCGAGTGGCTTGCCGTCCTTGCTCAGCGCGCGCGCTTCGCAGTCGGTCTTGTGCATCGTTTCGCGATGACATTTCTGCATGAAGGACGACCGGGCGGCGCCGACCAGCGGCTTGCCGTTCTTGTCGATGGCGGCGGCTTCGCATCGCGAATCCGCCGCGGCATTCGGGCTGGCGTCGGCCGCCTGGGCGCCGCCACAGGCGAGCAGGGCGGTCAGCGCGGCGATGATCATCTTGTTCATGTCGATCTCTCCCGTTGGATAGGTGCGATGGCGTATCGCCCGCACATGATGAACAAAGCGGCGCCGCTCGGCAAAGCCTTGCGCGGACGAAACTAGCCGGCCGGGATGCGTACGCCCGGCGTTTTCAGCCAGTCGAAGGTGCGCGCCATCTCGGCCGGACTGACGTCATTCACCTGCGAGTCGGCGAACACGTCGTCGCCGGCCAGCCAGTCGGCTTCCGATTCCGGTGCGGCGAGCGCCAGCATCAGCGCGTGATTCAGTTCGTACGACGCCCAGCTGCAGCCGGCGTCGCGCAGCGCCGACTGCAGCGCGTTCTGCACCAGACTGCGCACCATGCGGTGGGCGACCGAGTACGGAATGTCGTCGATCTCGCCGCAGGCTGCGCGGTCGCAGGCGGTGCGGTCGTGCGAGGCGTGGCCGCGACAGGCGAGCGGGCGCACCGCGTAGATCGCACAGGCACCGTCGTCGATGAAGGGGCAGGTCGCCCGCAGCGCAACGCGGTCGTCGGCATCGGCGTCGCGCGTGTCGTCGTCGGCGGCGGCGAGACGACGAACCAGCCGCGCGCAGACGGTGGGGTCGGCTTCGCGCAGATGGCGTGCGATGTGCAGCACCTCGGGCGCGGTGGCGGTGACGCGCACCGTACAGCAGGTCGCGCAGCCGCGGTCGCAGGCGACTGGCGCACCAGCGTCCATTCGCGCCTGCAGCGCGGTTTCGAAATTGTCGAAGGCTTCGCCCAGCAATTGCGCGAGTAGCGCGTCGTCGTCGCGTTGCGACGCCAGGATCTGTGAAAAGGTCGCGTGACGTGCGCGGAAGAAGCGCAGGTTGTCGTCGTCGGCGGTCATGGCGTGCGCACTCCGGGCGGATAGGGTCTGCGTGCCACTGTACGAAGGCGGACGGCGCGCCGGTTTGATGCAGCGCAAACGGGATGCGCGTGCAGCGGGACGTGTTCGCGATGGCGGCAGGACCTGAAGTCCGCGGCGCGCCGGGGCCGTGTCGCGGCCAAGGCCGCTCCCACAGGGAGTGCGTCTGATCCCTCGCTGAAGCGAGAGCCAGGGTTTTGTGGGAGGGGTCTTCTGACCCCGACAGCAGCCTGCATCGAAGCCGGCGGACTACAGAGGCCGTGTCGCGGCCAAGGCCGCTCCCACAGGGAGTGCGTCTGATCCGTCGCCGAAGCGAGAGCCAGGGCTTTGTGGGAGGGGTCTTCTGACCCCGACTGCGGCCTGTATCGAAGCCTGCGGACCGCAGCAGCCCTGTCGCGGCCAAGGCCGCTCCCACAAGGAGTGCGCTCGATCCGCCCGCCGAAGCTATAGGCAGGGGCTTGTGGGAGGGGTCTTCTGACCCCGACAGTGGCCTGTATCGAAGCCGGCAGAACGCAGCAGCCCTGTTGCGGCCAGGGGTGCTTTCCACAAAGGGCCCGTCAGCCGCCGACGGTGAGTCTCAGCAGCAGGCCGATCACCGCGCAGGCGCCGATCACGTGGATCACGTTCGCGCGGAAGCGGAACAGCGCGATCGCGGCGCCGATGGCGATCAGCGCCGACATCCATTCGAAGCCACCGGCAAAGCCTTGCGGCCACAGCACGTGGTAACCGAAGAACAGCGCGAGGTTGAGGATGACCCCGACCACGGCGGCGGTGATGGCAGTCAGCGGCGCGGTGAACTTGAGGTCGTCGTGCGTCGATTCGACCAGCGGTCCGCCGGCGAGGATGAACAGGAAGGACGGCAGGAAGGTGAACCAGGTCACCAGCGTGGCCGCGACCGCGCCGGCAAGGAACAGAGTGTCGGGTCCGAACACCGCCCGCATTTCGTCACTGAGGTAGCCGCCGACGAAGCCGACGAAGGCCACCACCATGATCAGCGGGCCGGGCGTGGTTTCGCCGAGCGCGAGGCCGTCGATCATCTGCACCGGCGTCAGCCAGCCGTAGTGGCCGACCGCGCCCTGATAGACATAAGGCAGCACCGCGTAGGCGCCGCCGAAGGTGAGCAGCGCGGCCTTGGTGAAGAACCAGCCCATCTGCGTCAGCGTGTGCGACCAGCCGAGCAGGCCCGCCAGCAGACCCATCGGCACCGCCCAGAGCAGGGCGCCGGTGATGGCGACGCGCGCCAGTCGCGTCCAGCGGAAGCGCGCGTGTTCCGGCGTCGGCGTGTCGTCGTCGATCAGCGCCGGGCCGTAGGAGGCGTGCGCGGCACCGTGTCCGCCGCCGGTGCGGAAAGTCGTCGGCGAGACGCGGCCGCCGATGTAGCCGATCAGTGCGGCGCCGGCGACGATGGCGGGGAAGGGAATGTTGAGCGCGAAGATGGCGAGGAAGGACGCGGCGGCGATCGCCCACAGCGTGCGGTTCTTCAGCGCCCGCCCGCCGATGCGCCAGGCCGCCTGCACGACGATGGCGGTGACTGCCGGCTTGATGCCGTAGAACAGGCCGGCCACCAGCGGCACGTCACCGAAGGCGATGTACACCCAGGACAGCGCGATCAGGATGAACAGCGAAGGCAGCACGAACAGCGCGCCGGCAACGATGCCGCCCCAGCTTCGATGCATCAGCCAGCCGATATAGGTCGCGAGCTGCTGCGCCTCCGGGCCGGGCAGCACCATGCAGTAGTTCAGCGCGTGCAGGAAGCGGCGCTCGGAAATCCAGCGCCGGTTCTCGACCAGTTCCTGATGCATGATCGAAATCTGGCCGGCCGGTCCGCCAAAACTGATGAAACCCAGCTTGAGCCAGAACATGAAGGCTTCGCGGAATGGAACGCTGGCGGGTCGGGGGGCGGTCATCGGCAGCAGGAGGGCGGGCGCGGAATGTCGATCAGGTGCGCATTCTGCACTGCCAACGCTGCCCTGCGATGACCGGGTTGCTGGCCCGCATCTTGCAGGTAGTGACCGACGCGTTGTCTGCCGTGACGTAGAGGAGCGTTCCGGCAAGCGGCCTGAGGCCGGCGACGGGTCACATCACCTATTACTCGAAAACAAAGGAGTCACCATGAAATCTTCGCTGATGACCGCGAGCTGTGTCGCCGTGCTGCTGGCTGGCTGTTCCGGCCTGGCGTCGACGCAGGCTCGCGACAACTCGACGGAGACCCACAAGAATTACTGGGCCAAGTACGAACACTCCCGCAGCTCGATGCCCGCCTCGTCCGAATCCAAGCCGCTGTTCGGCGGCAGCAGCGCGTCCGAGGAACAGACGGTGGCTGCCTCGCGCGCCGCGCGCATGGGGCCGGGCTGCACCGAACCCGGCACCGACAGCACGCTCAAGCTGATCGCCCAGCTGGAAGCCTCCGGCAAGGCCGCGGGCAACGGGCAGGTCGATGCCAATGTCGTCCGCCTGGCCGAGCGTGCGCAGATGCTGTCCTTCCTGCGCGAATCGCTGTACCGCACCTGCGAGCGCCTGGCCGCAGGCCAGATCACGAAGGAAGAGGCCGCAGCGGCCAATGACAAGGTGATGAACTCCGTGCACGCCATCATCGAAACCGACCGCGACCTTGCCCGCAAGTCGGCCGCGGACGCATTGAAAGGACTGACGCCGGAGCAGATCAAGGCGCTCCAGTAAGCGATCGCACACCTCGCCGGGCCTGTGCGCCCGGTTGAGACAGAGACGCCGGTGAGACAGTTGACCGGTCGACCTGTCTCGTCTGTATCAGGCCGTCTCGCCCTTGCCGCCGGTTCGCAGACGCGAGCGCTCCCGATCCGTGGCCGGAGCCGGGATTCTGTGGGAGGGGTCTTCTGACCCCGACTGCGGCCTGCAGCGAAGCTTGCGGACGGCGACGGCCCCATCGCGGCCAAGGCCGCTCCCACAAGGATCGCACTCGATCCGTGGCCGGAGCCCGTTTTTGTGGGAGCGAGCCTGCTCGCGATAGCGGCCCGAAGCGGAGTCGGCGCCTTCGATCACCGCCGCATCGCGGCCAGGGCCGCTCCCACAAGAATCGCTTGAGATCCGTCACCGGAGCCCGTTTTTTGTGGGAGATTCTGTGTTCCGCCGCAAGCGTTTTCGTGCTGTTTCGGGACATAGTCGGCCGCGTTCCTCATCAGTGAGAAGGCAACGCGGGCGAGCTTCCGGGCCAACGCAACCAGCGCCTGGGTGCGGCTGAATCCGCGCTG
>JAVEVQ010000047.1:0-25190 GCA_034004945.1 Methyloversatilis sp. | reverse complement strand
AGTTTCAATCCACGCCCGACTCGCATGAGCCGGGCGACAGTCCGCGCATAGTGCGTTGATCGGCCATCATTTGGCGCTCGCATTGCGCGAACGTCTGCGCGGACGGGATGACGGTCACTGATACAACCTGATCAACGTGATGGAAGTTATGAAAATACAAACGCTTGCGGTGCGCGCGAACCCTCCGCATATTTCATGCTCACTACGGGTTTGCGCGCCCTTCATAGTACCAATGGACCGTCGAAGTCGGTTGCTTTGAAGCGACCGTGTTCCCGGACTTCACAGCCTTTGGTATCCGGGAGGCGGTACAGGCGCAGGCAGTCCTGCTCCGGGTTGATCTGATCGAGCAGGGTTCTTTCGAGTTCCTCAAGCTGCATCAGATTGACCTGGCACTCAAAGACGGATTTCTGCACCCGCTGTCCGGTGCTCTCGCATATCTTCGCGACGCGGCGCAGCCGGCGGCGCCCTTCCTTCGTTTCGGTATTGACGTCGTAACAGACGATGACGAGCACGATGGTTATCTCATGATGAACGGTACATAGGCTTCCACGTCGCCGCGTATCGTCCTTGCGAGTAGTCGCGCTTGCACAAGAGGAATGAGACCGAGTGGAACAGGTTGCGCAAGCAGCGGGTGAGTCAGTTCTTCCTGTTTTCGTTCCTGGAACGCAACGACGACGGTCTTGCGCCCGTTCGGCTCAAGAGACACCGCGCCGCCTTCGCGTATCGAAAAGTCACCGGCAGAGATTTGCCCTCTGTTGATCAGGGTGAGTGCCAGCCGGTCGGCGAGCGGACGGAACTCTTCCATCAGATCAAGCGCGAGTGCCGCGCGGCCGGGCCGTACGGTATGCAGGAAGCCGATCTGCGGGTCGAGCCCGACCGACTCAAGCGCCGATCTGCAATCGTTCATCCACATCGAATACAGGAAAGACATCAGCGCATTCATCCGGTCGAGCGGCGGGCGTCGAGTGCGGCCATCCATGGCGAAGTGCAAACGCTGATCCGGTTTCACGAGGCGATTGATCTGGCCGAAGTATTTGTGCGCGGCGTCGCCTTCTATACCGCGCAGCGCATCGAGCGACGCTTGTGCCGGGAGTGCGCGCAGGCTGGCTGCGAGATCGTCGGCACCACGGGACAGTGCGCGCTCATCCTCTTCCTCTTTGGCTTCGCGGGCGCCGCGCAACAGCACTTGGCGAGCATTCTTGATCTTGCCCGCGATGCAACTGCGTGCGATCTCGAGTGAGAAGACCGCATCGGCCGCTCGTCGGTGCTGGTCAAGGCGTAGAAGCACGTTGCCGCTGGTAGCGCCTTCCAGCCGGGCCTTGAAGCGGCCGTTCCCGTCAAGCATGACCAGAGCGACGCCGCTTTCGGCGAGGGTGTGCATCAGGGGAAGCGAGATACCCACGTGACCGAAGCAGACGATGCTTGAGAGGTGATGCAGTGGTACCTGCATGCGCAGTTCCCGCTCGATCTCGATGCGCACCGTCTTGTTTTCGAGTCGCAGATAGCTCTCCGGTTGCGTGACGTAAAGAGTGTTCAGCAGATGCATGGATCAGGCTTCCGGGTCGAACAGCTTTTTGCGCTCGGTCGCAATGTCTTGCTTCAGCGAGGCGACAGCGTGCGGCTGGCACAGATCGATCAGCGAGCATTCACGGCAGCGGACGTCGTCTGCCGGTGGGGGCAGGCGGGCGCTCGAGAGCATCGATCGGACCGCAGAGACGGCGAACTCGACCTGGCTACGAAGCTCATCGGAAATGGGCACTTGCCGCCGCCGACGTGACGATGCGTAGTAGATCGCGCCCTCGGTGACCGCGTGCCCCGTCATCTCTTCGAGGCAGATTGCTTGTGCCGCGAGTTGCAGATCGTCACAGGCCGCGATGTGGGCGGCTTTGTTGCGGGAGCCATGTTTGTACTCAACCGGGTAGGGCGTGCCGTCGTTCCAGAATTCCACGACATCCGCCTTGCCTGTCAGAGCGAGACGATTGCTCCAGACTGGCAATGCTCGTTCGATGCGCAAACCGGGGCGAACTTCGAGACCGGGTGTGTCTGCGCGTGCATGAACCGCCTGGCCGCGCAACGTATGCACGTTTTCCGCAAAGGCCTGTTCTTGATGAATCAGCGCGCACTGGCGGGGGCAGTAGCACCAGTGTTGCAAGGCGGAGATCGGGAGGGGATCGGGTTCGTCATCCATGAGGGTTGATCGCCAAAAATGGACTGATATCATTGATATCGATCTTGCAAAGGAACGTCGTCATGGGTGACATGGTGCTGAGGAATCTGGATGAATCCCTGAAGCAACGGTTGCGCGAGCGTGCGGCCCGGCATGGGCGCTCGATGTCTGCCGAACTGCGTGAAATCGTCAGTAATGCCTTGAGCCAGCCGGAGCCGGTACGCAATGCCGAGTTTCGCGATCTGGCCGCGCGGTTGCGAACAATGAGTGCCGGCAGGCCACAGACACCCTCTGAAGATTTACTGCGCGAAAGTCGTGACGAGCGATGACCGCGCTCGTGATAGACGCCAGTGTCGCGGTGAAATGGCTCGTCGACGAACCCGGAACCGACGCGGCCATTGCGCTGCTTGACGAAGAGCTCCATGCGCCCGACCTGATCTACGCGGAGGTGGCAAACATTCTCTGGAAGAAGCAGATGCGGGGTGAAGTCGATCCGGACATCGCCGCGTACAGTGCTGAAGCGCTGACCCACGTGCAGATGAGCGCAGAACCGTGTGCTGTGCTGGCGGCTGATGCGGCCATGCTTGCCGTCAGGCTGGGGCACCCCGCCTACGATTGCTTCTACCTGGCTCTCGCGCGGCGGATCGGCGCGATGCTCGTTACGGCGGACAAACGGCTGGTTGCCCGCTGCCAGCAGGGCGATGTGCCGGATCTCGGCAGCGTTGTGCGTCTGCTGGCAGCTTCCGGGCATTAGCCCACCCGGCGGATCAATGTGATGCCCGGCGGCAGCGTGGCGTCGTCGATGCTCACTTCGTAGTCCGAGAAAGCGCGCGCCACATCGATATCCGGCTTGCGCCGCACGCGCACCCGGTCGAACAGGTCGTGCGCGTGCGCGTTGCCCAATTCCGACGAGTGCTTGAAGACGTAGAGACCGCGCGTGGACATCTCGCCCCGGGCGGCCGAACGGTCGTGTTCGAACATGTGCTCCAGCGCTTGCCAGAGAAGTTCGAGATCGTCTTCGCCAAAGCCGGTCTGCTTCGCGAGGAAGGACGAGACGAAGCCGTGCGCCATGTAGATTCCGTAGGGCACGGTGTGTTTGCGACCCATAGTGCGGTTGTCACCTTGTTGTTTCTCCGCCTCGGCTTCCGTCGCCACGGCCATGCGGGTGATCGAATGCTCCAGTGCAACGATGGGGTCGATGGAGCGCGCGAAAGTGAGTTGCACAGGGCCACGAACCTGTCCGCAGTTGATGCCGGTTGACATCACGGCACCGAAAGTCCGTACATCGAAAAAGTTCTGGCACATCCATTTGCGCGCCAGATCGACGTCGCTGGCGCTGCCCTTGCGCTTCTCTTTTTTGCCCTTCTTGGCTTCTGTCTCGCCAGCTTCTGCCGCTGCCTCGTCGGCGGGCGCGTCGAGCTTCAATGCAGAGTAGGCTCGCTGGTTCTGCACGTTGAGGATCGCCTTCTCGCGCACATAGATTTCGTGGCGCTTCTCGCCCGCTTGTGGCGCCGACTCGCTCTGGTCCTGCGTGAGCGCCACGAAGTTGCGCACCTTGCGCTTGAGCGCGACATCGGTCATCAGCCCGTGTCCGGTTTCCGCATCCAGGCGGGGCAGATTGCCTGCATCGGGGTCGCCGTTGGGGTTGCCGTCCTTCACGTCGAACAGAAGGGCGAAGTCATAACGGTTGTTCAGGCTCATGTCAGAGGTCTCCTTGGGATTCGGAATGTCGGGCTTCAGTGTTGTCATTCGACGCGTCGTGGCGCGCAAAGAAGTGCTGTCGCTGGTGGTAGTAGCCGATCGCGAACCGGCCTTGGTCCTGAAGCGGCATGTGGCGTGGAAAGTCGTCAATGCCGGACATGATCTCGGCGAGCAGTTTTTCCAAATTCACCGCCCGCCCTTTGTTGCTCAGTTTCGCGAGGTGATGGTTCTTGAGGCGCATCAGGGTCGTGAACACTGCAATAGGGGTACTTGACGCCGCACCGTAGTAGCGCTCGCGTATCGTCGCGTTCAGCCCCGGGCTGGCCTCCTCCTGGATCTTTTCCAGCGTTGCGAACAGTCGTCCCAGCCGATAGGCAACGGATGGGTTTTCCGGGTCGAGCATTTCTGTGATCTCCCTGGTTAGGTGGTTCGGGCCATGGTCACGGTCCCGATCGAAACGGTTGAGACATGCCTTGATGGCGGCCGCCCGCAAGTAGCTGACGCGCTGCTCGGCACGGCAGCGTTGAACTGCCGCGTTCAGCCAGATTGCCGGATAGGGCGAACCGGTGAAGATGCTGCGCACGATGTCGCCGCCCAGACGCGGCGGGATGTTGTCGGCCTTGCTCTGAATGGCGATTGCGGTGAGAAGCCGGAACAGGCTTGGGTATTCCATGTCATTCGGGCTGCGCACGATGCGCAGATCGTCGAACCAGGCGGTTACCCGCTCGGCGATCTCGCACAGCGGTGCTGCGTGCCAGAACCGCACTGAAATGCGGGCTGCGTTCGGCGCAAGTCCCAGAACGAAGAAGCGGTTCTGTCCTCGCTCACCGCTGAAGCCGCCGGTTCGTACCGCATCGAACAGAGCTTTGACCTTCTCCGAGTGGGCGTCAGGATCGTCGCCGCCAATGATCTCTGCCAGCCACTCCTCCATCGGCTCGTCATCCTTCTGCGCCCAGAAAACCGTGGATGCGTCACCCACCTGGAGGCGCTGGGTCGAGTCGCGCGCGAGAAGTGTGTTCAAAGCTGTGGTGTAGGCGAAGGCTGCCGCTTTGCCGACAGGGGCGTTGTTGCCCTGTGTTTTGGCATAGGAATTGAAGGCGTCGAGATTGAACGAGACGATATTCGCGCCTGAAGTCTGCGCGCCCCGTACGCCTTTGATCGCGGTGTGCAACCTTTCGGTGGGTACGGTGTTTCCCGTAACCAGACACATGCCGGGCAAAGCATCGCTTTCGTCGTCTTCGGCTACGCCGATATGCGGCAAGACAGCAACTCGCTGGCAGATGAGCTCGGTGTCCCCAACCAGACGGAAGCTCAACACAGGGTTGCCGGCGGAAATTTCTTCGAACGCTTCGAAGCTTCGGATTTGACCCTGGGCGTTGCCGGCAAGGAAGGTCAATACCGCTTGAACGCCTTCGTCGCGCTGAGCCTCCGGGGGCAATTCAAGAACTCGCGCCCGGAAAGCGGCTTGCATTTTCAGCAGGCGCGACAGGTACTCGTCGGACTTGCCCTTGGCTATTGCGTCCTCATGTTTCTTGGCATCCGGTAGTGCGAGCACATACTCAGCGTTGTCCCAAAGCAAGTTGGCCGCGATGTCAGATGTTTTCTTGACCCCCTTGGAGACTAGATAGGCAGTGCCTATCTTTTTCTTTCCGCTGACATGACGGGTGTCGACAACGGCACGAAGCGCGCCGGATGCATCGAGCTCAAGGATGTAGGGAATTTCCTTCAGTTCAAGGCCGAATGCGGGGAGCCGCCGTGTCGGATCGGGGGCTGTCTGGCGACGATGGTAGTAGTCGTTCAATGCCTGCAGAATCATCCCCGCACCTCCACACGACTCAGATCAAGCACACCGCGCTCGACCTCGGCGCGAAAGAAGCGGGGCGTGGGGTTGCTCGGCATGCTGAAGTCCATGTCGTGAAGCATCCACCCCAGGTCGGCGCTCCATTCCTGCAATGCGGAAGGTTCGTCACTGCCCGGCTGGAAATCGCCGTCATCGGTTTCCGTGAGCTGTACGGGCCTGAAGCGTGCGGCGAATTCGCGGCACCCTAGATAAGGCTGGTTGATGCACTGACCGGCCTCGGCGCGTCGGCTGAACATGGCGAGGTACTTGCCCGGGTTGCCGCGTGCGTCGTCGCCAATCATTTCCATGTCGGCATAGAGACGGTAAGCGACGTCGCGCAGGAAAAGCCCTGCCCGCTGCTGTCGCTCATCCTCGATGTACAGCGCCAGCTCGCCGTGACCCGCGTTCATCGCCGCTTGTGCGTTGCGGGTTGACGCAACCGCCCCCACTTCGTTGCGTCGCACGCTGATCCACTTCACCGGGTTCAGTACGTCGATGCGACGAACTCGCCAGCGGATGGCGGGTTTCCAGAGAATTGCTTCGAATACCGCACGCGCGGCAGAGGGCGTGATGAGATCGTAGGACACACGCTCGACCTTCATCTCCGGTCGGGTAAAGCAGGCGTAGTCACCGCGTACTTCAAGGCAGAAAGGTTTCATGAGCCTCCTCGTTCAGTTGAAGTAAGTCACCGGATCGCCGGGCGCAGAGTCCACTCGTGCTCCCATGACCGGGTCGTAGAACCCGTCCCAGCCTTCGGTCTGCACATAAAGCCCCGGGCTGTTTGGTAGCTCCCGGATGTCGCCGGCTTCGATCAGGGCCTGTAGCTGATGCCGGTAGATGGTCACGCCATAGCGCTGCAGCTTGCGCATGAGCCAGCGGGCAGGACCGTCGCGTTCGAGCATGCCGATCAGTGCATCGATGTCCTCGCGCGCATTCGGGCTGCGATAACGAACGACGACTGTTGCAGCATCCTCGTTGTCGATCAGACGGAACTTCTCGGACGCATCGCGGAACTGGACTGGAAGGGCAAGTGACTTGGCGTCGATCTGCAGCCGGAGCATCTTGCCGATGCCATGCTGGTCCAGTGACTGCGCGTCATGGTAAAGACGCTGGAAATAGCTGCGGATCAGCGGAAGCGCGAACGGTTGCTGGGGCAAGTCATGCCACACTGCCTTGCAGGTATCGCGTGCCTGACGCAACAGACCGGGTGGCGCCTTGGTGGGCGGCACAAACACATGTACCTCTCCAGGTTCGGGCAGACGCCCTTCGCGGTTGCAGCGACCGGCGGCCTGAGCAATCGAGTCCAGTCCGGCCAGCGCGCGGTAGACGGTTGGAAAGTCCAGATCGACGCCGGCTTCTACGAGCTGGGTCGAAACGACGCGCACCGGCGATGCCGTTGTGCCTGCCTCAATCGCAGCACGACGTCCGGACAGCGCCTTCTTGATGGCCTCAATGGTGTCGCTTCGGTGTTGTGCGCACATGAGCGCTGACAGATGCCAGCACCCTTCGCCGGCTCTCGCCTTGATCAAACGGTACAGTTCGCGCGCATCGGCGCGCCGGCTGACGATGGACAGCACCGCTTCGTGCTGTGTGATTTCGTCAGCCAGTTCAGGCCAGTTGCGCGGTGTTTCGAGGCTGGCGGGCAATTTGACTCGAACGCGCTCAAGCGCTTCATAGAGCGCCGGAACGTCGTCGATGATCTCGGTGACCTTCCCGATGCCGCGCGAAATGCCGCGCGTCGGGTCCGCACTTCCGCTCGCGTCCAGCACCGGCTGGGTGGCGGTGCACAGCACTACGGTGACGCCGAAGTCCTGTATCAGATAACGCAGCACGTCAATGACGGGCTGCAGGAACTCGACAGGCAGCAACTGCGCCTCGTCGAGCACGATGACGCTTTCGATCAGGTTGTGCAGCTTGCGGCAGCGAGAGGTTTTGCGCGCAAACAGGCTTTCGAACAACTGGACGTTGGTGGTAACGATCAGCGGGGCGTCCCAGTTCTCGCAAGCGAGGCGGGAGCGCGCGGTTTCGCTCTCCGGATCGGATTCGACGTTGCTGTGATGTTCGATCACCACGTCGTCGCCCAGTGGAGCGAAGACCTCGCGGAACACGTTCGCTGTCTGTTCAATGATGCTGGTATAGGGAATGGCGTAGATCACTCGCCTCTTGCCATGATGGACCGCGTGTTCGAGCGCGAAGGCGAGACTTGAGAGGGTCTTTCCACCGCCGGTGGGTACGGTGAGACTGTAGGTGCCAGGGGCCTGTAGCGCTTTGCCGATGCATTGACGCAGTACATCGGCACGCACGCGGTTTACGGGGGTCGCATTGGCGTGCGAGGCAAGTCGGCGGAGATGCACCGCGAGTGTTTCCCGCAGCGTCGCAAGGGAGGGCGCTCCTTCGCGTCCACATGCCTTCTCAAGGTTCATGTACCGCTCGGTATCGAGAAAGTCTGCGTCGACCAGCGCCGAGAACAGCATGCGTACCCATAGTGCAAAACGCCCTGGCGCCTCATGCTCGGTTTCCACCGGCAGACACTTGAGGTTCAGATGCGCGCTGTCCGGATGGGCAATGTCGACCGGACTCGGGCGCGATGCGGCTTCGTCGAACTCGGTCCGCGCATGAGCGCTCGCAAGTCTGGCGGCAAGGCCGGCGCCTTCCCAGTTGTCGAGGCCCGCATGGTGACCGGCAATGACGTACTGCAGGACGCGGCTGAGCAGCAGCCCTTGCCGCCCGAGCTGCCGCTCA
Source organism: Methyloversatilis sp. (assembly GCA_034004945.1). Classification (GTDB taxonomy): domain Bacteria; phylum Pseudomonadota; class Gammaproteobacteria; order Burkholderiales; family Rhodocyclaceae; genus Methyloversatilis. Next base: position 16,740 of record JAVEVQ010000047.1, on the reverse strand, counting down.
AGTTCCTTTTCCGCCCAGAGAGCGCCCGCTGCGGAATGGGTTTTCTGTTGATCCGAAACTTTCTCGATGTGGGCGTCGATGCCGTTTGCGAGCCTGATGTAGTGCTGGAAGCCTGCCCGACGTTTGCCGAGGTCGTGCCACAGTCCAGCCAGGCGGGCAATGGGCTGCGCCGGCCCCGGCATGAAGATCGCTGCCAGTCGGCCAACCTCGCGCAGATGGTCGTCCAGCCAATGAGGCGGCTTTCCGGCTTCACCGGAGGGTGGGGCGTGCGCCCAGTCTTCAGTATCTGATCGCATGAGATGTGCGCGTTCGATCTTCGTTTCTCTGCTTACTTGGGCGCAGCATGCGCCTGAGCGGGCTCAATTCCTGAGCCTGCATCAAAGCCGCTCCGCATATAGCGTTCGCAGTGCTTCGATCTCTGACTCGACGACCGAGCGCAGCTCAGCCGGCCCCAGCACTTCGCAGTGTCGTCCGTGCTTGAGGATGTCCATCATCAGTTCGCGATGGTCGGCGTAGGGGATGTCGAGCAGGTAGTGGCCGTCGGCGTCGAAGCGCCCCTTCTGTTTCGGGTGCCAGGCCTCGTGCGCCACCCAGCGGGCGCGCTCGGGCGAGAAGCGCAGTCTTGCCCACTGGATGCGCTGGCCGGAGAAGATGCCGTAGCCGGGGCCGAACACGGTCTGCAGCGTGCGCAGGCTGACTTCGCGAGCGGGCGTGGCGAGCAGGTGCGCCTCGCGTATGGCATCCAGCGCGAAGCGACGCAGGTCTTTGCGCAGATGGCACCAGGCTTCGAGGTACCAGTTCTCGCGGTAATGCACCAGCCGCTGCGGCGATATCTCGCGGTCGCTGACGGTGTCACTGCTGCGCGCCGCGTAGCGGATCATCAGCCGCTTGCGGCGCAGCAGCGCCGAACCTATGCGTTCGAAATGGGTGAGGGTGATGGGTCTTTTTCCCAGCCCGACGATGAGCACGCGGCGGCGCACCGCTTCGGCGTCGTCTTTGGCTGCACCCAGAAGTGCGTTGAGCCTTTCCATCAGCGGCTGGACGTGGCGCGTGAGGATGCCGCCTTCGTCGAGATTGGCCAGCAAATGCTGCATGGTCAGCAAGGCGTGGATTTCGGCGCTGGAAAACCAGATGGACAGCTCGAGTTGGGTGCCGCCGTACTGCTCCGGTTTCAGGATGTAGCCGCCGCGCTCGCGGTCGAACTCGACCGGTGCGCCCATCACGCTGCGCAGGTAGGCGATGTCGCGAGTGAGTGTTGCGCGCGATACTTCAAGTTCGGCCTGCAGCCGGTCGAAGGAGATCGCCGTACGTGTGCTCAGGCACTGGCGGATGCGGGCCGCTCTGTCCGTTCTTGACATCCGGATCTGTCCTCGTGGTACATGCCGAATGGACCGGAATGGTAGCGCCTTGTCATGGCTGCTTGTTTTAGGCCTTATGGATGATGGTATCGAGCGCGCGACGGGCGCAGAGAGACATGATCATGAATGGACGGCGCAGGAATGAAGTCGCTGCGGTACCCATGCCGCGGCGCAACGAAGCATTTCGCTTGCTGAGCGAAAAGCTTCGCAAGCTGAGTGAGGGGCGGCCACAGACGCCGTCGGAAGTGCTGCTGCGGCAGTCGCGGGAAGAGCGCTGAGCCATTTCACCGCGCGGCATCCTTGCCGCAGCAAGGCATGGACATCCTCGCTGCCGAGGGAAGGCTTGACGAGTGAACGTTCGTGCGGCCGCCGCTGACCTCAAGGCCAGGCCCCGTCGCCCCCGCGTTGCACGGCCGTTTCGCGATGTATATCCTGTATGTACATCGTTCCAGTCTCTGACTCATCATGCGAACCCGTATCTTCAAAAGTGGCAACTCGCTCGCCGTGCGCATTCCGAAGGAACTGGCCATTGCCGGGGTGTCGGAAGAGGTGGAGATCGAGCGGGTGGGCAATACGCTGGTACTGCGGCCGGCGCGGCGCAAGAGTCTTGCCGGTGTGGGCGAGATCTTCGCGATGTTCAGTCCGGATTTCATGTCCGAAGGGCGCGAATTCCACGAGGAACTGGAGCGGGACTGGGGCGCTGCCGGTGTTTCCAGGGAGGGCGCCTAGGTCATGGCCTGGATGCTCGATACCAATATCTGCATCTACCTCATGAAGCAGGCGCCGCCCCAGGTGATTGCGCGGCTTGAATCCTTGCGCGAGGGCGACGCGGTCATGTCGGTCGTGACCTATGCCGAGTTGCGCGCCGGTCTTGAAATGCGCGAGGAGACCCGGGCGCGGGACGAGAGCGTTCTGGAGGCGCTGGTCCAGCGCATTCCGGTGTTGCCTTTCGACATTCCGGCCGCGCAGTCCTTCGGCGCCTTGCGGGCGGCCGTTCGCGACCGTCGGCGTAACGCGCTCGACCGGATGATTGCCGCCCACGCGGTGAGCGTCGATGCTGTCCTGGTCACGAACAATGAAGCGGACTTCGCCGATTACCCCGGGCTGGTGGTGGAGAACTGGGCGCGCGATCCTGCTGCGCCCGCCTGAGTGCCGGCGGCTGCCTGGCGCTTTCGCATATATATATGCAATGAAGATTCATCCGGTGATCGAACCTTGATCGCAAGCCGGGGGTGAAGCTGTGCGACGCCTTCAACCAGCTCCGGCTGGCGCGGCCGCAGCGCGCGGAGACGTGTCGGTTGCGCGTTCGTCGATCGCGTGAATGTCCTCACCGTCGGCCTCGGTCGCCACTGCATCGCCCCGATGTTCGTCACTGTGGATTTCGTGTGTACATCGTTGTTGCCTCCTCTCATGGTGCGTATCCCGAAGGGACTGGCCATCGCTCGCGCCTGCACCGTGCGAGCCGCAACAACGCGCTGGGGAGTGGCGCAATGTCCTTGAAAGTCCAGTCCGGCGACACGTTCGGGCATTCATGTCGTCGTGAGCGACATGAATGCGGATCGTGTCGCCATTTTTTAAAAATGAGAACATGTTCCATTGACCTGTCGTCGGTGGCGACATAAGCTGCTTATCTGTCGCCAAAACAAGCTTTTTGCATCATGACCGACGCCGATCTTGCTTGGGACCCTGCGCTGCCCCACAACCGCTTGCCTGCGCTGCCGCCTGCGCACGAACTCGAGACCCGGGTGGTACTGAAGGCCTGCATCGAGGCACGCGCCGCGCTGGCAGAGCTCAAGCAAGCCGCTGAGTTGATTCCCAACCAGGCGATGCTGATCAACACCCTTCCGCTGCTGGAGGCCAAAGACAGCTCGGAGATCGAGAACATCGTCACCACCACCGACCAGCTGTTCCAGTATGCGCAGGGCCAAGACAACGCAGACCCCGCCACCAAAGAGGCGCTGCGTTACCGCACCGCGCTGCATCAGGGCTTTCAGTCGCTCCAGATGCGCCCGCTGTGCACTGCAACCGCGGTCGACGTCTGCCGCACGCTCAAAGGGGTGGAGATGGACATCCGCCGCACCCCGGGCACCCAGCTCGCCAACGACCGCATCGGCGAGGTGGTGTACACCCCGCCCGACGGCGAAACCCGCTTGCGCGAGATGCTGGCCAACTGGGAGCGCTTTCTTCACAACCACACCGAGTTGGACCCCTTGATCCGCATGGCCGTGGGCCACTACCAGTTCGAAGCGATCCACCCCTTCACGGACGGCAACGGCCGCACCGGTCGCGTGCTGAACATCCTCTACCTCATCCAGGAAGAGCTGTTGAACCTGCCCATCCTGTACCTCAGCCGCCACGTCATCGCCCACCGGGCCGACTACTACCGCCTGCTGCTCGGCGTCACGCGCGACGAAGCCTGGGAGCCCTGGCTGCTGTTCATGCTGCAGGCCGTAGCAAAAACCTCGAAATGGACCACCGGCAAGATCGCTGCCATCCGCGCGCTGGCTGAACACACCACCGAGCACGTGCGCACGCGTCTGCCCAAGATCTACACCCGCGAGCTGGTGGACGTGATCTTCGAGCAGCCCTATTGCCGCATCGGAAATCTGGTGGACAAAGGCATTGCCCAACGCCAGGCAGCCTCGCGCTACCTGCACGACCTCGCTGCCTTGGGCGTGCTGCGCTACATGCCGTTCGGCAAGGAGAAGCTCTTCATTCATCCCAAGCTGATGCAGCTGCTGAGCAGGGACAACAACCAGTTCGAGCCTTACGCATGAAAGCGCGGCTTTCCAGCACGCCTTCGAGAGCTGTTCGCGAGTGGCCCGATGGTAGCCACACAGTATTGGTGGGAAACTCCACGCGCGATTCCGCTGCACCCGTCTGAGCCCCGGCAGCTGCTGGCGCTTTCGCATATATATATGCAATGAAGATTCATCCGGTGACCGAACCTTGACCGATACACGACTTGCGTTGCCCGATGGCGACGCTGCACACAGCGTCCGCTGGCAATCCGAAGCGGGCGTAGCCCCGCCGAAGAAGGTGGTCGTCGCCGACGACACGCTGACGGCCGACGCCGCTCTCCGCCTTGCCAGCGAGGGCACGGCGCTGCTGTGGCGCGGCGACTTCCAGAATGCGCGGCAGTTGCTGCAGGCGATGGCGCGGCGGGTGGATCGCAAGCCGCGCAAGCCGGCGGCCACGCCGCGCGACGCGTTCAACCAGCACCGGCTGGCGCAGTCGCAGCGGGCGCGCACGCTGGGCATGCTGCTGATTCCGGTCGATGCGGGCCACGTCATTCCGCTGCGCCGCGCGCCGGACGTGGCGGCGGCCTGTGCGCAGGCACATGGCGAGGCGGTCGAGCCCTACGTGATGTCGCTGCGCGAACTGCTGGGGCTGATCGGCGCCTACGAGTGGCGGCGCAACGGCGTGGACATTCCGGCGCTGGGCGCGCGCATCCATCCGCACTACGGCGTGTTCTCGCCGGTGCGCGGCGAGTATGTCGATCTGGTCGCGAAGGCGCCGCTGCCTGCGGCGCTGCAGGGTGAGTCGCTGGCCTTCGACGTCGGTACCGGTACCGGCGTGCTGTCGGCGGTGCTGGCGAAGCGCGGCGTCGCGCGGGTGATCGCGACCGATCAGGATGCGCGGGCGCTGGCCTGCGCGCGCGACAACGTCCAACGGCTGGGTATCGCGGCGCAGGTCGAGGTGGTCGAGGCCGACCTGTTTCCGCCGGGCCGCGCGCCGCTGGTGGTGTGCAATCCGCCCTGGTTGCCGGGCCGGCCGAGTTCGCCGCTGGAATACGCGGTGTACGACCCGGACAGCCGCATGCTGCGCGGATTCCTTGCCGGGCTGGCGGCGCATCTGGCGGCGGGCGGCGAGGGCTGGCTCATCCTGTCCGATTTCGCCGAACACCTCGGCCTGCGCGCACCGGACGAACTGGCCGCGCTGATCGCTGGCGCCGGCCTGCAGGTCCTGGGCCGGCTCGACGCACGGCCGCGCCATCCGAAGGCGATGGACCGCAGCGATCCGCTGCACGCGGCGCGATCGAGGGAGTTGACGACGCTGTGGCGACTGGCCGCGAAGGAGGGGACGTGAGTCACTACGTGATCGGCCACATCCGGGTGAAGGACGCGGCGCAGTGGAACGACTACCGCGCGCGGGTCGGCGCGACGCTGCAGCCCTTCGGTGCAGAGGTTGTCATGCGCGGTCGGGTTGCGCAGGTGTTCGCCGGTTACTGGGGCGGCACCGACACGGTGGTGCTGCGCTTCAGCGATGCGGCGCAGGCGCGCGCCTGGCACGACTCGCCGGCCTATCAGGCGCTGGTGCCGCTGCGCGAGGCCGGGGCCGACGTGGTGCTGGTCGGTTACGAGGGCGAATAGACCGCCGGGGTCCCCGGCGAACGCCTCGTCAGCCGGTCGCCCACATCACCAGGGCGATCAGCGCCACGTTCACCGCGATGGCGGCGAGCAGCCCGCCGAGCAGGAAGTGCTGCGGGCCGAGACCCTCGGTGGTGCGGTTGATCATGCGCGCGCGGCCGATGCCGGTGAAGGTGAGCAGGATGATCTTCAGTGCGCGCAGACTGCCGCGCAGCAGCGGTACGGGGGCGTGCTCCATCGCCCGATTGTGCCTCATCGGCAGGCCGCTGCGCTCGTGGCATGATGCGGCGATGACATCCGGAAGCGATCCGATGGACGACAGCCTGTCACGCACCGATGCGCAGCAGCGCGTCGACGACATCCACGCCTTCCGCCGCGAACAGGCGCGGCTGGCGGCCGACGGCATGGCGGCGGCCGACGCGGCGGCGATTCGCGCCCATCACGACGCGCTGCTCACGCGACTTGCCGCACGGCCCGATGTCGACACCACGCAGCGCGCGCGCCAGCTCACGCTCGGGCTGCGCATCGCGTCCTTCCTCGGCGCGCTGGCGCTGGCCGCCAGCGTGTTCTTCCTGTTCCGGCAGTTCTGGCCGCTGTTTCCCGAAACGGTGCAGGTGCTCGTGCTGGCCGGCGCTTCGCTCGGCACGCTGGTGCTCACCGCCTGGCTGCACCGGCGCGACGCCTCCGGCTACTTCACCAAGCTGGCCGCGCTGGTGGCCTTCGCCTGCTTCGTGCTCAACCTCAGCCTGCTCGGCGCAAGCTTCAACATCACGCCGTCCGACAAGGCGCTGCTGCCGTGGGCGGCCTTCGCGCTGCTGCTCGCCTACACCTGCGAACTGCGCCTGCTGCTGGTGGCGGGGCTGGTCTGCCTCACCGGCTTCATCGCCGCCCGCGTCGGCAGCTGGTCGGGCATGTACTGGCTCAGCGTCGGTGAGCGGCCGGAGCATTTCTTCCCGGCGGCGCTGCTCATGTTCTGCGTGCCCTTCTTCGTCGATCATCGGCGCCATCCGGGCTTCGACGCGACCTGGCGGCTGGTCGCGCTGCTCGCGCTTTTCCTGCCCATGCTGGTGCTGTCGAACTGGGGCCGTGCGAGCTATCTGCCCTTCGACGCGGATGTGGTCGAAGGCTTCTATCAGCTGGGCGGCTTCGTTGCCGGCGGCCTGCTCACCTGGCTCGGCGCGCGCCGTGGCTGGCCCGAGGTGATGAATACCGCGGTGGTGTTCTTCGTCATCTTCCTCTACACCAAGCTGTTCGACTGGTGGTGGGCGGTGATGCCGAAATTCCTGTTCTTCCTCGTGCTCGGGCTGGTGGCGCTGCTGGTCATCCTGGTGCTGAAGCGGCTGCGCGCGGTGACGCCGGTGGAGGGTGGGCGATGAGGCGCGCGCAGAAAATCCTGCTGGTGGGCGGTGTGGCCCTCATCGTCGCGGTGAATGCCTTCGTGCTGGCGGGCGTGGCATGGAACCGCTCGGGCGAGCCGGGCAGCGCGCTTACCCTCACGCAGCGCGAGCTGAGCCTGCCGTACGCCTTCGGGCTCGACGGCGAGCGCGGCGGCATCGACGTGGCGCTGCTGTGGCGTTCGCCGATGCGCGACGACAATGCGGATGCCGCCTATGACATGCACTACGGCCGTGGGCCCGACTGGCTCGACGCCGACAAGCTGCGCGAACTGGGCTTCGACCTGAAGGACCCGCGCGACGCCTACCGCCAGAAACGCGAGGTGTACGTCGTGCTCGAATTGGCCGGTGCCGACTGGCAGGCGGCGCAGGCGCAGGCGCAGCGCCGTCTCGACAGGGCGCTCGCCCGCGGTAACGCCGAAAAGCAGGATGTCGACGCGCAGAAGTCGGCACAGGAGGCGCTGAAGTACGAGCAGCAGAAGGCCTCGCGCCTGTTCGCCGTCGACGCCGGGCTGGACGCCGCGGCGCTGCGCCAGCGTCATCCCGACCGGCGCCGCTACGTCATCGTCGCCGCCACGGTGACGCCGTCAGTGACGGTGATCGACGGGAAGACCACCTTCAGCGGCCATATCGGCGAACTGGCGGTCGCCCGCATCAGCGTGCCGCACACACTGCGCGGGGCGATGGAAGGCATAGACCGCAGCGCGCTCGACAGCGGTCGCGCCAGCTTCGAGATGGACGTTGCGTGGGGCCGCCGCTTCGAGCCGTGGGTTACTGCGGTGCGGCCGCAGCGCACGGCACCGGCCGAATGAAGCAGCCGATCACCGGCTACCTGATTGACGAAGAGGGCGACTGGGTCGCCCGGCTGGCCTGCGGGCACAGACAGCACGTGCGCCACCAGCCGCCCTTCATCAACCGCCCCTGGGTGGTGACCGAGGAGGGGCGCGCGGCTCACCTCGGCGCGCTGCTCGACTGCCCGCGCTGCGACGCCTTCGAGTGGCCGGATCACATCGTCGAGCAGGCAGGACGCAGCCGGCGGTGATATCGTCCGCAGCCTCTTTTCCGGGGTAAGCAGCATGCGCAGCGAAGGTCGTATCCGGTCGTGGAAGGACGACAAGGGTTTCGGGTTCATCACGCCGGACGGCGGTGGCGAGGACGTGTTCGTGCACATCAGTTCGTTCGACGCCGAGGGGCAGCGCCCGACCGAGGGCCAGCGCGTGGCGTTCGATCTCGGCCGCGACCGCAAGGGTCGGCGCTGCGCGCAGCGGGTGACGCTGGCCGGCGTACCGCTCAAGACGCGGCGGGTCGAAGTGCGCGACGAGGCGTCGCCGGCGCAGTGGGGCGGCGCGACGCTGTTCCTGATTCCGGCCTTCCTGCTGCTGATGCTGGTGGTCAGTCTGCTGTGGCAGGCGCCGTACGGCTGGTTCCTGCTCTACCTGACGGTCAGTCTGGTGACCTTCGCGCTGTACGCGATCGACAAGCAGCAGGCGGCGATCGGCGCGATGCGCGTGCCGGAGCCGCGCCTGCACCTGCTGGCCCTGGTCGGCGGCTGGCCGGGCGCGCTGCTGGCGCAGCAGTTCCTGCGTCACAAGACGGTGAAGGCATCGTTTCGCCGTGGTTTCTGGATCACCGTGGTGGGGAATGTCGCGCTCTTCCTGCTGCTGACCAGCCCGTTCGGGCGCCCGCTGGTGGCGCGGCTGCTCGGCTGACTGCTTCCAGAAGAGCTCGACCCGGCGCCGCGCCCGCCCACCGCTGCTGTCGGGGTCAGAAGACCCCTCCCACAGAACCCGGGCTCCGACCCCGGATCGGGCGCATTCCCGGTGGGAGCGAGCTTGCTCGCGATGCAGCTGTTGCTGGCTGCCGGCTTTGCTTGATGCCGCTATCGCGAGCAAGCTCGCTCCCACGGGCTGGGGCAAAGGACTGTGCGCGGGATCTGTGTGGGAGGCCGCCATTGCTTCCGACCGGGCCTGAACCAGGAACTGCACACTGCCCACCGCCGCTGTCGGGGTCAGAAGACCCCTTCCAAAGAACCCGGGCTCCGGTCCTGGATCGGGCGCATTCCCGGTGGGAGCGAGCTTGCTCGCGATGCAGCTGTTGCTGGCCGCCGGCTTTGCTTGATGCCGCTATCGCGAGCAAGCTCGCTCCCACGGGCAGGGGCACAGGACTGTGCGCGGGATCTGTGTGGGAGGCCGCCATTGCTTCCGACCGGGCCTGAACCAGGAGCCGCCCACTGCCCACCGCCGCTGTCGGGGTCAGAAGACCCCTTCCAAAGAACCCGGGCTCCGGTCCTGGATCGGGCGCATTCCCGGTGTGCGAGCTTGCTCGCGATGCAGCTGTTGCTGGCTGCCCGCTTTGCTTGATGCCGCTATCGCGAGCAAGCTCGCTCCCACGGGCTGGGGCAAAGGACTGTGCGCGGGATCTGTGTGGGAGGCCGCCATTGCTTCCGACCGGGCCTGAACCAGGAGCCGCCCACTGCCCACTGCCGCTGTCGGGGTCAGAGGACCCCTTCCAAAGAACCCGGGCTCCGGTCCTGGATCGGGCGCATTCCCGGTGGGAGCGAGCTTGCTCGCGATGCAGCTGTTGCTGGCCGCCGGCTTTGCTTGATGCCGCTATCGCGAGCAAGCTCGCTCCCACGGGCTGGGGCAAAGGACTGTGCGCGGGATCTGTGTGGGAGGCCGCCATTGCTTCCGACCGGGCCTGAACCAGGAGCCGCACACTGCCCACTGCCGCTGTCGGGGTCAGAGGACCCCTTCTAAAGAGCCCCTGCTCTGGCCGCGGATCGGGCACACGTCCTACAGAACCCCGGCGCTGGCCACGGGACCGGCGCACTCCTCGTGGGAGCGAGCTTGCTCGCGATGCGGCCGCGGTGTGCCGCTGTCTGTGTTCCACGCCTGCTCCGCAATCCTGCCGTTCGAAACCCGACCCTGATCCCGCTCAAGGGCCGGACGCTACCGGCTGGTCATGATGAAGGCCTGTGCATTGCAGGAGCCCCGCCATGAGCCGCATCGTCGTCATCCAGGGTCACCCGGAATCCCGCCCGGGGCTGTTGCGTGCGCTGGCCGACAGCTACGTGGCTGCGGCCCGCGAGGGCGGGCATACGGTCAGCGTGATCGACGTGAGCCGGCTGTCCTTTCCCGTGCTGCGCTCGAAAGCCGAATGGTCCGCACCGGCGGAAGGCGACATCGCGCAGGCGCAGGCGCTGATCGCCGATGCCGAACACCTGGCAGTGTTCTTCCCGATATGGCTGGGCACCTTGCCGGCGGTGCTCAAGGCCTTTTTCGAACAGGTGTTCCGCCCGGGGTTCGCCATCGGCGAAGGGCGCGGACGGAATCCATTCACCCGGCTGCTCACCGGCCGCTCGGCGCGGCTGGTCGTCGCGATGGGCATGCCGGCCTGGCTGTTCCGCACCTTCTATCTGGCGCACGGCGTCATGAGCTTCAAGCGCAACATCCTGCATTTCGTCGGCATCCAGCCGGTGCGCAGCACGCTGATCGGCAGCGTCGACGCGATGGATGACGCAGGCCGCGCGCGCTGGCATGCGCGCATGCGCCGCCTTGGCCGCGACGCCGCGTGAGCCGGCTCAGGTTCGCAGCAGCCGGACCCGCCTGAACCAGCCGCCGAAGGCCGCCGCTTCGTCGCTGACGATGCCGAAGGGCAGTCCGTCGAGCGCGTCTTCCAGCACGACGTCGAGCCGGGTGGCGATGCGGCCGGCCAGCGGCGACAGCAGCCGGCGCAGCGGGGCAGGGCGGCCGCGGCGCAGGAACTTGTCCAGCACCAGCGCGGCGCCGCCGGGGCGCAGCACGCGCGCCACCTCGCGCAGGCAGGCGGCACCGTCCGGCACCACGGCGACGATCAGGTGCAGCACCACGCAGTCGAACTGCGCGTCCGCGAAGGGCAGGCGCATCGCGTCGCCCTGCACGGGCGCATAGTTCAGTCCGGAGGCGCGCGGCAGGCTGCGTGCGAGCATGGCGGCGTTGAAATCGATTGCGGTGTAGCGGTGATCGGCCGGCAGGTGAGGCAGGTCCAGCCCGGTGCCGACGCCGACCAGCAGCACGTCGGATGGCGTGCGCGGCAGGTGGGCCAGACTGGCGCGGCGGGCGCCGAGCGACGCGGCGGCGACGACCGTGTCGTAGAGCGGGGCGAGGCGGGTATAGGACGAGGCGAGCGACATCGCCTCGTGGCTCAGTGCAGCACGCGCGGCATGGCCAGCGTGAATTCGGGAATGTCGGCTTCGAACTGCGTGCCGTCCTCGGCCACCATCTGGTAGCTGCCGCGCATCGTGCCGACCGGCGTGTTCAGCGCGCAGCCGCTGGTGTATTCGAACTTCTCGCCGGCTTTCAGCAGCGGCTGCTGGCCGATCACGCCGAGGCCGCGCACCTGCTGCTCGGCGTTGTTTGCGTCGCGGATGATCCAGTGCCGGCTGATCAGCTGCGCCGGCACGGTGCCGGTGTTGGTGATGCTGACCGTGTAGGCGAACACGAAGCGGCTGTCCTCGGGGTCGGACTGCTCTTCGACATAGCGCGCCTGCACGCTCACCGTCACTTCGTATTTTTTCGATTCGGCCATGCCTTCTATTTAACCGAACTCCGATGACGCGGCAAGCGGTGCGCACGCACGTATCGGCGACACGCGACAGGGCGACGCTTCCGACCCGATACAATCGCGGCTTCGACCTTCGGAGCCGCACCGTGAGTACCACCAATCTGGATTACCTGATCGCCCCCAGCATCCTGTCCGCCGACTTCGCCGCCCTCGGCCAGGAAGTGCGCAACGTCATCGCCTCGGGCGCCGACTGGATCCACTTCGACGTGATGGACAACCATTACGTGCCCAACCTGACCATAGGCCCGCTGGTGTGCCAGGCGCTGCGCCCGCACACCGAGGCGGTGATCGATGTGCACCTGATGGTGAAGCCGGTGGACCGCATCATTCCCGACTTCGCCAAGGCCGGCGCCAATGTGATCACCTTCCACCCGGAAGCGTCGGAGCACATCGACCGCACGCTGTCGCTGATCCGCGACCACGGCTGCCAGGCCGGTCTGGTGTTCAACCCGGCGACGCCGCTGCACTACCTCGACCACGTGATGGACCGCCTCGACCTCGTGCTGCTGATGTCGGTGAACCCGGGCTTCGGCGGCCAGAGCTTCATCCCGTCCTCGCTCGACAAGCTGCGCGCGGTGCGTGCCCGTCTCGACGAATACGTGTCGCGCACCGGCCGCCACATCCGGCTGGAGATCGACGGCGGCGTGAAGGTCGACAACATCGCCGAAATCGCCCGTGCCGGTGCCGACACCTTCGTCGCCGGCTCGGCCGTGTTCGGCGCCGGCAAGGACAGCGACCCGCACCGCTACGACAGCGTGATCGCCGCGCTGCGCAAGCAGCTGGAAGCGGTCTGAGCATGACGCAGCGCTTCACGGTCGCCGCCATCACCTTCGACCTCGACGGCACGCTGCTCGACACCGTGCCCGACCTCGCCGCCGCGGCGCAGGACATGGCGGCCGAACTGGACATCCCGCCGCGCCGCGAGGACGAGGTACGGGTGTTCGTCGGGCGCGGCATCCCGAATCTGGTCGAACGCTGCCTCGGCGAGCGGGCGCAGGATGCCGCCCTGCTCGCGCGGGCGATCGAGGTGTTCAAACGCTGCTACCGGGTGCGCAACGGTGAGCGCGCAGTGCCCTACGACGGCGCGCACGACACGCTGGCGGCGCTGCAGACGGCCGGCTTCCGGCTCGCCTGCGTCACCAACAAGGCCGTCGATTTCACGCTGCCGCTGCTCGAGCAGATGGGCATGGCCCGCTACTTCGGCAGCGTGGTCGGCGGCGACACGCTGCCGCAGAAGAAGCCCGATCCGGCGCCGCTGCTGCACGCCGTGCGTGAACTGGGGGTGGCGCCGTCGGCCGCGCTGCACGTCGGCGACTCGTACAACGACATCGATTGCGCCCGCAACGCGGGCATTGCGGTGCTGGGCGTGCCCTGGGGCTACAGCGAGGGGCGCGTGCTGGACGCAAAAGATTGCGATGGGCTACTATCGTCGCTCCCCGACCTGCTCTCGCGGGTCGCACTTCCGACCGAACACTGAATGGACAGCCCGAATTCCAAGGAGACACCCGCCCGCAGCTGCGCGTCCGCGCCCCTGCACGGGTACCTGTGGCGAGCCGCCTGAGTCCGCTCCCGGTCAGGCGTACGCGGTGATGCCGCGGCGCCCGTTCAAATCCCGCTCTCCGGTCTGTCCATGAATCAAGATCAATTCGAGGCGCTCGCCCGCGCCGGCTACAACCGCATCCCCGTCTCGCGCCAGGCACTGGCCGATCTCGACACGCCGCTGTCCGCCTACCTGAAGCTGGCTGACGCGCCGTATTCCTATCTGCTCGAATCGGTGCAGGGCGGCGAGCGCTGGGGCCGTTACTCGATACTCGGCCTGCCGGCGCAGACGCGCATCGTCGTGCGCCGCGATCGCATCGAGGTGCTGCGCGACGACGCGGTGATCGAAACCGCGGAAAGCGGCGATCCGCTCGCCTTCGTGCAGGCCTTCCTCGGTCGCTATCGCGTGCCCGACCTGCCGGGCCTGCCGCGCTTCTCGGGCGGTCTGGTCGGTTACTTCGGCTACGACGTGGTGCGCTATGTCGAGCACCGGCTCGCCGCCGGCTGGAACAAGGCCGACCCGCTGGGCGTGCCCGACATCCATCTGCTGCTGTCGGACGAACTGGCCGTGTTCGACAACCTGTCGGGCCGGCTCACTTTCATCGTCTATGCCGATCCGGAGAAGCCGGATGCGCTGGTCAATGCGCACCTGCGCCTCGACGCGCTGACCGCACGCCTGCGCTCGCCGCTGCGCGAGCCCGACACGCCGCGCGGCGAATCGGTGGCCGCCGAGTCCGGCTTCGGTCATGACGCCTACTGCGCCGCGGTGGAGAAGGCGAAACGCTACATCTTCGACGGCGACATCATGCAGGTCGTGCCGTCGCAGCGCATGAGCAAGCCGCTGGCGACCACGCCGATGGCGGTGTATCGCGCGCTGCGCGCGCTGAACCCGTCGCCCTACATGTATTTCTTCAACCTCGGCGACACCCACATCGTCGGCGCCAGCCCGGAAATCCTCGCCCGCCTCGAAGGCGACAAGGTGACCGTGCGGCCGATCGCCGGCACCCGCAAGCGCGGTGCCAACGCGGAAGAAGACCGCGCGCTGGCCGAAGACCTGCTGTCGGACGAGAAGGAACGCGCCGAGCACATCATGCTGGTCGACCTCGGCCGCAACGACCTGGGCCGCGTCGCCGCCACCGGCACGGTCGAAGTGACCGACCGCATGGTGGTCGAGAAGTACTCGCACGTGATGCACATCGTCAGCAATGTCGAAGGCGTGCTGAAGCCGGGCCTGACCGCGATGGACGTGCTGCGCGCCACCTTTCCCGCCGGCACCGTCAGCGGCGCGCCCAAGGTGCGGGCGATGGAAATCATCGACGAGCTGGAGCCGGTCAAGCGCGGCATCTATTCCGGCGCCGTCGGCTACCTCGGCTTCAACGGCGGAATGGACGTCGCCATCGCGCTGCGTACCGCGGTGATCAAGGACGGCGTGCTGCACGCCCAGGCAGGTGGTGGCGTGGTGATGGATTCGACGCCCGAGGGCGAGTGGCAGGAAACGCTGAACAAGGCGCGCGCCGTACTGCGCGCCGCGGAACTGGCCGAAGCGGGGCTGACGCCGGGCTGAGTCCAGCCCGAGGCCGCCGCCCGCGGTTTTGTGGGAGCGAGCTTGCTCGCGATAGCGGCCTGGATCGGAGCCAGCGGCCAGTATTTGCCGCGTCGCGGCCAAGGCCGCTCCCACAGGGAGTGCGCCCGGCTCGTGGCCGGCGCCGGGGTTCCTGTGGGAGGGGTCTTCCGACCCCGACAGCGGCGGTGGGTTGCGCCGCATCGCGACCAGAGGTCGCTCCCAAAAAATGCTCCGAACGGTCGCCGAGGCGGGGTTCCTGTGGGAGCGAGCTTGCTCGCGATAGCGGCCTGGATCGAAGCCAGCGGCGAGTATTTGCCGCGTCGCGGCCAAGGCCGCTCCCACAGGAGGCGAGCCGATGCCCGGACTGCCCCTACAATTCAGGCCTCGAACACATCCGGTAGCGTGAAATGCAGAACTTCATCGCCGTAGGAGCCGGCGCCGCGGTCGGCGCATGGATGCGCTGGGGCCTGTCGCTGGCGCTCAATCCGCTGTTCGCCGGTTTTCCGCTCGGTACGCTGGCGGCCAATCTGATCGGCGGACTGCTGATGGGGGGGGCCCTTGCGCTGCTGCAGGCCATGCCCGAGTTGCCGGACCATCTGCGCCTGCTCGTGATCACCGGATTCCTCGGCGGGCTGACCACCTTTTCCAGCTTTTCGGGCGAGGTGTTCGCGCTGTTCGAGCGCGGTGACACCGGCTGGGCGCTGCTTGCGGTGGCGGCACACGTGCTCGGTTCGCTGGCGATGACTGCGCTGGGCTGGTGGGGCTGGCAGCTGCTGCGCGGCTGAGCGGTTCGCGCAGGCGCCGTCTTTCGCGGACAATGGCGCCCTTTCTGCGCGACGCAGACCGCAGCCCGACCCGATGAAAGTGCAGCACCCCGATCTGAATTCACTGCTCGAAACCTGCATGAGCCGCGACGCGGCGGCGATTTCTCGCGCGCTGCGCGAACTGTCGCCTGCCCTGCGCGCGCCGGAGAAATGGCCGGCGAAGATTGCTGAACGCGTCGTCGCTTCGCAGGCGCGCGTGGCTGCGCGCCGTGCATCGGCGCCGAAGGTGGAGTATCCGGAAGAGCTGCCGGTGTCGGCGCGGCGCGACGAGATCGCCGCTGCGCTGGCGGCGCATCAGGTGGTCATCGTCTGCGGCGAGACCGGTTCCGGCAAGACCACGCAGTTGCCCAAGCTGTGCCTCGAGCTGGGTCGCGGCGCGCGCGGCCTGATCGGCCACACGCAGCCGCGACGCATTGCCGCGCGTGCCACCGCCGACCGCGTGGCCAAGGAACTGAACGTGCCGCTCGGCCGCGAGGTCGGCTTCGCCATCCGCTTCACCGACCGCACCTCGGAAGACAGCCGCATCAAGCTGATGACCGACGGCATCCTGCTGGCCGAAACGCAGCGCGACCGCTGGCTGGCCGCCTACGACACGCTCATCATCGACGAGGCACACGAGCGCAGCCTGAACATCGACTTCCTGCTCGGCTACCTGCGCCAGCTGCTGCCGCGCCGCCCCGATCTGAAGGTGATCGTCACCTCGGCCACGCTGGATGCCGAACGCTTCGCCAATCACTTCGCGCACAACGGCAAGCCGGCGCCGGTGATCGAGGTCAGTGGCCGGCTCTATCCGATCGAAATGCGCTGGCGGCCGTTCGACGCGAACAAGGAACGCGACCTCTACGACGCGGTGGCCGACGCGGTGGACGAAGCCTTCTCCTGCGGGCCGGGCGACGTGCTGGTGTTCATGCCGGGCGAGCGCGAGATCCGCGAGTGTGCCGAGACGCTGCGCAAGCATCACACGCGGCTGCCCGGCGTGAAGCCGGACATCCTGCCGCTGTTCGCGCGCCAGTCGGCGCAGGAGCAGGCGCGCGTGTTCCAGGGCTCGAACGGCCGGCGCGTCATCCTCTCCACCAACGTCGCCGAAAC
>JAVEVQ010000130.1:0-5193 GCA_034004945.1 Methyloversatilis sp. | reverse complement strand
GGTCATAGACGGCCTGCAGTGCCGGCGCGGGCAGCGTCAGCGCACTGTCGTCCGGTTCGAAGGAGATGCGTCCCCAGGTCAGATAGGGCTTCCAGGCGCCGACGCGGTAGCCGGCGACCACGCTCGAACCCCAGCCGGAATAGCGCGGGAACTGCGAAAAGGTTTCGCGGGCGAGGATGCCCTGCAGCGACCACGGCCCGCTCTCGTAGCGCGCGCTGAGACCGGCGAAGGTGATGTGGTGCGCGGTCCGTATCTGCGATGCCCGCAACTGCGCCTGCGCCAGCGGCACCGACGCCAGCGCGTCGCGCAGCGTGACCAGCGAGCGGTCATCGCGCGCGTGGATGTCGGCCCACGCCGCCTTCAGCGTCAGCGCGTCGCTCGTCCATTCGATCGTCGCGCCGACGGTGGTCGCATCGTCCTGCGTCACCCGCTGGCCATACAGGTAGAAGTCGCCGCGCGATTGGCCGCCATAGAGCTTGACGCTGCCCAGTCCGCCGCCGATCGGCGTGCGCAGCGTGAGGTCGGCGCCGTCGAAGCGGTCCTGCGTCACCACGCCGTACACCTCGGTCGGCGGTCGCGCAGCGGTATAGGCGTAGCCAACGTGGCGCGAATCGCCCTCGAGGTAGATGTCCGCGCCGAGCCGGCCGGCGCGCACTTCCAGCCAGTCGGTCGGGGCGTAGCGCACGAAGGCCCAGCTCAGCATGGGCGCCCAGTTGCCTTCGGCGTTCAGACGGCTGACCGCCTGTATCGTCGTCGACCAGCGCGGATTGAAGCTGGCGCTCGCCTGCAGTCCGAGTCGGCTGTCCATGCGGAAGCCCAGCCTGTCGCCCTCGATGCCGCCAGCCTGTTCCAGGTCGCGTCGATAGACGACGCCCTCGCGGCTGTGATAGCCGGCGCCCAGCGTTCCGAAGCCGCCGAAATGCCACAGCCGTCCGGTCTCACCGTCGTCTGCCGCTGCCGCGCTGCCGGCGCCCAACGCCAGAAGAAGGGCCAGAAATCTTGTCGTGGTCACGATTGCACTCACCCGCCGGCCACATGTGCCAGGAAATTCCCATTCGGAATTAACGGAACGCGGCGCGATGCTCTTGAGCCCGTCATCGGCGCTCTCGATTAAAATCGAGGCTTGCACATTTCCAACGGAAGCACTCTTTCATGGCCGGTCATTCCAAGTGGGCCAACATCCAGCATCGCAAGGGCCGTCAGGACGCCAAGCGGGGCAAGGTGTTTACCAAGCTGATCAAGGAAATCACCGTGGCGGCCCGCATGGGCGGCAGTGATCCCAACTTCAATCCGCGCCTGCGCATGGCGGTGGACAAGGCAAAGGGCGAGAACATGCCCGGCGACAACATCGATCGCGCCATCAAGCGCGGGACCGGCGAGCTCGACGGCGCGAGCTACGAGGAGATCCGCTACGAAGGGTACGGCATTGGCGGTGCCGCTGTCATGGTCGATTGCCTGACCGACAACCGCACTCGTACCGTGGCCGACGTGCGCCACGCCTTTTCCAAGTACGGCGGCAACCTCGGTACCGACGGTTCGGTGGCCTTCATGTTCAAGCACTGCGGCCAGTTCATCTTCGCACCCGGCACGTCGGAGGATGCACTGATGGAAGCGGCGCTGGAAGCCGGTGCCGAGGACGTGCTGACCAACGATGACGGCTCGATCGAGGTGCTGAGCCCGCCGGCCGACTTCGTGGCGGTCAAGGACGCGCTGGAAAAGGCCGGTTTCAAGGCCGAATTCGCCGAAGTGACGATGAAACCGCTGAACGAAAGCCCGCTGGCCGGCGACGATGCGACGAAGATGCAGAAACTGCTGGATGTGCTGGACAGCCTGGATGATGTGCAGGAGGTCTACACCACCGCGGTGATGGACGAAGAGTAAGGTAAGGTCCGTCAGGTCTTCCATTCATCCACCGGAGAACGCCGATGCTGCTCACCACCACGCCCACGCTCGAAGGCCGGCCCATCCGCCAGTACCACGGCGTGGTGACCGGCGAGGCCATCATCGGCGCCAACATCTTCAAGGACCTGTTCGCCAGCATCCGCAACGTGGTCGGCGGCCGCGCCGGCGCCTACGAAAGCACGCTGGCCGACGCGCGTGACGCCGCCATGCGGGAAATGAGCGAGGTGGCGGCGAAACTGGGCGCCAACGCGGTGGTCGGCATCGACATCGACTACGAGGTGCTGGGCGCCGACAACGGCATGCTGATGGTGTGCGTGAGCGGTACCGCGGTCAGCGTGTGACGCGCCGCACGATTGACAAAACCGCCTGATTCGCCAGAATGCAGGCAGTTTCCCCTGTTGCATGGCGCCGATTTGTCTCAGCTTGCGGGCGCCCGGGTTCCTCCGACGGTCTTTCGTCGGGTCTCCCTTACAAATTCGGCTAAAGCGAGGGCGAACCCGGTCCTGGCTTTGGTCAACCGGGTTTTTTCATGGCCAACGAACTATCCATTCCTGAAGACAGCGTCGGCATCGTCAGCCCGCTGTGCGCGCGCTTCGACACGCCGCTGACGCTGAAGAGCGGCGCCGTGCTGCCGGGTTTCGAACTGATGTACGAGACCTACGGCGAACTGAACGCCGCCCGCTCGAACGCCGTGCTGGTCTGCCCGGCACTGTCCGGTCACCATCACGCGGCCGGCGTCTACGCCGACGCGCCGAAGAACACCGGCTGGTGGGACAACCTGATCGGTCCCGGCAAGCCGCTCGACACGCGCAAGTTCTTCGTCATCAGCGTGAACAACCTCGGCGGCTGCCATGGCTCGACCGGCCCGATGAGCATCAATCCGGAGAGCGGCAAGCCCTGGGGGGCGGATTTCCCGGTGGTGACGGTGGAAGACTGGGTGGCGGCGCAGTCGCTGCTGGCCGACCGCCTCGGCATCGACTGCTGGGCGGCCATCATCGGCGGCAGCCTGGGTGGCATGCAGGCGATGGCATGGACCATCCACCTGCCGGCGCGCGTGCGTCATGCGCTGGTGATCGCGTCGGCGCCCAAGCTGACGGCGCAGAACATCGCCTTCAACGAGGTGGCGCGCCAGGCCATCATCACCGACCCGGATTTCCACGGCGGCCACTTCTACGAGCACAACACGCTGCCGCGCCGCGGTCTGCGGCTGGCGCGCATGCTGGGCCACATCACCTATCAGTCGGATGACCTGATGGCCGAGAAATTCGGTCGCCGCCTGCGCGAGGGCGGCCGCAAGTTCAGTTTCGAGGTGGAGTTCGAGGTCGAGTCCTACCTGCGCTACCAGGGCGACAAGTTCGCCGGCAGCTTCGACGCCAACACCTATCTGCTGGCCACCCGCGCGCTCGACTACTTCGACCCGGCGCACGACGCCGGCGGCGATCTGGCGGCCGCTTTCGCGCCGGCCACCGCCGACTACCTGCTGGTGTCCTTCTCGACCGACTGGCGCTTCGCACCGTCGCGCTCGCGCGAAATCGTCGATGCGCTGATGCGCAAGGGGCGCAACGTGAGCTACGCCGAAATCGAATCGTCGGCCGGCCACGATTCCTTCCTGCTCGACGACCCGCACTACCATGCAGTGCTGCGTGCGTATTTCGACAACATCACGGTGTGAGGCAGGGACTGACATGACTGCACTGGACGGACGCATAGACTACGACGTGATCGCCGGCTGGGTGAGCCCGGGCGCGCGCGTGCTCGACCTCGGCTGCGGCGACGGCGCCTTGCTGCGCCACCTGAAGGACAGCCGCGGCGCCAGCGGCTACGGCGTCGAGATCGACATCGAGCGCGTGATCAGCTGCATGCGCAACGGCATCAACGTGCTGCAGATCGACCTGGAGAAGGGGCTGTACGACTTCGTCGACCAGAGCTTCGATCTGGTCATCATTTCCAACGCGCTGCAGACCCTGCACCGCACCGAAAAGCTGCTGACCGAAATGCTGCGCGTCGGCCGCGAAGCGGTGGTGAGCTTCCCCAACTTCGCCTTCTGGAAGCACCGCATGGCCATCATGGACGGCCACATGCCGGTGTCCGACCGCCTGCCCTACCAGTGGTACGACACGCCCAACGTCCGCTTCTTCACCATCGCCGACTTCGAGGCGCTGTGCGACAAGCTGGGCATCGAGGTGCGTGAGCGGCTGGTGCTCGACGACGCCGGTCAACCGGTGACCGACGAGCCGAACTTCCTCGGCAGTTTTGCGCTGTACCGGTTGGGCGGAGGGGCAGGAGGGAGCAGAGGCTAGGAATCAGGGCCGAGGGGACGCACGCGGGCGGCTGCGGCGCCCGGAATTCACGATTCCCCAGCCCCGCCTCGCTGTTCCCTGCCCCTCGCCCGCGCGGCGAGCAGCACCAGCCCCAGCACCGGTACGCCGAGCAGCGCGGTGGCGGTGAAGAAGGCTTCGTAGCCGTGGGCGTCGACATAGACGCCGGAAAAGCCGGCGATGAACTTCGGCAGCAGCAGCATCAGCGAACTGAACAGCGCGTACTGGGTGGCCGAGTAGGCCACATTCGTCAGCCCGGACAGATAGGCGACGAAGGCCGACGAGGCGATGCCGGCCGACAGGTTGTCGGCGGAAATCGCGAAGATGAGGCCGTTCACGTCGTGCCCGCGACCGGCCAGCCAGACGAACAGCAGATTGGTCGCGGACGACAGCGCGGCGCCGAGGAACAGCGTCTTCATGACGCCGATGCGCGCCGTCAGCACGCCGCCGATCACGGCGCCGACGATGGTCATGCCGACGCCGTACACCTTGGCCACGTTGGCCACCTCGTCCTTGGTGTAGCCCATGTCCACGTAGAAGGCGTTGGCCATGATGCCCATTACCACGTCGGAGATGCGGTAGGTGCCGATCAGCGCCAGCAGCAGCACCGCGTGCCAGCGGTAGCGGCGGATGAAATCGACGAAGGGCGACACCACTGCGCCGTGCAGCCAGGCGACGGCGGCCAGCAGCGGACCGTGCAGCCCCTCGCGCGCCAGCCATTCGCGGGTGCGCGCCTCGCGCTGCACGGTGTCCGCCGACACCGGCGCGTCCGGCTCGCGTATCAGCAAGGTCGTCAGGATGCCGACGCCCATGCTGGCTGCCATGATCAGGTAGGCGAAGCGCCAGGGTGCGTGTTCGTAGGCGGTGTCGGTGGCATCGACCGAGGCGGCCAGCCACAGCACGCCGGCCGAGGCGGCGATCATCGCGATGCGGTAGCCGCCCTGGTAGGTGGCCGCCATCGCGCCCTGCAGCC
>JAVEVQ010000129.1:0-5239 GCA_034004945.1 Methyloversatilis sp. | reverse complement strand
TCCGGCATGGGCAGCGCGGCGGCGTTCATGGCCGCCTCCTGAAGCCGGTCCAGGCCCAGATGCCCACGGTGCTGGCGGCGAAGCCGAACCATTGCAGGGCGTAGGAGCGGTGGCGCTCGATGCGCTCGTCCGGGCGCGGCCAGGCGCGCAGGTAGCCGTCGGGCTGGTCGGCGTCGAGGCGGATCACCAGCGGCTGCAAGGCCACCTTCGCCGCGCGCGCGTAGCGGTCGAGGTCGAGGAACTGCCAGCGCGCGTCGCCGCCGGGAGGCGCGCTGTCCGCCGCCAGCGCGAAATGCTTGTCCGTGGGAATGACGGCGATGCCTTCGATGAAAGTCGGCGCTGACGGGACGGCGGCCAGTTCGGGCAGGCGCGCGCGCTCGGCGGGCGCCGGCACCCAGCCGCGATCGACGAGCACTTCCATGTCGCCGCCCGCGATGGCGAAGGGCGTCAGCACACGATAGCCGACGCGTTCCCCCATCATCTGGTTGTCGAGCAGGATCTGGCCGGCCGCGCGGTAATGGCCGCGCACGGCGACGCGGCGATAGTGGAAGGCTTGCGCGTCGTCCAGCGGCGCGGCCGGCAGCGCGCGCGGCGGTTCGGCACTGCGGCGCTCAAGCAGCGCCTGCGCGGCCGCCTTCTTCTCGGCCTTGCCCCATTGCCACTGACCGAGATTGACGAACAGCACGACCAGCACGAGCATCGCGACGGTCGGCCAAAGCGCGCATAATCCGCGCATGTTCCTCAAGATCGTCATCATCCTGATGCTGCTGATCGTCATGATCAGCCTGTTTTCCGGACTCGTCTTCATGAACCGCGACGGCGGGCGCGGGCGCCGCACGGCGCGGGCGCTGACGGTGCGCATCGCCGTCTCGCTGCTGCTGTTCGGCATGCTCGTCATGGGTTTCCACCTCGGCTGGTTCGGGCGCTCATAGCCAGTACACGAAGACGAAGAGCAGCAGCCACACCACGTCGACGAAGTGCCAGTACCACGCCACGCCCTCAAAGGCGAAGTGGTTGTCGGCGTCGAAGTGGCCCTTGAGGCAGCGCAGCAGGATCACCGTCAGCATGATCGCGCCGAGCGTGACGTGGAAGCCGTGGAAGCCGGTCAGCATGAAGAAGGTCGCGCCATACACGCCGGCGCCCAGCGTCAGGCCCAGCTCCGCATAAGCGTGGTGGTATTCCCAGGCCTGGAAGCCGAGGAAGGTGAAGCCGAGGACGACGGTGAGGAAGAGGCCGAGATTGAGCTGGAAGCGGTTGTTCTTCAATAGTCCCCAGTGCGCCCAGGTGACGGTCGCCCCCGACGACAGCAGCAGCGCGGTGTTCAGCGCGGGAATGCCCCAGGCGCCCATCGGCGTGAACTCCATCGCCTTCGGCCCGGCGCCGGATTGCGGCCAGCTCAAGCCCTGGTAGTCCGGATAGAGCGTCCAGCCGTGGTTGGGCAGGAGATTGAGCAGGTCGGGTACCGAGATGACGCGCACATAGAACAGCGCGCCGAAGAAGGCGGCGAAGAAGGCCACCTCGGAAGCGATGAACCACACCATGCCGTGGCGGAAGGATTGGTCCTCCCAGTGGCCGTAGGCGCGCGTCACCGATTCGCCGATGATTGCGCCGAACCAGCCGAACAGCACGTAGAGGATCAGCGCGGCGCCGGCCAGCATGAACCACGGCCCCGGCGCGAAGCCGTTGATCCTCAGGACGAAGCCGAGCGCCAGCAGGAACAGCGCGCCCGAGAGCGTGACGGGATAGTGGCTCGGCCGCGGCACGTAGTAATGGGCGCCATGGGGGGATGCGGAGTGCGTGCTCATGTGCGGCCCTCCTTTCGGGCGGGGGCGGAGGGGGCCTGGAAGAAGGCGTAGGAAAGCGTGATGGTGCGGACGTCGCCGTCCAGCTCCGGCTTGACGATGAACATCAGCGGCATCTCGCGCGCCTCGCCGGGGCCGAGGGTCTGCTGGTTGAAGCAGAAGCATTCGATCTTGTGGAAATACTGCGCGGCCTGGCCCGGCGTGACGCTCGGCACCGCCTGCCCGACCACCGCGTGGTCGGCGGTGTTGCGCACGAGGAAGGCGATCTGCTGCATCTCGCCGGGATGCAGCTCGACGCTGTTTTTCAGCGGGCGCATCTCCCAGGGCAGGCCGGGCATCACCGTGCCGGTGAATTCCACGGTGACGAGGCGCGAGCGGTCGACGCGGTCGAGCGGCGCGCCGTCGTCCGCCGCCAGGCCGCCGCGCGCAAAGGTCTTGCCGTTGAGGCCGGCGACGCGGCACAACGTGTCGTAGAGCGGCACCAGCGCGAAGCCGAAGGCGGCCGAGGCGCACACCGCCAGGGCCAGCCGGCCGATCAGCCGGCCATGGTCGCGCGGAGGGGGCACAGGCTGTCCGTTCATCGCTGGATGAAGAAGCCGATCAGATAGAGGAGGAGCGCGGCCGCGCCCAGCGTCCAGCCCAGCCGGCGGTTGAGGCTGCGGCGGCGCGCGCTATCGTCCGGGAAGGGGGCGTTCATGTCATTTCACCTGGGGCTGGGTTTCCCAGCTGTGGTGCGGCGGCGGCGAGGACAGCTCCCATTCCAGGCCCTCGGCGCCCTCCCAGGCCCGACTTGCGGCCGGCGCGCCGCGACCGCGCGCGCACTGGACGATGTTCCAGGCGAACAGCAGTTGCGAGACGCCGAGGATGAAGGCGCCGACCGTCGAGATGGCGTTGAACTCGGCGAACTGCAGCGCGTAGTCGGGTATGCGGCGCGGCATGCCGGCCAGGCCGAGGAAGAACTGCGGCATGAAGGTGAGGTTGAAGGAAATCACCGTCAGCCAGAAGTGCCACTTGCCCAGCGTCTCGGAATACATGCGGCCGGTCCATTTCGGCAGCCAGTAGTAGACGCCGGTCATCACGCCCATGATGCCGCCGGCGAACAGCGCGTAGTGGAAGTGGGCGACGACGAAGTAGCTGTGGTGGTACTGCGCGTCGGCGGCGACGTCGGCGAGCACCAGCCCCGTCAGCCCGGCGATGCCGAACAGCACGATGAAGCCGGTGGCGAACAGCATCGGCGTCTCGAAGCTCATCGCGCCGCGCCACATCGTCGCGATCCAGCAGAAGAACAGCACGGCGAGCGGCAGCGAGATCGACATCGTCGAATACATGAAGTAGAGCAGCGCCGGCACCGGCAGGCCGGCGGTGAAGAAGTGGTGCGCCCAGACCACCACGGAAAGGATGCCGATGGCGACGAAGCCGTACACCTGCGCCTTGTAGCCATACACCGGCTTGCGACTGAAGGTGGCGAGCACGTGCGGCATCAGGCCCCATACCGGCAGCAGCAGGATATACACCTCGGGGTGGCCGAAGAACCAGAACAGGTGCTGGAACAGGATCGGGTCGCCGCCGCCGGCGGCGTTGAAGAAGTGGGTGCCGAAATGGCGGTCGGTCAGCAGCATGGTCACCGCGCCGGCCAGCACCGGGATCGTCGCGATCAGCAGGAAGGCGGTGATCAGCCAGCCCCAGCAGAACAGGGGCAGCTTCATCATCGTCATGCCCGGCGCGCGCATGTTGAAGATGGTGACGATGATGTTGATCGAGCCGAGGATCGAGCTGATGCCGAGGATGTGCACCGCGAAGATGGCGAAGTCCACGCCGATGCCGCCCTGCACCGAGAGCGGCGCGTAGAAGGTCCAGCCGGTGGCGATGGCGCCGTCGCCGATGCCGAACAGCGCCAGCACGAAGGGCATGGTCAGCAGGATGGCGGCGGGCGGCAGCAGCCAGAAACCCCAGTTGTTGAGGCGCGGCAGCGCCATGTCGGGCGCGCCGATCATCAGCGGGATCTGCCAGTTGGCGAAGCCGGTGGCGGCCGGCATCAGCGCGGCGAAGATCATCACCAGCGCATGCACGCCGATCAGCTGGTTGAAGAACTCCGGCTGCATCAGCTGCATGCCGGGCTGGAACAGCTCGGCGCGCACGGCGAGGATCATCGCGCCGCCGACGAAGAACATGACCAGCGCGAACGTCAGGTACATCGTGCCGATGTCCTTGTGGTTCGTGGTGGTCAGCCAGCGCAGCAGGCCGGCCGGATGATGTTCGCCGTGCGGCGCGTGGCCGTTCGCGGTCGTGGTCGCGGTATTCATTTCGCCTCCTCGCGCAGGGCCTTGATCTGGGCGGGCTGGATCATGTCGCCCTGCTTGTTGCCGAAACTGTTGCGCTCGAACGTGATGACGGCGGCCAGCTCGACGTCGTCGAGCGTGTTGCGGAACGCCTGCATCGCGGTGCCGTCCTTGCCGTTCAGCACGCGGTCGACGTGGCCGTCGGGGACCGGCTTGCCATCCATCGTCAGCAGCGGGCCGTTGATCACCTTGCTGCCGGCGAGCGGCGGGAAGGCGGGCGGCAGGCCCTGGCCCTCGGGCTGGTGGCAGACGGCGCACTGCCTGGCATAGACGTCCTTGCCGCGCTCCATCAGCTCGTCCTTGCTCCAGGCGCGGTCGGCGCCGGCGGCGGCCTGCGTCAGTTGCGCTTTCTTGGCGTCGCGCCAGGCGAGGTACTCGGCCTCGGGCAGCGCCTGCACGACGACCGGCATGAAGCCGTGGCCCTTGCCGCAGAGTTCGGCGCACTGGCCGCGATAGGTGCCGGGTTCCTCGATCTTCACCCAGGTCTCGCGGATGAAGCCGGGAATCGCGTCGCGCTTGACGCCGAACTGCGGCACCCACCAGGTGTGGATCACGTCGGTGGCGGTCAGCAGCACGCGCACCTTCTTGCCCACCGGCAGCACCAGCGGGTTATCGACTTCCAGCAGATAGTGCTCGCCCTTGGCTGCCGCGCCGGCGATCTGTTCCGGCGGCGTGGTCAGGTTCGACATGAAGCGGATGCCGTCGTCGGGGTATTCGTACTGCCATTTCCACTGGAGGCCGGTGACCTTGATCACCATGTCGGCCTTCGTTTTCGTGTCCTCCATCTCGATCACGGCATGGAAGGCCGGGATGCCCATGAGGACGAAGTCGATGAAGAGCAGGATCGCGAAGGGCACCAGCGCCCAGAACCACTGCACCGCGCCGGTCGGGCCGGAGAACCTGGCGGGCTCGTGGCCGACGCTCTTGCGGTGGCGGACCATGGAATAGATCATGATGGCGAACACCGCGACGAACAGCGCGGTGATGATCAGCATGAACTCGTTGTGGATGGCCAGCGTGTCGCGCGCGATGGGCGTCACGGGCGTCGGGAAGTTCCACTGGAAATCGGCGTGCGCCATGGAACTGGCGGCGCACGAC
>JAVEVQ010000128.1:0-5257 GCA_034004945.1 Methyloversatilis sp. | reverse complement strand
GTGAGCGTCGGCGACGAGTTGCGCGATCTCGACGTGGCGCAGGCGCTCGGGCTGGATTTCGTCGCGGTGGCCTGGGGCTATACCGCGCCGGACCGCTTCGCCGGCCTGCCGGGCGTCCGGCTGTGCGTCACACCCGCTGATCTGCCGGCACTCGTATTGCCGTCCTGACGCGCCGCCGCGACGGGGCTGGTCGACCGCAGCCGCCCTGGCGTATCGTCCGCTCATCCATGCAGGAGCCGAACGTCATGTGCAACGACCACGACACCCTCGAACTCGCCCGCGCCCGCATCGCCGGCGAAACCGCGCGCCATTACGGCACGATGCGCTTCGCCATGTTCACGGTGTTCTCCGCCGTGCTGGGTGCGCTGCTGGCGTTCGCGTTCTCGCAGGGCGGTTCGCTCTTCCTTGGACATCCGCCGTACCGGGTGGGTCTGGGCGTGGTCGGGCTGCTGCTGTCGGTGCTGTTCCTGCTGGCCGAGTACCGCGTGTCGACGCTGGTCACCTTCTATCAGGAAGAGGCGGTCAAGGCCGGCGCGCTGGCACCGTCGCCCGACCATGACGACTGGAAAGACGTGGTGCTGGTGACCATGCTCGCGCCCTACGCACTGTCGGCGGTGTTCTGGCTGCTCGCCATCTTCGGCCTCATCGTGTTCCCGGTCTGGCCGGCGCCAGCGGCCGGCTGATCCTGCGCATGACGAGGCGCCGCGCGATGCGGCACCATGGCGGAACACTGTCCGGATGGAACCCGTCATGAGCGCCCACGCTCCCACTGCAAACGATCCGTCGGCGCCGAGCGTTCTGCCGGCCGACGAGAGCGCCGGCCGCTACCTGCTGGCCGCCGTGCCGCGCGTGCACCCGGCGCAGACGGTCGATGCGGTGCTGGCCGACCTGCGTGCCCGGCACTACGACTGTCTCGACATCGTGTGCGTGGTCGATGACGACGAAAGCCTGGTCGGCATCGCAC
The DNA here is from genome assembly GCA_034004945.1 of Methyloversatilis sp. Taxonomy (GTDB): domain Bacteria; phylum Pseudomonadota; class Gammaproteobacteria; order Burkholderiales; family Rhodocyclaceae; genus Methyloversatilis. Next base: position 4,293 of record JAVEVQ010000128.1, on the reverse strand, counting down.
CGCTGCCGGCATTGTTCCGTGCCGCGCAGGGCGCGCGCATCGACGCGGTGATGCAGCGCGACTGCCCGGCCGTGCATGCGCACACCGACCAGGAGCGGGTGGCTTCGCTGGCGCTGCATCACGGGCTGGACGCGATGCCGGTGGTCGATGCGCGCGGCCGGCTGCTCGGCGTGGTGCCGACCGCTGCGCTGCTGCACATCCTGCGTCGTGAGCACGTGGAGGACATCCACCGCCTGGCCGGCATCACGCGCGAGACGCGGCGGGCGCGCGAGGCGATCGAGTCACCGCCGTTGCGTCGCCTGCGTCACCGTCTGCCCTGGCTGCTGATCGGTCTGGCCGGCAGCATGTTCGCCACCTTCATCATGGCCGGCTTCGAGCGCACGCTTGCGCTGAGTCCGGCGCTCGCCTTCTTCGTGCCGGGCCTGGTCTATCTGGCGGACGCCATCGGTACGCAGACCGAAGCGGTCGCCGTGCGCGGCCTGTCGCTCAGTCACGCGTCGATCGGCGCGCTGGTCGGTGGCGAGGTGCGCACCGGCCTGCTGATCGGACTGGTGCTGGGCGGGCTCACCTTACCCTGCGTCTGGCTGGCGTTCGGCGACCCGACGCTGGCGTTCGCGGTGGCGCTGTCGCTGGTGATGGCCGGCGGCATCGCGACGACGATAGGCCTTTTCCTGCCCTGGCTGCTCGGCCGCATGGGCAGTGACCCCGCCTACGGCAGCGGCCCGCTCGCCACCATCGTGCAGGACCTGCTGACCCTGCTCACCTATTTCGCGGTGGCGAGTGCGGTGATGGCGCACGGGTGAGTGCGGCGGCGAGGGGCGAGTTCGGTCCTCATCCCGGGTACCTCTCACGCGGATGCGGGTGAGGGCGGCGGGCGCGGGTCTTTCCCTATCCACCATAGACTGGGGAGGGCAGCTGCTTCGATCCAGGCCGCTATCGCGAGCAAGCTCGCTCCCACGGGGAGCACGCCCGATCCGCAGCCGGAGGCGGGGTCCTGTGGGGGGGCTTCTGACCCCGACAGCAATCTGTATCGAAGCCTGCGCCAAGTAACAGCCGCGTCGCGGCCAAGGCCGCTCCCACAGGGGCTGCTCCAACAGGGGACACCCTCGATCCGCGGCCGGAGCTGGGATCTTGTGGGCGAGCTTGCTCGCGATACGGCCGGGGCATACCGCAGGCCTCGGTAAGGTGTGCTGTCGCGGTCAGAACAGCGTTCCCACACAGGCCCCCGAGCTGATCGCGCGCGCTGTCGATTCGCGTGCGGGTCACGCGTCGACACTGCGATGGCGCCTTTGGCGCCGGTTCGAGGAGAGCTGCCATGCGTTACATGATCATCGTCAGGGCCACTGCCGACAGCGAGGCGGGCGTCATGCCGGAGGAGGCGCTGATGGCTTCCATGGCCACCTATCATGAAGAACTGGTGCGCGCCGGCGTGCTGCTCGACGCATCGGGGCTGCAGGCCAGTTCGAAGGGCTGGCGCGTGCGTTACCGCGGCGACGCACGCAGCGTCATCGATGGCCCGTTTGCCGAAACGAAGGAACTGATCGCCGGCTACACGCTGATCCAGGTCGCCTCGCGCGAGGAGGCGCTGCACTGGACACGTCGTTTTCCGAATCCGGTGGGCGAGGGGCACGACGCCGAGATCGAGGTGCGCCAAGTGTTCGAACTGGACGACTTCGCACCGGGCGAGGCGGTGGAGCGCTTCCGCCGGATGGACACGGCCTGAGGGAGACGGGGGATGACAGACGGGACCGCGATGACGCTGCGGGCCGGACGATGACGTCGGATCTGCACCGCACGCTGGATGCCGTCTGGCGCGTCGAGTCGGCACGCATCATCGGCGCGCTGGCGCGCATGGTGCGCGACGTCGGCATTGCCGAGGAACTGGCGCAGGACGCGCTGGTGACCGCACTCGAACAGTGGCCCGACAAGGGCGTGCCGGACAACCCCGGCGCCTGGCTCACCACCGCCGCGAAGAACCGCGCGCTCGATCTGTTGCGCCACCGCACCATGCAGGCGACCAAGGCCGACGCGCTGACCTGGGAAATCGAGGCGCAGCTGCAGGACGGCGCGCCACCGGCGCCCGACAGCGCGCTCGACGAGCCGATCGGCGACGACGTGCTGCGCCTGATGTTCGTCGCCTGCCACCCGGTGCTGTCGGTCGAGGCGCGCGTCGCGCTGACGCTGAAGATGGTCGGTGGTCTCGCCACGCCGGACATCGCGCGCGCCTTCCTGGTGCCGGAGGCGACGCTGGCGCAGCGCATCGTGCGCGCCAAGCGCACGCTCGCCGAGGCACGCGTGCCGTTCGAACTGCCCGGTCCGGCCGAACTGGGCGAGCGGCTCGACGCCGTGCTGAAGGTGATCTACCTCATCTTCAACGAGGGCTATGCCGCCACCGCCGGCGAGTACTGGATGCGCCCGGCGCTGTGCGAGGAGGCGCTGCGCCTCGGCCGCATACTGGCCGGACTGGCGCCGCAGATCGCCGAAGTGCACGGCCTGCTGGCGCTGATGGAAATCCAGGCCTCGCGCCTGCACGCGCGCACCGACGCACGCGGCGCACCGGTGCTGCTGCTGGAGCAGGACCGCACGCGCTGGGACCGTCTGCTGATACGCAGCGGCCTCGCCGCACTGGAACGCGTCGACGCGCTCGGCGGCGGCTATGGCCCGTACGCGCTGCAGGCCGCGATCGCCGCCTGTCACGCGCGCGCCACCCATGCCGATCACACCGACTGGCCGCGCATCGCCGCGCTGTACGACGCGCTGGCGCAGATCGCGCCGTCGCCGGTGGTCGAACTGAATCGCGCGGTGGCGGTGGGCATGGCCTTCGGTCCGGCCGCCGGGCTGGAGATCGTCGACGCGCTGCGCGAAGAACCGGCGCTGCGCCACTACCCCCTGCTGCCCGGCGTGCGCGGCGACCTGCTGGCCAGGCTCGGTCGCCACGCCGAAGCCTGCGAGGAATTCCGCCGTGCGGCGGCACTGACGCAGAACGCACGCGAGCGCGAACTGCTCGCCGGCCGCGCCCGCCGCAGTGCCCACCTCGCGGGCGGCGCGCCGGACTGCAGCTGAATCCGTCTCCCGCGGACGAAAAAAAGGCGGCCCGAAGGCCGCCCTGGAGAACTCACAGCCATTGCTGTGGAGGAGGAGAGCCCGAGTATCGCCCGTGCCCGTCCGCCGGCAATGGCTGTCACGAATTCTTCATATGCGTCTGTTCCGCAGACGGCTCAGGGTGTGCAACCGGGTGCGCCAGGTGATCGAAGGGCGGGGCACTTGCCCGGCGCATGTCGTCGCGTGAAGCAAGGGCGGCGGTGGTTCGCGCGCCTCGGCTCACTCCGCGTCGACCGGAGCAGGCGGCGGTTCGAGTCGCTGCACCAGTACCTTGTCGACGCGGTTGCGGTCCATGTCCATCACCTCGATGCGCAGGCCGGCGACCTCGAAGAAATCGGCGGCGACCGGGATGCGACCGAGCATGTGCAGCACCAGCCCGCCCATGGTGTGGAAGTTTCCGCTGTCCTCGCCCGGCAGCGCGTCCTCGATGCCGAGCAGCGACTTGACGCGCTCGATCGACGTGCCGCCATTCACCAGCCAGGAGCCGTCGGCGCGCTGCACCACGTCCTGCTCCTCATGTGCCGCCGGTACCGACATGTCGCCGACGATGGCGGCGAGCACGTCGTTGACGGTGACCAGCCCCTGCAGGTCACCGTACTCGTCCACCAGCAGCGCCAGATGCTTGCGCGTGCGGCGGAAGTTCTCCAGCAGTTGGGCGGTGCTGACCGTGTCCGGCACGTAGAGCGGCGGCTCCAGCAGCGCCTCGATGCTGCGCCGGTCTATCGTCTCGCCGGCCAGCGACTGCTTCAGCAGGGCACCGCTCTGCAGCATGCCGAGCACGTGTTCCAGGCCGTCGCGGCACACCAGCAGGCGGCTGTACGGACTGTCCGCGATGCGCCGTCGGATCTCCTCCTCCGGATCGTCGAGGTCGATCGCGTGAATGTCCTTGCGCGGCGTCATGATGGCGCCGACGCGCAGTTCGTCGAGACGCAGCACGTTGGACACGATCTGCTGTTCGCTCTGGTGGAACACGCCGGCTTCCGCACCCTGGCCCATCAGCACCTTGATTTCCTCGTCGGTGATCGGCGGCTCTTCGGTGCGGCGCGCACCGGCGACGCGCAGGATGGCGTTGCTGGTGACCGACAGCACCCACACCAGCGGCCGCGCGACGCGCGCCAGCAGCATCATCGGCCGCGAAATGAGGGAGGCGATGCCTTCGGGTGCCAGCAGGGCGAGCCGCTTCGGCACCAG
>JAVEVQ010000127.1:0-5274 GCA_034004945.1 Methyloversatilis sp. | reverse complement strand
TGACCGGCAACCAGACGCAGATGAGCGCACTGGAGTGGCTGCGAGCCGGCGCCACCGGCAGCTACGGCACCGTGGTCGAGCCGTGCAACCACCTCGGCAAGTTCCCGCACCCGGGCATCCTGATGACCTTCTACGCCGAGGGCGAAACGCTGATCGAAGCCTACTGGAAGAGCGTGGCCTGGCCCGGCGAAGGCGTGTTCGTCGGCGAGCCGCTGGCGCGGCCCTTCGGCATGCGCACGACGCGCGACGAAAAGGGCTGGTGGCTGGAAAGCCATTCGGCCGCCGGGCGCCGCGCGGTGGTCGAGGTGGCGCCCAGCGTGGTCGGACCCTATCGCCTCGCCGGCACGGTACAGATTCCGGCCGGCCACGGACGGCAGCGGCTGAAGGTGGAAGCGGGGGCGGTCCGGGTCAGGTAGCCTGCCTGCTGAAATCCTGATAGGCGCGTGTCAGGCCGCTACGCAGGGAGGTCGCGGCCCGCCAGCCCATTCCGTTCAGTCGCGATACATCCATCAGCTTGCGCGGTGTCCCGTCAGGCCGGGTCGTGTCGAACACGAGATTGCCGTCGAAACCCACTACCTCGCCCACCAGTTCGGCCAGTTCCCGGATCGTTACGTCTTCGCCCACACCGACGTTCACCAGCGGCGGCTCGAACCGGCCGCTGACCGACTCGTCGCTGCCCAGCAGGCTCGTGTAGCGATCGTCCGGCAGATTCATCAGGAAGACACAGGCGTCGGCCATGTCGTCGCTGAACAGGAATTCGCGCCGTGGCGTGCCGGTGCCCCAGATGGTGACCGTGTCGTCGCCGCGCTGTTTCGCCTCGTGAAACTTGCGCAGCAGCGCCGGGATGACGTGGCTGTTTTCCGGATGGTAGTTGTCGCCCGGACCGTACAGATTGGTCGGCATCGCCGCCAGATACTTCGTGCCGTACTGCCGGTTGTAGCTCCAGCACATTTCGATGCCGGCGATCTTGGCCAGCGCGTAGGGCCGGTTGGTCGGCTCCAGCGGGCCGGTGAGCAGGCAGTCCTCGCGCATCGGCTGCGGCGCCATCTTCGGGTAGATGCAGCTGGAGCCGAGGAACATGAGCCGCGTCACGCCATGCTTCCAGGCGCTGTGGATCACGTTGGCCTGGATCACCAGGTTGTCGCGGATGAATTCGGCCGGATAGGTGTTGTTGGCGACGATGCCGCCCACCTTGGCAGCGGCGAGAAACACGTATTCCGGTCGGTGTTCGGCGAAGAAGGCGTCGGTGGCGGCCGCGTCGGTCAGATCGAGTTCGGCATGCGTCCGCTTCAGGATGTGGGTGTAGCCCTTTGCCTCGAGATTGCGGACGATGGCCGAACCGACCAGACCGCGATGGCCGGCGACGTAGATGCGCGCGTGCTTGTCCATGAGATGGGTCGCCCGCTCACTCGTGATAGTCGTAGGCCTGGAAGCCGGCCATCTTCACCAGCGCATCCCGCTTGGCGCTGGTGTAGTCGGCTTCGACCATCTCCTTCACCAGCTCCTGCAGCGTGGTCCTGGGCGTCCAGCCCAGCTTCTCGCGCGCCCGGGTCGGGTCGCCGAGCAGGGTTTCGACTTCGGTCGGGCGGTAGTAGCGCGGATCGACCTTCACGATCACGTCACCCACCTTCACCTTGGCACGGTCGCCGGTGACGGAGGCCACGATGCCCACCTCCTGCTCGCCCTCGCCCTCGAAGCGCACCGTGATGCCCAGCTCGGCGGCGGCAAACTCGACGAACTGGCGCACGCTGTACTGCACGCCGGTGGCGATGACGAAGTCTTCGGCCTTGTCCTGCTGCAGCATCAGCCACTGCATCTCGACGTAGTCACGCGCGTGGCCCCAGTCGCGTAGCGCGCTCATATTGCCCAGGTAGAGGCAGTCCTGCAGACCGAGCGCAATGCGCGCGATGGCGCGCGTGATCTTGCGCGTGACGAAGGTTTCGCCGCGCACCGGTGACTCGTGGTTGAACAGGATGCCGTTGCAGGCGTAGATGCCGTAGGCCTCGCGGTAATTGACGGTGATCCAGTAGGCGTAGAGCTTGGCCACCGCATACGGGCTGCGCGGGTAGAAGGGCGTGGTTTCCTTCTGCGGAATCTCCTGTACCAGGCCGTACAGCTCGGAAGTCGAGGCCTGGTAGAAACGGGTCTTCTTCTCCAGGCCGAGGATGCGGATGGCTTCGAGGATGCGCAGCGCGCCGATGCCGTCGGCGTTGGCGGTGTATTCCGGCTCTTCGAAGCTCACCGCCACGTGCGACTGGGCGGCCAGGTTGTAGATCTCGTCCGGCTGCACCTTCTGGATGATGCGCACCAGAGAGGTCGAGTCGGTCAGGTCGCCGTAGTGCAGGATGAACTTGCGGTTATCGACGTGCGGGTCTTCGTACAGGTGGTCGATGCGGTCGGTGTTGAACAGCGACGAACGACGCTTGATGCCGTGGACCTCGTAGCCCTTCTTGAGCAGGAACTCGGCGAGATAGGCGCCGTCCTGGCCGGTCACGCCGGTGATGAGTGCGATTTTGGGCATGGTTCTCGGGAGCCGGAAGTCAGGACCGGATTATCGCCCATGTATGTCAATCCTTCCGACCCGGAGGCAGCAGCGTTTCCAGTACCTCCAGGGTGCGCAGCCCCGCGCCGCCATGTGCGCGTGCGAACTCGTGTGCGGCGGTCGCCATGTGCTGCCGCGCCCCGGGATCCTCCAGCAGCGCGCGGGCGATTTCCGCGGCGTCTGTCTCGTCTTTCGCTCTTGCCGCGGCGCCGGCGTCGATGGCGTCACGGGTTGCCGTCGAGAAGTTGAACGTGTGCGGTCCGATCACGACCGGGCAACCCACGGCGCACGCCTCGATCAGGTTCTGTCCGCCCAGCGGTTGCCAGCTTCCGCCGATCAGTGCGAGGTCGGCCAGCGCATACCAGGCGAACATTTCACCCATCGCGTCACCCAGCCAGACGCGTGTTCCGGGTGCGGGCATGTCGCCGGCGCTGCGTCGGCAGGCGGTCAGGCCCCTGGCGGCGACCAGTTCGGCGACCGCGTCGAAACGCTGAGGATGCCGCGGCACCAGCGCGATCAGCACGTCATCAGGGAGGCGCGGCACGAGCGCGTCGAGCAATGCGGATTCCTCACCCTCGCGGGTGCTTGCGAGCAGAACGACCCGGCGCCGGCCCAGTGATCTGCGCCATGTCGCACCGAGCTCCAGCAGGTCCGCCGGTGGGGTGACATCGAACTTCAGGTTGCCGGTCACCGCTGTCGCTCGCGCGCCCAGCGCGGAGAATCGCGCAGCGTCGTCCGTCGTCTGGGCGAGGATGGCAGAGAAGTCCTGCAGCACCTCCCGGGTGAATCCGCCGAGCCGCGCATAACGCGCTGCCGAACGCGCCGACATCCGTGCATTCGCGAGCACGACGGGGATGCCTGCGCGCGTGCATTCGCGCAACAGGTTGGGCCAGATTTCGGTTTCCAGCACGATGCCGAGCACAGGCTGCCAGCGGCGCAGGAAGGTCCGCTGCGCCCAGGGCAGGTCCCATGGCAGCCAGGCGAATTCGGCGAAATCACCATAAAGCTGACGCGCGGTGGCGCGCCCGGTGGCAGTCATCTGGGTAATCAGGATGCGGTGATCCGGATAACGCAGGCACAGCGCGGCCAGCAACGGGGCTGCGGCGCGGGTTTCACCGACCGAGACCGCGTGCAGCCACAGGGTCGGGCGCGCTGGCTGGCGAGGGCCCAGACCGAGGCGCCCGCCGACGTCCTCGAGATAGCCCGGTTCGCGCCTGCCGCGCAGCCGGGTGCGCAGCAGCGCGAAGGGCAGGCCGAGCAGCCAGAGCAGGGTGTAGGTGGCGCGCATCATGAGGGCGCGAGCATAGCAGCCGGATGTCGGCCGAATTGACAGTCGGCGCATGTCCATGTGTAATTCGGGCGTTCAATCAATGAACGCATGATGCTCGACGAACAGACCCGATACCGCCTGCTGAAACTGCTGGAAGCGAATCCCGAACTGTCGCAACGACAGCTCGCGCAGGCCTTGGGCATCAGCGTGGGCAAGGTCAATTTCTGCCTGAACGCCCTGATCGAGCGCGGTCTGGTCAAGGCGCGCAACTTCCGCAACAGCCGCAACAAGCTCGCCTACATGTATTTCCTGACGCCGGCCGGTTTCGAGGAAAAGGCACGGGTGTCGCTGCGTTACCTGAAGCAGAAGCTGCAGGAGTACGAAACCCTGCGCTCCGAGATCGAGGAGCTGCAGAGCGAGGCGCGCCGGATGAGCGCGCAGGCGGGCGAGGCTTTGCCGGAAGAGAGTCGGCAATGAGCGGCGCAGCGTCCCGGTTTTCGGTGGCACACAAGGTGTTGGCGGTGCTCGACCCTGACCAGCGCAGGGCGGCGGGCGGCCTGTTCCTGCTCATGCTGGTCGGCATGGCGTTCGAAACGCTGGGCGTTGGCCTGGTGGTGCCGGCGATGGCGGTGCTGATGCAGGACGATCCGGCCGCGCGCAGCCCCCATGTGGCGAGCGTGCTCCGGCTGCTCGGCGAGCCATCGCAGGCGGCGCTGGTGGCCTGGGCGGTGTCGGCGCTGGCCATGGTCTATCTGGTCAAGAACGCCTTCCTCGCTTTTCTCGCCTGGCGTCAGTCCGCGTTCGCCTTCGCCGCACAGGCACGGGTGGCGCACAAGCTGTTTGCGCGCTACCTGGCCGAGCCCTACATCTTTCATGTGCAGCACAATTCGGCTCAACTGATTCGCAACGTCACCACCGAAGCGACGCTGTTCGGCAGCCATGCGCTGCTGCCCGGCATGCTGCTGATCGCCGAGGCCTGCGTGCTGGCCGGCATCGGCACATTGCTGCTGCTGGTCGAGCCGGTGGGCGCCCTGGTGGTGGGGGGCGTGGTCGGCGGTGCAGCCTGGGCCTTCAACCGCTTCACCCGCTCGCGCGTGACGCGCTGGGGACAATTGCGGCAGCACCACGAGGGCCTGAAGCTGCAGCAGATCCAGCAGGGGCTCGGGGGGGTGAAGGACGTGCGCATGTTCGGGCGCGAAGCGGCCTTTCTTGCCGCGTTCGACCAGCACAACGCCGCGGTCGCCCGAGTGGGCGGCCGGCAGTCCGGGCTGCAGCAGATGCCGCGCCTGTGGCTGGAACTGCTCGCCGTCGGCGGTCTGGCGCTGCTGGTGCTCAGCATGATCTGGCGCGAACGGGCCCTGACCGACATCGTGCCGGTGGTCGGTCTGTTCGCCGCGGCCGCCTTCAGGCTCCTGCCTTCGATGAACCGGGTGCTCACCGCGCTGCACGGCCTGCGCTACGG
>JAVEVQ010000126.1:0-5310 GCA_034004945.1 Methyloversatilis sp. | reverse complement strand
TCGCGAACAGCGCGTTCAGCGACAGCCCGCGCAGCGGCCAGGCGCCGTCCGACGTATACACGATGGTGCGCGCGGCGTCGGTCTCCCAGAACCAGTCGGCCGCCGCCTCGGCAAAATCGCGCAGCCGGGTGCGTTCCGCTTCGAGTTCGTTGATCTTCTTGTCCAGCTTGTCGCGCAGCCGCTCGGCATAAAGCGCGTCGGCGTCGCCGACCACCGGCCGTTGCGAACCACGGCTGCCGAGTGCTTCCAGCTCGGCGATCAGGGCACCGATCTCGCAGGGCTTGACCAGGAAGCGGTCGGCGCCCAAGCGGTAGGCCAGCTCCTCGTCGCGGCGGTCGGTGAAGGTGGCGGTGTAGAAGGCGAACGGGATGGCGGCCAGCTGCGGGTGGGCGCGCACGGCGCGGCACAGGCCGTAGCCATCGAGTTCCGGCATCAGGATGTCGGACACGATCAGGTCGGGCGGCTGCGCCTTGGCCAGTTCGAGTGCGGCGCGCCCGTCGGCGGCGGCCCGCACCGCGTGGCCGCGCGATTCCAGCGCGGCGCTGAGCATCAGGCGGGAGTTCTCGTCGTCTTCGGCGATCAGGATGTCCATCAGGCTTGGGCCAGTACGTCTTCGATCTGTTTCATCACCCGCAGCGGGTCGATGGGCTTTTCTATGTAGCCGTTGCAGCCGGCGGCCAGCACGCGCTCGCGGTCACCGGCCATCGCGAACGAGGTGATGGCGATCATCGGAATCGGCGGCCAGCCCTCGGCGGCGCGGATACGACGGGCGACCTCGATGCCGTCGATGTCCGGCAACTGGATGTCGAGCAGGATGAAATCGGGGCGTTCGCGCAGCGCCTCGGCGACCCCCTCGAGCCCGGTCATCGCACAGCGCGTACCGTACCCTCCGGCGTGCAGGATGAATGTGATCAGTTCGAGGTTGTTGTCGTTGTCCTCGATCACCAGTGCGGTCTTCACGGGCGGCTGCCCTCCGTCGCGCGGCCCGAGCCTTCGCGCGGCAGGTGCAGCGTGAAGCGGCTGCCCACGCCTGGCGTGCTCTGCACATCGACGCCGCCGGACAGCAGTTCGGTGGCGATCTTGCGCGTCAGGTAGAGACCGAGCCCGGTGCCGGGCGTCTTCACGCGCAGATGGGAATCGATGCGTTCGAAGGGCTGGAAGAGGCGGGCCAGTCCGGCATCGTCCATGCCGATGCCCGTGTCCTCGACGCTGATGTCGAGCCAGCTGCCACGCACGCTCGCCTCCACAGTGATGGTTCCTTCGACGGTGTACTTTACCGCGTTGCTCACGAAATTCAGTATGCATTGGAGCAACCGGCGGCGGTCCGCCTGGACCAGGATGCCCGGCGGGACGCGCACGTCTATGTCCAGCTTCTTCTCGCGCGCCGCCGGCAGCACCGACTGCACCGCCTCATCGATCACTGCCTCGACCTCGAAGCGCTCCTCGAACACGTCGATGAAGCCGGCTTCGATCTTCGAAATGTCGATCACGTCGGTGATCAGCGCCAGCAGGTGCCGGGCCGAACCGTACACCCGGCTCAGCTGGTCGTGCTGGCGCGTGTTCAGTTCGCCCGCCATGCCGGCCAGCACGACACCGGTGAAACCGATGATGGAATTGAGCGGGGTGCGCAGTTCGTGCGACATCGAAGCGATGAACATCGATTTCAGCCGGTCGAGATCCTTCAGGCGCTCGTTCGCCTGCGCAAGTTCCGCGGTGCGCTCGCTCACCCGCTGTTCCAGCGTTTCGTTGGCCACGCGCAGCGCCTGTTCGTTGCGCTTGATGTCGCTGATGTCGCGCAGCACGCTGGAAATGAACTGCACCTCGCCGTCGGCACCACGGTGCGCGACGCGCACTGCCGACATCGGCGCGCTGCCACCGCCCACGGTGCGCAGCCGCGTCTCGCCGACCCAGATGCCGTCCTTCATCACTGCCGGCAGTTCGACCTTGAGGTAGTGGCGATAGGCGTCCGGCGGATAGAGGTCGCCGACCAGCAGACTGTCCGGCAGCGTGCTGCCGCTCAGGCCGACGGTGCGCCGCGCCGACAGGTTCAGGTAGGTGATGCGCAGATCGGTGTCGACGGTTGACACGTAGTCCGGCGTCGCGTCGAGGATGGCCGACAGCCTGGCCTGCTCCGCCTGCGCGCGGTGCCGCTCGCGGGCGACCAGGAAGCGGCCAAGCAGCGTCGCCACCTCGCCGGCGAAGCGTTGTTCGTCGTGCGCCCAGTCGCGCGCGTCGCCGGTGTGTTCGAGACAGACCACGCCGGCCAGCCGGCCATCGAGAAAAACCGGCGCATCGAGCATGGCGCTGACGCCCTCGGCGTCGAGGTAACCGCCGGTGAATTCGCGCACCTGCGGATCGCGGCGCGCGTCGGCAGCGGCAATGGTGCGGCCGCTGCGCAATGCGGCGAAATAGTCGGGGAAGGCCGACGCCGCCAGCACTGCGCCGCACACATGGCCGCGATCTACGTCAAGCCGGCGCCGGTCGTACAGGTCGAGGCAGCGTAGCTGGCCCGTCTCGGCATCCAGCCGCCAGACGCTGGCGCGGCTCACCGACAGCGCGTCGGCGACGACTTCGGTCAGCGTGGCCAGCGCGGCATCGTCGCCGGCCGACAGCGCCTGATCCACACTGAGGCGCATCACGGCAGCGAGCTGGCCGTCCTGACGTTCGAGCCGGTCGCGCTGTTCGCGCCGCGCGCGCAGGTCGTCGGTCACATCGATGAAGGTGGCCTGGATGGCCTGGGCGCCGTCCCAGCTGACCTGGCGGATGACCGAATCCAGCGTGCGACGCTGGCCGTCGGTGCGCACCACATCGAGCTGCATCGGCAGCACGCGACCGGACGCCAGCAGGCGGCGGTTGCTGTCGCTGGAAATGACCGGCAGGTCATCCGGTACCACCATGTCGGCCAGCGAGTGCTGCCCCATCAGGTCGGCCACCGACTGGAAACCCAACAGTTCGGCAGCACGGCGGTTGGCGTACAAGGGCTGGAACTGGCGGTGGATCAGGATGCCCTGGATCGAGCCGTCGAACAGATCGAGCAGCTGCGCCTCGCGGGTGCGCGCGCGGCGCGACGCGGCGGCCCGCTCATTGAGCGTGATCGACAGCGAATAGGGCGCGATCGACATCGTGATGACGAAGGCCTGCAGCAACAGCAGTGCGCGCAGCGGCGTCTCGCTGCCCAAGGGGCCGAGCCCGGTCTGAGTGCCGTACAGCGCGACGCCGTTCATCAGCACCAGCAGCAGGCTCATCCAGCGCACCTTGAGACGGATCGCCGACCACACCAGCACCGCCGGCAGCACCAGCATGTAGGGCTCGGGACCGTCGAGCACGCGCAGGAAGAGGGCGGCCGTCACGCCCAGCGTCAGCAGCAGCCAGGGCAGCACGGTCAACAGGTCGGCCATCAGCCGCTGCAGTTGCAGGCGACCGATCCAGCCGGCGACCAGCTGCACCACCAGCAGCGTGCCGGCGAAGTGGGCGGCCGCGTGCAGCGTCCAGTCGGACAGATAGAAGGGCGCGCCGGACGACCATGCGTCGGTTGCGCCACGGACGATGGCCATCAGCAGCGCGACGCCGATGAACCAGGCGTAATGGTCGGCGCGCATGCGCGGGTAGGGCTGCAGCGGGAAGGTGCGCAGCACCTGCGTGCCGACGCAGACCAGGGCGCCGGTCAACGCCGCATTCAGCGTGGCAGCCAGCGGCGTCTGCCCGGCCAGCACGCCGTGCGCCAGCGCCACCAGCATGACCGGCACCGCGTGCGCGAGGCCGGACAGCAGCACCAGGGCAAAGGCGACGCCGAGGCCGATCTGCAGGACCGGCGGCTGGCCGTCTGACAGCCCGAGCAGCGGATCGACCTGGGTCGCCAGTGCACAGGCGACCGCGCTGGCGACGTAGCGTAGCGGGTGCAACGAAGCGCGCGGAGATGCAGACACGATATGCTGCGACAGTGAGTGGTCGGCGCATCTTAGCGTTGTTCCGCTGCCGCGCCCCATCGGCAGAAGGAACGATGGACACGGCGCGACGTCCACCGCACGCTCTGCCAACCTTCGTCCGACCACGATGACACGCCTGCTCCGCCTCGGCCTCATCCTTGCCGCCCTGCTGCAACCCGTCTTCGCCGCCCAGTGCGTGCCGCCCGGTCGCTGGATCGCGCCGGGGAAGGGCGAACTCGACGCCGGCAGCGTGCTCGCCCGCGCCAGCGCGCAGAGCGTGCTGCTGCTCGGCGAGACGCACGACGTCGCCGCCCACCACGAATGGCAGCTCGACACGCTGCGCGCGCTGCACGCGCGGCGCCCGCAGATGGTGATCGGCCTCGAAATGCTGCCGCGCAACGCACAGCCGGTGCTCGACGCCTGGGTGCGTGGCGACATCGACGAAGCCGCACTGTTCGAGCGCACCGGCTGGAAGCGCACCTGGGGCGTGCCGCCTGCGCTGTACGCGGGCATCTTCCGCTTCGCGCGCGAGCACCGGCTGCCGATGCGCGCACTGAACATCGAACGCCAGGTCGTGCGCGAGGTATCCAGGCTCGGTCTGGCCGGTGTGCCGCCGGCCAGGCGCGAAGGCGTCGGCGACCCGGCCGACGCCCCGGACAATTACCGCAACTGGCTGCAGCAGATCTGGAGCGACCACATGCCGCAGGCGCAGGCGGCGTCGAACGAGGCCTTCGTGCGCTTCATGCAGGGCCAGCTGCTGTGGGACCGCGCGATGGCCGAGGCGCTGCTGGCCGCAGCGCGCGAATACCCGCAGGCACTGGTGGTCGGCCTGATGGGCAGCGGCCACGTCATCCACGGCCACGGTGTCGAACACCAGCTGCGCGCGCTCGGCGTGGCCGACGTCGGCAGCCTGCTGCCGTGGGACAGCGACGCCGACTGCGCCGATCTGGTCGCCGGCGTCGCCGATGCCGTGTTCGGCATTCCGCCCGCGGTGCAGGAGAAGCGGCGCTGATGCGCGCAGTGCGCCGGCTGTCCCTCACCTTCGCGCGGAGCTGCGCGCTGGGCTGGGCGCTGTGCGCCGGCGCGGCACTGGCGGCACCGCAGTACGCGATCAGCGCCCGGCTGCTGCCGGCCGGCGGCACGCTGGACGCCTCCGCCCGTATCGTGCTGCCGGCCGGCGAAGCGGTCGCGCTGCGTATGGACGGCGCGCATCGCGTCGAGTCGGTGCAGCTCGACGGCCGCCCGCTGAACGCGGCACGCGACGGCGGACAGTGGCGCATCGAGCTTGCGGCCGCCGCACGCGAACGCCGGCTCGACCTGCGCTGGCAGATCCGCGCCCGGGCGCCGGACGCCAACGCCCGCCACCGCGACACGCTGACCGCCT
>JAVEVQ010000125.1:0-5317 GCA_034004945.1 Methyloversatilis sp. | reverse complement strand
AGCCGACAGCAGTCCCGCGATCAGGGCGGGCAGGAGAAACTTGCGCATTGGGGAATTCAGTCGGCAGTCAACCGAAAAGGCGATTGATATCGTTGTAGAAGGCGAACGCCATGAGCATCAGCAGGATGGCCAGACCGATCTGTTGCCCGATCTCCATGACCCGCTCCGGAACCGGACCGCCCTTGAAAAATTCGATCGTATAGTACATCAAGTGTCCACCGTCCAGCAGCGGGATGGGCAGCAGGTTGAGCACGCCCAGACTGATGCTGATCAGGGCGATGAACTTGATGTAATGGGTCAGTCCCATGGCCGCGGACTGGCCCGCATAGTCGGCGATGGTGACCGGTCCGCTCAGGTTTTTCCACGACAGTTCGCCGGTGATCATGCGGCCGAAGGCCTTGAGGCTGAACAGCGCGGTGTCCCAGGTCTGACCGACCGCCAGCAGCAGCGATTCGCCGACGCCGTGCCGCACCTCGACGAACAGCCGCTCGCGCAGCGTCGGATCGGGTTCGGGACCGATGCCCAGGCGGCCGAAACGCTGCCCGCCCTCCTCCACCGTGGCGACCTCGGCGCGCAGCAGCTTCTCTGCGCCGTCGCGCAGCACCACCACGTCGACGGTGCGGCCGCCCAGTTCGCGCACCTGCTGCACCATGGCCGCCCAGTCGTCGACCGCCGTCCCGTCGATCGACAGCACCCGGTCGCCCTCACGCATGCCAGCCCTGTCCGCTGCACTGCCCTCGCCCACGCTGCCGACCACGGTGGCGACGCGCGGCCGGAACGGCAGCAGGCCGACCCGCTCCATCAGGGTGGCGTCGACATCGCTGCCGATGCCCGACAGGTCGATGCGACGGGTGTTGATTTCGGCGCGTTCGTTGATCGTCTCCAGCACCAGCGAACGGCCTTCGACGGCAGCGCGCGCCACGTGCCAGCGCAGATCCTGGGCCGACGCGACCGGTTTGCCATCGACCGCGCGCACCTGCTCGCCGTCGGTGACACCCGCCACCGCGGCCGGCGTACCGACCGCGGGTGCGGCCAGCAGCGCGCGCGGCTCTTCCATACCGTAGATGAAGAGGCCCCAATAGACGGCGATGGCGAGCAGGAAATTGGCGATCGGTCCGGCCGATACGATAGCGAAACGGCGACCGACGCTCTGCCGGTTGAAGGCGCGGTGACGCTCGTGTTCGGCCACCTCGCCTTCGCGCTCGTCCAGCATCTTGACGTAGCCGCCCAGCGGGAACACCGACAGCGCCCACTCGGTCCGGTCCGGGCCGTAGCGGCGCATCCACAGCGGACGGCCGAAGCCGATGGAGAAGCGCAGCACCTTGACGCCGCACAGCCGCGCCACGCTGTAATGGCCCAGCTCGTGTACGGTGATCAGGATGCCCAGCGCCAGCGCGAAGGCGGCGACGTAGAACAGCGGATTCAAGCGCGCGCTCCGACCTGTCGCCGCGCGACCTCACGCGCCGCGGCATCGGCGGCGAACACCTCGTCGAGCGTACTCGACGGCTGATCGGGAAGTGTGTCGAGGGTGGCGGCAATCACATCGGCTATGGCACGGAAACCCAGCCGATGTTCCAGGAAAGCGGCGACTGCGACTTCATTTGCGGCATTGAGCACGGCCGGCGTGCCGGCACCAGCGCGCAGTGCGTCGAACGCCAGCTTGAGGCACGGAAAGCGGTCCAGATCGGGCCGCTCGAACACCAGATCGGCTGCCGCCGCAAGATCGAGCGCGCCGACGCCCGACTCGATCCGCTCCGGCCAGGCCAGCGCGTGCGCGATCGGCGTGCGCATGTCCGGATTGCCCATCTGCGCGAGTACCGAGCCGTCGACGTATTCCACCATCGAGTGCACGATGCTCTGCGGGTGGATCACCACGTCGATGCGCTCGGCCGGCGTGTCGAACAGCCAGCGTGCCTCGATCACTTCGAGACCCTTGTTCATCATGGTGGCCGAATCGACGGAAATCTTCCGGCCCATGTCCCAGTTCGGGTGGGCGCAGGCCTGTTCCGGCGTCACGTTCGCCAGATCGGCGATCGGCGTGCGGCGGAACGGTCCACCCGACGCGGTAAGCAGGATGCGGCGCACGCCCTCGCGATCACTGGCCGGCATGCACTGGAAAACGGCGTTGTGCTCGCTGTCGATCGGCAGCAGCGTTGCGCCGTGGGCCGCCACCTCGCGCATGAACAGGTCGCCGCTCATGACCAGGCTTTCCTTGTTCGCCAGCAGGATGCGCTTGCCGGCGCGCGCGGCGGCCAGCGCCGAGCGCAGGCCGGCAGCGCCGACGATGGCCGCCATCACGGTATCGACTTCGGGCAGCTCGGCGATCGTTTCCAGTGCGTCGACGCCGTGCATGACTTCGGTCGGCACCCGGCCGGACAGGCGCTCGCGCAAGACGGCGGCGGCGTCCGCGTCGGCCACGACGGCGATGCGCGGTTTAAAGGCGATGCACTGTTCGGCCAGCCGGTCGATCTGCCGGTGACCCGACAGCGCGACGATCTCGAAACGGTCCGGATGGCGCGCGACGACGTCCAGCGTGCTGACGCCGATCGAGCCGGTTGCGCCCAGTACGGTCAGTCTGCGCATCAGTTCGACGCTCCGGGTAGCAGGTTGAGCAGGTAGAAGCCGATCAGCGGCAGGGTCGCCGTCAGGCTGTCGACGCGATCGAGCACGCCTCCGTGGCCCGGCAGCAGCTGGCTGCTGTCCTTCATTCCCGCCTGACGCTTCATCATGGATTCGAACAGGTCGCCGACGATGCTCACCGCCGTCAGCAACAGCAGCATCGCCGCCCAGAACGGCGCCGACGGCATCTGTGCGCCCTCGAACAGCGCCGGCTTGATGGCAAGGCCGTACAGCTGGACGGCGACCGCTGCGCCGGCGGCGCCCTCCCACGTCTTTCCGGGGCTGATGGCCGGTGCCAGCTTGTGCCGGCCGAAGGCCTTGCCGGTGAAGTAGGCGGCGATGTCGGCGATCCAGACGACCGCCATCAGCAGCAGCAGCGGCAGCACGCCGATGGCGCGCAGTTGTATCAGCGCCAGCGCCGGCGGCAGCAGCACGACGACGCCGGTCAGCACCAGCCAGGGCCGCGCCGGGCGCGCGCCGCGCGACATCCAGAACGGCACGACCAGCAGCCAGAACAGGATGGCCAGCGCATGCAGCGCCGACAGCGGGGTGACGGCGTCGGCAACGACGCCCTGGGCATCGAACGCAGCGCGAGCGCACAAGCCGACCAGCACGAAGGTCAGCACGCCTGCAACGCGCGCGCCCAGCGGCGCGAAACCGGTCAGGCGCGCCCACTCCCAGCCGGCGAAACCCAGAATGGCGGCGACCAGCCAGGACCAGGCAGCCAGATCCATGCCCCACAGTGCTCCGGACAGTCCGGCCAGCAGGACGATGGCCGTCAGTACGCGCTGCTTAAGCATGCTGGCCGGCGGCGGCCGCGGATTGGACCTGTTCGCTGGTTCGACCGAAACGACGTTCGCGTTGCTGATAGGACGCGATGGCCTCGTCGATCGCGGCGCCATTGAATTCGGGCCACAGGCTGTCGGTGAAATAGAGTTCGGTGTAGGCCAGCTGCCAGAGCAGGAAATTGCTGATGCGCTGCTCGCCACCGGTGCGGATGAACAGGTCGGGTTCGGGCGCGAAGGCCATCGACAGATGCGGCGCCAGTTCCTGTTCGGTGAAGCCCTCGCGCCGTTCCGGATGTGACTTGAGCATGCGCTCGACCGCCTGCAGGATGTCCCAGCGACCGCCGTAGTTGGCGGCGATGGTCAGGTTCAGGCCGGTATTGCTCTCGGTCAGTGCTTCGGCATTGCGGATCAGTTCGACCAGTCGCGGCTCGAAGCGGCCGAGATCACCGACCACGCGCAGGCGGATGCCGTTATCGTGGAGGCGGACGACCTCGTCCTCGAGCGCACGCACGAACAGCTGCATCAGGAAATTCACTTCCTCGGCCGGCCGCCGCCAGTTCTCCGAACTGAAGGCGAACAGCGTCAGATAGCCGACGCCGCGCTCGGCGCAGCGCCTGACCACCGCGCGCACCGCCTCGACCCCCTTGCGGTGGCCGGCGACGCGCGGCATGAAACGGCGACGCGCCCAACGGCCATTGCCATCCATGATGATGGCGATGTGCCGCGGGACTGCGGGCGAGCCGGTGCTGGAGGACAAGATCCGTTGCCCGGCTTCAGACAGCCATCAGGTCTTGTTCTTTTTGCGCGAGCTGCTTGTCGACCTCAGCGATGTAGCGGTCGGTCAACTTCTGCACGTCGTCCTGCGCGCGGCGCTCGTCGTCCTCGGAAATTTCCTTTTCCTTGACGGCTTCCTTCAGCGCGTTGTTCGCATCGCGGCGCAGGTTGCGCACAGCCACGCGCGCATTCTCGGCTTCGCCACGGACGACCTTGATCAGCTCCTTGCGGCGCTCTTCGGTCAGCGGCGGCATCGGCACGCGCACGATGTCACCCATGGCCGACGGGTTCAGGCCGAGGTCGGAGTCGCGGATCGCCTTCTCGACGACCGGCAGCATCTTCTTTTCCCACGGCTGCACGCCGATGGCACGCGCGTCGATCAGCGTCACGTTGGCAACCTGCGACAGCGGCACCAGCGAACCGTAGTAATCGACCTGGATGTGATCGAGGATACCGGTGTGCGCACGTCCGGTGCGCACCTTGCCGAAGTCGGTCTTGAGCGACTCCAGCGTCTTCTGCATCTTCTGTTCGGTGGTTTTCTTCAACTCGGGGATCATGACGTCGCCTCTTGTTGGAAGGGAGGGCCGCGCCTGGGCGGCCGATGAAGCAAAGGGGCCTGAGCCCCTGCACCACTATATATGGACCAGCGTGCCTTCGTCTTCGCCCATCACGACACGCTTGAGCGCGCCCGCCTTGAAGATGCTGAACACCTTGATCGGCAGTTGCTGGTCGCGGCACAGCGCCAGCGCGGTGGCGTCCATCACCTTCAGATCGCGGCTGATCGCCTCGTCGAAGCTGATGCGGTCGTAGCGCGTAGCGCTCGCGTCCTTCATCGGATCCGCGCTGTAGACGCCATCGACCTTGGTCGCCTTCAGCACGATTTCGGCCTCGATCTCGCGACCGCGCAATGCGGCGGCGGTATCGGTGGTGAAGAAGGGATTGCCGGTGCCCGCGGCGAAGATGACGACCTTGCCCTCTTCGAGGTAGCGGATCGCCTTGCCACGGATGTAGAACTCGACCACGGGCTCGATGCTGAGCGCCGACTGCACGCGCGCGGCGACGCCGGCCTGACGCATCGCGTCGCCCAGCGCCAGCGCGTTCATCACGGTGGCCAGCATGCCCATGTAGTCGGCGGT
>JAVEVQ010000124.1:0-5386 GCA_034004945.1 Methyloversatilis sp. | reverse complement strand
CGAAGTGCGACCACATTCGGCGCTGGGCTACCTGACCCCGGCGCAGTTCGTTCGGAAGCTGTCAGGCGACAACCACGAAGCCCCTCTTCTCAAGTAATTCGTGGTCCGAAGAAACGGGGCAGGTCAGATAGGCTTGAATACTATGACAACGTTCGCAATGTGACGTATGACGATTGGAGGTTGCCGATCGTGCGCGATAGCCACGGCAATCAAGCAAACATAGAGTTTGCATATTCAGGTTCTGATGTCGGTTACAACGTTCGCACAGTTGGAGGTAATGATTCTGGGTGCGGAACGATATATGGTTGTAGTACTCAGCCGTATCTTAGTGGGTCTGAGTGGGTCAATGGCTCTGCGATAGAGACTAGCTACCTTGTACGTACGGCCAGCGACACGGATGGCACAATCTTCTTCAGTGAGCTTGCGTACATGTACTACGTAAACCTTGGTTTTAAGGGGCTCTACGACGAATCAGGTAACCGCCAAAATGATGCAGGAATTTTTGAAAATAGCAGGTGGGGTGGTGAGAGGGATGGTATTGGCCCGAATGGCGCGATCATAAATCTTCGATCTTACGCATACTGGGCCGGCGCTATGTATTCTCGCGACCCTGTTGATGTGCACCCATATGGAGATTGGCGTGGCGGTCAAGCTTGGGGCTTTGGTACAGATACTGGCTATCAAGGACACTTCTACCCGAATTACGGGTTTGAAGGGCATGGGTTCTATGCTTGGGCTGTCCGCGACGGCGATGTCGCCGCGGTACCCGAACCCTCTCCGGCGATACTGTTCGGTGCCGGTTTTGCGGGGCTGGCGCTGATGCGTCGGCGCAGTCACTGCGTCTGCAAAGGCTGAGCTTCGATGACGGACGAAGGCGCGGGTATGATTGCCTGCGCCTGCCTGTTTCTGTCGGAAATTTTGACAGCATCTGATTTGCCCATGCTGCCGGGTGGCAGATGACCCGCCCTCCCCCCATGTCAGTTCCGCACGGCCGTTCCGAAGGAACTGACTTCACCCTCGGGGGGTGAGACAGCGGTTTCGCGGCGCATTGCGCCGCGCCTGTCGCACGGGTCGGCTGTGCAAAGCCGACCTTGGGCGAACGCAGTGAGCGTGGGGGCTGTTCCATTTCAGACGTGCACAGATCGATGGCAACCCATCGACGGTCGCACGCCGCGTACTTCGTGTGTGCGTGCTTGTCGGTTTGCGAGTCGTGGGCGCCCGCACTTCCACTCAGCGGTTCTCCCGCGTGTGCCAGAGCCTCAGTATGAATACCGTCGAATCCCTTACCTCGTAGCGCATTTCATAATGGCCGACGAGCAGGCGCCGGACTTCGCGGGGTTCGAACTCGAACAGTTGCTCACCGATGCGGGGATTGGTCAGCAGCAGGGTGGGGGCCCGGGTCAGCGCCTGAACTGCCCGTGCGGCGGCAGAGGGGTTTGCCGGGGCGAGAAATTCATGCAGGCGCGTCAGATCGGACAGCGCTTTGCGGGTCCACCGCAGCGCCATCAGCGTGGCGCTGGCAGGGGTGTGTCGGTATCCAGACTTTCCGCCCATGCCTGAATGGCTGCGTGGTCAATGACCTCGCCGGCATCGACGTCCGCCAGAGCTTCGCGCGTCAATCGTTCACGTTCTTCTTCCTGGCTGAGCCAGGCCGACAGTGCCTGCTTCATGATCCAGCCACGAGAGCGATCCAGTCGGGCTGCCATCTGATCGACCTTGTCGGCCAGAGGAAGCGGGATGTGTGCGGTCAGCACTTTGGTTTCAATCTGCGCCACGACTATGCTCCTGTTCCTGAATCCCATGCGGCCAGAGGGGATGGCTCCGCATCTTATTCCGATTGCCATTCAATCGCATTGATTGGAATCGAATCGTTCGACCTTGCGTAGTCCGGATTTCGTCGTTTTCCTCAATCCTCCAATATCGGCGGCAACAGATACGCAGGGGTAAACAGGGCTATCCGGGCACAGGACGTTGTACCCGATCAGTGGCGTACTCGCCCGTCTGACCGGGTTGTCCGACGAAGTCGTGACTGGCGCCGAAAAGCGCCTGACCAAGAATGGCGCAGCCTTTGTGGCGCTGATCGATGCGAGCAAGCTTGATTGCTGCCACGCGCTCGAAGCGGAGCACGCGTCCTTGCTGCTGTTTGCGGAGGTCGACGCAGCCTTGCGCGAACTGGCTGCCGGGGAGCGTGTGTCTTCCGAGGCACTGCTTCATGCGCTGGCCGATCGATGACGCTTCCCGCCCGCGCGAGGCCGAAGCTTTCTTCGTCGAACAGGACGAAATGTCGGCGCCTCAACGCGTGCGCTGTTTGAAGGCCGCACTGCGCACGATGATCCATGTGATTGCCCGGGCGCCAGCGACCGGATTGCCGCATGTGCGCGAGTACATCGTCGAGCAGCATGTCGTTCTGTACGCACACTCGGACAGCGGGGTGGTGCAGCTTGCGTTGAAACTGAAAACCTCGGTTGACCGCTCGCCACCCGCGAAGCCGGTCGGCCATGCAGGGCCGACCGTGGAACGGCGCGGGGGGCTCGGCGAGCACTGCTCGCCGCCGGTAGGAGCGGGCCCTGCCCGCGAATGGGCGGTGGCTCGGTGCACAGGCCGTTTTCGCCTGCAGGGGCGGCGCGGGGAATTCGGCGAGCATTGCTCGCCGCCCGCAGAGCCGGCAGGCAATGCATTGCCTGCCGTGGATAGGCTCCTACAGGCCCGTGCAGCCGGTCGGCCATGCAGGGCCGACCGTGGACGCCCCGCCAACCATGCCCCTCGGCGGCCAACGAGCGCCGATCAACGGGGTTTTCAGGTTCAAGCATCTGCGGCAACTCGCCTACCCGGATCCGTCGGATCGTTAGCGTTCTCCGGGCGTGCTCACAATCGGTGGATTGGACGTCGCATGCGGCTGCCGCTTGCTAGAATCCGGGCTGCCTCTTTCCCTGCAAGCCATGACTCCCCCGATCAAAGACCGCATGACCCGCACCGAATGGCGTGCGGGCGTGGCGCTCGCATTCATTCTCGCCTTGCGCATGCTCGGCCTGTTCCTCGTGCTGCCGGTGTTTTCGGTGTTCGCGCGGACGCTGCCCGGCGGCGACAACATCTTCATGGCCGGGCTGGCCTTCGGCGTGTTCGGTCTCGCCCAGGCCTTCATGCAGATTCCGTTCGGCATCGCCTCCGACCGCTTCGGCCGCAAGCCGGTCATCGTCGTCGGTCTGCTGCTGTACGCGGCAGGCAGTCTGATGGCGATGTGGGCGTCGGACATCCACTGGATGATCGCGGCACGCATCCTGCAGGGCACCGGCGCCATTTCCGCCGCGGTGACCGCGCTTGCCGCCGATCTGGTGCGCGATCAGCACCGCACCAAGGTGATGGCGATGATCGGTTCGACCATCGGCCTCGTGTTCGCCGGTTCGCTGGTGCTGTCGCCGGCGATGTACGGCTGGGTGGGCATGGACGGCATGTTCCTGTTCATCGCCGTGCTGGCGTTCACCGCGATTCCGGTGCTGCTCAAGGTGGTGCCCGACCCGGACCACGCGCCGGTGGTGCAGCCGACACCATTTGCGCGGGTGATCGCCGACCGTCAGCTGATGCGCCTCAACTTCGGCATGTTCACCGTGCACATGGTGCAGATGGCCATGTTCCTGATGGTGCCGCTGGCGCTGGTCGAGGTGATGGGCGTGCCCGTGGCCGAACACTGGACGCTCTACCTGCCCATCGTGCTGGCCAGTTTCGTCGTCATGGTGCCGGCCATCGTCTGGGCCGAAAAGCGGGCGCGCGTGAAGTCGGTGTTCCTGGCGTCCATCGTCACGCTGATCGTTTCGCAGTTCATTTTCCTGGCGCAGGTCGACCTGATGTGGGTGCTGGTCGGCGGGCTGTTCGTGTTCTTCATCGCCTTCAACCTGCTGGAGGCGCTGCTGCCTTCTCTGGTGTCGCGCATTGCGCCGCCGGCGGCCAAGGGGGCGGCGCTGGGCGTGTTCAACACGGCGCAGTCCATCGGTGCCGCCACCGGCAGCGCCATCGGCGGGGCGATCGCGCTGCGTTTCGGCGCCGCTGGCGTGTTCGGCTTCTGCATTGCGCTGGCCATCGCCTGGTGGCTGTGGGCACGCAGCATGCAAGCGCCGCCGGTGGTTGCACTGCGCGAGTACGCGATCGGCGATCATGTCGACATCGAGTGGCTGCGCGAGCGCCTGCTCGAACTGCCGGGCGTGCGCGAAGCGAGCGTGGAGCGCGAGCGCCGCATGGCGTATCTGAAAGTGAATCTGGAACTGTGGGACGAAGAAAGCGTACGCCGGCTGCTCGATGCGCCGCTTGTTGCCTGAAATTCATATGGAATAATGGCGCAGCGCCCGTCCGGTGCGCAGCGTCGCTGTCAGAAACGAAATACACGAATCTCGCGGGAGGAAAATCATGGCTTCAGTAAACAAGGTCATCATCGTCGGCAACCTGGGCCGCGATCCGGAAACCCGCTACGCGCCGAACGGCGACGCGATCTGCAACATCACGGTGGCGACCACCGACAGCTGGAAGGACAAGCAGACCGGCGAGAAGAAGGAACAGACGGAGTGGCACCGCGTGTCCTTCTACGGCCGTCTGGCCGAGATCGCCGGCCAGTACCTGCGCAAGGGCTCGGCCGTCTATGTCGAGGGCAGCCTGCGTACCCGCAAGTGGCAGGACAAGGAAGGTCAGGACCGCTACACCACCGAAATCCGCGCCGAGCAGATGCAGATGCTGGGCAGCCGCCAGGGTTCGGGTGGCGGCGGTGGCGGTGAAAGCTACGGCGGCGGTGGTGGTGGTTATGGCGGCGGCGATGATTTCGACCAGGCGCCGCGCCAGTCGGCACCGCGTCAGGCGCCCAGCCGCCCGGCCCCGGCGCCGCAGTCGGCACCGCCGTCCTCGTCCGGCGGCTTCGGCGGCATGGACGACGACATCCCGTTCTGACGCGAACGGTCAGTCCGGACAGAAAACGGCGCGCCTGCGGGTGCGCCGTTTTGTTTTCAGTGCGGCGTCGCGCGCCCTGGCCGCGCGGCGACGAAGGCGCCGGCCGACACGCAGACCAGGCCGGCGACCAGCCAGCCGGACAGCGGCTCGTCCAGCAGCGGTGCGGCGGCGACGCCGGCCAGCACCGGCACCAGCGCCACCAGCGCGCCGGTGCGCTCGGCGCCCAGCACATGCACCGCCTTCAGGAACAGCATCATCGCCACGATGGTGACGCCAGCGCCCTGGTACAGGCCCTGCAGCACCAGCATGCCGGTTGGCACCTGGTCGAGCGCCTTGGGCAGCCACAGCAGATAGACCGGCAGGTAGAGCGCGGTCGATCCGAGCGCGACGAAGCGGGTGAGCGTCCACGCGTCGTGCTTCCACTTCTTCGCCAGCACGCTGTACAGCGCCCAGGCGG
>JAVEVQ010000006.1:0-100664 GCA_034004945.1 Methyloversatilis sp. | reverse complement strand
CTTCAATTTAGTTGTCATGCGATCAACCACCACCCCAGGAATCCCTGAAACGACAGCTGCTCGCCGTTACAACCACGCCGTGCCCACACCTATCGGCTGTTTGTTTTGTTAAAGAACGTTCGCTGCTTTGTTGCCGTTCGCCGCTGCTTTCGCTGCAGCACAGAAGTGAAACTATAGCACGTTTTCAGATCTGCGCAAACTTTTTTTGAATCTTTTTCTCTACCACCTTTTAACTTGCTCGGTGGTTGCGGGGACAGGATTTGAACCTGTGACCTTCGGGTTATGAGCCCGACGAGCTGCCAGACTGCTCCACCCCGCGTTCGAGAGAAAAAGATTATGAAGATTTTCCCGCGACAGGTCAACCCTTGTCGGAGTTTTCTTTACTGCATGGTGACTGCACCCGGAATCCCCCGGCGTCGACGTGTGGCAGCATCCGGTACTCAGGCAACCAGCGAACGCCAAGTTGGAGATCCATGCATATATATAAGGCGGTCCACACGGGCATCAAATCATCGGCTCGCCGACGGCGACTCGAGGGCGCGCTTATAGGTACGACTGCGCTGCTCACCTTCCTGGTGAGTTCTCGTACCGAACTTTACGAGAAGCTGCATGCACAGCTGGCCCGTTACGAGGGCTTCCAGGCCGACGAGCTTGTTTTCGTTCTGCTCAGCGTACTGGCCGGGTTGGCGGTCTTCTCATTTCTTCGCTGGCGGGAGGCGCGCAGTGAACTGATGTCGCGCATGGCAGCCGAGCACGCGCTGCAGCGGCTTGCTGCACGCAACCGGGAACTGGCACAGACATTGATCGGCCTGCAGGAGGCCGAACGCCGGCGTATCGCCCATGAGTTGCATGATCACTTCGGACAAAGCTGCAACGCCATCAGTATCGATGCGGTCTTCCTGCGAACGACGCTTCCCGATACGTCTCTGGAACAGGCAGCGGCGGCACGCATTGCAGAAACGGCAGACGAGTTGTATCAGACCGTCCGCGGACTCCTTTACGAACTGCGTCCGGCCGCACTCGACAGTCTTGGCCTGGTTGGTGCGCTCCAGTCTCTGTGTGAGTCTTGGGAGGAACGCTCGGAAGTAAGCTGCGCACTTCTTCCGTCGGGCGAACTTGGCGATCTCGGTGAGCAGATCAATATGGCGCTCTACCGCATCGTTCAGGAATCGCTGTCGAACGTCATGAAGCATGCCCATGCCGGTCACGTTCGCATCATGCTGAATGGCCACCCTGAATCAGCTCAGGTAGAGCTGTCCATCGAGGATGACGGCATCGGCCATGACGTTGCACGGGTTCGTGCCGGCTTGGGCTGGCTCGGCATGAAGGAGCGGGCCTCGATGCTGGGTGGAAACCTGTCCATTGGACAAAGCCGCCTTGGCGGTGTGCTTGTTACGTGTTCGATTCCACGTCGCCCGTCCGTGGAACAAGATAGAGAGGACATTCAATGATCGACGTACTTCTGGTAGACGATCATCCGGTCGTGCGCTCGGGCTATGCAAGATTGCTCGAAGCCGGCAGAGACATTCGCGTTGCCGCCGAGGCACAGGACGCCGAGGCAGGCTATACGGCTTACGTGCAATGCGCGCCGAAAGTCACCGTGACGGATCTTTCGTTGCCGGGATCGAGCGGCATCGAGCTGATACGACGCATTCGTGCCCGTGACTCGGGTGCGCGGGTCATGGTTTTCAGCGTGCATGACGAGGCGGTGGTCGTCGATAAGGCCATCCAGAGCGGCGCCAGCGGTTTCATCAGCAAGCGCAGCGCACCGGAAGTACTGCTGGAAGCCGTTCGGGCGGTAGCCAAGGGCGAGCGCTACTTCAGCGAGGACGTTCGGCGGGTGGTCGAACACCGGTCACCCGACGCTGAGCGCGAGGTCATCAACGCGCTCTCGGCGCGCGAGTTCGAGGTGTTTCGTCTGCTGGCACGCGGCATGTCGCCGGCAGAGTGCGCGCAGACGCTGAATCTGAGCCAGAAGACGGTCGCGAACTACCAGGCCCTCATCAAGGAGAAGCTGAACGTCAACACGTCTGCCGCTCTGGTGCATCTCGCGCTTCGCCTCGGTGTCGTGTCAGGTACAGGCCCGGCGCAGCTGCTCGACCCGACACACGGCAGACGCTGATACGGTCAGCACTTCCGGGCGGGCACTGCGCCTTGACGATCGACAATTAGCACACTAAGCGATAATCGGGCCAGCAGGCCCACGTCGGGAGGTTTTCCCGATCCTTGCTTTCACCACTTGGCTATCTTCCGATCGGACCCCGCATGGCGGGTCGTCTCAGTGACGCACTTCAGAGAACGAGTGCGCACCCCCCAGAAACGAGAGGAGTAACCCCATGAGAAAGCCCACCGACGCACCACGCCTGCGTCTGACCCCGCTCGCCGCGATCATCAGCGGCGCCTGCACGATCGCCCTGCCGTTCGCCAGCCATGCTCAGACAGTGGCCCCCACCGTCGAGGTTGTCGGCACGTCGCCGGTACCCGGTCTCGACCGGCCGAAGGACGAGATCCCTGCCAACGTGCAGTCCATTCGCCGTGAAGCCCTGCGCGACACGGGTTCTGCCGGCTTGCCCGAGTTGCTCGGCAGCCAGTTGCAGAGCGTCAACGTCAATGAGATCCAGGGCAACCCCTACCAGGCGGATGTGAACTACCGCGGCTTCACCGCCAGCCCGCTGCTCGGAACCCCGCAAGGCCTGTCGGTCTATCAGGACGGCGTGCGCGTGAACGAGCCCTTCGGTGATGTGGTGAATTGGGACCTGATCCCGCGCAACGCCATCGCCTCGATCGACCTGATCCCGGGCTCCAATCCGCTGTTCGGCCTCAACACGCTCGGCGGCGCGCTGTCCGTGCGCACCAAGGACGGCTTCAGCCACGCCGGAAGCGGCATCGAGGCGTACACCGGCAGCTTCGGTCGCAGCGCGGTGACCGCCGAACACGGCGGCAACAATGGCGAGCTGGGCTGGTACTTCACCGCCACCCGTTTCAAGGAGGATGGCTGGCGCGATCTGTCGCCGTCGGACGTGAACCAGTTCTTCGGCAAGGTTTCGCATCGCTCGTCGAAGCACGAGCTCGACCTGAACATCACGCACGCCAACAGCGATCTGATCGGCAACGGGCTCACGCCCCTGTCCTTCTACGAGCAGCGCCGGCGCTCCATCTTCACCTCGCCCGATAACACGAAGAACCGCATGACCATGCTGTCGCTGAACGGCGGCTACTGGCTGGACGACGTGCAGAAGCTGTCGGGTACCGTGTATGTGCGCAAGAACAACGTACGCACGCTCAACGGAGATGCCAACGACGAGTTCGCTGCGCCGGGCGATCCGGAAGGCGTGCTGAACCGCACCCGTACGCGCCAGACCGGCTACGGCTTCAGTGCGCAGTGGGCACAGATCCTCGAAGACCGTCAGCTGGCCGTTGGCACGACATTCGACCACAGCCGGACGAAGTTCCAGCAGACCGAGCAGGAGGGTGACTTCCTGCCGGACCGTTCGGTCACGCCGACCGACAGCGAGGAGGATCCGGAACCGAAGCTGCGCGGTCGCAGCCGCACCTGGAGCCTGTTCGCCACCGGCACCTGGAAGCCGATCGCCGACGCAACCGTGTCGCTGTCCGGGCGCTACAACCATACCAGCGTGCGCACGATGGATCAGCTGGACGCCACGTCCAGCCTCAACAGCGACTACACCTACAGCAAGATCAACCCGGCTCTGGGCACCACCTACGCGCTGACGCCGGCCGTGACGCTGTACGCCAACGCGCAGCAGGGCAACCGTGCGCCGAGTCCGATCGAACTGGGCTGTTCCGACCCGAACGAGCCGTGCAAGCTGCCAAACGCGATGCAGGCCGACCCGCGTCTCGATCAGGTTGTCACCCGCAGCATCGAGATCGGCGCCCGCGGTGTGGCCGGCCCGATCCGCTGGAATGTCGCGGCGTTCGGCGCGGTGAATCGCGACGACATCCTGTTCGTCGCCAGCAACACGGTCGGCCAGGGGTATTTCAAGAACTTCGGCAAGACCCAGCGCAACGGCGTCGAACTCGGCCTGAGTGGCGATTACGGCAGCCTGATGTGGAACGCCGGCTACACCTGGGTCGATGCGACCTACCGTTCGAGCGAGTGCATCGTGTCGCCGGAGAACTCGGCGCTCGATCCGAGCTGCGGCGTCGACAACATCCGCGTGCAGTCGGGCGACCGCATCCCGGGCATTGCCGAGCACTCGTTCAAGCTCGGGGTGAACTGGCGCGCCACCGACTGGCTCACGCTGGGTTCGGACGTGATCACCCACTCCGGCGTCTACGTTCGCGGCAACGAGAACAATGAGCACGACGAGAACGGCAAGACCTCCGGCTTCACCGTGGTGAACATGGTGGCCGATGCCAAACTGGGCGGCGGCTGGTCGGTGTTCGCGCGAGTGAACAACGTCTTCGACAAGCGTTACTTCACCGCAGGCCAGATTGGCGAGAACCCCTTCGTCGGTCCGAACAGCACCTTCGACAGCAATACGGCGAACTGGGAGGATGAAACCTTCTTCGCGCCGGGTGCGCCGCGCTCCGGCTGGCTGGGCGTGCGCTACCGCTTCGGCGGCTGAGTCGGACGAAGCGCATCGCCACGGCGATACGCCTCACCCAAAGACAAAAGGCACCTCGCGGTGCCTTTTGTCTTTCTGCAGCGACTGTTGACTACTTGCCCGGGCCGGCTGCTGCCGGGGCCGGCGCCGCTGCCGGGGGTGCTGGCGGCGCGATCGGAGTGGGTGTCACGGTGACGCCCTTCGCCTTCATCTGCTCGATGTACTTCGCCGCCACCCGGTCCTGCGACGCGGCCAGCTGCTCGTTCCCCTTCTTCGTCGCCTCATCCGCCTTGGCCTTCTTCTCCGCCGCGGCGGCCTTCTGTTCCTCGGTCAGTTCCGGCAGCTTGGCCAGCGCGCCCGTCGACAGCAGCGCGCCGAGCAACAGCACGATCATCCTGTTCATGCACAGTCCTCCGTTCAGACGCGGGCCGGTGCAGGCATGGCGCCTGCAGGCGTCTCCGCCGGTTGAGCCTTCTTCGCCGCGTCGTACCACAGCTCGTGGTGCTCCTTGGCCCATGTTTCGTCGACATAGCCGGTCTTCATGCCGTCGAGCGCGCCTTCCATGCCGATGCTGCCTATATATATATGCGCAAGCGACAGCGTCATCACGATCAGCCCCCCGATCAGATGCACGATGTTCGCGATCTGCATCACCGCGCGGCCCTGTTCGAAGTTCGGGAAGTTGAGCACCAGACCGCTGACGCCGACAGTCAGCGACAGGAACACGACACCCGGCCAGAACCAGGTCTTCTCGCCGAAGTTGAAGCGGTGCGACGGCACATGCTAGCCGGTCAGCAGACCACCGGCCTTGCGGATCCACAGCGCGTCGACGGCCTGCCACACGTTGTCCTTCACGAACAGCACGATGAACAGCAGCACCGACAGGATGAACACCGGCCCGACGAAGTTGTGGATGTTCTTGCACACCAGCGCCACGGTCGCAAACAGCGAGTAGCCGAACACCGGCAGCAGCACGTGCTTGCCGAACAGCATGACCAGTCCGCTGACCATCAGCACGCAGAACGAAATGGCCATCGCCCAGTGCGACATCCGTTCCATCGTGTTGAAGCGCTGGATCATCCGGCCGGTCTTCGCCTCCGACAGCCTGATCGGCCCGCGCAGCTTGAAGAACACCGCCAGCACGACCAGCATCGCGCAGAAGGCGATGCCGCCGTACAGCATCACCGGCCCATTGCGCAGCGCCCGCCAGGTCTGTCCACTGGACTGGATCAGCACGCCGGTCTCGACGCCCTGCACCGTGGTGTAGTGCTGCTCGCCCGACCTCACCTCGCGCCAGACCGGCGCGTTGTTCAGCGGCTGCAATTGCTGGCGCAAGGCCTGGTCGGCCGCCGTCGCCGGCGGTCCATCGGCAGCGAACACCGGTCCGCCGGCCAGCGCGCACAGCGTCAGCACCATCCACAGCAGGCGCTTCAGTACAGTCATGTCATGACTCATGAACGCTCTCCTAACCGT
This sequence comes from Methyloversatilis sp., assembly GCA_034004945.1. Taxonomy (GTDB): domain Bacteria; phylum Pseudomonadota; class Gammaproteobacteria; order Burkholderiales; family Rhodocyclaceae; genus Methyloversatilis. The sequence continues at coordinate 94,623 of JAVEVQ010000006.1, read as the reverse complement.
TGATGCGGCGATATTCGTTCTGGTTCTGGTTGCGCGCCTTGATGGTCGCCTCCCAGTTCCCCCGGTCGCCGGAGAAGGACTCGTTGTCCCAGGGTTTGCCGTCGGCCTTGCCCTGGTACTGGCCCTGCTTGTAGACCACCACCTGCTCCTTCTCGCCGCAACCGGCGAGCGCAGCGGCGAGTGCGACGAGGCAGACGGCTCCGCTCAGCGGCTTCATGATTTGCCTCCCGCCGCCGGAGCGGTGGCCGGTGCATCGGGTTTGCCGTAGGCGGTCGACCAGCCCCAGATGTCCGCACCCTTGCCGCGGGTGAGCACGCGCTGCCGATAGATGTCGGCCAGCACGTCGGCGTCGCCGCCGAGCAGCGCCTTGGTCGAGCACACTTCGGCGCACAGCGGCAGCTTGCCCTCGGCCAGACGGTTGCGGCCGTACTTGCGGAACTCCTCTTCCGAGTTGTTCGTTTCCGGGCCACCAGCGCAGAAGGTGCACTTGTCCATCTTGCCGCGCAGGCCGAAGGCGCCCGCCTGCGGGAACTGCGGCGCGCCGAACGGACAGGCGTAGAAGCAGTAGCCGCAGCCGATGCACAGGTCCTTGTCGTGCAGCACCACGCCTTCGTCGGTGCGGTAGAAGCAGTCGACCGGGCACACCGCCATGCAGGGTGCGTCCGAACAGTGCATGCAGGCGACCGACATCGAGCGCTCGCCCGGTACGCCGTCGTTGATGGTCACGACGCGCCGGCGGTTCACGCCCCACGGCACTTCGTGTTCGTTCTTGCACGCGGTGACGCAGCCGTTGCACTCGATGCAGCGCTCGGCGTCACAGATGAATTTCATTCTTGCCATGGTTTCCTCCGTTCTCCGGGGCGGCGCGCCGCCCCGTGTTGTTTCATCGCGCCCGCATCAAGCCTTCATGATCTGGCAGACCGTGGTCTTGGTTTCCTGCATCATGGTCACCGAGTCGTAGCCGTAGGTCGTGGCGGTGTTGACCGCCTCGCCACGCACGACCGGTGCAGCCCCTTCCGGGTAGCTGTCGATCAGGTCCTTGCCCATCCAGTGTCCGGCGAAGTGGAAGGGCAGGAACACGGTGTCCGGCCCGACCCGCTCGGTCACCATCGCCTGCACCTTGATCTGCGCACCGCTGGGCGACTTCACCCACACCATGTCCTTGTCGCGGATGCCGCGGTCGTTGGCCGTCTTCGGGTTGATCTCGACGAACATGTTCTGCTGCAGTTCGGCCAGCCAGGGGTTGGAACGCGTTTCGTCGCCGCCGCCCTCGTACTCGACCAGTCGGCCCGAGGTCATGATGAGCGGGTAGTCCTTGCCGACGTTGGCGAACTGGTCCTGCACGCTCTTGTACAGCGTGGGCAGACGCCAGAAGGCCTTCTTGTCCTCGTGCGTCGGGTATTTGGCGACGAGGTCGGCACGCGGCGAGAAGATGGGCTCGCGATGCACCGGCACCGGGTCCGGGAAGTTCCACACTACCGCGCGCGCCTTGGCGTTGCCGAAGGGGTGGCAGCCGTGGTTCTTCATCGCGACGCGGATGATGCCGCCCGATGGGTCGGTCTTCCAGTTCTTGCCCTCGGCCTTCTTCTTCTCGTCCTCGGTCAGGTCGTCCCACCACCCCAGCTTCTTCAGCAGCACGTGGTCGAACTCGGGGTAGCCGAACTGCAGGTCGGCGCCCTTCGACGCGGAGCCGTCGGCCGCCAGCAGGCTGGTCCCGTCCTTCTCGACGCCGAAGTTGGCGCGGAAGTTGCCGCCGCCATCCATCACGTGCTTCGAGGTGTCGTACAGATTGGGCGAACCCGGGTGCTTCATTTCCGGCGTGCCGTAGCACGGCCAGGGCAGGCCGAAATACTCGCCGTCGAGCACGTAGCCGGTTTCCTTGTCGATGCCGCCCTTGGCCTTCAGCGTCTTCGGGTCGAACACCTGCATGTTGCGCATGTGGATCTTCAGCCGCTCCGGCGACTGGCCGGTGTAGCCGATGGTCCAGGTGCCGCGGTTGATTTCGCGCAGGATGTCTTCGACGCTGGGCTCGTTGTTGGTCACCTTCACGTTCTTCGTGAACTCGTCGGCAAAACCGAACTTCTGCGCGAACAGATACATGATGGTGTGGTCGGGCTTCGACTCCCACAGCGGCTCGATCACCTTCTCGCGCCACTGGATCGAACGGTTCGATGCGGTGCACGAGCCTTCGCATTCAAACTGTGTCGCGGCCGGCAGCAGGTAGACGCCGTCCTTGCGGGCGCTGGCGGCCATCGCTGCGGTGGCCGAAGGGTAGGGGTCGATCACCACCAGCGTGTCGAGCGCCTTCATCGCCTCCAGCATGTCCTTGCCGCGCGTCTGCGAGTTCGGCGCGTGGCCCCAGAACACGACTGCGCGCAGGTTCGGGTCCTGGTCGATCAGTTCGTTCTTCTCGGTCACGCCATCTATCCAGCGCGACACCGTGATGCCGGACTTCTCCATCAGCGCCTGCGACGCGAAGCGGCCCTTCAGCCACTCGTAGTCGACGCCCCAGACGTTCGCCCAGTGCTTCCACGAACCGGTCGCGATGCCGTAGTAGCCGGGCAGCGAATCCGGGTTCGGGCCGACGTCGGTCGCGCCCTGCACGTTGTCGTGGCCGCGGAAGATGTTGGTGCCGCCGCCAGCGACACCGACGTTACCCAGTGCCAGTTGCAGATTGCACATCATGCGCACGATGGCGTTGCCGGTCGTGTGCTGGGTCTGGCCCATGCACCAGACGACGGTTGACGGCTTGTTCTTGGCCATCGTTTCGGCGATCAGCTTCACCTGATCATCCGGCACGCCGCTGACTTCCTCCACCTTGTCGGCGGTCCACTTCATCGCCTCGTCGCGGATCTTGTCCATGCCGAACACGCGATCCTCGATGTACTGCTTGTCCTCCCAGCCGTTCTCGAAGATGTGGCGCAGCACGCCGTGAAGAATGGCGATGTCGGAGCCGGAGCGGATGCGCACGAAGTGGTCGGCCTTGGCCGCGGTACGCGTGAAGCGCGGATCGGCGACGATGATCTTCGCCCGTTCTCCTTCGCCTTCATCATGTCGATGACGCGGCAGTCGGCGCACATCTGCAGCCGGCGCAGCGCGTCGCCGCCGGCGAACATCGAATGGGCCGCCAACCTGCCGGTCATCGCATCGATCATCTGCCTGGTGCCGAAGGGGGGGCCGCAACTGATGCAGTGGAAAGGCTCGGTCTCGTTCAGCACGCGTTCACGTCGCACCGCATCGCCGATCAGCAGACGCGGTTCGAGCGACAGTGCGTTCTCCGGACAGGTGTTCACGCACAGGCCGCACTGCACGCAGTTGCGTTCGAGGAAACGCAACGCCGGCCGCTCGCCGCCATCCATCAGCGCCGGCGCCGGACAGGCGCCGACGCAGCTCATGCACAGGGTGCAGGCCGCCTTGTCGATGTTCACCGCGCCGAAGGGCGCGCCGGCTGGCAGCGCGATGGACTCGACCTTCTGCGCCGCATGGCGGGCCAGGTGATCGATGCAGAACTCGAGCGCGCCGCGCTTCTCGACCGGCAGCGCGAAGCCGGCCGGCGGACAGGACCAGGTCGGCGCCGGCGCCGCGCCCAGGGCGTGGATCAGCGACGCCGCGTCATCGGTCACCACGGCCGCCAGCGCAGCCGACGGGTAGCCCAGCGCGGACAGCAGGGTGCGACCGAGCGCAATCTGCCCGGCGGTCGCCTCGCGGTAGGCATCGGGCTGGTCGTCGTGCGACAGAATGACGCATTGTGCAGCGCCGTAACACAGCGCGACGAGCATCAGCTCGAGCCCGACCGAGGCGACGTCGTGCACGGCCACCGGCAGCAGGTCGTCGGGCAGTCCGCGACGGCGGCCGGCCAGCGCCAGCACCTCTTCGCCCTGCGTTTCGTCGTGGAAGACAACGCGCGGCGCGCGGCCGCCGGCGGCGCGCCAGGCCTGCAGCGCCGTCTTGATGCGCAGCGCAACATCGGACGCCGATGGGTAGGCGTAGCGCATCGCCCCGGTGGGACAAACTGTCGCACAGGCACCGCACCCCATGCACAGGTGCGGCTCGACGAACACGCCGTCGCCGTCGGCGCGGATGGCCGAGGTCGAACAGACGTCAATGCAGCGATTGCAGCCCTGCTTGCTGTTACGGCTGTGCGCGCAGATCGACTGCTTGTAATTGAAGAACTTCGGCTTCTCGAATTCACCCACCATGCCGGCCAGCTTCTGCAGCGCCAGCGACTGTTCCAGCGGATCGCGGCCCGGTGCGGCGTAGCCCTGCGGCGGATGCGGGAAGCGGATCAGCGCCGGTTCGGACAGGTCGAGCACCAGATCGTAGCGCTCGCTGCGTACCGCACCCACGGCAGCGAAATCGATGGCGCCGATGTCGGCACAGGCCTTGACGCAGGCGCGGTGGCCGGTACAGCGGGCGGCATCGACCTGATAGTCGTAACCGATGGCGCCCTCCGGACAGGCGTCGATACAGGCATTGCAGCGCACGCAGGCGTCGAGGTCGATCGCGTTGGCGCGTGCCCAGCTCACGTCGAAGGCGCCTAGCCAGCCGCTCACCTTCACGTCGCGGCCGGTCATGACCGGCCAGTCGCGGCGCACCGGCAGTTCGCTGCCGTCGTGGCCGGTGATCAGTACGCTGAGCGCAAGGCGGTCGCCGTACTGCCGCTGTGCTTCCTGCGCCCAGCCGAGCGCTGCGCCGGCCGGGCCAATGATGAGCAGCTGACCGGACGACGCGTAGCTGACGGCCGGCACCGGCGCCGGTTCGGCCAGGCGGGCCATCGCCAGCTGGGCTGCGAGCGCCGGCGTGCTGTCGCCGCCGCGCGGGCTGCGGCCGCCGATGTCGCGCAGGTTGATGAAGGTGAGCGCGCTCGTCGCGGCAGCGTCAGCGGCCACCTCGCGCAGCAGCGCGGCTTCCTGGGTGCAGCCGACGACAGCGTCGGTCGCGCTGCCCAGTGCGGCGACAAATGCGGCCGCATCGCGACCGCACAGCTGTCGGGCGGGCTCAAGGACTGGCAGGTCGGCAGCGTCCAGCGCCAGCGCGTCACCCAGTCTTCTGATGTCGATCTCAACCGTGCCATTGCAGCTGCACAGCTGGATCGCCTTGTGGGCGTTGTTCATGTAGTCAGGCTCCTCCAGCACGGCTTCTGCAGCCTTCGTGCCAGATCACCCGAGAACAGAACGGACTATTCCGACCTGGAATTACTTTCTACGTTGTCAGACGGCAGGGGCAACTCGCTCGGCAAGCGCTCGATCCCGTCCGGCTCCGTCGCGACACCCTCGTCTTCGTCCGCCGGACTGTCCAGCGCAGGCGCTACCGCCTCTTCCGCGGCGGCCTCGGTCGTCTCCGGCAGGGCGGGCGGCGCCTCGTCCGGCACCGAAGTGAGCCAGTTGTCGGGTAGCGTCGGGTTCAGCGTTTCCTTCGCGTGCGCGAGCTGCGACACCATGGACGCCGGCAGCGGCTCGTACAGGTTGAAGTCCTCGATGTAGACGTCCAGCCCGTCCATCGTGTTGAAGTGCGGCGTGTGGAAGAGCTTCTTCAGCGCCGCACGCTTCAGGCCCTCGTCCACCTTCTGGCTGAGGAAGGCGCGGTAGTCGGAATCGAAACCCAGCGATTCGAGCGGAGGCGGTTCCGCAGCCTCGACATCCGTCGGCGGCACGTGCGCGGCGCCCGCATCGTCGGGCAGCTCGACGGTGGCCGGCACCTCGGCAGGCGGCGCCGGCTCGGCTGCCGCCGCCTCGCGCTTCAGCCGCGACCAGCGGCCGAGGAAGCCCTTGACCGGATCATCGCTCATGGCCACCTCCGCGCACGCCACCGTAATGCGTATTGCCGTCGCCTGTCTTCGCGAAGCGCTTCGGCTTGCGCGGCTCCGGCGGTTTCTGGAAGCGGCGCGCGAAATCCTCGACCCAGTCGCGCATGTCGGCCGGCATGGGCAGACCATCGACCTTCTCGCCCGAATCCATCCAGCGCGCCGCCTCGCCGTAGCTGGCACTGATCTGCATCGGTCGCACCGGCGGATCGGCCTCGTCGTCCGATCGCCACATGACGAAGATGCGCGGCTCGGCGGCGGTCACGTTGAGCAGGTAGTTGTCGGCCTCGTCGGTGTAGAGCGTCAGGTCGAGCGGCGGGAACAGCCACTGCGTCGACTCGGCGGACTGCGCAAAAACCCTTGGCGCATCAGGGCTTTCCGGCCCTTCGGGCAAAAGCGCGCGCGCCTCCCAGGCATGGTCTGTCCACTTGTTGTGCAGTACCCTGCGCTCCATAATCACGGCCAACCTGAGGGTGACGGGGCTGGTTTCCACGAAATCTTCCTCTGCCTTTCTGTCCAACGGAGCCGGAGCACCGAAACGGCTCACGCCGCACCGCCCATGAGCGAAAAGATCATACATCTGCTGGACATCCGCACCGCCGGACGCACGACCGCACGAGTGCCGGAGACGCCGATCCCGGCCACCGGCACGCTGCTCGACACGCGTGGCCGCGCGGTGCGCGACCTGCGCATTTCGGTCACCGACCGTTGCAACTTCCGCTGCGTCTACTGCATGCCGAAGGAGGTGTTCGACAAGGACTACCCCTATCTGGCGCGCAGCGAGCTGCTGAGTTTCGAGGAGATCGAGCGCATCGCACGGCTGTTTGTCGCGCACGGCGTCAACAAGTTGCGCATCACCGGCGGCGAGCCGCTGCTGCGCAAGGACGTCGAAAAGCTGATCGAGCGGCTGGCGAAGCTGCCGGTCGAACTGACCTTGACCACCAATGGCGCGCTGCTGAAACAGAAGGCGCGCGCGCTGCGCGACGCCGGTCTCAGCCGCGTCACGGTCAGCCTGGACGCGATCGACGACGCCACCTTCCGCCTGATGAACGACGTCGACTTCCCGGTCGCGCGCGTGCTCGACGGCATAGACGCCGCGCATGCCGTCGGGCTGGCGCCGGTCAAGGTGAACATGGTGGTCAAGCGCGGCACCAATGACCACGCCATCGTGCCGATGGCGCGCCACTTCAAGGGCAGCGGCCACATCGTGCGCTTCATCGAGTTCATGGACGTGGGCTCGAGCAACGGCTGGAAGATGGACGAAGTGCTGCCCAGCGCCGATGTCATCGCACGCATCCATGCCGAAATGCCGCTGGCGCCGGTGGACCCGAACTACCCGGGCGAAGTCGCGCAGCGCTGGCGCTACACCGACGGCAGTGGCGAAGTGGGCGTCATCTCGTCGGTGACCCAGGCCTTCTGCTCGTCCTGTACGCGCGCCCGGCTGTCGACCGAGGGCAAGATATTCACCTGTCTTTTCGCGACCGAAGGGCACGACCTGCGTGCGCTGCTGCGCGAAGGCCGCAGCGACGAAGAAATGCTGTCGGCCATCGGCGCCATCTGGCAGCAGCGCGGCGACCGTTACTCCGAAATCCGCACCGCGGAGACGGCCGCGGCAAGAAAAATCGAGATGTCCTACATCGGTGGATAGTGTGCACAGACCCGAACTGACCGACGCCGCTCGACCCGCCACGATAGAGATTCCCGCCCTCAACGAACGCGGCGAAACGGTGCCGACCGCGATTGCCGGCGAGCACCCGCTGACCGTCTATCTCGACAAGCGCGAACTGGTGACGCTGATGACGCTGGGCGGCGCGCCGGAAGCGCTGGTGATCGGCTATCTGCGCAACCAGCGTCTGCTGCCGGCCATCGACGACATCTTGTCGGTGCAGGTGGACTGGGACGTGAACGCCGCCGCCGTCACCACCCGCGCCGGCGTGGCCGACCTCGACGCGCGCATGGCGACCAAGACCGTCACCACCGGCTGCGGCCAGGGCACGGTGTTCGGCGACCTGATGGACGACATCGAACGCATCCGCCTGCCTGAAGACGCGCGCCTGACCGAAACGACGCTGTACGCGATGCTCGACGTGGTGCGCAAACACGAAACCATCTACAAGCAGGCGGGTGCCGTGCACGGCTGCGCGCTGTTCCGCGGCGACGAGTTGCTGTACTTCGTCGAGGACGTCGGCCGCCACAACGCGGTGGACGCCATCGCCGGCCACATGTGGCTGGATGGCGTCGAAGGCGGCGACAAGATTTTCTACACCACCGGTCGGCTCACCTCGGAAATGGTGATCAAGGCGGCGCAGATGGGCATTCCCTTCCTGGTGTCGCGCTCGGGGCTCACGCAGATGGGTTACGACATCGCGCAACAGGTGGGCATTACGATGATCGGTCGCTCGCAGGGCAAGCACTACCTGCTGCTGACCGGCATGCAGCGCTTCGTGCGCGATGGAGAAGGTGCATGAGTGAGGCGATCACCGGACTGGTACTGGCCGGCGGCCTCGGCCGCCGCATGGGTGGCGTGGACAAGGGCCTGCAGGCCTTCCGCGACGAGCCCATGGTGGCGCACGTGATCCGCCGTCTGGCGCCGCAGGTCGATGCACTCATCATCAACGCCAACCAGAACATCGAGCGCTACGCCGCCTTCGGTCACCCGGTCGTGGCGGACGCGATCGGCGGCTTCGCCGGTCCGCTGGCCGGGCTGCACGCGGGCCTGAGCGCCTGCACGACGCCGCTGCTGGTCACCAGCCCCTGCGACTCGCCCTTCCTGCCACTCGACCTGGTGACGCGACTGCGCGCTGCACTGGAGCGCGACGGCGCCGACCTCGCGGTGGCCATCACCGGCGACCAGCCGCACCCGGTTTTCAGCCTGGTGCGCGCGCACGTGCTGCCCGGCCTGACACAATTCCTCGAAAGCGGCGGTCGCAAGGTCGACCTCTGGTACTCGGCGCTCAAGGTGGTCGAGGTGCCCTTCGACGACGACGCCGACGCCTTCGCCAACATCAACACGCTCAACGAACTGGCCACGCTCGCCGCGCGGCCCGACGCCTCATGACCGATCGCTTCACTCCGGTCGCGGACGCCCGCGCCCACATCCTCGCCGCCTGCGCACAGGTCGCCGGCACCCAGCGCGTGCCGGTGCGCGACGCGCTCGGCCGCGTGCTCGCCGTCGACGTCATCTCTCCGGTCAGCGTACCGCCGCACGACAATTCGGCGATGGACGGCTACGCGCTGCGTCACGCCGACCTGTCGGCCGATGCCGCAACACGGCTGACCGTGGTCGGCACCGCCTACGCCGGCCACGCCTGGGACGGCGAGGTCGGGCCGGGACAGGCGGTGCGCATCATGACCGGTGCCGTCATGCCGCGTGGCGCCGATACGGTGGCGATCCAGGAAACCGCGAAGGTGGATGGCGACGCGGTCACCATCCCGCCCGGCCAGAAGGCCGGTCAGAACCGTCGCCGCGCCGGCGAAGACCTGAAGGCAGGAGAAGCCGCGCTGCGCGCCGGCCGGCTGCTGCGTCCGTCCGACATCGGTCTCGCCGCCTCGCTCGGCGTGCCGGAACTGACGGTGGTGCGCCGCGTGCGCGTCGGCGTGCTGTCGACCGGCGACGAGGTCATGTCCATCGGCGAGGCGCCGCGCGAAGGCGGCATCTACGACAGCAACCGCTACACGCTGACCGCCATGCTCACCCGTCTCGGCTGCGAAGTGGTCGATCTCGGCGTCGCGCGCGACACGCGCGAGGCGCTGTCGGCCGCGCTCGAATCGGCGGTCGGCGAGGTGGACGCCATCATCACCAGCGGCGGCGTATCGGTGGGCGAGGCGGATTTCGTTCGCGAAATCCTCGCCAGTCTGGGCGAAGTCACCTTCTGGAAGATCGCGATGAAGCCAGGCCGGCCGATGGCCTTCGGCCGGCTCACCAAGGGTGGGCGCGACACCTTGCTGTTCGGCCTGCCGGGCAATCCGGTCGCGACGATGATCACCTTCTACTTCTTCGCACGCGAGGCGCTGCTGACGCTGATGGGTGCGTCGCCGGTGCCGGCGCCGATCCGCTTCGACGCGATCAGCGGCAGCGCGATGAAGAAGCAGCCGGGCCGCACCGAGTACCAGCGCGGCATCCTCGAACTGCGCGACGGCCGCTGGCACGCCACGGTCACCGGCGCCCAGGGTTCGGGCATCCTGCGCTCGATGTGCGACGCCAACTGCATCATCGTGCTCGACGACCACGTCGGCAATGTCGCGGTCGGCGACCCGGTGGGCGTGATCCCGTTCGAAGGCCTGATCTGAACGTGAGCGCCGACGGCGACGACACGACACCCTCGCCCTACCTGACGGCGCGCGAAGCGGCTGCCTACCTGCACCTGAACGAGAAGACGCTGTACGCGATGATCCAGGACAGCGGCATTCCGGCCACCAAGGTGACCGGCAAATGGCTGTTCCCGCGCAAGCTGCTCGACGACTGGCTGCTCGAATCGACGCACGGCGGCGTGCTGGCTGACCGCCCGCTGATCGCCGGCAGCGACGACCCCTGGCTGGCGCACAGCATCGCGCGGCTGGCGCAGCGCGCCGACGACGGCACGCTGATCGCCTACAGCCCATGCGGCACGCGCAAAGGCCAGGCGCTGCTGGCCCAGCGGCGCGCCAATGCCTGCCCCATCCACTGGGGCGAGGCGCACCACGCGACGCGCCGGCACGCGCTGCTGCAGCTGGCGCTGCGCGAACAGGGCGTCATGCTGTCGCGCACGCTGCCCGCCGTCGGCGGCCTGCGCGAACTGTTCGAGCGCCGCCCGCGGCTCATTCACCGCGGCGAAGGCGCCGGCTCGCAGCATTTCTTCGCCCAAGCCTGCGCCGCCGCCGGCATCACCGCGCCGGAGGCGATACAGGTCGCCGCACCGAACGCGAAGCCGCCTTCATGGTCGCCAGCGGCGCTGGCGACTGCGCGCCGGGCACCCGCGCCGCGGCCGGCGAATTCAACCTGCACTTCCTGCCGCTGGGCAGCGAAGCGCTCGACCTCGTGATGCGGCGCACCCTCTACTTCCGCGCCCTGCTGCAACAGTTGCTGGCCGAACTGGCCAGCGACGACAGCCGCGACCTCGCGGCGCGACTGGGCGGCTACGACCTGGCGCCGCTGGGGCGGCTGCGCGAGGCGGCGCCGCAGTAAGGCGCGTCACCTCGCCGCCGCACTCACAGCGACTTGCCGCACTCCTCGTCATCTTCCCTGCAGCCGGCGGCCGTGCTCTCCTCGCCCAGACCGACCAGTTCGACCGTCAGGATGGAGCTGCGGTCACGCTCCTCCTTCTGACCGGACGCCGCAGCGCCCTGCCCCTGGTCGGCGGCCTTGTTCGCTTCCGACGGCGGCGGCGCGGCCGGCGGTGCGGCTGGCGCGGCGGCCACCACGGTGGCCGAACCGCTGATCGAGCCGCCGGCGCGTATCGAATCGCCGAGCACGCGGTCGGCGCCGATGGTGATATTGCCGGACGAGCGGATCGCCGCGTCCAGCGCGATCACAGCACCCGACGGCGCGAACAGCCGGATGTCGGCGTCACGCACCTCGGGCGACTTCTTCAGCGTGCCGATGCCGGAGCCGGACACCGAATCGCTGATGTCCAGCACCACCAGATCGCCGCGGATGCGCACCTGCGGCGGCGGCGTCGCCGATGCGGTGCGCGAACCACGACCGGCGTCGATGTCGCCGAAGCTCGACCAGATCTGGATGTCGCCGCCGCCGAGCGTGAATACGCGCGACGGACCGAGCTGGAAGTCGCTGCCGGCGACCGCGTTGATTTCGCCCTCGCCGATGGCGAACACGCCCTGACGCGACGCGCTGGCCGAACTGGCGCCGGCGCCGGCCACACCGACATTGATGCTGCCGCCCGGCGCGTACAGATTGACTGCACCGCCCTGTTCCGACTTCACCTGGCTGAAGAAGAGGTTGATGTTGCCCGCCTCGTTCGCCTGCGGGAAAGCCGCCTCGATCAGTGCCACGCCCGGCGCATAGCCGTCCTTGCCGGCACCGAGCGCGTCGCCCAGCTTGCCTGCGTAATTCAGCCCGGCATTGAGCAATGCCGACAGCAGGGGCTGCTGCGCTTCGAAGAAGCGCTGGCGCTCGGCCGCCGGCTGCGCCGCGAAAGCGGCGATCAGCTGGGCGTCGCTGGTCTGCGGATCGGCGCCCCCGGCGCGCATGTGCTGCACGATGGCGGCATCCAGTTCCTGCATGCGCGTCGCCAGCAATGCGCGCCCTTCGCTGCGGATGCGGCCGAAGGTGCTGCCGGCCGGGCCCGCCAGCAGGGTGTCGATCGACGACGCACCGGACAGCGACAGCATGATGGCGTCGAACGGGTCGGTAGACCCGCGCAGCGCAGCGAGCAGCGCGGCGCCGTCGAAGCGGGCGCTGCCGGCCTGCACCAGGATGGAGGCGCCGACTTCGTCCAGCCACGGGTTGTCGTAGTTGCCGCGAGTGACGATGCCGAACGAGTTGGCGAGGTCTATGCTGCCGCCGGCCATCACTTCGAGCTTGCCACGCCCGCCGGTCTGTATGCCCTCGGCCACGTTGCCGGCCGGCGTGCCGGCCGAATCGGTCACGGCAGTGAAGGTGATGTCGCCACCGGCGCGCACGCGCGTCACGTCGCGGTCGCTGAAATGCTGCGAACGCAGCGTCAGGTTCTCGATGTCGCCACCGGCCTCCACCTGCACCGGCTGCGGCGAATTGATCACCAGCGGCAGGTTGGCGCTGACCGCCGGCACACGGATGTCGCCGGCCTCCACCACCAGCCGTACCGTCTCGACCACGCGGTTGGCGTTCAGGTTGGCGTCGTGCGCACGCAGGCCGGACACCACGTTCGGATTGGCCAGCTCTACCCAGAAGACATTGTTCGCATTGGCCGCCGGCCGCAGCAGCGATGGCACGCGCGACGGATCGCTGTCGGCGATCTTGATCGACGACACGCCGCCGTCGGCAGTGTTGAGCTTCAGGTTGCCGGAGGCGGCCAGCAGCAGGTCGTTATAGACCGCCGGCAGCAGCACCATGCCGTTGCCCAGCGTCAGGTCACCGCCCATCGCCACCGCGTTGAGCGAACTCGGCAGCAGCGGCGCATTGCCCTCCCACAATGCCAGCGTGCCCCAGGGCAGCGGATTGTTCGCCAGCTCGACCGCACCGCCGAAGCTCAGCAGATCGACGCGGCTGTCGGCGCCGTAGCGGAAGAAGTAGCTCGACCGGTTCGACGTCGTTGTATTGCTCGCCTGCCGCACCGCGGTCGACGACGCGATGGTTTCCAGGTCGATGGCACCCGCCGCAGCGAGCTTCGCCGAGCCCTCGCCGAGCAGCAGCACCGAACCGGCGCCATTGCCGCGCGCGCTGTCGAAGGCACCGCCGGCCTGCGCGCTCAGCACGCCGCGATCCACCATCATGACGGCGCTCGATATGTCGCCACCGGCACGGATGGCGACGTCGCCGCCGGCCAGCACGGTCAGGTTTGCGGCATCGGGCGCGCTGCCCGCCGCCCCCGACAGGCGGCCGTTCGATACGGTGTAGACACCCAGATTGCGGATGTCCTCGCCAGCGCTGACACGGATGTCGCCGCCGCCGAAGGTGGCCACGCCCTGGCTGAACTGGTCGATGCGCGCATACCAGGTGGTATTGCGCTGGTTGCTGCCGGACAGGAAGGTGCCATTGGCGTCGAGCGCGCCCTGGCGCAGCAGCCAGTCGCCGACGATGCCGCTCGCTTCGGTCGCGGAAATCGTGCGCTGTGCGCGCACCGCCACGTCGCCACCCTCGGTGGCGTATTCGGCCTGGCGGTTGCCGGAGCCATTCAGGTTGAGCAGGGTCTGTGTGCCGAACTGGGCGCCCCGCGCCACCTGGTATCCGGCGGTATAGATCGCCGCGCGATTGCCCAGCACGAGGTCACGGCCGGCAGCGACTTCGATGTCGCCGGCGCCGGTGCGCACCTGTGTGTTGGCGGCCAGCGTCAGGTCACCACTGTCGGCGGCGTTCAGCGCACCCAGCGTCTGCAGCGACAGCGCATTCGACGCCGACAGATCCGCGCCGGACGCCAGCCGGATCGACCACGCGGTGTCGCGCGTGCCGAGCGCGAAACGGCTCTGCGTCAGACCCGAATCGGCGAGCGCGCCGAGCACGATGGTCTGGCTGCTGGCATTGAGCCGGCCGAAGCCGTCGCTCAGCGTGCCATTGACGTTCAGGTCGCCGGCCGCACGCACGGTCAGCGACGCCGCCTCGGTACCACCCGAGTAGGTGAAGTTCGCCAGATCGGTCGCCGCGATGCTGAAGTCGCCTTCGCCGCGGAACTCGATGTGCGGCCGCACGTGATAGCGCGTATCGCCAGCCACGTCGGTCGTCGGCAGGCCGAGTGCCGCGCGGGTGGCCGCGACGGCACCCGCCGTCGTCATCGCCGTGGCGTCGGCATGCGCCGCCGCCATGTTCAGCGTGCTGCCGCCATAGACGCGCGTGCCCTCGACGAACACATGACGCGCGCCGTCGATCGCCGCCGGCAGGTTGCCGTCGATGGCGACCGCAGTGTTGCCGGTGCGCTCGGCGCGCAGCCATACCTGACCTTCGCGCGCGGCGCTGGCCTGTTCGACGCCGCCCACCACCTTGGACGTCGTACCCACGTCGATCTGCGCGCCATCGACGATGCGCAGCCGGCCGCCCTGTGCCGGGCCGCTTTCGCCACCGGCGGCACGCGGACTGGCTTCGAGGACCACGGTGCCGCCCTCGCCACGCGTGCCGACCGCTTCGGCCACGTATTCGGTGGCGCGTGCGTCCAGCTTCGCGCCGGTTTCGAGCACCAGATCGCCCGCGCCGGTCGTCATGCCATCGACGTGGTCGAGCGCGCGCTGTGCGCTCAGTTCGATGCGGCCACCGCGCGCGGCGCCCGAAGCGTCCAGCGTGCCGCCGATGGCGAGCGAGCCGGCGTCGGCCGAGATGGCGATGGTCTGCGCCTTCACGTTGGCATCGAGGCGGGTGTCGCCTTCGCGCACACGCGCCTGCCAGCTGCGCGTGAAGTCGCCGGTCAGCGCAGCGATGCCGTCCAGGCTTGCTGCCGAACGAGTGTCTATTGAGAACTCACCACCGGAGGCGCCGCCTGCGGACTGCGCACGCAGCACGCCGGCCGCGACCTCGATGTCGCCTTCTGGCGCGGACAGCGAGACCGATCCCGCGCTGCCGCTGCCCGCCGCCGACACATCTACGCGCGCCCCGCTGCTCAGCGCGATGTTGCCTGTGCGCGACACGATCGCCACGTCGCCGCCCGGTGTCGTGACCGTCTTGCCCAGATAGTCCTTGGCCGTGCCGGCGACGTCGAGCGTGCCGCCGCTGGCCAGCCGGATGTCGCCGTCCGCGTTCAGGCTGATGCGACCCGAGGGCAGCACGATGCGCGACGCCACGTCGATGCGCTGCGCATCGACGGCGAGCGAAGCGCCAACGTCCGCCTGCACCGTCGATGCCGTGCCGCCGCCTTGGATGACCACTGCGCCGTCGCTGCCGATGCGCGTGCTGGCGCCGGTGTCGGCCGACACCTGCGGCGTGGTGATGGTGAGCGTGTCGGCGGCGAAGTGATGATTGCCGGCGCCGGACAGGCGCACACCCTTCTTTGCGTTCAGCGTCACCGCGTCGAAGCCCTGCACCGAGAAGCCGCGCGCATCGATGGTCGCGTCCGGCGTCGCACCGAGCACGATAGTCTGCGCATTCACCGCCAGCGTGCCGCTGCCAGCGGTCGCCGGCAGTGCGGCCGGTGAAGACGACGAATTCGTCAGCTGCACCTCGCGCGCCACGATGTGCTGAGTGAGCGTGGCGTTGTCGTGACCGACGATGCCGGCGGCGTCGATGCGCAACAGATCCAGCGAATCGCTGCCCACCGTCACGTCGCCATACATGTTCAGGCTGCCGTAGGCACGCAGGGTCAGTCGCGACGGATCGCCCAGCGCGGCCAGCTGCGCATTGTCGAAACGCAGGCCCGGCGCGTCGGCGCCGACCTCGCCGATGCTGATGGTCGAGGCGGTCAGCGCCAGCGCCCCGCCTTCGGTCGGCAGTGCGATAACGGCGCCCAGGTTGCGTGTGTCGCGCGTGCTGTCGAGCACCACGCCGCGGCCTTCGATCCGCGCACCGTCCCCCAGCACCAGTTCGCCGCGTGCGCGGGTCGGCGCGTCGCGGGCGATCAGCGCGCTGTCGGCCGCACTGACGCGCAGCGCCGCACCGTCGGCGTCGGCGCCGCTGCCGGCGATGCGCAACGCCTGCGCATCCGTCCCGCCGATCGCGCCGCTGGCCGACACCTGGCTGCCCGCCTCCAGCACCACCGCGTCGCGCGCCACCAGTACCAGATCGGGCGCGGTGAGCACCGGACCGGCCGCGTTATCGACGCGCACCGTGGACGCGCCGCGTATCAACTGCCCGGCCGCGTCGAACTCGCGCACATCGACCAGCTTATCGCCGCTGTCCTCGTCGCTGCCGCTGCGCGTACCGCCGAGCACGATGCTTTCCGCATTGAGCGCATTGAGCTGCGCGACCGATACGCCGACCTCGCCGTCGCGTGCGCTGGCGCCTTCGCCGAGCAGGGCCAGCGCCTGAGCCGTGATGTCGACCTGGGCACCGCGCGCACCGGTCGCGCGTGTCGTGTCGAGCACGCCGTCGAGCGCCAGCGAACGCCCGACCTGCAGCGACAGGCGGCCGGCGTCGGCCGTGCTGCGGCCGGCGTCGAACACGTCGCCGGTCTTCGATATCAGGTATTCGGCGCGCGTGCGCACCTGTTCGCCGCTCAGCAGTTCGGCGGTGAAGGCCTTGCCGCTGGCCGTGCTCGAACCGCTCATCGCCTGCGCAGTGCGCACGCTTACCTGGGCCGTACCATCGGGACGCAGCACCGACTGGCCGGCGGCGAGCGCCTGATCGCCCGGCTTCAGCGTGATCAGGTAGGCGCCGGGCAGCAGCGCATAGCGGGCCGGCAACAATGTGTAAGTGCCGGCAGGCAGACCGTTGGCCGAGGCGAGGATCTGCACCGCGTCGCCGATCTGCAGACCGTTGGCTTCCTCCGACCAGGCGGACAGGTCGTACGGCGCATAGCCGCTGCCGATGGACGGCACGATGGCGTAGGCGTGCTTCGCGCCGGCCAGGATGTCCTTCGAACCGCCGCTGCCGGCGATCCATTCCCAGGCCTGCAGATCGCCGCCGCCGGACAGATCGACCCGCGCCTTGGCTTCGCCGTCGGCCGCGTCCTTCAGCACGATGTTGTCGGCGTTCAGCGTGATGCTCTTCTGCGGCGTGCCGTCGAGTTCGATGCGTCCGTCTGTGCCGACCAGATAGAGCCAGTCTCGACCACTCAGCGCGGTCTGCCCGAAGGGCAGCAGCAGGCCGTCGGCCGACACCGAGGTGACGCTGCCGGCGGCCAGTTCGACGCTGCCACCGGCGGTTGCCGTGCGCGTGCTGCCGGCGTCGGTCGTCGTGATGGTCTGCGACAGCAGCGACAGGTTGCCGAAGGGCGCGACCAGGCGGCCGTCCTGCACGATGTGCGGCGCTGCCAGCGTCAGCGAGCCGAGCGCCGAATACACCGGCCCGGCCGCGCGGCCGGACGATTCGACGCGCAGCGTGCCGCTCGCGTTGTTGTGGATTTCGAAGGCGTAGTTCGACGCCGAGGTCGGGTAGACCTGTGCCGCACGCAGCGTGAGGTCGCCGCTGGTGACGAGGCGCGCACCGTCGCTCAGATAGGCCGGCGAAGCGCTGGCGCGCAGGTCGCCCTGTGCCGCCAGCGTCACCTGCGAAAAGCGGCTGGCCGCCAGATTACCGGCCACGTTGATCAGATCGGCCGACAGCGTGAGCGTGCCGTCACCGGCCTCGACCGCGGTCGGCCGGGTGTGGTTCTGCTGCACGCGGCCGACATTGGTCCAGTCGAGCACCGCGGCCGACAGCCTGACGTCGGCACCGTTGGCGCCGGCGATGTTGGCGGCGTCGAGCACCATGCGACTGGACACGGCCTGCGTCACGTCCTCGCCGAAGCGCAGCGTGCCGGCGTTGCCGCCATTGCCACGCACCGCCAGCGTCAGGTCGGCGATGCCGCTGCCGTCCAGTGCGTCGAGCGCGAACACGCCGCGCCCGGCGTAGGTCGCCGGGCTGGGTGCCGCACCGGGTAAGAAGGCGGCCGAGCCGCTGTTGCCCGACTGCACGATGTCCAGCGAGCGCGGTCCGGTCAGCGCCTGCGGCAGCGACAGCAGATCGCCCCAGTTGTTGCTGCCCTGGTCCAGCGTCACCGACAGCGCACCGCCGTAGGCATTCTCGCCGCCGGCCTTCGCCGACAGCAACGGATCGGCGTAGAGGCCCTCGCGCGCATTGAGCGCGATCAGGCCGCCGGACGCATCGATGCGGGTCGGCGTCAGCGCGCCCAGCGAACCGATACGCTGGGTCAGCACGGCGCTGCTGCCGTCGGCACGCAGTTCCGCGCCGTCCTGGATCACCAGATAGCCGCGCCGCGCCGCGATGTCCAGCGTGCCACCGCCGTACAAGGTGCCGTCGACGTAGGGGATGTTCGGCGTGGCGACGAAGGTGCCGCTGACGTCCAGCTTCGCGCTCGGCGCGACGAAGATGGAGGCGCCGTAATAGATGTCGTCCTGCTGCGGCTCGGCCATGCGCAGCGCGATGCGGCCGCCCGGCGCCCTGAGCTGGCCGGCGACTTCGAGGCTGCGGTTGGCGCTCAGTTCGATCTCGCCGCCGGCGTCGACAGCGATCTGCGTGCCTTCGTGCACGCGCACCGTGCCCTGCAGATCCGACGCCGACTCGAACGCCAGCCGCATGCCCTCGTCGCGGAAGGCGCGCGGCGCGACGGCCAGCGTGCCGAGCCCGTCGAGCGAGGCCTGTGATGCGCTGCCGATGCCGTCGATCGCACGGGTGACGAGTTGCGGCCTCAGACTGAGCGACGCGCCGTCACGGCCGAGTTCGACCAGATTGCCGCCGGCAATCGTGATGTCGCCGAAGCCGTAGGCGGAGAACAGCGTCGGTGACAGGTAGAGCGTGTCGCCTTCGAGCCGGGTGTTTCCGCCGTCGATGGCCACCGCAGCGCTGCGCAGCGAAAGCGTGCCGCCGTCGCCGCTGCGCCCCTGCAGGCTGGCAGCGTAGGCACTGACGCGGCCATCGAGTTGCAGGTTGCCGGTGTAGCTGCCGACCGTGGCGCCACTGCCGAAGTCGCCGCTGCCGACCTCGAAGCCGGCACCGAGTGCGACCGCGCCGGCATCGCCGAGCGAGGTGCGGCCGGCCACGGTCTGCCAGGCGCCGGCCGAAGCGTCGATCACGGCTCCGGCGCTCAGCACCAGATTGTTATCGGCGTCGAGCGTGACGCTGCCGCCGTCCTTCGCGACATAGCCGCCTGCGGTGCTGCGCGTATCGCGCTGCCACTGGCCGGCGGTGGAGATCGACGCCTTGCTGCCGACCACGATGTTGCGGTCGACGCGGGGGGCACTGTCGACCAGGCCGTCGGTGTCGAGGCTGACGGTGCCGCCAGCGGCACTGATGCGGCCGTTGATCGTGAAGTCGGTGCCGCTGATCGCGAGGCGACTGCCGTCGCTCCACTTGCCGTCGGCGCCGCGCAGCGCGGTCGGGCCCAGCGTCAGGCTGACATCCTCGGGCAGCACGACGCTGCCGGCGCCGCTCAGATCGAAACTGCCGACACCGGCAGAAAACCAGTCGCTGCGCACCCACAATTCGTCCGGCTGGGCGCCGTCCGCGCTCAGCGTGCGCGAGGTGGTGGACGTGACGAAGCGCGTGTCCTGTGCCTGCACACCATTGATCAGACGCAGTTCGAGATCGATGCGGCCGGCCTGCGGCGAGCCGGTGACTTCCGACTTGCCCGGGCCCAGCCAGCGCGTACCCAGTTCGCGCTGCGTGATGCCCACGGTGCGCTCTGCCTTGACAGCGCCATCCAGTGCCATGCCGAAGGCGGTCACCTTCATTTCACCGGCATCGCGGCCCTCGACAACCTCGGCCACGCTGCGCGTGCGGTCCACGGTGCCGGTATAGACGCGGTCGCCGACAGCCTTCTCGACCGCCTGCGTGCGGCCGTCGGCCGACTGCACCAGCGTGTAGTTCACCTCGCCGGCGCGGTAGGTCACGGTGCCGCCAGAAAGATCGACGTGGCTGCCGGAATGGGTCAGCACGTCGCCCTGCGAATGGGCGACGAACTGGCCGCCGCTGGTCATCTTCTCGTCCAGCGTACGCTCGATGCCGCCGATGTAGCCACCGATGTCGAACAGCTGGGTGCCACTGCGCGTATCGACCCAGATTTCCTTGCCAAACAGCTTGCGGCCATAGGCGGCGTCGCGCAGCAACGGCGAATCCTTCACCTCGTCACCGCGCAGTTCGACGCGCACGATTTCGCGGTCGGCATCGGCCACCGCGTTCAGGCCGGCAAGGTCGATCACGCTGCCGGCGCCGATGTAGATACGCGAGCCTGTGTCGCGCTGCGGCAGCGTCTGCGCAGCCGAGCGCGGATCGGCTTCGGCGGTCATGCGCAGCAGACCGGACGGCGCACGCAGCGTCACGCCGACGCCGTCGGCACCGGCGTCGGCCAGCACGATGGTGTGGCCGTACAGATTGATTTCCGAGCGGCGGAACAGCGCGTCGTCACGCGCCGTCTGGGTGCGCGACGCCTCGTCCGGCGTCACCTCGATCACCGCGCCGGCCGCCAGTTCGATGCTGCCGGTGCGCTGACCGATAGGCACCTGCGAGCCCTCGGGCAACGCCGCCGCGTCCGGGAACATGGCGTCGACCAGACGGCCTTCGACCGAGTCGCGCGCCTTCAGAAAGACGGTGCCGTTCAGCGTGACCGACGTCGTTGCGCGCGCCGCGCCGCCATGACGGATGTTGAGACCGACCAGCGTGATGTTGCCGCGGTCGGACAGCAGTTCCGACGCCTTCTCGGTGGTCACCGTGCCCCCGTTGTCGACCTCGACCAGGAAGCCGCGCAGGCGGCTGTCCAGCGGATCGGCGATGTACACCTTTTCGCCGGCCGCCAGCACCACCTGCCCCTCTTCCGCCTCGATGCGCGCGTCGGGCAGCGCGGCGCGCTGGGCCGGCGTCAGCGGCGAATCGATGGAGGTATCGACGTCGGCGCCGACATTGATGTTCGGCGCCGCCAGCAGCACGCGGCCGTTCTTCGCCGCCAGCAGGCGGGCGCCGCGCGCCACCGTGATGTCGCCGGTCGCCCGGCCGGCGTAGCCGCCCTCGCTGAAGGGCGCCAATGCGGCGGCCGTGGAGCCGAGCGAATTGAGAGCGCGCTCCATCAGTTCGTCGTTCAGCTTCAGCGACGAACCGACCAAGCCGCCGACGTCGACGAAGGCATTCGGGCCGAACAGGATGCCGGCCTGATTGAAGATGAACACCTGACCGGTGGCGGTCAACGAGCCGTTGATCTCGCTGCGCGGCCCGCCCGGCAGCACGACGTTCACCGCACGCATCGAACTGCTGGCCTGATCGAAATGCACCGCGTGGCCGCGCGCGATGTCGAAACTCTGCCAGTTCAGCAGCACCGGATTGCTGCTGTGCTGGGTGATGGTCATGCGCCGGTCCGACACATTGATGCTGGCCGAGCCGGGCACCGCCACCGCCGAACCGGGCGAGCCGACCACCGGCGCCACCGGCAGGTTGCGGTTGGCCTGCGCCGGTCCGCTCAGCGCAGCGGCGACTGCAGCCGCCAGCACACCCGTCTTCAGCGCACGGCGTGCGCGCTTGCCGCGCGCCTTGACGGTTTCGGCCACTGGCACCCAGGTGTTGCTCAGTTCATTGAATACCAGACGGTAGCGATCGCGGTTCATGTCGTGCTCCTGTGGCCCGCTGACGAGGGGCCGTCGTGTTCAGTGTCGGCATCGCGCGTGACGCGACGATGACCCGGCCGGCACGGCATTCACCGCACCGTGACCGGATGGGCAGACGCAGCCGCGTCAGAACTCGTACGCGAGCTTCATCAGCAGACGCTGGTCGCCCTCGCGGGTGCGGCCAACGGCGCCGTCGCGCAGCGCGTAGGCCCAGTCGGCGTGCAGCTTCCAGCCGCCGGGTGCATTCGCACGCAGGCCCAGACCGGAGCTTTCGAGCGCGGCGCGCGCGTTCTGGCCGATGAAGGCCTCGCGCGTGCGCAGGCCGGCCCAGTCGTAGAACAGCAGTGCGGACAGGCCGAAAGCGTCGTCGAAGAACAGGCGCGTCGGCGTCGAGACTTCCAGTCGCACGCGCTCGCCCTCGTCGCCGAGGCGCTCCGATTCGAGATAGCCGCGCACCGAGTCGAAGCCGCCGGCCGAGAACTGTTCGCTGTTGATCAGCGGGTCACTGCTGCGCTGGATGTCGACGCGTCCGCTGGCCACCCAGCCGTCGGCGAAGGGCATGGCGCCCTCGATCTCGAAGCGCGACACGAAGAAGGATGGCCGCGCGCCGAAGCGGCGGCACTCGAACTGCTCGGCCAGCACGCCGTTGCAGTCGATGATGCGTTCGTTCATCGCGTTGGCGCCGACGTTGAGCGTAGCGCCCAGGCGCAGCCGCGCGCCCGATTCGAAGGGCAGCGTAATGCCGTACTGACCGGACAGCACCCAGTAGCGCACCGGCTGGCTCAGCGAAAAGGCGGTGCCGGCGATGCCCAGCGTGTCCTGGTCGTTGTCCTTGTAGTCGGCGCCGACGCTGATCGAGTGGATGAAGCCCAGGCCCCGGTCAGGCAGCGGCCGCACGTAGCGGAAGCCGGCGGTGTCGCCGGTGCCGAGCGAGGTGGTGTCGAACTGGGTCGGGATATTGCTGTTCGACTTCGCGTAGTAGGCGGCGATGATGCCTTCGCCCAGCGGCGCCGAGTAATTCAGGCCCCACACCTCGACCTGCTCGCGGTCACGCGGCGACACGAAGTAGGTCACGCCTATCGAGTGGCGACGCTGCCAAAGATTGTCGTAGCGCATCGACGCCTCGATGCGTCCGGCATCGGTGTCGGCGCTGCGCTTGTTGTTCAGTTCCACCGAGCCGTGGAAGGGATTGTCGTCCTTCAGCCGCAGTTCGACCGCGACCGAACCGGGCACACGACCGGGCTGCAGCAGCGGCGTCACCGTCAGGTCCGGATTGCGCCCGAGGCGGCCGAGGTCGGCCTGCACTTCCGGGAAATGCGGCACCTCGCCCTCGGCCAGCGAAGGCGCGGCGTCCTTGACGCGGCTGGGCAGCGTGTATTCGGCGCCAGTCACGCGCAGGCGCTCGACGCGGCCCTCGGTGACCTCCAGCTTCACCACGCCGGTGGTGATGGCCTGCTCGGGTATGCCGACGGCGACGGTCAGATAACCGGCGTCCTGGTAGGCCTTCTCCAGCGCAGCGACGGCAGCGTTCACGTCGTCGGCGGTGCGCCTCTCGCCGAGGAAGGGATAGACCGCGCGCTCGATCGCTTCGGCCGGAAGCACCGTATTGCCGTCGATCTCGAATTCGAGAATGTCGAAACGCGCGGTCTCCGCCGTGCGCTGCGTACGTGGTGCTTCGGCCGCGGCACCGGGCGCCTGCGCGGCTGCGGCGCCGGAACAGAGAATGAGTGCGAACAGCAGTGAGAGGCGTTGGATGGCAGCGATGTGCATGAATGCCGGAAAGGACGTGGCCCCCTGGGCCGATCAATGGAACGGCCCGCCAGGGGCGGGCCGCAGTGCAACGGGTGTCCGCGCGGCAGCTGCCACGCGGACGGGTGAGGCTCAGTTGCCGCGGAAGCGCAGCGGGCTGCAGGTATTCGCGTTGCGGGTGAAGCGCGACACGAAGCGGTCCGCGTAACGCACGCCGTTGCCATCGACTTCGCTGCCGTTGGCATCGGTCAGGCCGGCGTAGAACTGCGGCAGCGAGGCGAACGCGTTCGGCGTGCTGACCTGGACACCGGTGTTCTCGAAGTTGCCGGTGAAGCGCGGCGAACCGGCGCGCTTGACGATTTCGTCGGCAAAGGCCTTCTGCACGCCGGCGATGGCCGGCACGGTGTCGCCCTGTTCGTTGGTGACCGGCACCGAACGGTCCTGGATCGACAGTTCGACCACGAAGTCGTAGCGGCCCTTGATCAGGTTGTCCTTCGACGGGAAGATGCCGGTGGCGTTGGCCGACGGCGTCTGGGTGGCGGCGTTGTAGGTGCCGACGCCATCCAGGTTGCGGAAGCTCCAGCCATTGGTGCTGGTGTAGGAATCCAGCGACAGCGTGGCGATCGCCTTCATCGGGCCGACGTTCGAGAACGGCACCTTGAAGGTGTTGGTCTTCTCTTCTTCCGGATCCCACGAGGTGAAGGTGTAATCGGTACCGTTGTTGGCGGCCTGCATGCACGAGCGGACATTACCCGACGACGAGTTCTCGATCACGGTGAAACCGGCCGACGGATCGATGATGTAAGGATCGGCAGCGGTGCCCGAGCCTTCGGTCTTCCAGCCGAAGCTGTCGGTCATGCGCGCGGGCTCGTAGGAGCCGCCTTCATTGAACGCGCAGGGGAAGTTCCCGAAGAACCAGTTATACGCGGTCTGGGTGCCCGAGCCCTCTACACGGCGGCACACGACGACGTCACCGGACAGCGACGGATCGACCTGGTCCCAGGTCTGGATCTGGCCGTTCAGCATCGCACCATAGGTCGAGCGCGAGAAGAAGGTCGTGTCCGGCACCGTGTTGGTGGCGGCCAGGCCCATCATGAGCTGGTTGACCGGCTGCACGCGCATGCGCGCCACTTCGTCCGGCGACAGCGCGGGCGTGTCGTTCTCGGTGTTCAGCGGGCCGGCGAACATGGCCGGCTCGACGTCGGACACGCCGAAATCGATCACCAGACCGGCATTGTTGGCGGCGGCATGGTTCGGCTCGCCCGGGTCGGTACCGACCACGGCGCAGCTGAACGGCGAAGCCTTGGTGCCGGCGCCGCTGGTGCAGTTGTTCACGTCGATGGCCTTGACGCGCTGCGCACGGGCCACCGGGTTCACGCCGAACACCGAACCGCCGGCCGAGCGCTTGATGAACAGCACGCGGGTACCGTTGGTGACACCCGGCACGCCATTGGCCGCACCGGCGTAGGCGCGGTAGTTGGGGGCCGTGTAGTAGGTGATGCCGGTCAGCACGCCTTCGGCGATGTCATTCAGGAAGTTGTCCGGGGCCGAGGCGCCGGAGAAGTAGACAACCTGATGGGCCACGCCACCGATGTTGACGGTGCCGGCGGCGAAGGACGAACCCGCGGCCATCATGGCGCAGGCGAATGCGAGGGACTTCAGCTTCATGGTCTGTCTCCGTGACAGGTCGCGCGCGGCGGCGCGACCTTCAGTGCGATGGGGGGAAGGATCAGGCGCGGCGGCGGGCGGCGAAGCCGATCAGGCCAAGACCGGCCAGCAGCATCGCGTAGGTTTCCGGCTCGGGCACGACGGCGATCTGCAGTCGGTACTCGCCGGTGTCGCCGAGATAGACCTTGGCCGTCACGGCCAGCGAGTTGTCGCCGACCAGTTGTGCGAAGCCACCGAGGTTCGCGTCGTCACCACTGCCGAAACCGCGCACGACGTACATGTCGAGCTCATCACCGAAATCGCCGAAGCTGGCGTAGCTGCCGGCGAGACGCGAGCCAAGCGTGTAGGCACGGGCAAGCTCCGGGTCTTGGTCCGTGGTGACACGATAGCCATCCACCAACACGTCGTTTGCGTTGTGGGTACCGCCTTGGCTGTTGTTGAGGGTGAAACCCGAGTACGCGAAGACAGCAGAATTGATCGAACTCGTCTCAAGCTTCTGGGTCGGCGTATCGGCGACCGTCTGGATGATGCGACGGATACCCGAGCTTTCACCGGACCACACGTTCCACTTGAAAGTCGTCGCGCCACCCGCGACGGACATGAAGCTGTCGAAGCCGGTCAGCGCGGCATCGAACACGATGTCGCCGGCCGACAGCGATTGCGTCAGCGACACCGTCGTTGCAGCAAGCTGGGCTGCACCGGTCGCAGTGGTACCTGCGACGTGCGCCGAACCGATCAGGCTGTTCATGCGGACGTTGGAACCGAACAGGCTGTTGTACCCGGAGTCCGCCAGGTCAAAGGTGTAGCCAACGCCATTGACATAGGCATTGAACACCAGCTCGGTATTGCCGGTGCTGGTGGCGTTGATGCCGGCGCTGGCGACGCCCGACAGACCGAAGGCGGCGACGGCAGCCAGCAGTTTCATCTTGAACATGTGAATCTCCTTGAAGAATTTCGTGGGTGGAATCCGGCGTCCGCCGAACCTCCCTGCTCCACGAGGAAGCGGGGTGAATCGTGCGGGGGGTGCGTTACATGCACCCGCTGCCCGGCGGAAAAATTGATGATCCGATCGGACTATGTGCTGTAAAGAAATCCGTCCTCGGGTACCGGGCGGAAGGTAGTCAGCGCAGGTGACGAAAACATTTCAGGTCGGCTGACGATTCGTAGTCCGAATGGCCCATGTCGCGTAGTCCGCGCTCCGGAAAGCCCTGCCCGCAAAAGGTTTGGGCGATGGGCCGTCGCGGCCCGAAAGGCAAGAAAATCATGTGCAGGTGCAGCAGCAAGAACGATGCGAGCGTCGTCAGCGCGCGGCCGACGGCGCCGCGCCCATGCGCTTTTCGTCCAGCCGGTCGCGCCAGGTTTCGACCAGGTTCTCGAGCTTGACGCGACCGATCTGGGTGAAGGGTTCGCCCTGCGCGGTGCGCTCGCCCAGCGTGCGATCGCGCCAGCGGTCCAGCATTTCGATACCGGTGCGATAGAGGGCGACGTTGTCCTGCGTGCACTGGTCGAGGCGGCTGCCGAGCTGGCCGGCGCGGGCCTGGGTCTGTTCGAGTTCGCGCGCGGTCGTGGCGAGCGTGTTCCTCGTATCGCCAAGATCGCGCTCGCGCTCGGCCAGCCGGCTGGCCATCTGTTCGTGGCGGGCGGTCAGCGCGCTGTGCGCGGCGCGCAGTTCTTCCAGTTCCCGCTGCGCCTGGTCGAGCTGCTTCTGCACGCTGCCAGCGCGGCGTCGAGCGGACTGCGCTTCCTCGCCGAGCTTTTCCAGTTCGGCGCCCTGCGTCTGCTTCAGCGACTGCAGTTCCGCTGCGGCGGCCTGGCGCTGCTGCTGTTCGGCCGACAGGGCCTGCTGCAGTTGCTGCGCCTGCGTGCGCAGCCGGCGCAGCTGTTCCTGTTCGCGCGTGGCGTTCTGCGCCAGCGCCGGGCCGGCGGCGAACAGCAGCGCAAGTGCGATCAGCGGCATCTTCATCGTCAGAACCTCACGTTCATGTCGACCATGACGGTGTCGACCTCGTAACGCTGCCCGGCGATGACCGCGGGGTCGTAGGTCATGCCCTGGATGTTGCGCGCCGAATACCAGCGCAGACCGACCGCGGTGTCGCGGTAGAGGCCGTAGCTGCCGCCGAGCACGAAGCCCTTCAGGTTGGTGCCGCCGAGACCGAAGTCGGAGTCGGTGAAACCGTCGATCAGCGCGTCGGACCCGATGTACTTGTAGGAGGCGAACACCTGCCAGTCATCGGCCAGGCGCACTGACGGCATGCCCACCATCAGGCGCACGTGGTACGCGGTGTTCTTGCCGTCGGTCAGGTTGAGACCGGTGCGGCGCAGGATGTCGCCACGGTCGAAGCCGGTGTTCTTGACGTACTCGGCGGACAGCAGCACATGCACCGGATCGAAGTGCGCCAGATCGGCGGTGGCGGTCAGCACCCAGGGTTCGAACTTCGATGCCAGACCGTAGATCGGCGTCGTCTCGCCGAAGGCGGCACCAGCCCCCGGGTTGGTCAGCACCAGCGTGTTGCCCTTCTGACGCAGCGCCGAGGAGTGTTCGTAACGACCGTAGCCGGGCAGCGGACCGATCGCGTCGAAGTTGGTGTCGGTGCGCGCCTCGATGCGGCTGTAGTGATACTTCGCCAGGCCCACGCGCAAGCGGGTCGAACTGCTCAGGTCGTACTCGGCACCGATCTGGCCGCCGGCCAGCCACTGCTTCTCGGCATTCGGCGGGTTGTCGGCGCGCAGCGGGAACCAGCCGGCGGTGGCGAAGGGACGCAGCGACTGCGTCGGCGTCACGTTGCGCAGGTTCACCGCCACGCCGTCGAAGTTCAGGTCCTCGTCCCACACCAGATCGGTGGAGAACCAGGGATTGGGAATGCGACCACCGCTGACCGACGCCCACTCGACCGGATCGAACTTGATGTAGGCGCGATCGACCAGGAAGCTGTACTTGTTGAAGCCGCTGCCCAGGGTCTGGTTGGTCGACACGCGATCGGTCACGTTGCCGGTGGTGAAGCGCAGACCTGCGCTCACCGTGTCGTTGATCTTGGCCAGCACGCCGAGACGGGCACGCAGGCGCAGGCGGTTCACGTCGTCGGTCGCATTGCCGGTCGGCAGGCCGTTGTCGTCCAGATCGACACCGGCCGGAAAGCGGGTCGCGAACGGGTAGTCGGTATTCAGCGCAGCCGGATTGCCCGCCGCACCGGGCGCGAAGCCGGCGATCGGCGTGTTGGTCTTCGGGAAGCTGTCGTCCTGGTAGCGCACGCGCAGATCGCCCTCGATCTTGATGCGCTCGGTCCACTCCGGAATCGCGTTCGGCGCCGCCCAGCCTTCGGTGCGCGCCTGGGCCAGCACTTCCTGCTTCAGCTGCTCGCGTATTTCCGCCTTGACCGACTCCGGCACGTACTGCACGCGCACGGTGCTGTCCTTCTTCGCCTTCGCCGCGGTCTTCGCCGCCTTGGCTTCGGCGGCCTTGATCAGTTCGTCGGCTTTCTCGCGGGTGAGCACGCCGGTATCGACCAGGGCGTCGATCAGGTTCATCGTGGTCTGGCGCAGGGTGTCGATCGATGCGCCTTCGTTCGCCTGCGCGGGCAGTGCGAACAGCGCGGCGAGCGCGAGCGTGGGCAGGGCTTTCTTCATCACTTCGGTTCCGGAGTGTCGTGTATCGGGTGCGTCAACCGGTCATCCGGTTGGTGATGCGCAGGCGTATCGGCTGCGGCATGTCGGAGGGTGGCGCGTCGCGGAAGGCGCGCATCTGGGCCAGCGCGGCAGACAGGGCGGCATCGGCCCTGTCGTCGCCGGTGCTGTCCACCAGTTCGGCGCGCCGCACGCTGCCGTCGCGACCCAGCCAGATGGCGACGGTGACGCGGTAGTCGAGCAGCTTCACTTCGCGATTGCGCGCCAGCTCTTCCTGGATGTGACGCTGCAGCGCATTGGTGAAGAAGGCGTACTGCATGCGGTTGGGCTTGGCCGGGCCGCCGCCTATCGTGGTGCCGACGTCGCCGCCCCTGTATTCGTTGGTGACGCTGCCGGCGGCAAACGGACTGGGACCGTCGCCGGCCGCGCCTTCCATCTTCAGCTGCTCGGCCTGCTGCGGCGGTGCCTCGACCGGCTTGGGCTGCTCGACCTTCACCTCCTTCATGTCCTTCGGCGGCTCGGGTCGCTTCTCTTCCTTCGGCGGCGGAGGTGGCGGCGGCGGTGTGTCCGGGATGATGGAAATCTTCGTCACCTGGCGCGTCGGCGCCGACGGCTTCGAGAACAGGTCCTTCAGCCACATGCCGGCGGCGACCAGCAGCGCGATGCCAACCAGCAGTGCAACCAGGCGCAGCGCGCGTGCGCCGCGCGACAGATCGACGGAATCTTCGGCCAGCGCGCTCATCAGGTACCGATCCGCGAGGTGATGAGACCGACGTTCGCTATGCCCATACGATTGACCAGATCGACCACCTGGATGACGCCGCTATAGGGCGCACGCGCCTCGCCGCGGATCATCACGCTGAATTTCGGATCGCGTGCGCGCGCCGCATTGAGCTGACCTTCGAGCTGGTCCAGCGTGACGCCGACGCCATTGACCATCAGCGCCCCGCTTTCCATCACCTGCACGATCTTCACTTCGTGCTGTTCGGTGCTCGGCTTGTTCGACGGCTTGGGCAGCGTCATCGTCAGCCCCTGCACGCCGGCCGTGGTCATCAGAATGAACACGACCAGCAGCACGTAAGCCAGATCCAGCATCGGCGTGACGTTGATCGAGTCGTAGGGCTTCGCCTCTGTATTGATTTGCATTGGAGCGTGGCCTCAGTTCATTTCGCCCATGCGTCGAGAGCGCAGGACAGTGCGATCGGAGCCATTGCCGCATGCGCGGCAGGATCGCGTTGCGCAGGACCTCAGCGCGTTGAGTGCGCTCTCGACCCCGAGGGGCGCACGAATCTGTCCGCCCGGTCCCGCGTTGCACCTCTTTGCCTGACCGCCAGTCAGGCTGCATCGGTGCGCCTTGTCCCGGCCGGCCGGATTCGCACGCGCAAGCGCGAAATGAACTGAGGCCACGCTCACCCCGCGACTTTCTTGGTCACCAGCCCGACTTCGGTGATGTCCAGCCGTTTGCAGATTTCCAGCACCGCCGACACCTTTTCGTAGTGCGCGGCGGCGTCGCCCTTGAGCACCACCGGCAGCGCCGGGTTGGCGCTCTTGTACTGGCCGAGCCGCGCTTCGAGCGTGGCCATGTCGACCGGGTAGGCGTCGAGGAACACGTCGCCGGCGGCGGTGATGGTGATCGCCTTGGTCTGCGGCTTGGCGAGCGACGATACGGTCTGCGTCTGCGGCGCCTCGACCTTGATGCCCTGCACCGAGGCGGTGGTCATGATGATGAACACCACGAGCAGCACGTAGGCCAGGTCCAGCATCGGCGTGACGTTGATTTCGTCGTAGGGCTGGTTGTCGTCCTTGACGTCGGCGGACATGGGCGGACCTGTGCCTATCGGCCGTGAACTTCGGCGACGCGGGTGATGAACTCGTCGACGAAGATCTGCATGTCGGCGCTGATGTTCTTGATGCGCGACGCGAGATAGTTGTAGCCGAACAGCGCCGGGATGGCGACGGCGAGACCGGCCACGGTGGCCAGCAGTGCGGCGGCGATGCCCGGCGCGATGGCGTTCACGTTCACGTCACCGGCAGCGGCGATGGCGGCGAAGGTGATCATGACGCCGACCACGGTGCCGAGCAGGCCGAGGAAGGGGCCGCCGGAAATGGCGATGGTCAGCAGCACCATCTGCGAATTGAGCTTGTGCGATTCCCGCACCAAATCGGCGTCGATCGACGCCTTGATCGCGTCCATCGACGCACCGGTCAGGCCGGCCGCCTCGCCCTGCGCGTCGAAACGCTTGCGGATTTCGCGCAGGCCGGCGCCGTACAGGCGGAACAGCGACGAGCTCTTGTGGCTGGCGCCCTGATCGAGCGTCAGGAAGTCGGTGCTGGCGCCGCGGAAGCGCTGCAGGAAGGCGCGGTTGTCGCCGTCGATGCGGCCGACCAGCATCGCCTTGGCAACCATCACCCAGCAGCTGATGACGAACATGACGGCGAGGATGACGATGACCACCCAGGCGTCGACGGTGAGGTTGTCGATCAGGATGCCGAAGTAGTTGTGACCGCCCTCTTCGCCCTCGGCCGCGTCTTCGCGCACCGTCACGAAGGTCGCGTCGGCGCCCTGCCCGGCCGCGGCCAGCCTGATCCAGTCGGCACTGCGCGCCGTGTTCGCCAGTTGCAGCTCGTCCAGCTCGCCGCTGTAGCCGTCACCGATCACCACCTCGGCCTGTTCGGCCGGCAGCGTTGCATCTGCGGACGCGACCGGCTGGCCGTCGACATAGAGCGTCGCCTTGCCGCCACCGACCGTCGCCGCGACGTGCTGCCAGGCGCCCAGCCTCAGTGCGCCGCCGGCCACACGGGTGGCGCCGACGTTCAGCACATAGGCGCTGTCCTCGACTTTCACCGTCAGCGTGCCCTGCGCGTACAGCGTGGCCTGTTGCGCTGCCGCCGGCTTGATCCAGGCCGACATCGTCCATGCGCCGCCGGCGCTGGTCGCCAGTTGCGGCGCGGCCGGCACGCGCAGCGCGCTGCCGTTGAAGATCGCCGCGTCGCCCAGCAGCGCCGCCTTCTGCAGCGCGACAGTGCCGGTCGCGGTCAGCGCGCTGGCGGAGGCGTCGGCCAGTGGTGCCGCTTCGGCGAACTGCCAGGCACCGACGGTCGAGCCGTCCCAGGTCGCCTTGCTGTCCTGCATGCCGCCGACCGCGGCATTGCCGAAGTAGGCATACAGCGTCGTGCTCTGGCCCGGCGCGATCAGCGGCACCTGTACCCACACGACCGCCAGCTCGTTCAGGCTGTCGTAGCGTTCAACGTGATGCTTCAGCACCGTCCTGTCGTCGCCGGCGACGAAGCGCAGGTCGGAACCGTCTTCCTTCGCCGCGGTGAAATCGAAATTGCCGCTGTGCAGGCGCACCGCGACAGGCACCGACGATTGCGGCGCAGTGATCGCCACGCCGGTGGCGGAGGTGTCGAGCGTGATGGTGCGGCGGGCGGTCCACGCCTCGTCCCACCAGGCGTTTGCAAAAGAAGGTGCGAGCGCCAGCAGGGCGCCGAAGGCAATGATGTTTTTCATGGCAGGCAGGGAAAATTTCAGGCCGGATTCTCGCGGCCCAAGGTGTCCTTGCCATGACATGAAATATGGGGATGAATAGTCCGAACGGACTATTCCGGTTGCCATCGCGAGCAAGCTCGCTCCCAGGAAACCCCCGCCAGTACCGCTTATGAAGCGTGCTTCCTGTGGGAGCGACCTCCGGTCGCGATGCGGCCCCGGCCCGCCGCCGGTTTCAGTTCAGGCCGCGATCGCGAGCAAGCTCGCTCACCAGTCACCGCCTCCGGCCGCAGCACCGCCGCATCCCAGCCGAACACCTGCGCCAGCCGCTCGAAGGCCGTGCCCGGCCCGCAGCGCAGGTCGACGCCGGCGCCGCTGACCGGGTGACGCACATGCATATATATACAGGCGAGCAGCAGCCGTGTTTCGCCGCACAGCGTGGCGACGTAGCGGTTGTGCGCGCCCTTGCCATAGGTCGCGTCGCCGATGACCGGATGGGCGATGTGCTTCAGGTGACGGCGGATCTGGTGCGTGCGGCCGGTCAGCGGCATCGCCTCGACCAGCGCGTAGCGGCTGCCCGGGTAGCGGTCTATCGCCACCGGCATTTCGGCCACGGCCAGGCGGCGGTAGCGGGTGACCGCCGGCTGCGCGGCCACCGGTTCGGCGCCCTCGCGTGCGCCGCGCGGGTCGATCGCGTCGTCGATGCGGCGCAGCGGGTGATCGATCTCGCCCGACTCCGGCGGGTGGCCGCGCACCACCGCGAGGTAGCGCTTGGCCGGCAGGTGCGCCGCGAACTGCTGCGCCAGCGCGTGCGCCGACGTGGCGTCGAGTGCGAACACGAGTACGCCCGAGGTGCCGCGGTCCAGCCGGTGAACCGGCCATACGCGCTGGCCGATCTGGTCACGCAGCCGCTGCACCGCGAATTCGGTTTCGTGGCGATCGAGCGCCGTGCGATGCACCAGCAGGCCGGACGGCTTGTCGATGGCGACCATGTAATCGTCGCAGTAGAGGATGTCGAGCATGGAAAGACTGTTCGGGGGTGGCTGCGGATCATGCCCGAAGGCGCCACGCCGCGGTGCGACGGGCGCATCCCTTGTCCGTGATCAACATCTGCGGTCGCCCGGCCGGGCACCATCGCGTCCGCTCGGCCCTTTCAGGCCTGCCCGCACACGCCGACCGGCCGCACTCAGACGATGCCGGCGGCGATCGTGTCGGAGACCGACGACAACACAACACAGAACAGAGCCGCCCAATGACCTTCATGCCTGCCCCCGCGCTGCCGGACGAGGCCGCGCGCCTTGCCGCGCTGGCCGAATACGCCATTCTCGACACCGAAGCCGATCCGCTCTACGACGACTTCGTGCTGCTGGCCACCCGGCTGTGCGACACGCCGATGGCCTACATCAGCCTGATCGACCATGACCGTCAGTGGTTCAAGGCGCGTACCGGCGGCACACCGGCGCAGACGCCGCGCAGCATTGCGCTGTGCAGCCACGTGATCGCGCAGCGTGCGGTGCTGGTGGTCGAGGACACGCACGTCGACACGCGCTTCGCCGGCAATCCGCTGGTGACCGGTGCGCCGCACATCCGTTTCTACGCCGGCGCGCCGCTGATCACACCGGAAGGTCATGCGGTCGGCGCACTGTGCGTGGCCGACCACGTGGCACGCCAGCTCACCGCCGGACAGATCGAATCGCTGGCCGCACTGGCGCGTCACGTGGTGTCGCAGCTCGAACTGCGCCGCGCCGCACTGCGTCAGGAACGCACACGGCGCGCACTCGAAGCGTCGGAACGGCGTCTGCGCGACATGAACGAGCACCTCGAGGAGCGCGTCGCCGCGCGGACACTGGAACTGCGTCAGCTCAACGACGACTTGGCCTCATTCGGCTACTCGTGCGCGCACGACCTGCGCACGCCGCTGCGCGCCATCGACGGCTTCTCGCGCATCCTGATGGAAGAGGCGGCGGACAGCCTGAACGACGAACAGCGCCTCTATCTCGACCGCATCGTCGCCAACACGGTGCGCATGGGCGAGTTGATCGATGCCGTGCTCGATTTCTCGCGCATCGGCAGCAAGTCGCCGCAGGTACAGCGCATCAACCCCGCCGCCCTGGTGCGCGAGGTGGTGGCATCGCACCCCGGCTACCGCGACGACAAGCGCGTCAAGGTCGATATCGGCACGCTGCCCGATACCCTGGCCGACCCGGTGCTGTTCCGTCAGGTGTGGCAGAACCTGATCGACAACGCGCTGAAGTTCTCGCGCGCCCGGCCCTGCAGCGAGGTGACGGTGGAGGGCTGGATAGAGCCGGGTCGCGCCTGCTACGCGGTCAGCGACAACGGCCCCGGCTTCGACCCGTCGCAGGCGCACCGGCTGTTCCGCGTGTTCGAGCGCCTGCATCCGGCGACCGAGCACCCGGGCGTGGGTGCGGGACTGGCCATCGTGTCGCGCATCGTGTCCCGCCACGGCGGGCGCATCCGCGCCGAGTCGTCGCCGGGCGGCGGTGCGCGTTTCATCGTCGAGATGCCGCTGGCGCGCAGCGGCGCGCTCACCCGGGTGGCGGAGCCGGAAACGGTCGCCGCCTGAACCTGCCCCACCTGACGCGAACCGGCGGACGGTGCTAGATTGACAGCACCATCCAGCGGGAGGTGAGTCATGACTGATGCACGCACGTGTGAATACATCGTCGACCTGACGAATCATTCCAACCGCCTGCGGCTCGAATCCGCCGTGCCGGGGCGTCCGATGAAGGTGGTGGTGCGCGATCCGGCGCACCCGGACGGACCGGCGATTCACGGTACCGGCCTGCTCAGCGCCGACGGCCGCAGCTTCGCCATCGACATCCCGACGCCGTCGGGGCTGCACCATCAGGCCTGCGACTGGGCCAAGCTGAGCGCCGAACTGAGCACCTTTTCCGAGTTCGACTGAGCACCTCTCAGCGCTGGCGCCGCCCGTCCGGCAGGCCGAGCGCGCGCCAGCCGTCGATGCCCAGCTTCTGCAGCGTTTCGATATTGCGCTCGTAGATGCTCTCGGCTTCGGGGAAGGCGTCGACCGCGCGCGTGACACTCGCCTCGCGCAACAGATGTATGGTCGGAAAGGGCGCGCGGTTCGTGTAGTTGCCGATGTCGTCCGGCTCTGTTTCGGCGAACTGCCACAGCGGGTGAAAGGCGGCCACCTGGATCACGCCCTCCTGGCCCTGCTCGCTGACGGCTTCGTCGACGATGTCGAGGAAGTCGTTGAAATCGAGGAAATCTTCCAGCAGCGACGCATGCATGATCAGCGTCGTATCGACCTGCTGCGGGTCTGCTTCGGCGAGAAAGTCGATCTCGCGGTCGATGTCTTCGAGCAGGCCGTCGAGGTGCTTCGCCTCGCTCACCACGTAACGCACCTGCTCCTTCACATACACCGCCTTGGCGAACGGGCACAGATTGAGCCCGATGACCGCCTTCTCTATCCAGTCGCGGGTGGCGGCGATGACTTCTTCCTTGTTCATCAGACAGAATCTTCCAGCAGAAATTGTTCGACCGGCGCGGTCTGCGCGATGTCCATGAACATCGGCGCGTGACCGACACCGGGTATTTCGAGCGTGCGCGCCTTCGGGCCGCGCGTGCTCATCTGCGTCAGCAGGTCGTGCGTCAGCAGGTCGGATTGTGCACCGCGCACGCACAGCGTCGGGCAGCGTATCGCGTCGTACAGGTTCCACAGTTCGATGTCGCCGAGGAACTGCATCGCCGCCATCGGTTTGGCGATGTCCGGGTCGTAGCCCATTTCGAAGCCGCCCTCCGGAGTCGGCCGCGTCACATGCACGGTCAGGTGCCGCCACTGCACGTCGGTGAGCGGGCCGAAGGGGGCGCTGACCACCCGGATGTAGCGCTCGGCCTCGTCCAGCGACGCGAACTTCGGCGCCTTGCCGACGTATTCGGCGATGCGGCGCAGGCTGACCGCGGTCACCACCGGGCCGACGTCGTTCAGCACCATGCGGGTGATCGGCGTCTGCGGCAGCGCGGCCAGCGCCATGCCGATCAGCCCGCCCATCGAGGTGCCGAACCAGTGCACCTGTTCGACGCCGAGACGGGCGATCAGCGTCACCATGTCGCCGACGTACTGCGGCACGCCGTAGCCGGCCGCGTCCGGCAGCCAGTCGCTGCGGCCACGCCCGACCACGTCGGGACAGACCACCCGGTAATGCGCCGACAGGCGCTGCGCGAGAAAGTCGAAATCGCGGCCGACCCGGGTCAGGCCGTGCACGCACACCAGCACGCGCGGGTTGTCAGGGTCGCCCCACTCGGCGTAGGCCATGCGGTGCAGGCCTTTCGGGTTGGCGCACTGCACGTGCAGCAGCCGCGGCTGTTCGCTCACCCGCGCCCGCCCGAACCACCCCGCCACCTTGTCGATCACGCCCATGTCGCCTCCTCACCCTGCTCCCTGGAACCGATTGTGCCAGTAGCGCGCATCCCGCTCCCGGCTGCGTTCGATCAGCGTGCCCTGCGCCGTGAAGCGGTAGCGCACGGCGCCGTCGTGATCGCTGCGCCGCTGCATCGCACCCGCGGCCTCGTAACGTGCAGCCACCGCCGGATGCGGATGATTGAAGCGGTTGCGGTAGCCGACAGCGTGTACCACTTCGCGCGCCGCCACCGCATCGACGAAGGCCGGCGTCGATGAGGTGCGGCTGCCGTGATGCGGACTGAGCAGCAGATCCGCGGCCAGCGGTGCCCCGGCCGCCACCAGCGCGCGCTCGCCGTCCGCCAGCAGATCGCCGGTGATCAGCGCGACGCCGTGTGCCGACTGCACCCGCAGCACGCAGGACAGCGCGTTGCTCGAACGCGCACCGCGCGCCACCGCGCCGGGCGGCGGGTACAGCAGTTCGAACCGCACGCCGTCGACGGACCACTGCTGCCCTGCCGCGCAGTCCGTCGTATCCGGCCGCAGCAGGCGCAGCCCGTCATGCGCCGGTACCGACGACAGCACGCGCACCACCGGCATGCCGTCGAGCAGCGAAGCCGCACCGCCGGCGTGGTCGCTGTCGGCATGACTGACCAGCAGGACGTCGAGCCGGCGCACGCCGCCGGCGCGCAGATAGGGCAGCAGCAGCCGTTCGCCGGCATCGGCTTCCGAGCCGTAGCGCGGGCCGGTGTCGAACACCAGGTCGTGCGCTGCCGTCTGCACATGCACCGCCAGCCCCTGCCCGACGTCGAGCACGGTGACCGTCATGTCGCCCGGCAGCGGGCGCGGCGGCGTGTACAGCAGCAAGGGCAGCATCAGCGGCAGTGCGAGCAGGCGCCCGCTCCACCCGGCCGGTGCCAGTGCGCAGCCGGCGCCGACGACACCGGCGACTACGGCCCAGGGCGGCGGTGCGGCGCCGTGCCACAGCGCCCAGTCCGGCGTCGTCAGCACGGCGGCGGCACGCATCAGCAGCGCGGTCAGCGCGTGCGCGCAGACCAGCAGCAGGTCGACCGGCAGCAGCACCGCCAGCAGGGCCAGCGGCGTGACCAGTCCGCTGACCAGCGGTATCGCGAACAGGTTCACCAGCGGTGCCAGCAGCGACATGCGGCCGAACAGCGCCAGCGTCAGCGGCGCCAGCCCGATGGTGATAGCCACCTGCGCCTGCAGCCAGCGACGCAGCGGATGACCGGCGCCAAGTTCGCTGGCGGCGGCATAGAACAGCACGGCCACCGCACCGAAGGACAGCCAGAAACCGGCGTCGATCACCGCCAGCGGATGCAGCGGCAGCACCACCGCGACAGCCAGGGCCAGCGCGTGTGACGGCGACGAGAAGCGTCCGGCGAGCAGCGCAATGCCGGCGCTGGCGAGCATGATCAGCGTGCGCTGGGCCGGAATGCCGAAGCCGGCCAGCGCGCAGTAGGCGGTGGCGGCCAGCAGCCCGACCAGCACGCCCGCCCGCTGTGCCGGACAGCGCAGCGCCAGTGCCGGCACGCGCCGCCAGACGGCCGCGCACGCCCAGCCGGCCAATGCCGCCACCATGGTCACATGCAGGCCGGAAATCGACACCAGATGGGTCAGGCCGGCACGCTCGAACAGATCCCACTGCGTCGGTGGAATGGCGCGCTGGTCGCCGATGGCCAGCGCGATCAGCACGCCCGCCCACGGGTGTGTGAGCGACACGCCATCGACCACGCCGAGCGCGCGCTCGAAGCGCTCGCGTACCGCCTGGCGTGCACGCTGCACCGCGTAGCCGACGCCCGCCGCCTCGGCATCCAGCATCCGCGGCGCCGCATCGCCCGAAGTGCGCACATGACCGGTGGCGCCGATGCCGCGTGCGAACAGCCAGCCCTCGTAGTCGAAGCCGTGCGGATTCATGTTGCCGTGCGGTCTTTTCAGGCGCACGCGCAGTTGCCAGCGACTGCCGGCGGGCATGACGGCTCGCGCCTGTGTCGGGTGTTCGCCAGGCGTGTCGTACCAGTTCAGCACGATGCGCGCCGGCACGCCGGGCGGCGCCCGTTCGACCGCGAAGTCGACACGCAGTCCGCGTTCGATGCGCACCGGCAGGCCGGCGACGACACCGACGATGTCGATGTCACGCCCTTCGAGCGCGCCATCCAGACGCCCATCGAGCTGCATCAGCCCCCAGCCGGCCGCCCAGCAGAACGAGGCCAGCGAGACGCCGACACAGCTCAGCGCACGCGAACGGCCGCCAGCGAGCACGCACAGCAGCGCCAGCATGGCCAGCGCGCCGAGCTGCGGCCAGTCGGGCAGGCGTGCAAGCCGCGACGCCACGAACGCGCCGGCCACCAGTGACGATGCGAGGCGGATGGACATCGATCGATTATGGCCCAACAATCCATTTGGCATGAACCGGTGGCACCATCCGGGGCGGCCGCGCCGGAACCTCCGATCGCGACCTCGATCCAGAGCAGGCAGGATGCGACGTTGGCCACGCCACGGCGGCTCGTCTTGACGCTACCCTGTGCGCGACGACCCGCCCCGACCCATGAAAAAGATCATCCGCAGCTACCTGCCTGACACCGAAAGCCTGCGCCGCAACCGCTGGCTAGCACCATTTGCCGACACGCTGGGCCACCCGCGCCTGTGGCGGCTGAACCGCCACAGCTGTGCCGGCGGCGTTGCCGTCGGCCTGTTCGCCGGCCTGATCCCCGGACCGCTGCAGATACTGGGCGCCGCCCTGCTGTCGGTACTGTTGCGGGTGAACCTGCCGCTGGCGATGGTGGTCACCTTCTACAGCAACCCGCTCACCATCGTGCCGCTGTACGCGGTCGCCTGGGGCTACGGCCGGCTGGTGATGCCGCTGCTCGGCCTGCAGATGCCGGAAGGTGCCCGCTTCCAGGCACCGGTGATTCCCGACGACGCCGGTTTCAGCGGCTGGATACAGGCCCTGGCGGACTGGTTCTTCGCGCTCGGTGAGCCGCTGCTGATCGGTCTGCCGCTGCTGGCGCTGACGCTGGCCGGGCTCGGCTATGTCGCCGTACTCGGCGCCTGGCGCTGGCACCTGGTGCGCAGCTGGCACCGCCGCGCCGAACGACGGAAGACATCCGGATGCTGACGCTGGAAAAATTCGCGATCTACCAGCGCTTCGGCGGCGACCTCGACGCCCGCACGCGGATGGCGCCCGACACGCGCGCGCTGCTGTCCGACGAGGAGTGGGTACTGATCGACGACCTGCGCATGCAGATCGCCGTCGTCAGATCCGGCCGCGCGTCGGCCGCATTCTCGATGAAGGTGCGACAGCGGCTGGACGACAGCGCGGACCCGGAGCTGCGTGCCGCGTTGTGGGGCGACGAGGCACCGTAGCGCGGCGCATCATCCGCCCTGCCGCCGTCAGACGAGCTCTCTTGCCGCAGGCACGCCCGGCGGACCGGTCAGAAGCGGCCGTCCACCAGGCGCACGGTGCGGTCGGTGCGCGCGGCCAGCCGCTCGTCGTGGGTGACGATGACGAAGCTGGTACCGCGCGTGCGGCTCAGCGTGAGCATCAGGTCGAACACGCCGTCGGCGGTCCTGCTGTCGAGATTGCCGGTCGGTTCGTCGGCCAGCACGCAGGCCGGCTGCGTCACCAGTGCGCGGGCGATGGCGACGCGCTGGCGCTCGCCGCCCGACAGTTCGCCCGGCTGGTGCTCGAGCCGGTGCGCCAGACCGACCTCGGCCAGCATGGCCGCGGCGGCTTCGCACGCCTGTGCCCGCGTCTGCCGGCGGATCATCAACGGCATGGCGACGTTATCGAGCGCCGAGAACTCCGCCAGCAGGTGGTGGAACTGGTAGACGAAACCGAGCGCGCGGTTGCGCAGCGCGCCGCGCGCCGCCTCGCCGAGCGACGAATAGTCCTGACCGAGCAGTGACACGCTGCCGGCACTCGGCACATCCAGCCCGCCCAGCAGGTGCAGCAGCGTGCTCTTGCCGGAGCCGCTGGCGCCGACGATGGCGACGCGCTCGCCGCGCATGACGTCGAGGTCCACGCCGGACAGCACCGGCACCTCGACCTTGCCCTGATGGAACACCTTGGTCAGCCCGCGGCAGTTCAGCACGATGTCACTCATAGCGCAGCGCCTCCGCCGGCTGCACGCGCGACGCGCGCCAGCTCGGATACAGCGTGGCGACCAGCGTCAGCACGCCGCCGATGAGCGTCACCGTCACGACGTCGCTCATCAGGATTTCCGACGGCAGTTCGGGAATGAAGTACACCTCGGACGACCACAGCGACACGCCGACGATCTTCTCGATCGCCGGCACCACCACATCGAGGTTGGCCGCCAGCAGCACGCCACCGGCCACGCCGAGCAGCAGGCCGAAGCCGCCGATGATGGCGCCCTGCACGACGAACACCGCCATCATGCTGGCCGGGCTGGCGCCCAGCGTGCGCAGGATGGCGATGTCGGCCTGCTTGTCGGTCACCACCATGATGAGCATGGACACGATGTTGAAAGCGGCTACCGCGACGATGAGCGACAGGATGATGAACATCATGTTCTTCTCGATCGCGATGGCGCGGAAGAAGTTGGCGTGCTGGCGGGTCCAGTCGCCGACCAGCAGCTCCTGACCGGACAGCTGCGCGTGCAGTTCGCGCGCCACGCGTGGCGCGTCGAACAGGTCGCCCAGCTTGAGCCGCACGCCGGACACGCGGTCTTCCATCCGGTACAGCGTCTGCGCGTCCTGCATGTGGATCAGCGCGAGGCTGGCGTCGTACTCGAAATGCCCCGCCTCGAACACGCCGACCACGGTGAACTGCTTGAGTCGCGGCAGCACGGCGGCCGGCGTCACCAGCCCCTGCGGCGCGATCAGCGTCACCTTGTCGCCCAGCTGCACCTGCAGCGCGCGCGCCAGTTCGAGGCCCAGCACCACGCCGTAGCCACCGGGCTGCAGGTCGGTCAGCCGGCCGGCACGCATGTGCTGGCTGAAGTCGGCCACGCCGTCCTCGGCCGACGGCAGCACGCCGCGCACCATGGCGCCGCGCACCGTCTGGTCGAAGGACAGCATGGCCTGTTCGCTCACGTAGGGCGCGGCCGCCTTGACCTCGGGATTCTTCAGCACGGCGTCGGCCACCTGCTGCCAGTCGGCCAGCTCGTTGTCGTAGCCCGTCACCTGAATGTGCGAGGCGACACCGAGGATGCGGGTGCGCAACTCCTTCTGGAAGCCGTTCATCACCGACAGCACCGTGATCAGCGCCGCCACCCCGAGCGCCAGCCCGAAGGTGGAAATCAGGGAAATGAAGGAAATGAAGCCGTTGCGCCGTTTCGCCCGCACATAGCGCAGGCCGAGCAGGATTTCGTAGTTCATGGGGTCGGCAGTGTAAGAGAAGAGGCAGGATGCAAGAAGCAAGGACGACATGCCGGCGGCGCAGCCGGCGGGAAACTCCGCCTTGTCGCTTGCATCTTGAAGCTTGGCTCTTAGAATCCCGTCCCATGTCGCTGCATCTGGTACTGCCCGGCCTGCTCTGGCCCCCATCCTCTCCGCTGCCCGCACCGCGCACGCCCGCGCTGTCGCTGTTGCTGGGCCGTGGCACATGCAGCCGGCGCACCGCCCGCTCGCCGGAACAGGTGCTGGCCGCCCTGTTCGAATTGGGGGGCGACGCGCCGCTGGGTGCGCTGCGCCGCGCCGG
This sequence comes from Methyloversatilis sp., assembly GCA_034004945.1. GTDB lineage: Bacteria > Pseudomonadota > Gammaproteobacteria > Burkholderiales > Rhodocyclaceae > Methyloversatilis. The sequence continues at coordinate 52,427 of JAVEVQ010000006.1, read as the reverse complement.
CTTCGGTGAACCGGCGGACACGCGCTGCTGGATGGCCGCCGACGCCACCCATCTGCGTTTCGCCCGTGACGCCCTGATGCTGACCGCGCCGCCCGACGCGGCGCCGGACGCCCACGAAGCGGCCGCGCTGGCCGCCTCCTGGAACGCCCATTTCGCCGGCGTCGGCTGGCTCCATCTGCCGGCCGGCGGCCACGGTCACCTGGCGCTGCTGGAAGCGATCGAAGTCGACACCCTGCCGCCGGGCGCCGCCCTGGGCCGCAAGCTCGACGCGTCGATGCCGACCGGGCGTGACGCCGGCAAGCTCAGGCAGTGGATGAACGAGACGCAGATGCTGCTGCATGCGCACCCGGTGAACGCGGCACGCGAAGAGGCTGGCCGGCCGGCCATCAACAGCCTGTGGTTCTGGGGCGCCGGCGCGCTGCCGGTCAGCGCCGCCATCCCCTGCCTGCAGCTGTGGGCGGACGACCCGCTGGCGCATGGCCTGGCGCAGGCCGCGGCGATCCGCGCGGCACCGCTGCCCGAGCGGCCCGAGGTAGCGATGCAGGAGGGCAATCTGGTCCTGCTGCAGGACGCGCTGCCGGCCGCCCTCTATCTGGATGGCGCGGCATGGACGCAGGCGGTCGAGGCGATCGACGCGCAATGGATCACCCCGGCGCTGCGCGCGCTGAAACGCGGCGACGTACAGTCGGTCACCGTCACGCTGACCGGCGACGACGGCGTGCTCGCCTGCACCACCGAACGTCTCGACCTGTGGAAACTCTGGCGCCGCCCCCGCGCTCTGACCGCCCCCGGCCCCTGACCCCTCGCCCCCGGACAAACAGTGACCCTCATCCTCAATCGCCCCATCCCGGCGCGCAGCTCCGCGCTGCTCGAACAGCAGGGCATCCATCCGCTGCTGGCCCGGCTGTATGCCGCACGCGGCGTGCAGGACCGCAGCCAGATCGACTATTCGCTGAAGGCCCTGCTGCCGCCGGACGCGCTGACCGGCACCGCCGAGGCGGCGCAGATGCTGGCCGACGCGATCGAGGCCGACGCGCGCCTGCTCATCGTCGCCGACTATGACTGCGACGGCGCCACCGCCTGCGCCCTCGGCATCCGCGCGCTGCGTGCGATGGGCGCCAACGTGAGCTATCTGGTGCCGAACCGCTTCGAGTACGGCTACGGGCTGACGCCGGAGATCGTCGATCTGGCCGCGCACGCCGAGCCGGACATCATCATCACGGTGGACAACGGCATCGCCAGCGTCGAAGGCGTGGCGCGCGCCAACGAACTGGGCGTATCGGTGCTGGTGACCGATCACCACCTGCCGGGCGACGAACTGCCGCTGGCCGACGTGATCGTCAATCCGAACCAGCCGGGCTGCGCCTTCCCGAGCAAAGCCATCGCCGGCTGCGGCGTCATGTTCTACGTCATGCTGGCGCTGCGCGCAGAACTGCGCCGGCGCGGCGCCTTCGCCGGTCGCGAGGAGCCCAACCTCGGCAACCTGCTCGATCTGGTGGCGCTCGGCACCGTCGCCGACGTGGTGAAGCTCGATCACAACAACCGCGTGCTGGTGACCCAGGGCATGCAGCGCATCCGCGGCGGCAAGCTCACGCCGGGCCTGCGTGCGCTGTTCGCCGCCGCCGGGCGCGAACCGGAGCGTGCCACCTCCTTCGACCTCGGCTTCGCCATCGGCCCGCGTCTGAACGCGGCCGGGCGGCTGTCCGACATGTCGCTCGGCATCGAATGTCTGATCACCGACGACTTCGCGCGCGCGCTGTCGCTGGCGCAGCAGCTGGACGCGATGAACCGCGAGCGGCGCGAGATCGAACAGGGCATGCAGGAAGAGGCGGAAGCCCAGCTCGCCGGCATCGACATCGGCGAGTCGAAATCGCTGGCGCTGTTCCATCCGGACTGGCACCAGGGCGTGATCGGCATCGTCGCCTCGCGCGTCAAGGAGCGCGCGCACCGGCCGACCATCGCCTTCGCACGCGGCAACGAGGGGGAGATCAAGGGCTCCGGCCGCTCGATACCCGGTCTGCACCTGCGCGACGCGCTCGATCTGGTATCCAAGCGCGAACCGGGCCTGCTCATCCGCTTCGGTGGCCATGCGATGGCGGCCGGCCTGACCGTGCACGAGCACGATTTCGAGCGCTTCCGTGACGCTTTCGAACAGGCGGTGGCCGACATGGTGGAACCTTCGGCCCTCACCCGCACCATAGAGACCGACGGCGCGCTCGAGGCATCGCTGATGAATCTGCACGCGGCGACACTGATGGAGGCCGAAACCTGGGGCCAGGGCTTCCCGCCGCCGGTGTTCGCCGACCGCTTCGAAGTGCGCAACCAGCGCCTGCTCAAGGACAAGCACCTGAAACTGTCGCTGGCGAAGGACGGTAACGTGTTCGACGCAATATGGTTCAACCGCGCCGAACCGCTGCCCGAACGGGTGACCGCCGCCTACCGGCTGGACATCAACGAGTACCAGGGCGTGCGCCGGGTACAGCTGATGGTGGAACACGCCGAACCGGCCTGACACGAACGAACCGCAGCTAAGGGCAGGCGCCCACCGCGTGCAGGACCACGCCCTGTCAGCGGCAGCGACCTGCCCGGCGTTATCGCTGACGACCTCAACGAAGGACGACGACCATGTCTCACGACCGCTTTTTCCGCCGCGAAATGAGCCGCCGCGACTTCCTGTGGCTGTCCGGCATCGCCGGTGCCGCGGTGACGCTGCCGCAGCTGACCGGCTGCGCCACCGATCCGATCACCGGCCAGCAGGTGCTGGTCGGCCTGTCCGAGCAGGACGAGATCGGCATCGACCGCAAGCACTCGCCGCAGCAGTTCTCGTCCGACTACGGCGCGGTGCAGGATGCCGAACTGAACCGCTACGTGAACGACCTCGAACTGTCGCTGGCGAAGCACACGCACCGCCCCGACGTGCCCTACAGCGCACGCGTCGTGAACGCCAACTACATCAACGCCTACACCTTCCCCGGCGGCAGCATGGCGTGCACGCGCGGCATCATGCTGGACATGGACAGCGAGGACGAGCTGGCCGCCCTGCTCGGCCACGAGACCGGACACGTGAACGCCCGCCACAGCGCCAAGCAGGCCGGACGCACGATGATGGCCCAGGTCGGCGCGACGGCGGTCAATGTGGCGGTGGCGATGTCCGACTACCGCGGCGCAGCACCGCTCGCCAACATCGCCACCCAGGTCGGTGCCAGCGCGCTGCTGGCCGGCTATTCGCGCGCCGACGAACGGCAGGCCGACGCACTGGGGCTGGAATACATGACGCGCGCCGGCTACAACCCGGACGGCATGGTGAACCTGATGGACATGCTGCGCAGCCAGCACAAGGAAAAGCCCAGCCTGCTGCAGACCATGTTCTCGTCGCACCCGATGTCGGACGAGCGCTACGCCACCGCCGAGCGGGAAGCGCTCGACACCTACGGCAGCCTGCGCGGCAAGAAGCTTTCGCGCGAGCGCTATATGGACCACACGGCAGGCCTGCGCAAGCTCGCTCCGGCCATCAAGTCGCAGCAGGAAGGCGAGTCGCTGATGGCGAAGAAGTCACTGGACGACGCCGAAACACGCTTCGCGCAGTCGCTCAAGGTCGCGCCGGACGACTACTGCGGCAATGTGCTGATGGGCAAGTGCCTGCTGGCGCAGAAGCAATACGCCGACGCCGACCGCCACTTCGCGCGCGCCGCCGAGGTGTATCCGGGCGAAGGTCAGGCCATGTACCAGCGCGGCGTGTCCAAGCTGGCGCTGGGCCGGGCGCCGGAAGCGCTGGCCGCCTTCAACGCCTACGACCGCGTGCTGCCGGGCAACCCGACCACGCTGTTCCTGAAGGGCGTGGCCTACGAAACGATGCAGGACAAGCGCGCCGCCAGCCAGCACTACGCGGCCTACATCCGCAGCGGCAGCAAGGACGCGCAGGCCCAGTTCGCCTTCCAGCGGCTGCAGGCCTGGGGCGTGGTCAAGTAGGCCGGCGCGGGATCTGCATACATTTGTGTCGAAGGCCGGTCAGCTCTTGACCGGCCTGCTGCGCGCAGCGGCGTCAAATGGCCCCAAGCGCGGGAAACGGTCATCCAGGCGTCACGCTGCAGTGCGCCTTGTGACGGATTCCCGGCAGGGTTAGCATCGCGCGGCATCGTTTTTTGTCCGTTGCGGGCGACCCCCGTCGCGGTCAGTACGAAGCACCCACCACCACGAGGAGGAGCATCAACCATGTCTGAACAGAACAAGACGCAGTCGGGCCGCCGCAATTTCCTGGCCAAGGCTGCAGGCACTGCCGCCGGTACCGCCGCCATCGCCTTCCCCAGCATTTCCGTCGCCCAGTCACCGGTCACGCTGCGTTTCCAGTCGACCTGGCCAGCGAAGGACATCTTCCATGAATTCGCCCAGGACTACGCCAAGCTGGTCAATGACATGTCCGGCGGCCGCCTCAAGATCGACGTGCTGCCGGCCGGTTCGGTGGTGAAGGCCTTCGACCTGCTAGATGCTGTCAACAAGGGCACGCTGGACGGCGGCCACGGCGTGATCGCCTACTGGTACGGCAAGAATTCGGCGCTCGCGCTGTGGGGATCCGGTCCGGCCTTCGGCATGGACGCCAACATGCTGCTGGCCTGGCACGAGTTCGGCGGCGGCAAGGCGCTGCTGGACGAGATCTACAAAAGTCTGAACATGGACGTGGTGTCCTACATGTACGGCCCGATGCCGACCCAGCCGCTGGGCTGGTTCAAGAAGCCGGTCACCAAGGCCCAGGACATGAAGGGCCTGAAGTTCCGCACCGTCGGCCTGTCGATCGACGTGTTCACGGACATGGGCGTTTCGGTCAATGCGCTGCCGGGCGGCGAAATCGTGCCGGCGATGGACCGCGGCCTGCTCGACGCCGCCGAGTTCAACAATGCAGCCTCCGACCAGGTGCTCGGCTTCCCCGACGTGTCCAAGGTGTGCATGCTGCAGAGCTTCCACCAGGCCTCGGAACAGTTCGAAATCCTGTTCAACAAGAAGCGCCTCGAGGCACTGCCGGCCGACCTGCGCGCCATCATCGCCAACGCGGTGCCGGCTGCTTCGGCCGAAATGTCTTGGAAGGCGATCGACCGCTACTCCACCGCCTACCAGGAAATGCAGGAAAAGCAGGGCGTGAAGTTCTACAAGACGCCGGATGCCATCCTCAAGGCGCAGCTGGCTGCCTGGGACAAGGTGACCGAGAAGAAAGCGGCCGAGAACCCGATGTTCAAGAAGGTGCTGGAATCGCAGCGCGCCTTCGCCCGCCGCACCGCGAAGTGGCAGAACGACACGACGGTGAACTTCAAGATGGCCTACGACCACTTCTTCGCGAAGAAGGGCTGAGGCCACCACGCTGCAAACGAGCCGGCGTCTCCAAAAGGGGCGCCGGCTTTTTTGACTCCAAAAGAAAGGGACGGACACCCACAGGTGTCCGCTTGATGCCATGCAGAAACTTCTCCTGCGCGTCGACCGGTTCAACACGCTGGTCGGCCATGCCTTCGCGTGGACCATAGTCGGGCTCACGCTGCTCATCACCTGGGAGGTGTTTTCGCGCTACGTGCTGAATTCGCCTCACGCCTGGGTATTCGACGCCACCTACATGCTGTACGGCACACTGTTCATGATGGCCGGCGCCTACACGCTCGCCACTGGCGGCCACGTGCGGGGCGACGTGCTGTACGGCTTCTTCCGGCCGCGCACCCAGGCCACGCTGGACCTCATTCTCTATTTCGTGTTCTTCATCCCCGGCGTGCTCGCGCTGTGCTGGGCGGGCTGGGACTTTTTCAGCGAGTCGATGGCGATCAACGAGCATTCGTCGGTCACCTCCGATGGCCCGCCGATCTACCCGTTCAAGGCCATCATCCCGCTGGCCGGTGCCGTACTGATGCTGCAGGGCGTGGTCGAAATCCTGCGCTGCATCGTCTGCATCCAGCAGGGTGAATGGCCGTCGCGCACGCACGACGTCGAGGAAGTCGATGTCGAGAAACTGCGTCACATGGTGCACGCCGATCTGCCGGAAGGCAGTGAAGGAGCGTCCCGATGAGAAAGGAACTCCGTTTCGGCTTCGGCCTGATGGCGATCATCATCGCCGCAACCGCCATCCTGATGCCAGCGCCATCCGAATGGACCAGCGGCCACCTCGGCCTGCTCATGCTGGCGCTGGTGGTGGTGGCCATCATGCTCGGCTTCCCGACCGCCTTCACGCTGATGGGCATGGGCGTGCTGTTCTCATGGCTGGCCTACCGGATGCAGAACCCGGATATCGCCACCCAGCAGACGCTGGACCTGATGGTGCAGCGCGCTTTCTCGGTCATGACCAACGACGTGCTCATCTCGATCCCGCTGTTCGTGTTCATGGGCTACCTGGTCGAGCGCGCGAATCTGATCGAGAAGCTGTTCAAGAGCCTGCATCTGGCGATGGCCCGGTTGCCCGGTTCGCTGGCTGTCGCCACGCTGGTGACCTGCGCCATCTTCGCTACCGCCACCGGCATCGTCGGTGCCGTGGTGACGCTGATGGGTCTGCTGGCGCTGCCGGCGATGCTGCGCGCCGGCTACGACGTGCGCGTGTCGGCCGGCGTGATCACCGCCGGCGGCTGCCTGGGCATCCTGATCCCGCCCTCGGTCATGCTCATCGTCTATGGCGCGACCGCCGGCGTATCGGTGGTGAAGCTGTATGCAGGCGCTTTCTTCCCCGGTCTGATGCTGGCCGGCCTCTACATGCTGTACGTGATCCTGATGGCCAAACTGCGGCCGGACATGGCGCCGCCGCTGCCGGATTCGGAACGTCACGTCGAATTGCCGCCATCGACGGCGGGGGTGGCAAAGCAGTACGGCCAGCGCGCACTGCCGGCGCTGCTGGCGGCGCTGAAGGGCCCGCGCAACGCCGGTGTGGCCACCGGCACCCTGCTTCGCCAGCTGATCGTCACGCTGCTGCCGCTGATCGCGGTCACGGTGGCGCTGGTGGCCATCCACGGCAACATGACGCGGGCTGACGCGGTCGAGGACGTACTGCCCGACAGCCTGCAGTCCTTCGACAGCGACTATTCCGGCGGCGATCTGGCCGAACCGCCGGCGGACGAAGGTGGCTTGCAGGAGCCGCCCGCCGACGACGGCGGGCTGCAGGAGCCTCCGACAAGCGACGGGCTCGCAGAACCGCCGCAGTCGGCCGGGGATCTTGCCGAGCCGCCAGGCGCCGAACCGGTCGCCGCCGAGCCTGCAGCACCGTCGCTGGCCGAACCGGCTGCCGCCGACGCCCGTGCCGCACCGGCGGAGACGGCCGAGGCAAAGTCCGCACCGCGCGGCTTCTGGATCGCGGTTGCGGTGTGCGCGGCGCTGCTGATCGCCTATTACGCGATGCTGAGCTTCGAGCGGCTGGAAATCTTCAAGATGCTGCTGTCGTCCTTCTTCCCGCTGGCCATCCTGATCCTGGCCGTGCTCGGCACCATCGTGTTCGGCCTGGCGACGCCGACCGAAGCCGCGGCGATCGGTGCCTTCGGCGGCGCACTGCTGGCGGCGGCTTACGGACAGCTCAACTTCGGCGTGGTGAAGGAGTCGGTATTCCTGACCGCCAAGACCTCGGCCATGGTGTGCTGGCTGTTCGTCGGCAGCGCCATCTTCTCGGCGGCGTTCGCGCTGCTGGGCGGACAGGAGCTGGTGGAGAAGTTCGTGCTGTCGATGGATCTGACGCCGATCCAGTTCATGATCCTGGCCCAGTTCATCATCTTCATCCTGGGCTGGCCGCTGGAATGGACCGAAATCATCGTCATCTTCATGCCGATCTTCATTCCGCTGCTAGCGCACTTCAACATCGATCCGCTGTTCTTCGGCCTGCTGGTGGCGATCAACCTGCAGACGGCCTTCCTGTCGCCGCCGGTGGCGATGTCGGCCTTCTACCTGAAGGGCGTGGCACCGTCGCACGTGACGCTGAACCAGATCTTCGCCGGGATGCTGCCCTTCATGGGCATACAGGTGATCGCACTCATCCTGCTCTACCTGTTCCCGGGCATCGGCATGTGGCTGCCCAACTATCTGTACAACTGATCGCAACGTTACAGATAAGGGTGTTCTGACAACGACGGCGCTGCGGCGCCGTCGTTTTTTTGCGCCGCAACGTAAAATCGACCGATGCTCTCGACCGAACACACCCGACTGCTGATCCGGCTGCGCTGGACAGCCTTCTTTCTGCTCGCCGGCGCCTATGTGCTGGTGTTCTTCCACCGCACCGCGCCGGCGGCCATCGCCGGCGAACTGGCACGTGACTTCAACGTCGGACCGGCTTCGCTCGGCGCACTGGCGTCCAGCTATTTCTGGATCTACATGGTGATGCAGATCCCGACCGGGGTGCTCGCCGACACGCTGGGCCCGCGGCGCATCGTCGCGCTCGGCGGCGTGATCGCCGGCATCGGTTCGATCACCTTCGCGCTGGCCGACACGCTGTGGGTGGCGGTGATCGGCCGCACGCTGGTCGGCCTCGGCGTGTCCTTCCCCTTCATCGCGCTGCTCAAGATCAACGCCGCCTGGTTTCCGGAAAGCCGCTTCGCCACGCTGAATGGCGTCACCATGTTCATCGGCAATCTGGGCGCGGCGAGCGCGGCGCTGCCGCTGGCCTGGGTGGTCACGCTGGTGTCCTGGCGCACGGTATTCGTCGCGCTGGGCCTGCTGTCCATGCTGCTCGCACTGGTGACCTGGCTGCGCGTACGCGACCGGCCCGAGGACGCCGGACTGCCGACGATGCGCGAACTCGAGGGCAGGCCGGCACACGCGCCGCTGCCGGTCGGCGACTGGCGAGCAGGGCTGGCGCAGGTCGCGCGCAACCGCGCCAGCTGGCCCGGCCTGTTCGTCAACGCCGGCATCGCCGGCAGCCTGTTCTCCTTCGCCGGCCTGTGGGGCGTGCCCTACCTGATGGCGGCGCACGGCATGGAAAGGGCGGTCGCCGCACAGCACACCACGCTGCTGCTGGTCATCTTCGCCTGCAGCTGCCTGGGCATCGGCCGGCTGTCCGACCACCTGCGCCGGCGCAAGCCGGTCATGCTGGGCTATGCCGCGCTCTACGTCGCCGGCTGGCTGCCCTTCGTGCTGGCCGACGGCGCACTGCCGCCGCTGGCGACCTACGCCACGTGTGCGCTGATCGGTGTTTCCGCCGCCGCCTTCTCGCTGACCTGGGCCTGTGCCAAGGAAGTGAATCCGCCGGCGCTGTCCGGCATGGCGACCAGCCTGGTCAATGTCGGCTGCTTTCTCGGCGCCGCCTTGCTTCAGCCGCTGGTCGGCTGGGTGATCGAGCTGTATTCGCCGTCGATCGCCGAAGCGACGCACGAAGCGGTGACCATGGGCATACGCGTGCTCGCGCTGGCTGCGCTGGGCGGCTTCGTCGCCGCCTGCTTCGTCCGCGAAACCGGCGGCCGCAACCTGACGGAGTCGCACCGATGAACGCGCTGGTCGGACTGATGGTGCAGGTGATGCTGCCGCTGTCGCTGCTGGTGGCGGCCGGCGGCTGGTGGGCGGCGCGCATGGGCGAAGGACGCGACGCCGACGTGCTGCGTGCGCAGCTGAACCGGCTGGTGCTCTACGTGTTCTACCCGGCCATCCTTTTCGCCGTGGCCGCCAGCACGCCGATCAGCCTCGACCTGTTGACCGTGCCCTTCCTGGTCGGCGTCGGCACGCTGGCCAATGGCGCCCTGCTCTACCTGCTGCTGTGGAAGACGCGGCTCGGGAAGAATCTGCACGACACGACGCGGGCCGCCATCATGCTGGGCGGCATGTTCGGCAACACCTTCAACGTCGGTGCGCCGGTGCTCGAGTTCTTCTTCGGCAACGGCGCGATGCGCTACGCCATCTTCAACGACATGTTCATGACCATGCCCTTCGTGTGGACGCTGGGCGTGTGGATCGCCACCCGCCTCGGTTCGCACGCCGAAGGCGAACGGCCGGACGTGCTGCGCACGGTGCTGATGATGCCGCCGATCTGGGCCTTCGTGCTCGGCCTCGGCGCCCAGTACACCGGGCTGGCCTACCCGCCGCTGGTGCAGGCGGCGCGCTTCATCGGCCAGGCGGCGATTCCGGTCATCATCTTCGTGCTCGGCATGACCATTCCGTGGCGACGGCTGGTTCCCCGTACCGAAATCCTGGTCGCCTCCGGCGTCAAGCTGCTGGTCGCGCCGCTGCTGGTATGGGGGCTGGTGCTGCTGGTATCGGACACGCCGAGCGAGGCGCAGCGCGCCTCACTGGTCGAGTGCGCCACGCCCACCTTCATGACTTCGCTGCTGCTGGCCGAACGCTTCAAGATCGACGCGGCAGCCTCGGCGCTGCTGATCGGCTGGAGTACGCTGCTGTTCTGGCTGTCGCTGCCCTTGCTGATGGGGCTGGGCCTGTTCGGCTGAGCCACCCCGTCAGTTCTGCCTGGCGCGGATCTGGATCGCACTCTTCAGCGACTTGGCACCGTTGACGCTGCGCGCGATGCGTTCGGCCTCGGCCTTCTCGCTGGCATCCTTGGCGAAGCCGGACAGCATTACCTCGCCATTCAGCGTCTCCACGCTGATGGCCGCCGCGTCGACCGCCTTCGATTCGACGAACTTCGCCTTCACCGATGCGGTGACCGTGGCATCGTCGATGTATTCGCCGACCGAGGATTGGTCGCGCGTGACGGCGCAGCCGGGCAGCACGGTCAGCGCGGCCAGCGCGGAGAAGGCGGTGGCGAGCATGAGACTGGAACGCATGATGGACTCCCTTTGACTGGGCGCCGGCCGCGTGCTGCGGCCCGTGCGCGGTGAGCGGAATCGCCCCGACGGCCGGCCGCGAAGGCGGACATGCTTGCGTCAGGTCGATGGCTGCAGTCTAGGGATGATGCGTTGCCCCGCCCGTCGGACAAGCGCCGCCCGCCGTGTAGGACGGCGCCGGCCTGCCGCCAGCGCTCGAACATGCGCGCCGTCGTCGAGCAACTCCAGGTAGCCACCGAGGCCGGCATCCAGCATGATGGGCGCTCCGGATCAGCAGCTCAGCGTGTTGCCGGACACCGCCGCCTGGATGGCGGGGATCAGGAAGGGGAGCGCACATTCGCATCCCCACAGAGCCTGCACCGCGTCTTCGGTGTCGAGGCCATCGGCCGACGGATGGCTGATCTGCGTATCGAACTCCAGCTTGGCACTGTTCATGATGCGCTCTCCTTGATGGCGTACGGTTCCGCTGCGTCGTGCCGTCACTGTACGGAGCACGGCGGCGCAACCGTGTCGGTGGTGGCCGCGAGGCGTGTAGGAATCCATCCCGACGGGCGGCGCAAAGGCTTCATTCGCTGGGACAATCGACTCACTTCGCATTCGTGCCGGAACCATGCCATGCAACTGAACGACCCCACACTGCTGCACACCGACTGCCTGATCGGTGGCGTCTGGACGCAGGCCGACGATGAAGGCGTGATCGAGGTGCGAAATCCGGCGAGCGACGCACTGCTGGCCACCGTGCCGCGCTGCGGCGTCGCGGAGACGCGGCGCGCCATCGACGCCGCCCAGGCCGCGCTGCCCGCCTGGCGCGCGCTCGGCGCGCACGCGCGCGCGCAACGGCTGCGCGCGTGGTTCTCGCTGATCAGCGCACAGGCCGAGGATCTGGCGCGGCTGATCACCGCCGAGGGCGGCAAGCCGCTGAGCGAGGCTCGCGGTGAAGTGCGCTACGGCGCATCCTTCGTCGAGTGGTTCGCCGAAGAGGCGAAGCGCACCTATGGCGAAACCATCCCGTCACCGGATCCCGGCCAGCGTCTGCTGGTGATGAAGCAGCCGGTCGGCGTCTGCGCCGCGATCACGCCATGGAACTTCCCGCTCGCCATGGTCACGCGCAAGGCGGCGCCGGCGCTGGCGGCCGGCTGCACCGTGGTACTCAAGCCGGCCGAGGCCACGCCGCTGACCGCACTGGCGCTGGCCGATCTGGCCCTGCGCGCGGGCATCCTGCCCGGCGTGCTCAATGTGCCGACCGGTGAGCCGGCCGACATCGGCGGTGAACTGTGCGCCCACCCGCAGGTGCGCAAGCTGTCCTTCACCGGTTCGACCGCGGTTGGCCGTCTGCTGATGGCGCAGTGCGCGCCGACCCTCAAGCGACTGTCGCTCGAACTGGGCGGCAATGCGCCTTTCATCGTGTTCGACGATGCCGACCTCGACCTCGCAGTCGACGCTGCGATCACCGCCAAGTACCGCAACAGCGGCCAGACCTGCGTCTGCGTGAACCGCTTCATCGTGCAGTCCGGCCTGCACGACGCGTTCGCCGAACGACTGGCGGCGCGGACAGCACAGCTGAAGGTCGGCGACGGCTTCGAGGACGGCGTGCAGCAGGGTCCGCTGATCAACGACGCGGCGGTCAGCCGGGTCGAGGAACAGGTGGCCGACGCCATCGCGCGCGGCGCCACTGCGCTGTGCGGCGGACGCCGTCACGCGCTCGGCGGCCATTTCTTCGAGCCGACGGTGCTGGTCGGCGCCCGGCCCGACATGGTGCTGGCGCGCGAGGAAACCTTCGGGCCGCTGGCGCCGGTCTTCCGCTTCGACAGCGAGGACGAGGCGATCGCGCTGGCCAACGACAGCGAATCCGGCCTCGCCGGCTATTTCCTGACGCGCGACATCGACCGTGCGTGGCGCGTCGCCGAAGCGCTGGAATGCGGGATGGTGGGCATCAACACCGGCCGGCTGTCGAACGAGGTGGCACCATTCGGCGGCATCAAGCAGTCCGGCTTCGGTCGCGAAGGTTCTCGCTACGGCATCGATGAATATCTCGACATCAAGTACCTGTGCTTCGGCAGCAGCCGCTGAGCGCGGATCAGACCGCGTCGTAACCTGCGGCCTCTATCGTCTCCAGCAGCCGTTCGCGCGCGAGTGAGGCGTCGTGCTCGATCTCCGCATCGCCATGCTCGAAATGCACGGTCGCGCGCGATACCCCGGGCAATGCGGCGAGCGTTGCCTCCAGGCCCGCCACGCATTTGCGGCAGCTCATGCCGACGATGCGGACATGTGTGCGCACGGCCGCCTCAGGCGCGCAGCGAGAAGGGGTTGAAGTCGGTGTCGCGGTCATAGTAGTCCTCGTTTTCCGCCCGCTTCAGCCAGGCGACGATGCGGTAGGTGAGCGGCGTGAACGCGACTTCGACCCCGACCTTGGCGACGAACTGCGCCAGCATGACCGCCGGCAGCTGCTCGTCCGGAATGATGCCGCTGCCCCAGAAGGCGAGCGGGTAGAACAGCATCGAATCGACGCCCTCGCCGAAGATCGTCGACCCTATCGTGCGCATCCACAGCCGGCGCCCGGCCATCCACAGCTTCATCTTCGCCAGCACGAAGGAATTGACGAACTCGCCGCAGCAGAAGGCGATCAGCGACGCGATGGATACTCGCCAGGCGGAGCCGAAGGCGATCTCGTAAGCCTGCTGGTTGTGCCAGAACGGCGCCGGCGGCAGGGCCACCACCACGGCGGCCATCGCCGAGGCGAAGGCCAGCGCGGCAAAACCGGTCCAGATGACGCGACGCGAACGCGCGTAGCCATAGACCTCGGTCAGGATGTCGCCGAACACATAGCTGATCGGGAAGAACAGCACGCCGGCACCGAAGGTGAGCGTGCCGAGCAGCGGCGCATCGATCTGCGCGATCTTGGCCGGACCGATAAGGTTGGAACAGACCAGCACGGTCACGAAGGCGACCATGACCCAGTCGTAGTAGCGGTACTGACGTGCGGTCATGTGCCCGGCCCGATGAATGCAGACCGCGATTGTGCATTGCCACAAGCGGTCCGTCAGCCTGGACCGCGCAGGACTCAGACGCTTTCGAGGAAGCCCAGGTGGAAGGCCGACACGCGATCCAGCCCGATGCGGCAGACGACGGATTCATTGGCCGGCACCGGGTCCTGCCCCGGGGTGAAGTACATCGCATCGCGCAGATGGATGAAGGCACGCGCGCCGTCGTCCGCCGGCGTGCCCGCCGCCAGCGCATCCTTGATGCCCTGTTCGATCGACGACGTGAGAATGTGATGCTGCATGTACTGCGCGCGGCTGATGACGAAACCGGAAATCAGGAAACCATCGACCACCAGCGTGACCGCCGTTTCCATCTTGGTTTCGGATTCAGCGAACTTGACGATGAGTTCGAGTATCGGGTCCTGCATGGTCTGCTCCTCCGTATCGATGAGCACAAGCCGCAGGCGTCGGCTCGCTCAACGCGACAGCCTACGCCTGTTTGGCTCTGGTCGCCGATACGGTCAAGCGGCCGCCGTACGCCGCACCGCGACGAAGAGCACGCATGCGCCGGCGAGCAGCATCCAGACGGTCGCCGGCTCGGGAACGGCCGGCAGCGGCGCGGTGCCCGGGAACAGACCGGAGGACGAGTAGGCGACCACGTCGTCGGCCGCGCTGAAGCGCGCCAGCAGCGTGTTGCCGAAGTCGGCGGACACAGCCGTATTGCTCAGCGACGCATCCAGTTCGGCCACGCTCTGCATCATGACCAGCCACTCGAAGGTGTCCGGCGCATCGAAGGAGACGTCGATCACCGTGGGTGTTTCGCTGTTCGGCACGTAGACGTCGACCGGCGCCATCGACTCGAGGTAGTCCTGGCGCTGGGCTGTTACGGCGTCGAGAAACAGTGCGCCTGAGGTGATGATCTCCAGGCCCTGGATCTGCGCATACAGCGTGTTTGCCGTGTTGAAGTCCATGTTCTGCAACGCTTCGTCATACTGGCGCCACAGATCCAGCGCGCCGGTCCGGTAGGCGCCGAAGAAGAAGCCGGTGGACAGCTGGCTGTAGCCCTCACCGGCCACGAAGGGGCCGCTGACGGTGATTTCGCCGGTCAGGTCGAAGGAGAACGTCACCGTGCCGCCGCCGATTGACGAGAAAGGACTGCCGTCCCCCAGCGCCAGCGTGAAGCGATCGCCCATCCATGCCGACGCGCGGCTGTACAGCGTACCCGTACCGAGCGCCAGATCGGGGCCGCTGACCTGCGCGCCGAAAGCGGCTTTCGCAACCGTCGCGAGGCGACCGGCGGCGAGTTCGCTCTCGGCGCTGCGCGACACGTCGGCAATCTTGTCTGTGATGGTGAAGGGATCGGAGTTGTAGCCGACCAAGCCCTGGTAGCTGGTGGCCGCGGCACTGTAGCCGCCGCCGAGATCCACTGTGCGATCCGCCGCCTGCGGGCCGCTTCCATCGACCGCCACGCCCGAGTACGTCTCCGTCGCAGCCGGGCTCGTTGTCGCGAACAGCCCGCACAGGACCGCACACAGCAGATGAGTTTTCGTCCTCACTCGGCACCTCCTCACGATAGGGAATTCGATTGCACACGAAGCACGGTGCAACGCGCGGACGGCACAGCAAGATCCGAACCCGGCAAAAAACAAACTTGAATTCAATGACCTGCGTTCAGCGGCGTTCGCCTCCACCGATCTTCTGTAAAACACACCGACAGTCAGCGGCGGCACGTACAGGAACAAAAAAACCGCATGCCGCTCTCGCGGACACGCGGTTTTTCCGGAGCGACGACGGGTCATCAGCTGAGGGCCTTGATGTGGCCGATCATCTCCGCCGCCACGCCCTGCGCCGAGCCGTGCCACGTCGGGCCGGGCCTTCCGGCCCGACACCGTGTCCGATCAACTCTTGAGCGCCACCAGGATCTCGTCGAGCATCTTCTTGGCGTCGCCGAACAGCATGCGGTTGTTGTCCTTGTAGAACAGCGGGTTGTCCACGCCCGCGTAGCCGCTGGCCATGGAGCGCTTCATGACGATGCTGGTGCGGGCCTTCCAGACTTCGAGCACCGGCATGCCGGCGATCGGGCTGGTCGGGTCGTCCTGCGCGGCCGGGTTGACGATGTCGTTGGCGCCAATGACCATGGCAACGTCGGTGTCCGGGAAGTCCTCGTTGAGTTCGTCCATTTCGAAGACGATGTCGTAGGGCACCTTGGCTTCGGCCAGCAGCACGTTCATGTGGCCTGGCATGCGGCCGGCCACGGGGTGGATGCCGAAGCGCACGTTCACGCCCTTCTCGCGCAGGGTGCGGGTGATCTCGAACACCGTGTGCTGGGCCTGGGCGACGGCCATGCCGTAGCCGGGAACGATGATCACGTTCTTGGCCTCGCGCAGCATCTCGGCGGTCTCGGTGGCGCTGACGGGCGTCACCTCGCCCTGGGGCTCGGCGGCAGCGCCGTCGGCCTTGGCGGCCGGCTTGCCTGCGCCACTGCCGAAGCCACCGGCGATCACGCTGATGAAGTTGCGGTTCATCGCGTTGCACATGATGTAGGACAGGATGGCGCCCGATGAGCCAACCAGCGCACCGGTGACGATCAGCAGGTCGTTGCTGAGCATGAAGCCGGTGGCGGCTGCCGCCCAGCCGGAGTAGCTGTTGAGCATGGACACGACCACCGGCATGTCGGCGCCACCGATGGCCATCACCATGTGGATGCCGAACAGCAGCGCCAGCACCGTCATGATGATCAGCGGGGTCATGCCGTCGGCGACGCTCTCGGCACGGATGAACTCGCGGCCGTACCAGATCACCACCAGCAGCGCGATCAGGTTGAGCCAGTGGCGCGCCGGCAGCAGCAGCGGCTTGCCGCCGATCTTTCCGTTGAGCTTTCCGAAGGCAATCAGCGAACCTGAGAAGGTGACCGCACCGATGAGGATGCCCACGTAGATTTCGACTTCATGGATGGCTTTCTCGACACCTTCGAGTTGAAGCGACGTGTCGACATAGCTGGCGAAGCCGACCAGGCAAGCGGCCAGACCGACCAGGCTGTGCATCAGCGCGACCAGCTCGGGCATCTGGGTCATCTTGACCGTTTTCGCGGCGTACAGGCCGATGCTGCCGCCCACCACCAGCGCGCCGACGATCCAGGGAATGCCGGCGGGTGAAACGCGCGGCCCGAAGACCGTGGCGAGCACGGCCAGCGCCATGCCGACCATGCCGTACAGATTGCCGCGGCGCGACGATTCCGGGTTGGACAGGCCGCCCAGACTGAGGATGAACAGGATGGCGGCTCCGAGGTAGGCCACCGTGGCAAGGCTTTGGGACATGAGTGTCTCGTCTCTTTCTTGTCTTGATCGGTCGGGGACGGCGCCGAAGGTCCGTCCCCAGGGTCCTTACTTCTGGAACATCGCCAGCATGCGGCGCGTTACGGCAAAGCCGCCGAACATGTTGATCGCGGTCAGCACGATGCCGGCGAAGGCGAGCCAGAGGATGAGCTGGTCCGGTCGACCGTTCGCACCGGCATCGGGCGGCGCGATCTGGATCAGCGCACCGATGACGATGATGCTGGAGATGGCGTTGGTCACGCTCATCAGCGGCGTGTGCAGCGCGGGCGTGACGTTCCAGACCACCATGTAGCCGATGAAGCAGGCCAGCACGAACACCGTGAAGTGGCCCAGGAAGGCGGCCGGCGCGAACGAACCGATGGCCCAGAACGCCAGAGCCCCCACCGCGAAGATGATGGCCAGCATCTTGGCGGGCAGCGGGCCGCCGGGACCGTGCCCATGACCGCTCTTCTTTTCAACCGCTGCGGCGGCCGGCTTGGGCGCGGGCTTCGGAGCGGCGGCGATGGGCGGGGCCGGCCAGGTGATCTCGCCGTCCTTGATCACGGTCAGGCCACGGATGGCATCGTCGTCCATGTTGACGTTGATGACACCGTCCTTGGTCTTGCACAGCTCTTCGGTCAGGCGGAACAGGTTGGTGCCATAAAGCGTGGACGACTGGCGTGCCATGCGTGAAGCCAGGTCGGTGAAGCCGACAATGGTCACGCCATGCTTGACCACGGCCTTGCCCGGTTCGGTGAGTTCGCAGTTGCCGCCCTGTTCGGCCGCCATGTCGACGATCACGCTGCCGGGCTTCATGCTGCGCACCATCTCGGCGGTGATGAGCTTGGGCGCCGGCTTGCCCGGAATCAGCGCGGTGGTGATGATGATGTCCACCTCGCGTGCCTGCTGCGCGTACATCTCGCGCTGCGCGGCCTGGAAGCCTTCGCTCATGACCTTGGCGTAGCCGCCGCCGCCCGAGCCCTCTTCCTCGTAGTCGACCTTGACGAACTCGCCACCCAGCGAGACCACCTGGTCGGCCACCTCGGCGCGGGTGTCGTTGGCGCGCACGATGGCGCCCAGGCTGGCCGCCGCACCAATGGCGGCCAGGCCGGCCACACCGGCACCGGCAATGAACACCTTGGCCGGCGGCACCTTGCCCGCGGCGGTGATCTGGCCATTGAAGAAGCGCCCGAAGGCGTTGGCCGCCTCGACCACCGCGCGGTAGCCGCTGACGCCGGCCATGGAGGTCAGCGCGTCCATCTTCTGCGCGCGGCTGAGCGTGCGCGGCAGCGCGTCGATGGCCAGCACGGTGACCTTTTTCGCCGCCAGCTGCTGCATCAACTCCGGGTTCTGCGCCGGCCAGACGAAGCCGATCAGGGTCTGCCCTTCGTGCATCAGCGCCACCTCGTCGGCGGTCGGCGGACGCACCTTGAACACGATGTCGGCGCTGCTCCACAGCTCGGTCGCAGAGCCGGCGATGGTGGCGCCCGCTTCGCGGTAGGCGGCATCGGACAGGTCGGCCAGATCACCCGCGCCGGTCTCCACGACCACGCCAAAACCCAGCTTGGTCAGTTTGGCCACCACGTCCGGCACGGTGGCCACGCGCTTTTCACCCGGGAAGATCTCTCGGGGGACGCCGATGCGCTGCGGCGTGGGGGCTGCCGCGCTGGCCGCGGCGTTGTCGTTCGATGCGCCAGAAGTCATGGGTAGTCCTCGGTCGATTTGTTGGAATTCGGTCAGTTGCTGCGCGATGGCGCATCAGGGAGCGGAAGCAGTGGCGGAACCGTCAGCCTGCCCCAACACTGTGGACGCTGTCCGTCGCGGCCTCGTGCAGTTGGCGACCCCAGCGCACGCTGGCGGCGGACACGCCCTTCGGCAGCGGTTCTGTCGATGGCCCAGAGGTGCCGGGGATCACGGGCAAGGCTTCGGACACCCACCACCAAGGCCATCAAATCCACGAAGGCGCCGTTGTAAGGATCGTACCCTCCCCTGTTCGAAACGGCCCCTGGCCGCACATGACCGATCCGGCGACGGGCGCATGACAGCCCGCTCGGAGCACCTGTTGGCGCACCTTCTCCCGCCTTCCGGAGCGCGCAGTCTAGCGTGTCGGGCTTCACGGTGCAGCACTTTGCGCCAAAAAAGATGCACGTTGCGCCGCAACACAACCATTCCCCCCCAAGCCTATTGACAAAAGAAAAGCCCTGTGATGCATTGCAACACAGGGCTTCTTGGAGAGCACCGGTCGTCTCCGGCTATTCCCGCCTCAGGCCTTAGGCAGGCAGCTTTCCGAGCTTGCGGCGCGCCGCGTCAAGCCGGTCCTGTTCGGCTCTCTGTCGGGCCTCGACATCGACCAGCTTGATGATGATCAGCGACACGTTGTCGCCGGTCGGGCGACCGCGTTCGCGCGCGCGCTTGATGAATACCTCGGCCGCCTCGCGTGCCGAGTACACCGACAGCACGCCGCCCATTTCCTCGTCGGAGAAATAGGCCCACAGCCCGTCGGAACAGATGACGAAGGTGTCGCCGTCGGACAGGGAATCGGTGCCACCGAAGTCGATCACCGGTTCCTTCTGCGCACCGAGGCAATGCAGCAGCAGGTTGCGCTGCGGGTGCGTCTTGGCGCCCTCCTCGTCGAGCCGTCCCTGGCGCATCAGCTCACCGACCAGAGAGTGATCCTTGCTGCAGCTGACCAGCTTGTCATCGCGGAAATGATAGATGCGCGAATCGCCGCAATGCGCCCAGTCGGCGCGGCCGCCGTTCATCAGAAGCACGCAGGCGGTGGAATGGGGGTCCTGCTCGGAGGTGAAACGGGTGAGCTTGATGACGACGTGCGATTCCTCGACCACGCTGCGCAGCAGTTCGTGCGGCGACTCGACCGCCGGTGCAAAGCTCTCGAAATTCTCGCGCGCCTTGTGCACGACCTGCTCTGCCGCCATCGCGCCACCGCTGTGGCCGCCCATGCCGTCGGCGAGCACGGCCATCAGCATGCCCTTGTGACGGGAATGCGGAAACACCGCTGCGCGATCCTGCTGTTCCTTGCGATCGCCGATGTGCTGCGCGACGCAGCTGTCTAGTTTGAGCGCCATGAAGCCTTCCGGATACCTGTAGCCGATTCTAGCTTCTCAACAGCGCAGGCTCGTGTAAGCAGCTGTTCATGTCTGCAAGCACAGGTGAAATTTCACGATTCTTCACATCGAGATGCTGACGTGGTGTTCGTTGATCTCGTCAATGTACTCGTCGAGCGCGCTCGCGTGGATGCCCAGTTCCTCCAGCACTTCGCCTGAGCGCATGCTCCAGATCGGGTCCGGCAGGCCCTTGTTGCGCAGGTAGATGTGCGTCGCCAGCGCGACGATGCCTATCGTGCTGCGCAGGCCGTAGGTGTCGTCCTCCGGCATTTCGTGGTGATAGCGGATGGCCTGCACGATCAGCTCAGGCAGTCCCCAGTTGCGGGCGACCCAGTAGCCTACCGTCGCGTGATCGAGACGGAAGCGGACATTCTCCAGCCCGGTATCGACCCAGTAGGACTCCTCGTCCAGGTTCAGCGTCTTCCAGTAGTCGGCGAAGCGCTGCATCAGCAGCGGCACGCCGCAGTCGTGGAACATGGCGGCCAGATAGGCCTGATCGGGGAACACATTACACACTGCGACGCGTTCGCCGGCGATCTGCGAGGCCAGACCGGCAATCGTTTCGCAGCGTTGCCAGAAACGCTCCATCTGCGGCCCCGGACCGCCTGCCGCCTGGCGGATCGAGATCCCGCGAACCAGATTGATGGTCTGATTGAGACCGATGCGCATCAGCACCTGCTCCGCGTTGGCGGGCGCACGGCCACGCCCGTAGGCGGGCGAGCGGCACACCTTGAACAGCGCAGCCAGCACGCCGGGGTCGCGGGAAATGCTCTCGGCAAGGAGGCCGACCTCGAAATCCGGATTGCGCATCAGGTTTTCGATTTCGAGCAGGAGTCGGGGCTTCGACGGAAGGAGGACGGCGGACGACTCGAGGACGGCGTCGATGACCTCGGGCGCGTTTACGGCAACTTGTTGCATGATGGGCTCACTCGGAACTGTATTGCGGGCTGCGAGCTTTAACGGCAGCCGTCGACAGGACTTGAGCGGCGGAACGCACCCGGATCCGCAGGGCACGTATCCGGGTCGGGCGCAGCCCACGATTCAATTGCAACACCCTCCTAGGTGAGCGCCTGATCGAGCCACTCTATCCAGTGGCGCACTGGCGTCGCGGTCCCGGTTTGCAGGTGGGCGATGCAGCCGACGTTGGCACTGGCGATGCCGGCCGGCTGTTCGGTCTGCAGCGCGCGCAGCTTGTTGTCGCGCAAGGTCGTCGCCAGCGCCGGCTGCAGCAGCGAATAGCTGCCGGCCGAGCCGCAGCACAGATGGCTGTCACTGACCGGCTTCAGGTCATAGCCAGCGGCGTGCAGCAGCGCCTCGGCGTAACCGCGCACCTGCTGGCCGTGCTGCAGCGAACAGGGCGGGTGATAGGCGAGCGGCCGGCGAGCGGTGGCGCTGGCGGCGAACAGGCCTTCGATCTGGACGCGCTCCGCCGCCAGGATTTCCGACAGGTCGCGGGTCATCGCCGCCACCTTCGCCGCGCGCTCCGCGTACAGCGGGTCATCGGCCAGCAGGTGGCCGTACTCGCGCACCGTGCTGCCGCAGCCGGAGGCGGTCATCACGATGGCTTCGATCTCGCCGCGCTCGATCGCCGGCCACCAGGCGTCGATCAGCGCACGCATGTCCTGGCGGCCGCCGTCCTGGTCGTTCAGATGGAACCGCAGCGCGCCACAGCAGCCGGCGCGCGCGATCTCGACCAGCGAAATGCCGAGCAGGTCGAGCACGCGCGCCGCCGCCGCGTTCACGTCCGGCATCAGCGCCGGCTGCACGCAGCCGGCAAGCACCAGCATGCGGCGCTGATGACGCACCGGCGGCCAGGTGCCAGCGCTGCGCGCATCGGACACCTTGGCCGCCAGCGACGACGGCAGCAGCGGCTTGGCCAGGCGGCCGAGCGCCAGTGCGGTGTTGAACACCGCCGGGCGCGACAGCCCCTCGCGCAGCAGCCAGCGCTTCGCCCGCTGCGCCAGCGGGCGCGTCGCGCGCCGCTCGGCCACGGCGCGGCCGATATCGACCAGTTCGCTGTAGCGTACGCCGGACGGGCAGGTCGATTCGCAGTTGCGGCAGGTGAGGCAGCGATCGAGGTGGGGCAGCACGGTGTCGGCCGGCACCTCGCCTTCGAGCATCTGCTTCATCAGGTAGATGCGGCCGCGCGGGCCGTCGAGTTCGTCGCCCAGCAGCTGGTAGGTCGGACAGGTGGCGTTGCAGAAGCCGCAGTGCACGCACTTGCGCAGCAGGGTATCGGCAGCGTCGCCTTCGGGGGTGTTGCGGATGAAATCGGCCAGTCCGGTCTGCATCAGTCAGCGCTCACAGTTCAGCGTACAGGCGTCCGGGGCCGAACACACCGGACGGGTCGAAAGCCTGCTTCAGGCGGCGGTGCACCGCCATCACTTCAGGCGCCAGCGGCTCGAATACGCCGCGCTCCCGATCGACCGCACGGCCGCCGCGGAACAGCGTCGCGTGACCCCCGACGCCCTTCACCGCGTGACGCAGCGCGTCGGCATCGAGGCTGCTGCGCAGCCAGCGCTGCATGCCGTTCCATTCGATCAGGCGCGCGCCGTCGAGCGGCAGCACCGGTGTCATCGGCGGCAGCGACAGGCGCCACAGCGGCGCGTCACCCGCGAAGAAATCGTGCGTCTGCTCGCACATCGACTGCCACAGCGCAGCCGCCTCGGCGCTGTCGAGCAGATCACCGCCGAGCACCCGTGCAGCGGCGTCGAGCGCGGTCTGCGCACCGGACAGTCGCACCGTCAGCCGGCCATCCAGCCAGGCGGTGGCAGAAACAGGCAGCGGCTGGGCGCCCCACTCGCGCATCCGCGCAAGCGCCTGTGCCTCGTCGAGCGCGAGCACGCGGGTCTGTTCCGCCTGCGGCAGCGGCAGCACCTTCAGCGTCACCTCCAGCAGGAGGCCCAGGGTGCCGAAGCTGCCGGCGATCAGGCGCGAAACGTCAAAGCCGGCGACGTTCTTCATCACCTGGCCGCCGAAGCGCATCACCCTGCCCTGTCCGTCCATCAAGGTCACGCCGAGCACGAAGTCGCGCAGGCTGCCGGCACTGATGCGGCGCGGCCCGGACAGTCCGCTCGCCACCGCGCCGCCCAGCGTCGCGTGGGTACCGAAATGCGGCGCTTCGAACGCCAGCATCTGGCCGTGTTCGGCCAGCAGGCTCTCGATGGCCGACAGACGCGTACCGGCGTGGGCGGTGATGTAGAGCTCGGACGGCTCGTAGGCAATGACGCCCTGGGCGCCGCGCATGTCCAGCGGCACGCCGGCGAGGGACTGGGCGAGGAAGTCCTTGGAGCCGCTGCCGTGCGGGCGCAGCGCGCGACCGTGCGCAGCGGCGTCCAGCACCTGCTCGCGCAGCACGGCATGAAGAGTGTGAGTCATGATCAGAAACGCGGCAGTTCGGGATGCGGCAGCTCGCCGTGATGCACGTGCATGCGGCCCATTTCGGCGCAGCGGTGCAGCGTCGGCACCGCCTTGCCGGGGTTCATCAGGCCGGCCGGATCGAAGGCGGCCTTCACCCGGTGGAACATGTCGAGTTCGTCGGCGGCGAACTGGCTGCACATCTGGTTGATCTTCTCCAGGCCCACGCCGTGCTCGCCGGTGATGGTGCCGCCCAGCGCGACCGACAGTTCCAGGATTTCGACGCCGAAAGCTTCCGCACGATGCACCGAATCGGGGTCGTTCGAATCGAACAGGATGAGCGGATGCAGGTTGCCGTCGCCGGCATGGAACACGTTGAGCAGGCCGAGGCCGTACTTCTTCGCCATGCCGTCCATCGCTTCCAGCATTTCGGCCAGCCGCTTGCGCGGAATCGTGCCGTCCATGCAGTAGTAGTCGGGCGAGATGCGACCGGCCGCCGGAAAGGCCGCCTTGCGGCCGGCCCAGAAGCGCAGCCGTTCTGCTTCGTCGCTGGAAATGCGTATTTCGGTCGCGCCCGCGGTGTCGAGCAGCGCGCGCACGCGGGCGATCTCGTCCTGCACCTCTTCTTCGGTGCCGTCCGATTCGCACAGCAGGATGGCCGCGGCGTCGAGCGGGTAACCGGCGTGCACGAACTGCTCGACCGCTGCGGCCGTCGCCTGGTCCATCATTTCCAGCCCGGCCGGGATGATGCCGGCGGCGATGACGTCGGCCACCGCCTGACCGGCGCGGCGGATGTCGTCGAAGGCGGCCAGCACGCAGCGCGCGACGCGCGGCTTCGGCACCAGCTTCACCGTCACTTCGGTCACCACGCCGAGCAGGCCTTCCGAGCCGATGGTCACGGCCAGCAGGTCGTAGCCGGGGCTGTCCGGCGCGGCGCTGCCGATTTCCATCACTTCGCCCGCCATCGTCACCATGCGCACACGCAACACGTTGTGCACGGTCAGTCCGTACTTCAGGCAATGCACGCCGCCCGAGTTCTCGGCCACGTTGCCGCCGATGCTGCAGGCGATCTGCGACGACGGGTCAGGCGCGTAATAGAGGCCGTAGGGCGCCGCCGCCTCCGACACCGCGAGATTGCGCACGCCCGGCTGCACGACGGCCTGCTGGGCGAGGCGGTCGACCGACAGGATGCGGTTCAGCCGCGCCGTCGACAGCACCACACCCTGCTTGTGCGGTGTCGCCCCGCCCGACAGGCCGGTGCCGGCGCCGCGCGGCACCACCGGTACGCCGAGGCGGTGACAGGTGCGCAGCACCGCGATCACCTGCGCTTCAGTGGCCGGCAACGCGACCGCCAGCGGCATCTCGCGCATCAGCATCAGGCCGTCGCATTCGTAGGCTCGCAGACGGCCGAGGTCGGTGATCAGGCACTCTTCCGGCAGCACGCGGGCCAGTTCGGCGATCAGGGCCGGGCGGTCGGTACTTCCGGGTGGCGGAACAGGGGTGGCTTCGTGGGCCTGTGGCAGAGCGCTCATGGCGGCTTCCGGTGGGGCAGAGACAGGCAGCAGATGATA
This sequence comes from Methyloversatilis sp., assembly GCA_034004945.1. Taxonomy (GTDB): domain Bacteria; phylum Pseudomonadota; class Gammaproteobacteria; order Burkholderiales; family Rhodocyclaceae; genus Methyloversatilis. The sequence goes on along the minus strand of JAVEVQ010000006.1, from coordinate 27,370 downwards.
CCCGCAGTACCCGGGCGGCGCCTCCTGCAGCGCGGGATCGCCGTCTGAGGATGCCACCTCTGGCCGCGACGTAGCCTCGAAGGTCCGCCGGCTCCGATACCGGCCGCTGTCAGGGTCAGAAGACCCCTCCCACAGAACCGCGGCTCCGGCCACGGCTCGGGCGCGATCCCTGTGGGAGCAGCCCTGGCCGCGACGGGGTCGCCGCGAGCCGCGGGCTCCGGCCACGGCCGCCATCGCGAGCAAGCTCGCTCCCACAATACCCCCTCCCGGCAGTGCTCATGCGGGAGCGGCAAAAGAAACGGCGCCCTCAGGCGCCGTTTCCGGGGTCTGCCGAGGTCGTTCAGACCTTCTTTTCAACGTAGATGGCGCGGAAGTCGTTTACGTTGGTCAGCGTCGGGCCAGTCACGATGAGGTCGTCGATGCCGAGGAAGAAACCGTAGGCGTCGTGCTGATCCAGCATCGTGCGGGCGTCGATGCCGGCGGCGCGGGCGCGGGCCAGCGTGTCGTCGGTGACGATGGCGCCGGCGTTGTCCTCGCTGCCGTCGATGCCGTCGGTGTCGCCCGACACCGCGTGAATGCCCTTCATGCCGTCGAGCGCAATCGCCAGCGACAGCAGGAATTCCGAGTTGCGGCCGCCGCGCGGCTTCTGACCCGGTTTGATCTGGCCCAGCGTGACCGTGGTTTCACCGCCCGACAGCAGCACGCAGGGCGGCTCCACCGGCGTGCCGTTGATCGCGCAGGCCTTGGCGATGCCGGCCAGCACCTTGCCGGCGTCGCTCGATTCGCCTTCGATCATGTCGCCCAGCACCAGCGGTGTCACGCCATGCGCGCGGGCCACTGCGGCAGCCGCCAGCAGCGAGGCCTGGGCGGTCGAGATGACGCGGGTTTCGCAGCGCGCCAGACGCGGATCGTCGGCCTTCGGCGTTTCCGATTCCGGCTTCGCCAGCCAGGCCATCACGGCGGCCGGCACTTCGATGTTGTAGCGGCGGATGATGGCCAGCGCGTCCTCGCGCGTCGTGGTGTCCGGCACCGTCGGACCGGAGGCGACCACCGCCGGGTCGTCGCCCGGCACGTCGGAAATGACCAGCGTGAACACGCGCGCCGGGTAGGCGGCCTGCGCGAGCCGGCCGCCCTTCATCGACGACAGGTGCTTGCGCACGCAATTCATTTCCTGGATCGCCGCACCGCTGGCCAGCAGCGCGCGGTTGACCGCCTGCTTGTCTTCCAGCGTCAGGCCTTCGGCCGGTGCCGACAGCAGCGCCGAGCCGCCGCCAGAGATCAGGGCGATCACCAGGTCGTCTTCGCTCAGGCCCTGCACCGTGTCGAGAATGCGCTTCGCCGCCTGCTGGCCGGCTGCGTCAGGTACCGGGTGCGAGGCCTCGACCACTTCGATGCGCTGGCAGGGCGCACCGTGACCGTAGCGGGTCACCACCAGGCCGGACAGTTCGCCCGACCAGTTCTTCTCGACCGCCAGCGCCATCGACGCCGCGGCCTTGCCGGCGCCGACGACGAGGGTGCGGCCCTTGGGCGGCGGCGGCAGATTGGCCGGCACGCAGAGGTCGGGGTTGGCAGCGTCGAACGCCGCCTGGAACAGCTTGTTCAGGAAATCTTTCGGTTCGGGGGTACTCACGGCAACTCCGTCTGGTCTGTTCGTTTGCGGGGGATGTGTGGTCTGCGTGTATGTGCATGAACCGCGCAGCGCTGCCGGGTGATGGCCGCCCGCCTATCCGGCTGTCGCGGGGTGGGCGCCAGCATGGGATGATGTGCAATTCTAGCGTGCGCCGGCCTTATATTTGCGCGCACTTATAATCAATACCTCTTATCAAAGTCATCACACGCCATGGGTCATCGACTATCCAAGATTGCCACCCGCACCGGCGACGGCGGCGAAACCGGCCTCGGCGACGGCACCCGGGTTTCCAAATCCAGTGCCCGGATACACGCGCTGGGCGACGTTGACGAACTGAACAGCGCGATCGGCGTGCTGCTGTGCGAGGACATGCCGGCCGATCTGTCGGCGCTGCTGACCGAAATCCAGCACGATCTGTTCGACCTCGGTGGCGAACTGGCCATCCCCGGCTACCACCTGATCAAGCCCGAACAGGTGGCGCGCCTCGACGCCGAACTGGAACGCCTGAACGCCGAGCTGACGCCGCTGAAAGAATTCATCCTGCCCGGCGGCACCCGCGCTGCGGCGCACGCTCACCTCGCGCGCACCATCTGCCGCCGCGCCGAGCGCGCGGTGATCGCGGCGGCCGCCGAAGGCAAGGTGTCGGAGGCGAGCCGGCAGTATCTGAACCGTCTGTCCGATCTGCTGTTCGTACTTGGCCGCACCTACAACCGGCTGGCCGGCTGCGGCGACGTGCTGTGGCAGCGCGGCCGCGCCCAGGACGGCGGAACGGACTGATAGGGATGGCCGCGGACACGTCCGCGGCCGAGCACTGCCCGTGACCCGCACTTCCGACGCGCCGATAGGCGTATTCGACTCCGGCCTCGGCGGCCTGTCGGTGCTGCGCCACGCGCGCACGGCACTGCCGGCCGAAGATTTCCTGTACGTCGCCGATTCCGGCTTCGCCCCTTATGGCGAGCGCAGCGCGGACTGGATACGCGCACGCAGCGCCGAACTCGGCGAATTCCTGATCGCGCACGGCGCCAAGGCCTTGCTGATCGCCTGCAACACGGCCACCGCGGCGGCCGCGCAGGCGCTGCGCGAGCGCTGGCCGGCGCTCCCCATCATCGGCATGGAACCGGCGGTCAAACCGGCGGTGGCGGCGACGAAGACCGGCACGGTTGGCGTGCTGGCGACCACCGGCACACTGGCCAGCAGTCGGTTCGCGGCACTGCTCGACACCTTCGGCCGCGACATCCACGTGGTAACCCGCCCGGGCAGCGGTCTGGTCGAGGCGGTAGAGCGCGGCGACTTCGACGCGCCGGCCACGCGCGCGCTGGTGGCTTCGCACGTCGAACCGCTGATCGCCGAGGGCGCCGACGTGATCGTGCTCGGCTGCACTCACTACCCCTTCCTGCGCCCGCTGATAGAGCAGGCGGCCGGCCCCTCGGTGCGCGTGATCGACACCGGCGATGCGGTCGCCCGCCAGCTCGCACGCGCGCTCGGCCGGGCCGGTCTGCTGCGCAGCGGCCACCACGGCGGAGAACGTTTCTGGAGCAGCGCGCCGCCGGCACAACGCAGCGCGGCGCTGCAGCGGCTGTGGGGGCAGGACGCGACGGTCGAGCCGCTGACCGGCTGATCAGCGCAGGATGAGGACGGTTACGACCACCCAGCCCGCCATGGCGACGATCAGGTGGGCATCGCGGAACAGGTCGTGCGACGGATCGCCGCCGCCGCCCTGCCGATGCAGCAGATAGAGGTAGCGGAACAGCCCGTACAGCACAAAGGGCAAGGTGTAGATCAGGTCGCTGGTGCCGTGGGTGCGCACCGTGTCCTCGTCCACGGTGTAAAGCGCGTAGGCGACCACGGCGCAGGCGCCGGTAATGGTGGTGAACTGGTCGAGCAGCGCGGCCGAGTACTGGTCAAGCACCTTGCGGTGGGCGCCGCCGCCCTCCTCCATCAGCATCATTTCGGCGCGCCGCTTGGCGAAGCCAAGGAAAAGCGTCAGCAGCAGGCCGCACATCAGCAGCCAGTTCGACGGCGGGATGCCGAGGCCGGTGGTGCCGGCCAGCAGGCGCAGCATGAAGCCGGCGCTGATCAGGAACACGTCGAGCACGACCACGCGCTTGAGGCCGTAGCTGTAGCCGAGGTTGATCAGGCCGTAGATGCACAGCAGCCACACCAGCATCTCGCCGACCTGCCAGGCCAGCGCGAGCGAAGCGGCGGACAGCGCCCCCATCAGCAGCACCGCCACCGACGGCGACAGCGCGCCGGACGCCAGCGGACGCAGCCGCTTGACCGGGTGCAGGCGGTCCTGCGCGACGTCGCGGAAATCGTTCAGCGCGTAGACGGCGCTGGACATCAGACAGAAGGCGGCGAAGGCGAGCAGCGCGGACTGCACCATCGCCGGCTGGTGCCAGACGTGCCCGAACAGCAGGCCGAAGAACACGAAACCGTTCTTCACCCACTGCTTCGGACGCATCAGCTGCAGGGCGGCGACGATCATCGCAGGCTCAGTTGAAGTAGCGTTCCTCGAAATAGCAGCCGCAGTCCGGCAGCCACTTCGGTATCGCGTACCACAGCCGGCGCGCCGGCTCCAGCACACCTGCATGGTAGGCCGCGTAGTCGAAACCGTGGCCACGGATGCGCCAGAAAGTGGCGCCACGCACCTGCAGCGTGTCCTCGCTTACCTCGCGGAAATACGGCGTGTAGCCGGCGAGATCCGGCTTTTCCTTGCTCAGGATCAGGATGTCGCGGCCGGCCAGCGCACGGAAGTCGGTCAGCACGTCGTCGTGCCGCGCGTGGCTGGAGGCCGGGCCGAAAACAGGCCAGTAGCGGCCGTGGTTGTAGCCCAGCGTGACCGAGGGCGAATAGCCGTCGGCCATCAGCACATAGCGCTCGACATCTTCGCCCAGCGCGGCGATCACCTCGTCCGCCTTCACCGTCTGCACGACGCCGGCGTACTTGCGCGGCCCCAGCCGCTCAGCCCAGACGTCCACCGGCTGCGTCGCCACCGCGATCACGCCGGCCACGTGCAGCAGTGCGAGCACCGCGGTGATGTTGCGGGTGCGACGCAGCACGCCGTCGGGCACTGCGCGCGCATACATCAGGAAGGCCAGCGGCACGAAGGAGAACACCCAGTGCAGGCCTATGGTCTTGACCAGCGACAGCAGGCCGAACACCGCCAGCGGCACGACCACCAGCGCCGGCAGCGCGGCCTGGCGCATCCAGGCGCCGGGCGCACGCAGCAGTCGCCAGGCCACCATCGGCGTCAGCAGCCACAGCATCATGCCGACGTACATCAGCGGCGTCTGCCAGGACAGCCCGGCACCGCCGTGACGGTTGAACACGTTGAACATCACGTTGGCCCAGCAGTGCTGGCTGTTCCACCACGCGTTGTACAGGCCGGCCGGCAGCGCACACAGCACGAGCAGCGCCAGACCCTTCCACTTCCACGCTGCCGGGCGCCACAGCGCCCACACGATGTAGGCGAGGCCGAGCAGCACGGCGAAGTACTTGGACAGGAAGGCGCCGCCGAGCAGCAGGCCGGCCAGCGCGAAAGCGGGCATCGACCTCGTGCGTTGCGCATGCAGGAACACCAGGGCCGAGGCGACGCTGAAATACACCAGCGGGATGTCGGTGGTGATCAGCACGTCGAGCACGCTGGCCGGCGCCAGCAGCGTCAGCGTCGCCGCGCCCCAGCGCGTGGCGGCGGGTTCGTCGCGCAGGAAGGCGAGCAGCATGAAGGACAGCAGGGCCGGCTGCACGATGGCCGGCAGACGCAACCACCATTCCGCTTCCGACACCGCGATCAGCGCTGCCAGCCACCAGCCCACCATCGGCGGATGGTCGTAGAAGCCGCCGGCCGGAATCTTGCCCCACCAGTAGAAGTAGGCCTCGTCGCCGGTGAAGGGCAGCACTGCGCCCAGCCAGCCGCGGAAGACCAGCGTCAGCAGCAGGCTGATGAAATAGAAACGGCGCCAGCTGGAGGCCGGCGCCGCAGAGAACAGCGTATTCACCGATCAGTCGCGGTCGGCAAGTGCACGACGGCGCGCGCGCACCGCTTCGGCCAGCACGTCGAGCAGTTCGACGCTCCGGTCCCAGCCCAGGCAGGCGTCGGTGATGCTCATGCCGTATTCCGGCTCCTTGCCGGCGACCAGGTCCTGACGGCCTTCCTTCAGGTGCGACTCGACCATGACGCCGAAGATGCGGTCCTCGCCGCAGGCCATCTGGGCCGCGACATCGCGCGCCACGTCCAGCTGCAGCGCGCACTGCTTGCGGCTGTTGGCGTGCGAGAAGTCGATCATCACCTTGGCCGGCACACCGGCTGCGGCCAGTTCGCGGCACACCTTCTCGACCGCCTCGGCGTCGTAGTTCGGCTCCTTGCCGCCGCGCAGGATGACGTGACAGTCCTCGTTGCCGGCCGTCGACACGATGGCCGAATGGCCGGCCTTGGTGACCGACAGGAACACGTGCGGCGACTGCGCCGACTTGATCGCGTCAGAGGCGATGCGGACGTTGCCGTCGGTACCGTTCTTGAAACCGACCGGGCAGGACAGGCCGGACGCCAGTTCGCGATGCACCTGGCTTTCCGTCGTGCGCGCGCCGATGGCACCCCAGGCCACCAGATCGGCCGTGTACTGCGGCGTGATGGTGTCGAGGAACTCAGTGCCGGCCGGCAGCCCCATCTCGTTGACCTCGAGCAGGATGCGGCGCGCCAGACGCAGGCCGTCATTGATCTTGAAGCTGTTGTCGAGATAGGGGTCGTTGATCAGGCCCTTCCAGCCCACAGTGGTGCGCGGCTTCTCGAAATAGACGCGCATGACGATTTCCAGCTCGCCAGCCAGCCGCTCGCGCTGCGCCTTCAGCAGCTTCGCGTACTCCATGCCGGCCTTGTGATCGTGAATCGAGCAGGGTCCGATCACCACCAGCAGGCGGTCGTCGGCGCCGCGCAGGATGCGATGGATGGCCTGGCGCGCGGCAAACGTGGTTTCCGTCGCCACATCGCTGGCCGGCAGTTCGCGCAGCACGTGCGCGGGCGGCAGAAGTTCGCGGATTTCCTTGATGCGGACGTCGTCGGTGATCTTGTGCATGGGAGCGTTCATGGCTACGTTGTTCGTTACCGCACCGGCAGGAGCGCCGCTGCAAAGCGCACGATTCTAACCCGGCGCGGGGTTTCCTTCATTCAGGCGGATCCGGGAGGGCTCAGTTGCGGCGCTCGCGCCACAGCACGTGAACCGCGAAGTAGCCGATCACCGAGGCGCTGCAGGCCATGATGAACAGCCCGGTCACCAGCGGCAGGCCGGCGGCACTGAGCCAGATCCAGAAACCTTCGAACCAGCCGGTCGCCAGTTCGCCTATCTTTTCGGCGCTTTGTTCGATCTGCGTCGATTCGCGAACCGAAGCCGGCTTGGCGAGCACGAAACTGCCCAGTTCATAGGCCGCCCAGTAGATCGGCGGGAAGGTGAAGGGGTTGGTGATCAGCGTGCAGCCGGCACTGATCGCGATGTGCGCACGCAGGAAGAGCGCGGTCGCAATGGCGAACAGGAACTGGGCGAACGGGATCATCAGCCCGAAGAACAGGCCGATCGACACCGCCTTCGCGACGCTGTGGCGGTTGGCGTGCCACAGACTGTCGTCGCGCAGGTGATGGGCAAACGGTGCGAGGACGCGCGAAGCGAGGATCTGCTCGCGCGTCGGGAACCAGCGTCTCAACCAGGCAGGCATGTCGCAGCTGACCGTCAGGCCGTGCCTCCGACGGTGAGACCGTCGATGCGCAGCGTCGGCTGGCCGACACCGACCGGCACGCTCTGCCCTTCCTTGCCGCAGGTGCCGACACCGCTGTCCAGCGCCATGTCGTTGCCGATCATCGACACCCGTGTCAGCGCGTCCGGCCCGTTGCCGATCAGCGTCGCGCCCTTGACCGGGTAGGTCACGCGGCCGTTCTCGATCATGTACACCTCAGCGCCCGAGAACACGAACTTGCCGCTGGTGATGTCCACCTGGCCACCACCGAAATTGACCGCATACAGGCCCTTCTTGACCGAACGGATGATCTCTTCCGGTTCGCGGTCGCCGTTGAGCATGTAGGTGTTGGTCATGCGCGGCATCGGCAGGTGGGCGAAGCTCTCGCGCCGGCCGTTGCCGGTCGGTGCTACGCCCATCAGGCGGGCATTCAGGCTGTCCTGCATGTAGCCGACCAGGATGCCGTCCTCGATCAGCGTGGTGCAGCGGGTCGGGTTGCCTTCGTCGTCCACGGTCAGCGAGCCGCGGCGGTTCGGCAGCGTGCCGTCGTCGACCACGGTGACGCCGCGCGACGCGACCTGCTGGCCGATGCGGCCGGCGAAGGCGGAACTGCCCTTGCGGTTGAAATCACCCTCCAGCCCGTGGCCGATCGCCTCGTGCAGCAGGATGCCGGGCCAGCCCGGGCCGAGCACCACGCTCATCGTGCCGGCCGGCGCCGGACGGGCGTCGAGGTTGACGCGCGCCTGATGCACCGCCTTTGCCGCGTAGTCGCGCAGCACCGCATCAGTGAAATAGCCGTAGTCGAAGCGGCCACCGCCGCCGCTGGAGCCCTGCTCGCGGCGGTCGCCGTCCTGCATGATGACGGTGACCGACACCCGCACCAGCGGACGCACGTCGGCCGCCATGTGGCCGTCGCTGCGCATCACCATCACCACCTCGTGCGTGCCGGCGATGTGCGCCATCACCTGGGTGACGCGGCTGTCCTCGGCGCGGGCGTAGCTTTCGAGCCGTTCGAGCAGCTTCACCTTGTCGGTGTCGCTGAGCGAGGCGTGCGGGTTGCGCGACGAATACAGCGGCACCGGCGAGGCCGAGGTGACGGTGCGCGCAGTCAGGCTCTGCCCCTGCGAGGCGATCGCGCGCGTCGCGCGGGCGGCGGCCTCGAGCGCCGGCAGGCTGATTTCGTCGGAATAGGCGAAGGCGGTCTTCTCGCCCTGGATCGCGCGCACGCCGACACCCTGCTCGATATTGAAGCTGCCGGACTTGACGATGCCCTCCTCCAGGCTCCAGGCCTCACTGCACTGGTGCTGGAAGTAGAGATCGGCGTAGTCGATGCGGTGGCCGCCGAGCAGACCGAATACGCGGTCGAGCTCGCCGCGGTCGAGATCGAACGGGGCGAGCAGCGTGGCACGCGCGGTGCCCATCAGGTCGGCGCCGGTGAGCGCAATCGGTTCGCGGGTCTTGACGGTGGAGCCGGTGGTCATGAATGCATCAGTCCTGGTTCAGTTGCGCGCCGGACGCCCGAGGCGTTCGGCGATGGCGTCCTCTTCCTGGCGCGGGAAGAAGTACTTGTACATCGATTTCTCTTCCTTCAGATCACGCCAGCGGCCACCCAGTTCATCGACGCGGCTGCGATACAGCTCGCGCGTCAGCCGCAGCAGGATGGCCGGCGCGCCGACGCGCTGGCACATGCGCTCCTCGGCGGCCGGAACGAAGTCGAGATATTTCTCGTAGAAGGCGCGGTGGCGCGGGTTCACCTCGATCAGCACGTCGTCGCAGTCCTGGATGCGGAAGGCGTAGATGCACATCAGGTGGAACAGCGTGCCCATCAGCCGCTTCGAGCGCACCGACTGCTCGACCGCGAACTTGCCGAACTCGCACACCTTGCGCCCTTCGTCGCGCAGCGCGTGCATCACGTCCGGATAGGTTTCGTCGGCCGACAGGCCGGTGTCGGAGTCGAGGTTGACGGTGATGGTGCCGTAGATGTGGCCGTCAAACTCGGCTACAAGAGTGATGCGGTTGGGCGCCTCGTCGATCTGCTTCTTCGTGTGATAGCCGCGCCACGAGTACATCTTCTCGATCAGCAGGCTGGCCCCCTCGCGCCGGGTCGAATCGCTGCTGAGCAGGCGCACGCGGAACTTGTCCTTCTGCTGCGCCATTTCGCGCGTGCCCGGAATGTCCTCCTGCTCGATGCACATCGAGCGCAGACGCTCGACATCCATGACCGTCACCTCCGCCAGCGTGGGCGGATTCTGGGACGGAGTGCGAGTGGTGTGGTCATTCATGCGGGGAGACCTCAACAAGCGATGCGCCGGTGGCCCAAAGCAGGAAGATTCTGCCTTATTTCAACAAGATAGTCCGAATCCAGATCACCGACGACGATGCCCGGGCCACGCGCCATGCGATTGATCACGGTGCCCCACGGATCGATCAGCATCGAATCGCCCCAGGTGCGCCGTCCGGACGGGTGCACGCCGCCCTGCGCCGCCGCCAGCACGTAGCACTGGTTCTCCACCGCGCGCGCGCGCAGCAGCAACTCCCAGTGCGCGCGGCCGGTGGTTTCGGTGAAGGCGGCGCCGAGCACCAGCAACTTCATGTCGCCGAGCGCGCGGAAGTACTCCGGAAAGCGCAGGTCGTAACAGATCGACAGCCCGACCCGGCCAAAAGGCGTCTCGATCGATACCGGCTGATGGCCGGCTTCGATCGTCCGCGCCTCGTCGTAATTCTCGGCGCCACGGGTGAAGGCGAACAGATGGACCTTGTCGTATCGGGCCACCTGGCTGCCGTCGGGGCCGTAAGCGAGGCAGGTGTTGCGGACCTTGTTCGCGGCATCCGCCACCAGCGGCACCGAACCACCGATCAGCCAGATGCCGTGCCGGCGCGCACAGTCGGCGAGGAAACGCTGGATCGGGCCCTCGCCCTCTTCCTCGCGGATACCGATCTTGTCCGCCTCGTCACCGGAAATCAGCGGGAAGTACTCAGGCAGCGCCACCAGTTGCGCGCCCTGACGCGCCGCCTCGGCAATCCAGTGCCCCGCTTCCTGCAGGTTGTCCGCCACCACCGGGCCGGACACCATCTGCACGGCAGCGACACGGGTCTTGGTCGTAGTGTTCATGACGCACCTCTCATTCGGATGACAGACTCATTCGGCCGCCGGCGGCGCCGAAAGTTTGGCCACCAGCGGATCCTCCCACGAGCCGGTGACGGCGTAGCGGAACGAGAACATCTGGCCGAGCGGATCCTTCAGCACCTTCTGCGCAAGATAGGTCGCCACCCCGACCGCCGGATTGGCGATCAGCGCGCCGACCGACACGCTGTCGCTCAGCGCCGGCTGGACGTTCACCGTCAGGTTCTGGGTCTCGGCGGCGATGTTGGCGCTGCCGCTGATCTGCACGCGCGCGGCCGGGCCGGCCAGTTCGAGATTGTCGGTGTTCATGATGCCACGCTCGACCACCACCGTTCCTTCTATGCGGTCGAAGGCGAAGCCCTCGCTGAACACGTCGCGGAAATCGAGCGTGATGCGCCGCGGCAGCGACTGCAGGCTGAGGATGCCGAGCAGCCGTCCAGCGCCCGGATTGATCTTGCTGAACTGGCCGTTGCTCGCCTTCAGCTCGAACGACCCGGACAGCGACGGGTAGTCGATCGACAGCGGACTGCCCTGCCAGCGCAGCATGCCCTTCATGCCGGCGGTGCCGCGGCGCAGTGCGCCGGCATGGCCGAGGCGGTCGAGCAGCTTGCCGGCATCCTCGCTGTCGATGGCGAAATCGAGCCGCGTCTCGCGCAGACCGCGCAGGCCGGCCGGCGCGCGGCCCCAGGCGCCGCTGGCGACGAGATTTCCTTCCGGCATGCTCAGTGCGAGCCGGTTGATCAGCCAGGCACGGCGCTCGTTGCTGGCCTGCAATTCGAGCCGGCCGAGGTTGCGACCGTCGAGCACGAAGCGCTCGGCCTCGATGTCCAGCGCCGGCAGTTCATCCAGTTCCTCGTCCGGCTCGACGCTGCTGACCTGGGCGCCGGCCCCGTCTTCCGTATCGATGCGCAGCTGGTCGAAACGCGCCTTCACCTGCCCCTTTTCCTGCGCGTTCCAGTTCACGCGACCTCGCGCCTGGGTGCTGGCGAGGTCGATGTCCCACACCTCGCCGCGGCGCGTCGCGTCGATCTGCACCGCCTCCAGCCAGTGTCCGGACAGGCGCAGATTCTTCGCGTCCAGCTTCACCCTCGACAGCGGCAGGGCGTCGCCGGTCGAGCTGCCCGCCGAAGCCGGCGCGGCGAAGGCGCGGCGCAGCGCGTCCAGATCGACGGTGTCGGTGTTCAGCGCCAGCGTCAGACCCTGCTCGGGCAGGGCCGGCATCTGCGGCAGACCGACCGCGCCGCGCTCCAGCACCCAGCCGGCCGGCGTCGAGCGGCGCACGAGGTCGGCGCTGCCGAGACGGCCGGCGTCGATGCGCAGCAGTTCGCGCTCGGCACCCAGTGCAGGCAGACCACGACGCGCCGCTTCGCGCGCATCGAGCGCGCCGATGCGCTCGACCTTCAGCGCCAGCGCCTCGCCCGCGGTCTTGCCGAACGGCGCCGGCAGGGCCGATGCGATCTGCGACAGGTCGGCGTCCAGCGTCATGTCGGCGCCGCTGCGGCGCACCCCCAGCCGCGCCTGCCAGCCGGCGACGCCAGACAGCGCCGTCATCCAGGGCTGGCCGAACTGGGCGCGCAGCGCCTCCATCGAGGCGCGGCCGCGCGCATCCACATTGACCGTGCCGCCACCGCCGGTACCGACATCCAGCGTCATCGGAAAGCCGAGCACGCTGGCCTGGGCGCCGCGTATCGACAGCGAACTGTCGGTGAAGGCGACCTTGCCGGAGGCCTCGGTCAGCGGCGGCAGGGTGCTGTCCAGCGTCAGCCTGTTGGCGGCGAAGCTGTATTCGCCCTCGACCTTGGTGTCCTTAGAGTGGCGCAGCGGGATGGTGAGCGCGATCGTCAGCTTGCCGTTGCCCTCGGCGCGCATGCCGGAGGTGAAGCCGTCGATGCGCTCGGCGACCGGGCTGGCGTCGATGTAGCGCAGGAAATCGGCGGTGGCACCGCTGGTCGAGCCTTTCACCAGCAGCACTTCCTCGGCCGCGTCGAGGTCGGGAATCTCGGCGGTGGTCGGGCCGAGCTTCGTGTTCATGATGCGGCCGTCGCGCGAGGTGATGAGCATGCGCGGCCCCTCGAACAGCACGTCGGCACGCAGCCCGGTCAGCGGCGGCCAGCTCGGACCGAAATCGACGGTCACGTCCTCCGCCTTCACCTTGACCTGGAAGATGCCGGGCTGGCCGCGATCGAAGGGGAAGTCGTCGAGGCGGCCACGCAGCTTCAGCGTCGCCTCCGGCGCGCGGCCGGCGGTCAGCGCCTCGCGCAGCCAGTCGCGCGTATCCGCTCCGATCTCCAGCGGCAGGTAGCGCCACACCGCCCGCGCATCGCCGTCGAGCAGTCGGGCCTCGAGGTCGATCTCGCCGGCCGAATCCCCTGCCGTGCGGTAGCGCCCGCGCGCCTGACCCTGCACGTCGTCGTTGCGGAAGGCGAGCGATTCGATCACCACCTCGGTTTCCCCGTCGCTGCGCGCCCAGCCGGCGCGCGCCTTGAACTGGGTGAACGGAATTTCCGGCTGCGGGAACACCGCCGGCAGGTCGAGCACCAGTTCCGGCGCGTCGATCTGCACGCTGCCGCGCATGTCACTGCCCTCGATGCGCCCGCTCAGACCGCTGACCCCGGGCAGCGCTCCGTCGGCGCGCAGGCCGACCCGGTCCAGCCGGGCGCTGACGCGGAAGGCGGTCGGCGCCGACAGCGGGCCGGTCCAGCCGCCGTCGAGTTCATGCACGACACCCTGCGCCGCGTGACGCTGCAGCCGGTCGCGCACCGGGTCGGGCAGCGGCAGATAGGCCGACAGACGGGTCAGCGCGTCCAGATCGAGCGCGCTGGCCGACACCTCGCCGCGCTCCACTTCGTTACCGGCCGCCGCCTGCCAGCGCAGATCGATGCTGGTCGGCTGCACGCGCAGCCCGCCGCGGGTCGCCAGCTGGAGCTGGCGGGCGGAGGCGATGACGCGCTCCTGACTGAGCTGTTCGGCACTGACACGGCCGGACAGGCTGACCAGATCGAGCAGCGGCAGATCGGGCGCCAGACGCAGCCGCACGTCGGCCAGTACCAGCTCGCCGGTCACCTCGGCCAGCCGGGCACCGTCGAAACGCGTCCAGGCGCGCGCGGCACCCCGCCCTTCCGACAGTTCGAGCGGGTAGTCAACCCAGGCCTGCCAGACCGCCATGTCGGCGCCTTCGAGCGACACGAACAGTTCGCCCGACGCACTGCGCCAGTCGGTGTGGTCGGGCAGCGTGACGTCGCCGCGGATGTCCAGCCGCTGCGCCAGTTCACTGGGCGGTCGCGCCGACAGGCCGAAGCGGTGGTCGCGCCCGGAGTTGTCAAGGCGGAAATCGACCTGGGTGAGTTGCAGCGGTGGCGCGGTTTCGCGCAGCGCATCGTCCCACTCCAACCGCGCGCCGCGGATGTTGATCTGGCCCTGCGACAGCAGCCAGCGCATGAAGCCGCCACGCTCGCCGTCCTGGCGGATCTCCAGCCCGGCGACGAAGAAGCGGCCGTCGGCCTCGCGGCGTATCCAGAGGTCGGGGCTGTTGATGTCGAGCCGGTGCAGGTGCAGCTCGCCGCGCACCAGCGACGAAAAGCCGAGCGCCGCTTCCACCTGTTCCAGCCGCAGCGCCGGCTGGCCGGCCTCGTCGAGCAGGGTCAGGCCGCGCAGCGACAGCTGCGGATGCAGGCCGCTCCAGTCGGCACTCAGGCCGTCGATGCGCACCTGACGCTGCAGTGCGTCACCGAGCGCCTGTTCGATGCGCGCCCGGTGCTGATCCACCTCCGGCAGCACCCAGTGGCGCGCGACGAGCACGATGCAGGCGACGACGACGTAGGCGATCAGCGCCGTGTCGAACAGCCGCCCGGCGATGTGGCGCCACAGCGGGCGGGCCGCTGCCGCGCGGACGGTGGCGGCAAGTTCGGCGTGGGCGGAGTCGGACAAGATTTGCGGGCAGTCAAACCGGCGATGACTGCATTTATGGAACGATGCAGGAGTTTACCCGCAACGCAGGCGCTGTCGCGCTTTGTAAGGCCATGCTTACACACCGGCCCGCACGGCGGTTTTTTGCATAATCGACTTCTTCGCACGAGAAAGCCTCCCATGGACGCCCCCGCCGCCATCGCCCACGCCCGCCGCCACAGCCGCTACCTCGCCCGCCTGCTCGACGCGCGCCCAGCGCTGGAGGAGGCGCTTTGCAGCACGCTGCAGGCCCACATCAGCGCCGCCCTGCTCGGCGAGTGGCTGGCGCAGACGCCGTTCGCGCACGGCGACGAGGCCGCATTGAAGGCGGCGCTGCGCCGCCTGCGCGCCCGCACCATGGCCCACCTGATCGTGCGCGACCTGGCCGGCCTGGCCGATCTGGACGAAGTGACCGAGGGCATGACGCTGCTCGCCGAACAGACGGTGCGGGTGGCGGTCGATCAGGCGCGCGCCGCGCTGGTCGAACGCTTCGGCGAGCCACGCGGCGAGACCGACCATGCCGTGCAGCCCTTCATCTGCATCGGCATGGGCAAGCTGGGCGGACGCGAGCTGAACGTCAGTTCCGACGTCGATTTCATCTTCGTCTATCCGGAAGCGGGCGAAACCGACGGCGAAACGCCGACCGGGCCGTGCAAACGGATCGACAACTTCGACTTCTTCACCCGCCTCGGACGCAAGGTGATCGAACTGCTGGCCGACGTCACCGCCGACGGCTTCGTGTTCCGCGTCGACATGCGGCTGCGCCCGAACGGCGATTCCGGTCCGCTGGCCTGCAGCTTCGACATGCTGGAAAACTACTTCGTCACCCAGGGCCGCGAGTGGGAACGCTACGCCTGGATCAAGGCGCGCGCACTGACCGGCGGCGTCAATGACGAACTGGAATCGCTGCGCAAGCCCTTCGTGTTCCGCAAATACCTCGATTTCGGCGCGATCAACGCGATGCGCGACCTGCACGCACAGATCCGCCGCGAAGTGGCGCGTCGCGACATGGCGGACAACATCAAGCTCGGCCCCGGTGGCATCCGCGAGATCGAATTCATCGCCCAGGTGTTCCAGCTGATACGCGGCGGTCGCGAGAGCGCGCTGCAGATCCGGCCGACACAGAAGGTACTCGACCGGCTGGCGATGCGTGGCGTGCTGGGCGAGGACGCGGTCGAGCAGCTGCAGTCGGCCTACGTCTTCCTGCGCCGGCTGGAACACCGCCTGCAGTACGTCGAGGACGCGCAGACGCACAAGCTGCCGGCCACGATCGACGACCAGGCCCTGATCGCATCGGCGATGGGCTTCGCCGACTACGCCGGACTGCTGAACGAGCTGGACCACCACCGCGGTCACGTGAGCCGGCATTTCGAGGCGGTGTTCGGCGCGCAGGAGAACGCGACCGCGACGCCGCGCGCGCTGTGGCAGGACATCGGCCAGGACGCCGAGCAGTGCGACGACTGTCGCGGCGCGCTCGACGGCATGGGCTTCACCGATACCGAACAGCTGGCACGCCGTCTGGCCGCCTTCAAGTCGGGCAGCCGCTATCGCCAGTTGCCCGACACCTCGCGCACACGGGTCGATGCGCTGGTGCCCAAGCTGCTCGAAGCCTGTCGCGACACGCCGCAACCAGCCGCCACCGCGCTGCGCGGCCTCGACCTGCTGGAGGCCATCAGCCGGCGCGCGGCCTATCTGGCGCTGCTCGCTGAATTTCCGCAGGCGCTGAGCCAGGTGGCGCGGCTGATCGGCGCGTCGAGCTGGGCGGCGAACTATCTGGTGCGCCACCCCATCCTGCTCGACGAGTTGCTGGACGCCCGCCTGCTCACCGCCGAGCCTGACTGGCCGGCCTTCGAACAGGCGCTGCGCCAGCAGCTGGACGAGCTGGGAGAGGACACCGAGCGGCAGATGGACACCATGCGCGACGCCCACCACGCCCAGGTGTTCCGTCTGCTGGCGCGCGATCTGGCCGGCGACCTGTCGGTCGAGCGGCTGTCCGACCACCTGTCGGCGCTAGCCGACGCGATGCTGCATATCACGCTGGACATGTGCTGGCGCAAGCTCACGCGTCGCCATGGCGACACGCCGCGCTTCGCGGTGATCGCCTACGGCAAGCTGGGCGGCAAGGAACTGGGCTATGCGTCCGACCTCGACGTCATCTTCCTGTTCGACGACGCGCACGAGTCGGCGCCGGAAACCTATGCCCGGCTGGCGCAGCGCATGCTCACCTGGCTGTCCAGCCACACCAGCGCCGGCATCCTGTTCGAAACCGACACCCGGCTGCGGCCCAATGGCGAGTCCGGCCTGCTGGTCAGCTCGATCGAGGCCTTCCGCGACTACCAGCGGAAATCCGCCTGGGTGTGGGAGCACCAGGCGCTGACGCGTGCCCGCTTCTGCGCCGGTGACGCGGCGGTCGGCGAGCAGTTCGAGGCGATCCGCCGCGAGGTGCTGACACAGCCGCGCGACATCGCCGCGCTGCGGCGCGAGGTGCTGGACATGCGACAGAAGATGATGGACGGCCACGCCAACAAGTCCGATCTGTTCGACATCAAGCACGACGCCGGCGGCCTGATCGACCTCGAATTCGCGGTGCAGTACATGGTGCTGGCCCACTCGGGCGCGCATCCTGAACTGACCGGCAACCTCGGCAACATCGCGCTGCTGCGCATCGCCGCGGAGGCCGGCCTGCTGCCGGCGCCGGACGCGGTCGCCGCCGGTAACGCCTACCGCCGGCTGCGCCACCTGCAGCACGGCCTGCGCCTGAACGACGCGCCCAAGGCGCGGGTGCCGAAGGACGAGGTGGTGGCCGAACGCACGGCGATACGCGCCGTATGGTCCCGCCTGTTCGACGACGCGTCGAACTCGGGCGACGCGGAACGACTCTGATGCATGAACAGTTGATGGAGCCTCGCATGCACACGCTTACCCTGCGCCGCAGCCTGCTGCTGGCCTGCCTCGCCCTCACGCTCGGCGGCTGCGTCACCGCGCCGCCGCGCCCGCCGGCACCGACCACCGACGAAATCGTGCAGATGTCGAAGGACGGCATCCCGCCGGCGGAAATCATCCAGCGCCTCGAGGAAAGCCGCGCGTTCTACCCGCTGAAGGCCTCGCAACTGGCGAAGCTGCGCGAGGAAGGCGTGGCGGACGAGGTGATCGACTACATGCAGCAGACGCTGATCGAAACCGAGCGCATGCGCGAGGCGATGCGCGAGCGCGACCGCATGTGGATGTACGGCTACCCCTACTACCCGCCCTACCCCTGGGGTTACTGGCGGCGGCGGTAGTGCGATGCCGCGATCCGGCGCCCGCCCGCTGTCCCGGACAAAAGCCCCCGAAATCATATCTATAGAACTAAATATCACTTTTTTGGATAAGGATTGCTGACTAGACTGCGCGCTCCCTGAGAAATCGAGCGATACGCAGTGAAGATCCGCCACATCGACACCCGCCCCACCGAGGTGGGACAAGCCCACGAAGCGCTCGGCCTGCCGCCGGTCGAACAGGTCATCGACCGCGCGCAGGCACATCCCCTGGCCACCGTTGCCAGCTGGTTCATGGGCTTCACGCTGTTCGGTCTGGCCGCCATCCTGCTCGCGCGTGGCCTGCCACTGGGTGACCCTTCGGCGGCGCTGGACATCGTCATCGGCGTCGTCACCTCGGAAGAATTCCTGAAGGCCGCCGCCGTCGGCTTCATCGCGCAGAGCATAGACGGCGCGCTCGGCATGGCCTACGGCATCTCCGCCACCACTTTCCTGCTCGGCACCGGCGCGTCGCCGGCGGTGGCGAGCGCCAGCGTGCACATCGCCGAAATCTTCACCACCGGCCTGTCCGGCCTGTCCCACCTGCGGCTGGGCAACGTCGACCGCAAGCTGATGCTCAAGCTGCTGATACCGGGCGTGATCGGCGGCGTGCTCGGCGCGCTGGTGGTGACGAAGTTCGACGGCGCCGCGCTGAAGCCGTGGATTTCCGCCTACCTGCTGGTGATGGGGCTCTACGTGCTGGCCAAGGCCTGGCGCCACCGCCGCAAGCCGGCGCAGGAGCCGAAGCACGTCGCCAAGCTGGCGCTGTTCGGCGGCTTCGTCGACGCCGCCGGTGGCGGTGGCTGGGGTCCGGTGGTTACCACCAGCCTGGTCGGCGCCGGTCAGGACCCGCGCCGTACCATCGGCTCGGTGAACTTCGCCGAGTTCTTCATCGCCATCGCCAGCGCCGGCGCCTTCGTCATCTTCATCGACGCGGCCCCTTGGGCCACCGTCGCCGGCCTCGTTGCCGGCGGCATGTTCGCCGCGCCGCTGGCCGCCTTCCTGTGCCGCGCGCTGCCGGCGCGTGCGCTGCTGGTGCTGGTCGGCACGCTGATCAGCGCCCTGAGCCTGTACAACCTGTCGAAGGCGCTGGGCTGAGTGGCCAAGCGGCAAGGCTTTTGATCGCGGTCAAGACCAGCCTGCCGAGGTGGATCAGACTGAATCGATGAACGTGCATGCCTCGCCCGTTCGCGAAACCAGACAGGAAAAAGCCATGTCATCTCCGCAGACGCAAGCCCGTCCTTCATTCCGCATGCCTGCACAGGCTGTTCTGCTGGCGGCCCTGCTCGGTCTGGCCGGCCCGGCCGCTGCCGTCGAGCCCTCGGGCAGCTGGCTTTACGACGGCACGACCGATGCCAGAACCATCTGGATGAGCGACGGCGCCGTCAGTGAAGACCCGTCTGAGTATTTCGGATACAGCGCGCCGATCGGCACTCAGTCGGTCGTCGGGTTCGCCGATGCGCGCGCGAAATCGGAGGTCGCGACGCTGTCTGCCGATGTCTTCGCCGTCGGCAGCGCCGGCCTGCACGCGGCCTACGGCAGTGGCCGCGCAAACAGCCTGTACTACGACTTCGCACCCGGCCGCTACATCGTCAGCTTCGGCTATGAACTGACCGACCCGCAGATCGGGCTCATCACGCTGGCGTCCGAAGCCGGCGTCGAAGCACCGGGCTTTCAGCAGGCCTTCACCAGCGGATCCGGCACCTTCTCGGCGACACTGGAGCTTGACGGCTGGATCGCCTTCTACGCATGGGCCAGCGGCAGTGCGTCCGACGGTACCGCCACCTCATTCGCGAAACTGAGCGACCTCAGCATTGTCGCCGCGCCGGTACCCGAGCCGTCGACCTGGCTGCTGTTCGCGGGCGGCCTGATGCTGTGCGGTGTGCTGCGTCGTCGCGGTCACACTGCCCTGATCTGAGTCCCGCGGGGCGACAGGTATACTCAAGGGTCTTCCACGGGAAGTCCGCATGACCCGCTACGCAAATACCGCCGCCTACCGCTTCGTCCGCCTCGACGACCGCGACGCGCTGCGCACACGCATCCACGAAACGGCGCAATCGCGCGGACTGCTCGGCACCGTGCTGCTCGCCAGCGAAGGCATCAACATCTTCCTCGCCGGGCAAGAGGGCGATCTGCGCGACTTCTTCGCCGACCTCGGTCAGGACCCGCGCTTCGCTGCGCTCGACGTGAAGTGGAGCTGGTCGGACACGCTGCCGTTCAGGCGCCTGCGCGTGCGGCTGAAGAAGGAAATCGTCACCGTCGGCGCACCCGACTTCGACCCGAACGAGACGCCGGCGCCCTATCTGCCACCGGCCGAGCTGAAGCGCTGGTACGACGAGGGACGGCCCTTCGTCATCATCGACACGCGCAACCGCTGGGAAGTCGAACAGGGCAGCTTCGACAACGCGCTCGACCCCGGCGTCGACAGCTTCGGCCAGTTTCCGGCCGCGCTCGAACAGTACGCCGAGCTGAAGGACACGCCCATCGTCACCTTCTGCACCGGTGGCATCCGCTGCGAAAAGGCGGCGCCGCTGATGAAAAAGGCCGGCTTCACCAAGGTGTGGCAGCTCGAAGGCGGCATCCTGCGCTACTTCGAGGAAGTGGGCGGGGCCCACTGGCACGGCAACTGCGTCGTGTTCGACGACCGCGGCGCGCTGAAGCCGGATCTGAGCCCGGCAGGCTGAGTCCACGCCGCAGCGGTACGCTGCCGCCCCGGTCAGGCGGTCGCGCTGCCGCGCAGCTTCCTGATGCCCAGCACCACCGCCAGCGTGATCGCACCGGCGGCGACGCCGGTCAGCGCGTCGGCGACGAAGGGCAGCAGCACACCCATCACCGAACCGGCCGCCTCGGCCAGATGGTGTATCCGGTCGTGCAGCGCCGGAATGCCGTGCGTCAGGATGCCACCGCCGACCAGGAACATGGCGGCGGTGCCCGCCACCGACAGCGTCTTCATCAGCCAGGGCGCCAGCGCGAGAATGCCGCGCCCGAGCGCACGCGCCGCGGCCGACGTGGCGCGGCTCAGGTAGAGACCGGCGTCGTCCAGCTTGACGATGCCCGCCACCAACCCGTACACGCCGACCGTCATGATGGCGGCGATGCCTGCCAGCACCGCGACCTGGGTGCCGAAGGGCGCGCCGGCAACGGCGCCCAGCGTGATGGCGATGATTTCGGCGGACAGGATGAAATCGGTGCGGATGGCGCCCTTCACCTTGTCCTTCTCCAGCTCGACCAGATCGACCTGTTCGTCGGCCAGCGCCTTCACGCGCTCCGCGCGATGCGCGGCGTCCTCGTCGGCGCTGTGCAGAAATCGGTGCGCCAGTTTCTCGACGCCCTCGAAACAGAGGAACAGCCCGCCCAGCATCAGCAGCGGCGTCACCGCCGCCGGCAGGAAGGCGCTGATGGCGAGCGCGGCCGGCACCAGGATGAGCTTGTTGCGTACCGAGCCGATGGCGACCGCCCATACCACCGGCAGCTCGCGGTCGGCCTTGACGCCGGCCACCTGCTGCGCGTTCAGCGCCAGGTCATCGCCGAGCACGCCAGCGGTCTTCTTGGCGGCGACCTTGGTCAGGACGGACACGTCGTCCAGTACGCTGGCGATGTCGTCGATCAGTGCGAGCAGGCTGGCTCCGGCCATGGCGAAATCCTGTGTGGGTTGCGGAAGTCGATCCGTACGGCATGGATCGCGCGGCGCATGCTACCGGAAGTCGGCGACATGTCCGCAGCGGATCACGATGCCGGCGGCCGGCGCAGGTAGAGATCGAGCGCATGCGCGATACCGGAGGCTGCCAGCCAGAACAGCACCAGGGTCGCGCCCCCGCCGGTGACGGCTGCGCGCAAGGCCAGCATCAAGCACAGGCCGGCGGCCAGCGTCGGCAGCCAGCGGCCCGGCGCGAAGCCCAGACCGCGACGGCGATGCAGCAGCGCCAGTGCCGCCGCTTCGCACAAACCCCCTATCATGATCAGGTCGATCAACAGGCCACTGGCCAACAAGTCGGACATGCGAGCGCTCCACGCTGACGGCAGCGGCAAGCTGCCGCATCCGCACACCGTACACGACTGACAGGCAGAAGCACCTCTCCCATGCACGCTACCGAACAGCCTTCGCTGTCGCAGCGCCTCAGACAGGTGACGGCGGCACATCACGCGCGCGTCGAGCGCAGCGGTCCGATGCCGGCGCTGTTGCGCGGCGAACTCGGACTGACCGCCTACTGCACCCTGCTGCGCAACCTGCACCCGATCTACCGCGAACTGGAGGCGGCGCTGGCGCAGCATGCGGCCCACCCCGCCCTGGCCGGACTGGACATCGACGGACTGGCGCGCCGCGCCGCGCTGGAAGCCGACCTGGCCACACTGCACGGCGACGGCTGGGCACACACGCTGCCGCTGGTCGACGCGGCGGCGCGCTACGCGGCGCGACTGCGCGAACTGTCGGCACACCGGCCGGAGCTGCTGCTCGCGCATGTATACGTGCGCTACCTCGGCGATCTGCAGGGCGGCCAGATCCTGCAGCGCATCATCGCCCGCTGCTACGCGCTGGACGGCGAGGCCGGCTCGCGCTTCTACCGCTTCGGCGCGCACGCGCCGGCCGAGCTCAGCACGCGACTGCGCGCCGCGCTCGACGGGCCGTCACGCGACGACGCGACGCAGACGGCCATCGCACGCGAGGCCGAAGACGCCTTTCTGCGCCATGCGGACATTTTCGAGGCGCTGCCGGTCGGCGACGCCGCCCCGCTCAGAGCGGGCGGTTGAATTCGCGCAGGCGGGCGTAAACCGCGGCGGCGCGCGTCGCCGACGCCTCCAGTTCCTCGATCAGCGTAGCCACCGGTATCGACGCCGTGGTGTCGGTCAGCTCCATCGCCGCCACGCTGGCGTTGGCCAGGATGGCCCCCATCACCTCGTCTGGCAGGCCGCGTGTCTCACGCGTGGTCAGTTGCGCATCGGCCTGGCCGGTCATCGTCAGCGACTGTTCGAGATGGCGGCGCGCCGCCTCGGTGCGCTTGGCATCGGTGAGGTCGGTAAACATCAGGATGAAACCGAGCACGGTTTCGTCCGGCCCCGGCACGACATCGGCGCGCACCCCCAGCGCGACGCCGCCACCGGCGCTCATCCGCCACTCGCCTCGCCATGCCACGCGCCCCTCGCGCAGCGAACTGAGCACGTCACGCACGGCGGCCTGATCATCGAACAGCGCCGCCAGTTCGTCGAAGTTCGCCGGATGCCGGCGGCCGGCCGGCAGGATGCCTGCCAGTGCCGGACTGGGAAACAGGATGCGGCCGTCGGCGTCGGCGACCAGCAGCGGCTCCGGCGACTCGTCGACCGCGATGCGGAATTTTTCCAGCCGATGCTGGGCGATGAGCAGGCGCACCGCCTGCGTCTGCATGATCACGTCGCGCAGCGAGGCTGCCGATCGCGCGCGCCAGTGCCAGATCGGCGCGCGACCAGGGCGCCGCTGTGCCGCGCACGATTTCCGACCAGGCCTCGAAGGACCGGCGCGGCGACAGCGTCAGCGGATCGTTGTCGACCATGGGTTTGGCCGGGTCGCCGGCCCAGGTGAGCTTGGCGCGCTGCTCGCGCCGGAACCACATCAGCAGATTGCGGCCGCGCGACGACAGATCGATCGCGAGCACGCCGCCGATGGACGGATCGACCGCGAGCACGCCGCCGATGGACGGATCGACCGCGGACAGCAGGATGGCCTGCTTCATTTCGTCCTGGCCGACGATGGCCGAAAACGGGAAGGCTTGCGACATGACGCACCTCGCGCGGAAGTCGGGCGCCATGGAAGATCGATGGCACATCCGATAGTGTCACTTTATGCTGACACATCGGATGTGTCTTCAGATTGACGCTACCGCACGTGCTGCGCGGTCAGCTCTGGTCGCGCGGCCAGCGCGGCACCGACCAGCCGGTCATCACCGCCAGCAGCCGCAGACCGGCGATCAGCGCGACCGAAATGGCGAGCGACAGCAGGGGCGGCACCGCCAGCGCGTCCATGCCGAGATAGAGCCAGGCACCGACGAAGGCACACAGCGCATAGGGCCGGTGGTCGTGGAACACGTTCGGCACCTCGTTGCAGATGACGTCGCGCATGACGCCACCGAGCACGCCGGTGACGACACCCATCATGACCGACACGAACATCGGCATGCCCATCTGGTGCGCCAGACTGACGCCGGTCACCGAGAACAGGCCGAGACCGAGCGCGTCAGGAATCAGCATCGCGCGTTCGGTGACCATTTCTCGATGCTTGTGCAGCCAGGGTGCGGCCACCAGCGTGAGCACGAAGATGAGCCATACATAGCCCTGGTGCTCGACCCAGAAGAAGGGCCGGCGGTCGAGCAGCACGTCGCGTACGGTGCCGCCACCGAAGGCGGTGATGAAGGCCACGGCGAACACGCCGACCACGTCCATGCGGCGGCGTGCCGCTTCGATCAGGCCGGACACGGCAAAGGCGAGCGTGGCGGCGAACTCGATCGCCGAAATGAGCAGCTGGAATCTGGGCATGCGGCGATTGTAGGCGCCGCCGGCCGTTTCAGTGGGGCCGGGCCTCGAACACGTTGACGCCGGCCGGCGTGACGAAGGATTCGAGAAAACGGGTGCGCTGGAAATCGGCAACGGTCGGCGGATGCGCGCGACAGGGCGCCTGCAGGAAGGGCGTATACATATAGATGGACATTTCGGGCGATTCGAAATGCACCCGGAGCGACGGCGTACGTGCCGCATCGAACTCCGGCGGCAGACCGATCTGGGCCACCAGCGTGTAGGCGACCAGCTTCTCCTTCCACGCCATCGCCACCAGCCGGTCGTGCAGTATTTCGTACTGCATGTAGTGCGGCAGCGCGTAGTTTGCGGGATCGGATTCCAGCGGATGGACGAAGCCGGCCGGACAGACGTAGCTGCCGAACGGCCACACCGTACCGAAACGGCGCAGGCGTTCGCGCGCCTGCCCGCTGCTGCGGTCCAGCAGTTCAAGCAGTTCGAACTCGGCAAGCGGCGACTCGGGCTTGAACAGAGGGAGCGACATGGTCAGGCGGGGGTGGATGAGGATGATCGCTGCAGTCTATGCCCGCGCCGCCTGCCGTCATGTCCAGCGCATCACGCTGATACACATCGACCCGGCCGGACCTCGTTGCCCTGCCGCGAACGGGCCGCCGACCTGATCCGGCTCAGGCTTTCGGCCGATTGTCGCGACGCCGGCGCGCTGCGTATAAGTCGGCCCTGTTCCTCTCGCCTTTGCCCAGCCCGGAGCCGCCACCGTGAATGCGCACAGCCCGCAACGCCAGCTTCGCCGCCTGCTCACGCTGCGCGCGGCCGTCTGCATCGGGCTGCTGATCACGGCACTGAGCGGCTGCCTGCTGCTCGGGCTGGTGCTGCTGCATGCGCTGGAGGGTGCCGCGACGGCGACGGCCGGCATGGCGCTGACCGCGCTGCTCGCGGTCGCCTGGACCGCGGTCCGCCTGACCCGATGGCTCTGGGTACCGACGCCGGAGTGCACCGGCATCGTGCTGCCGGATGCCCTGGCCCCCGGCTTCAGGCGACGCATCGACCGCCTGTGCGAGCGGCTCGGCGCACGTCGCATCGACCGCGTGCTGGCCACGCCCGAGGTCAACGCCGCCGTCGTCTGCCGCCCCGCCTTCGGTCTGTTCGGCCCGATGCGTACGACGCTGCTGCTGGGCATACCGCTGGCCCATTGCCTGACGCCGCAGCAGCTGTCGGCGGTGCTGGCGCACGAACTGGCTCACCTGTCGGCGCAGCGCGGCCGCCGCGGCGCCTGGGCAGCCCATCTGCGCACCTGGTGGCTGCGCTGTTTCGACCGCATCGACGAGGACAGCGGCGGCCTGGCGCGTATCGCCCGCCGTGTGTTCGCAGGGACCGCTCGAACCGATCTCGAGCAGTCGGTGCAGCTGTCGCGACTGGACGAATTCGAGGCCGACGCGCTCGCCGCGCGGGCGGTCGGCGCGCCGGCGCTGGCCGGCGCCCTGATCGATCTGGCGCTGAAGGACCGCTTCCTGACCGAGAACTACTGGGCCAAGGTGATGGAACAGGCGCGCAGCCGACACCGGCCGCGCATCCGGCCTTTCCGCGAAATGGGCCTCGGCATGCAGGTGGGCTTCGTGCGCGACGACGCCCTGGCCGATCTGGACCATCTGCTCGGCGCACGCGACGACACGGCGACCTTCGACACTCACCCGGCACTGGCGGAACGCCTGGCGGCGCTCGACATCGACCACTCAGGCGGGCTGCCGGACGCGGCCGACGGCCCGAGCGCGGCCGAGCACTACTTCGCCGACCTGCTGCCGACGCTGTCGCTGGCCTTCGACCGCATGTGGTGGCTGGCCTCGTCGCGCGACTGGCGGCAGCAGTACCGCAGCGCGCGCGCCGATCGCCGCTGAACCGGCGGATCCCGGATCAGCAGATCCTTTCCCACAGGCTGGTCTCGTCGCCCAGCCGTTCCAGTTCGGCGCCCTTGAAGTCGCCGCGCGACACGATGCCGACGATCACCCCCTTGTCGACCACCGGCAGATGACGGAAGCCGCGGTCGTTCATTTCGCGCAGCGCATCCATCGAGGTCTGGTCCGGCGCGATCGTGTGCGGATCCGGCGTCATCGCCTCGGCCAGCGTCATGGCCGGCGCGTGATGCCCCTCGGCCAGCATGCGCACCGCATCGCGGCCGGTGAAGATGCCGACCAGCTTCTGCCTGTCATCGACCACCAGCACCGCGCCGGTCCCTTTCTCGTGCATCAGCTGGCAGGCATGACTGACCGTGTCCTTCTGCTGCAGCAACAGGGGTTCCCTGTTCCTGATGATGAAGGCGATGTAGCGCTTTTCCATGATGTCTCCTGAAATGCCCGGGGCGATTCCCACTCAACTCTAGCTGCGGTGCGCCCCGCCGTCTTGAGCAGGATCAGGCGGGCGCGCCTTGACTGTATCGCCGCGGCGACCGGAACAGCCGTCGACACGACGCGGAGGCGGACGACGGCAGGCTCTACACTGAGGCCCTGTCAAACCGCCCGCCCTCGCAATGCCCCGCTTCACCCCGTCTCCGCGTACCGCCGGCTATCTGGCTGCAGCCGGTACCGTCGCCATCTGGACCGGCTTCATCCTGGTGTCCCGCTACGGCGGCAGGAGCCCGCTGACCGCCTGGGACACGCTGGCGCTGCGCCTGGGCACGGCCGCGCTGCTGTTGCTGCCCTTCGCCGGCAGCCTGCCGCGCGGGGCCTGGCGCGATGCGCAGCTGTGGACCCTGGCCCTGCTCGGCGGGCTCATCTACGGCCTGCTGGTATTTGCCGCCTTCAAGTACGCGCCGGCCGCGCACGGCGCCATCCTGCTGCCGGGCATGCAGCCCTTCCTGGTGGCGGGCGCGGCGTGGTGGCTGCTCGGCTCGCGGCCGGGCGCCGGACGCATGGTCGGACTGGCAGGCATCGCGCTGGGCATCGCCAGCGTGGCGGTGCACTACGCCGCCGGCGGCCATGCGTGGACAGCCGACATGCTGCTGGGCGATCTGCTGCTGCTCGGTGGCTCGACCGCCTGGGCGCTGTACAGCGTGCTGGCGAAGAAGTGGAAGCACGACGCGTGGACGCTCACCCGCTTCGTCGCGCTCGGATCGACCGCGCTCTACCTGCCGGTCTATCTGCTGTGGCTGCCCAAGGC
>JAVEVQ010000046.1:15459-26221 GCA_034004945.1 Methyloversatilis sp. | reverse complement strand
CACATCCGCTTCTTCGTCGACGGACAGCAGGTGCGCGATCTGGCGCAGGCAGCCGATGCCGCCGGGGAACTGGTCATCGTGCAGGCGCTCAGCGGCGGCTGAACGCTCGCGTCACGCGACTCGCCTACACTGCTCCGGAACCCCGGCGGCCACCGCGCGTCGACCCGGGTGTGCTCATACGGAGAATCCAGTGTTCCTGCCCAGATTGTGTGCCCTCGCGTTCGCGGCGCTGTTGCCGCTGTCCTCCCCGGCGCGCGCCGACGACGTGTCGACGCTGTCTTACGACGCGCGGCTCAGCGGCT
Organism: Methyloversatilis sp.; assembly: GCA_034004945.1. Classification (GTDB taxonomy): domain Bacteria; phylum Pseudomonadota; class Gammaproteobacteria; order Burkholderiales; family Rhodocyclaceae; genus Methyloversatilis. The sequence goes on along the minus strand of JAVEVQ010000046.1, from coordinate 25,919 downwards.
ACGCCTATGCCTTCGACGTGAAGTTCTTTCCATTCACCTCGCAGGGGCAGTCGCTGGAAATGGCCTACATCCATCTTCCGGGTGAAGCCGGAAAGCCGGTGGCCACGCTGCTGCATGGCAAGAACTTCAATGCCGACTACTGGACGTCCACCGCGCGTCACCTGCAGAAGCTGGGCTACGGCGTGCTCATTCCGGACCAGATCGGTTTCGGCAAGTCGTCCAAACCGGTCCAGTATCAGTATTCCTTTCCGACGCTGGCCCGCCACACGCGCGCACTGATGGCCGCGCTCGGCATCGAGCGGTCCATCGTCGTAGGCCATTCGATGGGCGGCATGCTGGCCAGCCGTTTCGCGCTGATGTATCCGCAGGCGGTACAGCGGCTGGTGCTGGTGAATCCGATCGGGCTGGAGAACTATCTGAAGTACGTCGAACACAAGGACACCGACTTCTTCCACACCATCGAACAGAAGCAGACGGCCGAAAGCATCGCCAAGTACCAGCGCGACAACTATTACGACGGTCAGTGGAATGCGCGCTACGCGGCGCTCACCCGTTTCATGATCGGGCAGACGCAGGGGCCTGACCGAGATCAGGTCGCCAGGGTCAATGCGTTGACCCGAGGTCTGTTGGCATTGAATCGCGGGCCGCGCGCAAATCCCGATGCGTCCGGATCAAGGCGGGCCGACGCCGGCTGACTGGCCGTCAGGCCAGGAGGCCCAACGCGGAGCCGGGCGCATCGGGACTCGCGCCCTCCGGGTTTGCAGCGTGCGAGGCACGGACCGCGTTGCACTCCTTGTCGAGACGGCCAGTCTCGACTTCGTCGCGCGCCTTGTCCGTGCCTCGCGCGCTGCAAACGCGGTTCGTGATTCAATGCCAACAGACCTCCGGACATGATCTTCACCCAGCCTGTTGTGACAGAGTTCGGGGATCTGTCGGTGCCGGTCAGTCTGATCATCGGCACGCGCGACCGCACCGGACCGGGCCGCAACTGGATGCGTCCCGGTGTCGAGTACGAACTGGGGCGCTACGACCGGCTGGGCCGCAGCGCTGCTGCGCTGATTCCGGGCGCCGTGCTGTTCGAGCTGCCTGGCCTCGGTCACATGCCGCACATCGAGAATTTCGAGGCGTTCAGCAAGGTATTCGATCAGGCGATCGGCGCCACCGGCGTACAGTGACCGCGAGGTCGATGCCATCAGGAGTCCGCACCATGAACCACACCTCCCGCAGCCCGTACGAGAACGACGCCGAGAACGGGGCCAGCGCGGCCGGGCCGGTCGAACTGTGGCATCAGACCATTCACGAACTGCTGGACGGCATCGCGCGCTCGACCGACCCCTTCGGCATGACCGCGCCCATCGTGCACGCGCAGCTGGCGTGGGCGGCGCACCCGAAGGAACTGAGTGACCGGCTGGTCAGCCTGTCGTCCGATCTGTGGCGGCTGCAGCAGCACACGCTGAACCGGATGCTCGGCCTGCCCGACCCCGATCCGATACCGGTCACCGCGGGTGACGCGCGCTTCGCCGATCCGGCGTGGACCGACCTGCCCACCTTCGACCTGATGAAGGAGTGGTACCTCGCCTTCACCCGCCACACCCAGGACATGCTTTACGACACCCCGGGCATGTCGGAGAAGGACCGCGAGCGCGCCGCCTTCTGGTGGCGGAACTGGCTCAACGCGGTGGCGCCGACCAACTACCTGTTCACCAATCCAGTGGCGCTGCGCAAGGCGATGGAAACGCACGGCGAGAGCCTGGTGCGCGGCTTCCGCAATTTCCTCGACGATCTGAAGGCCGGCGACGTACGGATGACCAATCCGGACGACTTCAAGGTCGGCGAGAACCTGGCGACCAGGCCCGGCGCAGTGGTGATGCGCAACCGTCTGCTCGAGCTGATCCACTATGCGCCGACGCGGGCGAAGGTCCACATGCAGCCGGTGGTGATCGTGACGCCGTGGATCAACAAGTTCTACGTGCTCGACCTTGCGCCGAAGAAGAGCATGATCCGCTACCTGCTCGACCAGGGGCTGGACGTGTTCATCACCAGCTGGAAGAACCCGGACGCCTCGATGCGCGACGTCACCTTCGACGACTACCTGCTCGAAGGCGTGCATGCCGCGGTCGAGACAGCGCGTGCGCTGACCGGCGCACCGAAGGTGCATGCCGTCGGTTACTGCATCGGTGGTACGGCGCTGGCGATGTACATGGCCTGGGCCAACCGCCGCTTCACGCCGGACGAGGTGCCGGTCGCCGACTGGACGCTGCTCACCACGCTGATCGACTTCCGCGCGCCGGGCGAGATCGAGGTATTCATCGACGAATCCAGCGTGCGTTCGCTGTGCGACGCGATGGCGCAGAAGGGCTATCTCGACGGCAAGGAAATGGCTGCCTCGTTCCGCCTGCTGCGCGCCAACAGCCTGATCTGGAACTACGTCGTCAACGGCTGGCTGTACGGCGAGACACCGCCGCCGTTCGACGTGCTGTACTGGAACATGGACGCGACGCGCATGCCGCAGGCCATGCACGGCTGGTATCTGCGCGAGCTCTACCTGCACAACAAGCTGATCAGACCCGACGCGCTGACCGTCGCCGGCGAGCCGCTCGATCTGCACCGCATCACCCAGCCGCTGTACGCGGTGGCGGCCGAGGACGACCACATCGCGCCCTGGCAGCAGGCCTTCCGCATCCATCGGCATCTGGCTGGCGAAAAGCGCTTCGTGCTGTCCAGTTCGGGCCACATCCTGGGCATCGTCAATCCGGTCGTGACGCCGCCCAAGCGCAGCTACCGCGCGGCCGAAGTGCATCGCGCCGACCGCGCCGACGGCTGGCTGGCGCACAACGACGCGCAGCCCGGCAGCTGGTGGGAGGACTGGATGGCCTGGCTCAAGCCGCGTGCTGGCAAGCTGGTGACAGCGCGTCCGGCCGCCACCGCTGATTTCCCCGAACTGGCACCGGCACCGGGCAGCTACGTGATGGAGCGTTGAGCCGCTCGCCGCGACGCCGGCAGGCCGTGTGCGGATGCAGATTGAAATTCATGTCGTCGCCGTGTGATGATGCCGGCCACTCGATCAACAACAACAGCGGACATGGTCATCTCGCCCAGCCTGGCCACGCTCAACGGAGGCTTCATGGATAACGTTCTGCTTTTTGCGGCAGGCGAATTGTTCATCGTGATCGTCATGATGGCGCTGATCGCGCGCCTCAACGGCAAGGATCAGGAAAGCCGTCACCTCTACTTCGGGTCCATCGTGCTGACCGCGCTGGCGCTGGTGTTCATGCTCGCGATGGCGATGTACTACTGGGCCGATGCGGGCAGCGCCGAGCGTGCGCAGAAGCTGTTCGAAGCCTGCCAGCAGATCATTCCGCCGCTGCTCACCCTGGTGATCGGCTTCTACTTCGGACAGAAGCGCTGAGCACGCAGCGCCTGCTCAAGCGGGCGCTGCTGCGCCGGACCCGCCGATGAGCGATATCCGCTTCGTTGCGGCGACGCCGGTGCTGGCATCGCTCGACATCCGCAAGACCGTCGATTTCTACGTGCAGCGCCTGGGCGCAACGGCGGTGCATGTAGACCAGGGCGTCTGCGGCATCGTGGCGCTGGGCGGTGTTCATATCCATTTCTGGGCCTGCAGCGACCGGCGCATCGCCGAAGCGACCGGCTGCCGCATCGCCGTCGAGGGCGTCGATGCGCTGTTCGCGCACCGTACGCGGCAGGGCATCATCCATCCGAACGCGCCGCTGCATGACACGGCCTGGGGCACGCGCGAGTTTGCCGTGCTCGATGGCGACGGCAATCTGATCACGTTTCACGAGCGCCTGTCGATCTGACGCAACGACCTCGCTGCGCGCGCCGCGTTACGGATTTCCGCCAGCTGCCGCCGGAAGGCTGAGCGTGCCTCTTTCGCTGAAGCGCTGAACACCGAAAGGACCGCCGCCCAGCTTGCCGCTCAGCGTGTAGGGCAGGTGGTCGAGGTCGGCGCCGCTGCCCAGTTCCAGCGCCTGACGGAAGGCCGACAGTGCCGACACGGTGACCGGCACGCTCACCACCGCCTCGCCGAAACGCGGCACGCGGCCGTGCGCGTCACTGACACCGGTGGCGAAGGTCCGGTCGTTCACATCGAGCTGGAGCGCCACACCGTCGTAGTCGATCGGATGATCGTTCGGATTCTGTACGCGCAGTTTCAGCGCGAAGCGCAGTTCGAATCCCTCGCCTTGCAGCGGCTCCAGCCCGACCAGATTGACGCGCACCGGGTCGCGCGTGCTCAGGCCGGCACAGCCGGACAGCGCGAGCAGGGCACACAGGACGAGGAGCAGGCGTGCGGCATTCCGGTACATGATCACCTCTGTGGTCTTCGGGCCGGGCAACGCGTGCCGCCCGGCCTTCCTTCATCGGTCGGGACTTACTTGCCCGGTTCGCCGACGAAGATTTCGACGCGCCGGTTCTTGGCGCGGCCGGCTTCGCTGCCGTTGTCGGCCAGCGGTTCATGCGAGCCGCGGCCGTCGATCACGATACGCGACGACGCGACGCCGCGGTCGGCCAGATAGTTGCGTGCGCTGGCCGCGCGATTGACCGACAGCGGGTCGTTCACCGCGTCGCTGCCGGTACTGTCGGTGTGACCGATGATGCGCACCGAGGTGGTTGGGTTGGCGTTCAGCGTCTGCGCGAAGCGGTCGAGCACCGGGCGGAAGTTCGGCTTGATGTCGGCGCGGCCGACGTCGAAGGAGATGTCGCTCGGGATTTCGAGCTTCAGCTGGTTGTCGGCGGTCTGCACGACATCGACCCCGGTGCCGGCAGTGGCCTGTTCCATCGCCCGCTTCTGCTCTTCCATCTTCTGCGACCAGATGTAGGTGCCGATGCCGCCGACCGCGGCGCCGATCAGTGCGCCGCTGCGCGTGGCGCCGCCGCTGCCGCCGACCGCGCTGCCCAGCGCCGCGCCGGCGGCCGCACCGACGCCGGTGCCTATCGTGGTCCGCTTCTGCGTTTCGGTCATGTTGGCGCAGCCGGTGGCGACGAGAGCGCCGGCCGTCAGCAGGATGAGTGTCTTTTTCATGGTGCGTATTTCTCCGGTGAATGGGGCGCACTCGGTTCTCTGTTTGGGTGCGCAGTTCAGTCTGGTGCATACCGGGGCTACGACCTGTAAGACAACGCGTACGCGACATGTCCGCTGACGCCGACGCGTCCGCCTGGAGCAGGGATCCCGCCGCCCTTGGTTCGCCGTGAATGTCGTACTCGACGCGCCGTCAAGCTTGTCGCATCCTCCCGCTGTTACGTGAGACGAAGGGAAAGAACCATGCTGCGCTCTGTCGGTGACTGCCGTGCAGTCCTCTCGCCGGCTGCCTTTGTCCTTGCGCTGATTTGCCTGTTCTGCGCCACCCGCAGCAACGCACAGACCCCACCCGCCGGAGCGCCGTCAGCGACCACGTCTTTCGTCGCAGCCGGTGTGGCGGGTGTCGAGGCGCGCGGGCGATCGGTCATCGTCAATCGCCGCGAAGTCGTCACCTTTGCCGTTCCGCTGCTTGACGCGTCGCCCGAGGAAAGGGCGCGACGGGCGGCGGCTGCACTGGGTCAAGTACTGGCTTACGAGGGGCCCGGCACGGTGACCGTCTGGAACGGTAGCGAAACAGCTGGGCTCAAGGTGGATGACGAACTGGTGTTCTATCTTGTGGCAGGCGACGTCGAGTCCACCAGACAGCGTGAGCTGGAGGCGGCGGCGGACATGGTTCGCATGCGCCTGCAGCAGGCGGTGCTCGAGGTCCGCGAGCGCAGCGATGCCCGGCGCATCGGTATCGGTCTGGCGTGGTCGGCCGCGGCCAGCGCGATTGCGCTGCTCTTGCTCAATCGGCTGTTCTGGCTGCGCCGCAAGCTCATGTCGAAGATGGAGTCGCACTTCGGCCGCTGGCAGCAGGCGCGCCCGGCCGGCGATCTGCTGGCCGGCTATGCCGAGCACGCGCGCACCGCTGCGAATCTGGCCATGCGCGTGCTCACCTGGGGCGGGGTCGCGCTGCTCGTCGATGGGTGGCTGACCTTTGCTCTGCACCAGTTCGCGTACACGCGGCCGTGGGGCGAGCGCTCCACCGCCTGGCTGCTCGGTGTGCTCGAACAGTTTGTGCTGGCCATCGCGGCGGCCATCCCCGGCCTGATCATCGCGATGTTCATCTTCGCACTGGCCCGCCTGTCGACCCGTTCGCTCGGCGCGCTGCTTGAACGGGTCGAACGCGGTGAGGCACAGATCGGATGGCTCGATCTGGACACTGCCGGCCCCACACGGCGGCTCGGCAATCTGGCCATCTGGCTGTTTGCTTTCGCGATGGCCTACCCCTATTTGCCAGGCTCGCACAGCGAGGCGTTCAAGGGCGTATCGGTGCTGGCCGGTCTCATGCTGTCTCTGGGGGCTTCGAGCATCGTCGGCCAGGCGCTGTCCGGTTTCAGTCTGATGTACGCCCGCGCGCTGCGGCCGGGTGAATACGTCAAGGTGGGCGACACCGAAGGCACGGTGATGGCGGTCGGTCTCTTTTCGACCCGCATACACACGGGCATGGGCGAGGAGGTGAGCATTCCGAACGCGGTGATGTTCAGCCAGCCGGTGCGCAATTTCTCGCGGCTTGTGACGGACGGGCAATTCGTCGTGCAGACCGGCGTCACCATCGGCTATTCCACGCCCTGGCGCCAGGTCCATGCGATGTTGCTGGAAGCCGCGCGACGGACGCCCGGCGTCGCGCAGTCACCGGCACCCTATGTATTGCAGACCGCGCTGTCGGATTTCTATGTCGAGTACCTTCTGTGCGCGCAGATCGACAAGAGCGCGCCAGCGCGTCGGGCCGAGGCGCTGAATCAACTGCACGGCAACATCCAGGACGTGTTCAACGAGTACGGTGTACAGATCATGTCGCCGCACTACAGAGCGGACACGGAACAGTTGCAGATCGTGCCGCGTTCACAATGGTGGGCAGCGCCTGCCGCGGCACCTGCCGACACCTCTTCGGGCGATCTGCGCGAGCGCTGAGTGCGCCGGCATGCAGGCCTTGATGTACTGTATATGGATACAGTCATCAGGAAATCCCTGCCGTGTCGTCCTCCGTCCTGTCCGCGTCAAACGACCGTCCTTTGCTTGCCCATCTTGCCTCCCTGAACGACGCGCAACGCGAAGCCGCCACCTTCGGCGTTGCGCCCGACGCCCTTGCCGGACCGCTGCTGGTGATCGCCGGCGCCGGTACCGGCAAGACGAACACGCTGGCGCATCGCGTTGCCCACCTGCTGGTCAATGGCGCGCAGCCCGAGTCCATCATGCTGCTCACCTTCTCGCGGCGCGCGGCCGACGAAATGACGCGCAGGGTGCAGCGCATCGTCGCGCAGGTGTCGCCGCGTTTTGCCACGCTGGCCAGTGCCGGCTTCCCGTGGTCGGGCACCTTCCACGGTGTCGGCGCGCGACTGCTGCGCGAGTACGCCGGACGTATCGGGCTCGATCCGGCCTTCACCATCCATGATCGCGAAGACTCGGCCGATCTGATGAATCTGGTGCGGCACGATATCGGCCTGTCCAGCAAGGCGAAGCGTTTTCCGCTGAAGGGCACCTGTCTCGCGATCTACTCAGCGGTGGTGAATACGCTGTCACCACTGGCCGATGTGCTGCAGTCGTCCTTCCCCTGGTGCGCCGAGTGGGAGGCCGATCTGAAGGCCTTGTTCCGCGCCTATGTCGAGGCCAAGCAGGCGCAGCAGGTGCTCGACTACGACGACCTGCTGCTGTACTGGGCGCAGATGGCGGCCGAGCCTGTCATCGCGCGCGAACTCGGCGCGCGCTTCGCGCATGTGCTGGTCGACGAGTACCAGGACACCAACCGCCTGCAGTCGAGCATCCTGCTGTCGATCAAACCGGACGGCCGGGGCCTCACCGTGGTCGGTGACGACGCGCAGTCCATCTACAGCTTCCGCGGTGCGACGGTGCGCAACATCCTCGACTTCCCGCAGCAGTTCGACCCGCCGGCGCGGCGCATCACGCTGGAGCAGAACTACCGCTCGACACCGCCGCTGCTCGATGCCGCAAACGCGGTGATCGCCGAAGCGGACGAGCGCTTCGCCAAGCAGCTGTGGAGTGCTCGCACCGGTGCGCAGAAGCCCTTGCTGGTGTCCGTGCGCGATGACGCCGGCCAGGCGGACTTCGTCGTCGCGCAGATACTTGCGCGGCGCGAGGGCGGCATGAAGCTGAAGTCGCAGGCGGTGCTGTTCCGCACGTCCAGTCACAGCATGCGGCTGGAGATCGAACTGACGCGGCGGAACATTCCTTTCGTGAAGTTCGGCGGGCTGAAGTTTCTCGAAGCGGCGCACGTGAAGGATCTGCTGTCGGTGCTGCGCTGGGCGCAGAACCTGCGCGACCGCGTCGCCGGTTTCCGTGCGATCCAGCTGCTCGCCGGCGTCGGTCCGAAGACGGCCGCACGCATCCTCGACAACATCCAGGCTGCGCCGCCGGGTGCTGCGCTGCTGGCCGAGCAGCCGGTACCCGAAGGCGTGCGCGCCAGCTGGTCCGAGTTCACCTCGCTGGTCGAAGCGGCCGGCGCCGAGCGCGCCGAATGGCCCGCCAGTGCCGAACAGGTGGCGCGCTGGTACGAAGCGCAGATGGATCGTCTGTACGAGGACGCCGTCGTGCGCGCGGCCGACATCCAGCAACTCGCACGGCTGGCGTCGACCTATCCGAGCCGCGAGCGCTTCCTGACGGAGCTCACGCTGGATCCCCCGGAAGTGACCAGCGACGAACCGGGCGCGCCGCTGCTCGACGAGGACTACCTCATCCTGTCGACCATCCACTCGGCCAAGGGGCGCGAGTGGAACGCGGTGTCGGTGCTCAACGTCGTCGACGGCGGCATTCCATCGGAAATGTCGACCGGCAGCCAGATCGAGATCGAGGAAGAAAGACGCCTGCTCTACGTCGCGATGACGCGCGCCAAGGAGCAGCTCGAACTGGTGGTGCCGCAGCGCTTCTACATCACCGGTCAGGCGTCGACCGGTGATCGTCACGTCTACGCCGGGCGCACCCGCTTCGTTCCGAATCGACTGCTCTCGCTGTTCGAACAGACGAGCTGGCCACGTGCCGACATCGATGGCGTGCCGTCGATGACGGTGGCGGAAGCGCGGGTGGATATCGCCGCGAGAATGCGCGCGATGTGGCAGTGAAGGACCGGCGCGCTACGTCATTTGTGGTGCCTTCGCAGGCACACTGCATCTAGTAGCCGGTGCCGTGTCGGACACTACGGGTGCCGTTGACGCGTGACTGACTGTTTGTGCGGTACAACACGCCTGTTGCGTGGCGGCTGACGATTCACGCACACGTCCACTCACGTGACCGTCGCACGGAAAGCGGCTCGGCGCAAGGGTTCCGGCTAGTCATACGCGTATTGCTTGTCGAATAAAATATTCCAAAACAATAGCTTGAGAGGCGCCACTGCCCAAAATATTTCTGGACTTTTGTGCTGTTTGTTGCTTTAACGGCTCATGGTTGTGCAATACTTTCGGCCCATGAATCAGTCCGTTGCGACGTCATCTTCAAGCCTCACCTCTGCTGCCGATTTCTTCGGCGCTTCGGAAGTCCTTTCCCCTGAAAAACCGTTTCCGTTTCGCATGCGCGGCGAAGCTTCGCGCGCAGCGAACTCAAATGACTTCACCCGTCACGGTCAGCGCGGTTCGAGTCTGTGCATCCATCATTCCGGATCGGTCGGCACACCGATGGCTGGCATGACCTCTCCCAGTTTCGAGTGCTCGCGTGCGCGTTGCACACGGCATGCGCTGCCGTCGGCCAAGGTAAGCAGCAGCGACGGATGTCACGGTATGAGGCGAGCGAGCCTTCATTAGTCTTCTTGATTGTCGTAAGCGTCCATCGATGGCTTGCGAGTGTGAATCCGGCATCCGGGCGACATGCGTCGTCCGTGTGTCGTTCGGGTCGTTGACCCGGAGATGTGCGCGGGAGCAGGTCGCCCGCGTACGTCGTACGGTGTTCCTGACCGGGCGCACGTCGGTGCGTCGTCTCGAACAGACCTTCCGCCACCGGAGGGGCTGAGGTGCTGTCCAATCCTGTTATCCGAGAGGAGAGAAGTCATGGCTGAAGCTGAAGCTAAGAAGGGGGCGAAGAAGGCGAGTGCCCCGGCGAAACCTGCTGCGAAGAAAGCTGCACCGGCCAAGGCCGCTGCCAAGCCCGCAGTGAAGAAGGCTGCACCGGCCAAGGCCGCTGCGAAGCCCGCAGTGAAGAAGGCTGCACCGGCGAAGGCCGCTGCGAAGCCGGCAGCGAAGAAGGCTGCGCCGGCCAAGGCCGCTGCGAAGCCGGCAGCGAAGAAGGCTGCACCGGCGAAGGCCGCTGCGAAGCCGGCAGTGAAGAAGGCTGCACCGGTGAAGGCCGCTGCGAAGCCCGCAGTGAAGAAGGCTGCACCGGTGAAGGCCGCTGCGAAGCCCGCAGTGAAGAAGGCTGCACCGGCGAAGGCCGC
>JAVEVQ010000046.1:0-15359 GCA_034004945.1 Methyloversatilis sp. | reverse complement strand
CTGCCAAGCCGGCAGCGAAGAAGGCTGCACCGGCGAAGCCCTCTGCCAAGCCGGCTGCCAAGAAGGTGGCTGCACCCGCCGTGACCAAGGCTGTGGCGAAAGCACCGGAGGCTGCTCCTGCCGCTGCCGCAAAGTCGGAAGCCCCGGCTGCACCGGCGCCGGCAACGCCGTCGACGGCAGCGACGCCGGGTATCAAGTCGTCGCTGAATCCGGCCGCCGCATGGCCCTTCCCGACGGGTTCGCGCCCGTCCTGATCGCGTCATCCGCGTCATCGAAAGCGACATCGAGACTGTTGTCTCCATGTCGCTTTTTTCTTGCCCAGGTGTCCATGCTGATCCCCTGTAACGAAGCTTCACTTGACCGGTCCCTTGTAAATCAGGAAGATGCGCGCGTCGTCGCTTGATCGCTCCCTCCGGCACACGTATCAGATACGTCGCCACCAGCAGTTCCAGTTTGATCCGGGCCTGAATCTTGTCGGCCCGGGTTTCCAGAATGTTCCGACCGCCGCTGCGGTCCGCGAACGCCGCGATTCAAGCTTTTCCGTATGCTTCGCCACGCTGCGAGGCGCGGCAACAGCCCGTTAGTTCGGGCTCCTCAGGCGTACTGCGTCCATCGTCTCGGCGATGCCCGTCAGGACGCGCGAAAGGAGTGCTGCATGAACAAGGTTTTCTCCGTCCTCAAGGGCACCGCAGCCGTCGTGCTGCACTTTGCGCACGGCGGTTTGCTCGCTGTCGGTCTCATGGTCAGCGTGTTCGTCGTGCTGCGTGTGGCCGAGGCCGGTCTGACGCCGCGCATGCTGCCGTCCCTGCCCGAGTTCTCGCTGCTGGGCAATACGCAGCAGGTTTCGGCGGATGCCGATCTGCAGATGCCCGATCTGCCGGCTACCGGCTCGGGTGTCGAACTGACGGCGCAGCAGAAGACGGTCGCCGACCATGTGTCCCGCCGTCACCGTGTGGCGCGCGCGGCGGTCGAGCAGTACGTGAGCGATGCCTATGCCGCGGCGTCCCGCTACAAGCTCGACCCGCTGTTGCTGATCGCGCTGATTTCGGTCGAGTCCGCTTTCAATCCTGCCGCCGAAAGCGCCTGGGGGGCGCAGGGGCTGACCCAGGTCATTCCGAAATACCATCCCGAGAAGCTGGCGCTGTTCGGCCCGGATGCGTCGCTGCTGGATCCGACCACCAGCATTTTCGTCGGCGCCCAGGTGCTGCGTGAGTACATCCGCCAGTCCGGCTCGGTCGAGGGCGGCCTGCAGCGCTATGTCGGATCCATCGAAGATCCGTATCAGGTCTATTCGAACAAGGTGCTGACGGAGTACCGTCGCCTGTCATCGGTTTTCGGTCCGCGCATCCAGACCGCGGAAATGGCGCTCTGACGCCGTCCCCGACCCGACGCAGCAGCGGCGGGCTCGACGCTACGGTTATCCACAGCCCGCTCGGCGCGCCGAACGGCTAAAATCCCCGGTTTTCGCACTGCACCATGTTTCGCCCATCAGGCGCGGCATCGGGTGCAGGGCGATGCAACTCGACCGGAGGAGTCGCCGTTCACCATGGATGAGCACTTTCGCAACGCTGCACTCGATTACCACCGCAAGCCCACCCCGGGCAAGATTTCCGTCGTTCCCACCAAGGCTCTGACCAACCAGCAGGATCTGTCGATGGCCTACTCGCCCGGCGTCGCGGCCGCCTGCGAGGAGATCGTCGCCGATCCGCTGCAGGTCAGCCAGATGACTGCCCGCGGCAACCTGATCGGTGTGATCACCAACGGCACCGCCGTACTGGGTCTGGGTGCCATCGGTCCGCTGGCCGCCAAGCCGGTGATGGAAGGCAAGGGCGTGCTGTTCAAGAAGTTCGCCAACATCGACGTGTTCGACATCGAACTGGACGAGCGCGACCCGGACAAGCTGGTGGACATCATCGCGGCGATGGAGCCGACCTTCGGCGGCATCAACCTCGAGGACATCAAGGCGCCGGAGTGCTTCTATATCGAGCGCAAGCTGCGTGAGCGGATGAAGATCCCCGTCTTCCACGACGACCAGCATGGCACCGCCATCGTCGTCGGTGCCGCCGTGCTCAATGGCCTGAAGGCCGTGGGCAAGGACATCAAGGAGGTCAAGCTGGTCTCTTCCGGCGCCGGTGCGGCAGCACTGGCCTGCCTGGACCTGCTGGTCCTGCTCGGGATGCCGATCGAGAACATCTGGGTGACTGACATCAAGGGCGTCGTGTACGAAGGTCGCATCGAGGACATGGAGCCCCTGAAGGCGCGTTACGCGAAGGTGACGGATGCGCGCACGCTGGGCGAGGTCATCGACAACGCCGACGTTTTCCTCGGCCTGTCGGCGGGCGGTGTACTGAAGGGCGACATGGTCAGGCGCATGGCACCGAAACCGCTCATCCTGGCGCTGGCCAATCCGAATCCGGAAATCATGCCGGATGAGGTCAAGGCGGTGCGCGACGATGCGGTGATCGCGACCGGCCGCTCGGACTACCCGAACCAGGTCAATAACGTGCTGTGCTTCCCCTTCATCTTCCGTGGGGCGCTGGACGTCGGTGCCACCACGATCACCGAGGAGATGAAGCTGGCCGCGGTGCGCGCCATTGCCGACCTGGCCCAGGTCGAGCAGAGCGAAATCGTGCGCGCCGCCTATGGCGAGCAGCCGATGTCCTTCGGACCGGAGTACCTCATTCCCAAGCCCTTCGATCCGCGCCTCATCGTCAAGATCGCGCCGGCGGTGGCGCAGGCAGCGATGGACTCCGGCGTGGCGACGCGTCCGATCGAGGATTTCGAGGCCTATCGCCAGCAGTTGAACAACCTGGTGTGGATTTCCGGTCTGGTGATGAAGCCGGTGTTCGCCGAAGCGAAGCGCAACCCGAAGCGCATCATCTACGCCGAGGGCGAGGACGAACGCGTGCTCAGCGCGGTGCGCAACGTGGTCGACGAAGGCATGGCGCGTCCCATCCTGATCGGGCGTCGCGACGTGGTGCTCGGCCGCATCCAGAAGCTCGGCCTGCGCCTGCGTCCGGAGGTCGACTTCGAGTTGGTGATGCCGGAGAACGATCCGCGCTACAAGGAGCTGTGGACCACCTACCATGAGCTGACCGAGCGCAAGGGCATTTCGGTCGATTACGCGAAGATGGAAGCGCGTCGCCGCACTACGCTGATCGGGGCGCTGATGGTGCGCCTCGGTTACGCCGATGGCCTGATCTGCGGCACCTTCGGCAACTTCGCGCGCCACCTGCATTTCGTACGCAACGTGCTCGGCCTGAAGGAAGGGCTGCGCAACTTCTACGCGATGAATCTGCTGAACCTGCCGGGCCGCACGCTGATGCTGTGCGACACCTACGTCAATTACGACCCGACGGCGGAACAGGTGGTCGAGATGACGGTACTGGCGGCGGAAGAGGCGCGTCGCTTCGGCATCGAGCCGAAGATCGCGCTGCTGTCGCATTCAAACTTCGGTTCAGACAACACGGTCACCTCGGACAAGATGCGCCGTGCCCTCGAAATCCTGCACGCCGATCATCCCGAGCTCGAAGTCGAAGGCGAAATGCACGGTGATGCGGCGCTGGACATGGACATCCGTACCCGCATCTTCCCCAATTCCAGATTGCGGGACGAGGCGAATCTGCTTATCTTCCCGACGCTGGATGCAGCCAACATTTCCTACAATCTGCTGAAAACCGCCGCAGGCGAGGGCATGACCATCGGCCCCATCCTGCTCGGCGCGAAGCAGCCGGTGCACATCCTGACGCCGACGGCGACGGTGAGGCGCATCGTGAACATGACTGCACTGACCGTGGTGGAGGCAAGTCAGAACCGCTGACCCACGGCCCGTGCCCGAAAGGGGGAGGGCGTGGAGCAGCAGCATGGAAGGACGGCGCTGGTGTTGTCCGGGGGCGGCGCTCGCGCCGCCTACCAGGTCGGCGTGCTGTCGGCGGTGCGCGAGCTGCTGCCGGACAAGCGCGTCAATCCCTTCCCCATCCTGTGCGGTACTTCGGCCGGCGCGATCAACGCCGCCGCGCTGGGCGTCTACAGCGAGGACTTCGGCGACGCCGTCGACAACCTGCTGTACATCTGGCGCAACTTCGAAGCCGGTCAGGTCTATCGCGCCGACCCCTGGGGCATAGGCAAGACCGGCGCGCGCTGGTTGATGGCGCTGATGTTCGGCTGGGCGGTGGACCGCTATCCGGAATCGCTGCTCGACAACACGCCACTGCGCGAACTGCTGAGCGACAGGCTCGACTTCTCGCGCATCGACCGGGCGATCCAGCGCGGCGCGCTGTACGCGCTGTCGATCACCGCTTCCGGCTATACCTCGGGCGACAGCGTCGCCTTCTTCCAGGGCGGCGACGGCATCGAGCCATGGAAGCGCATGCAGCGCGCCGCTTCGCGCACGCCGCTCAAGGTCGAGCACCTGCTGGCCAGCAGCGCACTGCCCTTCATCTTTCCGGCCGTCCACATCAATCGCGAGTATTTCGGCGACGGCTCGATGCGCCAGCTGGCGCCGGTCAGTCCGGCGGTACATCTGGGCGCCGAACGCATCTTCATCGTCGGCGTGGGCCGCATGAGCGAGCAGGACCCGCGGCGCCGCGGTCGCGGCTATCCATCGCTGGCCCAGGTTGCCGGTCATGCGCTGGCCAGCATCTTTCTCGATCAGCTGATGACGGACATCGAGCAGTTGCAGCGTGTCAACGACATCCTTGGCCGCATTCCGCCGCATGTGATGGCGCAGATGGGGGTGCCGCTGCGGCCGATCGATACGCTGGTGATCGCGCCGTCCGAGCGGCTGGACGACATCGCCGCGCGCCACGTCGATGCGCTTCCGATCGGTGTGCGCACATTGCTCGGTGGCATCGGCGGCACCCGGCGCGCTGGCGGCGGCCTGGCGAGCTATCTGCTGTTCGAAAAGCCCTTCACCCGGGCGCTGATAGACCTCGGTTACCGCGACACGATGGCGCGTGCGGACGACGTGGTGAGCTTTCTTGGCCTGAAGTTTGCTGCCGAAATGCCGTCAAGTACTACTTCACGATCGTGAAATCGCCCTAAGAATACTTTCCAGGCTCTTATTTTCGTTTGAGAATTTGATCTCGGGGGGTACACTTAGGCCTTAATCGAAACGCCAGCAGGGGTCACACGCATGTTCCTGAAGTACCTGATGGTCAGCTGCACCGCGATGGCGCTGGGTTTCGTCGTCGCCCCCTCGGTCGAAGCCGCTTCCGGCAAGACCACTACCCAGGCCAAGGCCAGCAAGAAATCGGCCAAGGTTGCCAAATCCTCCAAGTCTGCGCGCATCAAGCAGGCCAGCATCAAGAAAACCTCCCGCAAATCCGTCGCCGCCGTGCCGCGTGAAGCGGCCGTACCCGACATGGACGCGCTCGGCCTGCCGAACGTGAAGTCCACCGCCGTGCTGGTGCAGGACCAGAGCTCGGGCGAGGTGCTGTTCGAGCGCAATTCGTCGGCCATCGTGCCGATCGCCTCGATCACCAAGCTGATGACCGCGATGGTGGCGCTGGACGCCAAGCCGGCGCTGGACGAGGTGCTCGAGGTGAGCGACGAGGACATCGACCAGCTCAAGGGCACCCGCTCGCGTCTGGCGATCGGTACCCGGCTGACGCGCGAGGAAATGCTGCATCTGGCGCTGATGTCGTCGGAAAACCGCGCCTCGTCGGCGCTGTCGCGCTACTACCCGGGCGGCCACGCAGCCTTCATCGCAGCGATGAACCGCAAGGCGCACGACCTCGGTCTGGCCGACACGCAGTTCTTCGACAGCACCGGTCTGAATCCGCGCAATGTGTCGTCGGCGCGCGATCTGGCGAAGATGGTGGCGGCGTCGGCCAGCTATCCGCTGATCCGCGAGTTCTCGACCACGCGCGACGGCTATTTCGCCGTCAATGGCCGCATGGTGCATTTCAACAACACCAATGCGCTGGTGTCGAACCCCGAGTGGGAAATCGGTCTGCAGAAGACCGGCTTCACCAACGAGGCGGGCAAGTGCCTGGTGATGCAGGCCTGGATGAACCAGAAGCCGGTGGTGATCGTGCTGCTCGATTCCTGGGGCAGGCTGACCCGCATCGGCGACGCCAACCGCATCCGCCGCTGGGTCGAGCAGGTGGCCCAGCAGGGCGCCCGTCAGGGCTGAGCTCATGGTCGCTCCCGGCAGTCGCGGCGAGGTTGCTCTCTTCGTCACCTGCCTGGTCGACCTGATGCGGCCGTCCATCGCCTTCTCGGCACTGAAGCTGATCGAGGCGGCCGGCTACGTCGCCGTCGTGCCCGAGGCGCAGACCTGTTGCGGTCAGCCCGGCTATAACTCGGGCGATACCGCGGCGGCGCGCCTGCTGGCGCGCAAGTTCATCGCCGAATTCGAGCGCTTCCCGTATATCGTCGCGCCGTCCGGCTCCTGTGCCGGCACGGTGCGCACGCACTATCCCGATATGTTTGCCGACGAGCCCGCGTGGCGGGCACGCGCCGAGGCGCTGGCGGCGAAAACCTTCGAACTGACGCAATTCCTGGTCGATGTCGCTGGCGTGACCGAGGTGCCCGGCGATTTCAACGGTTCGGTCACCTATCACGACAGCTGTTCCGGCCTGCGCGAACTGGGTGTGAAACAGCAGCCGCGTGCGCTGCTCGACCGCATGCCGGGGGTAAAGCGGATCGAAATGCGCGAATGCGAGGAGTGCTGCGGCTTCGGCGGCCTGTTCGCGGTCAAGTATCCGGACATTTCCGGCGCCATCGTGCAGCGCAAGTGCGAAGCGATACGTAGTACCGGCGCCTACACGCTGGCGCTCGGCGACCTCGGCTGCATGATGAATATCGAAGGCCGGCTGCGGCGCAACGGCGACGAACTGACGCAGGTGATCCACATCGCCGAACTGCTGGCCGGCGACGCCGGAGGCCGGGACTGACATGGAAATCCGCTCGATGCACTTCGTGTCGCGGGTGCGCCAGCGGCTCGACGACCCGGAACTGCAACGCAACCTGAAGCGCACACGCGGCCGCAATGCCGCATCGCGCGCCGCCGCAGTGGCCGCCTTCCCCGATTTCGACGCGGTGCGCGCACGCGCCACCGAAATCCGCGCCTCGGTGCTGCGCGATCTCGACGTCTGGCTGGAGCGCTTCGAACAGAAGGCGACGGAGCGCGGCGCCACCGTGCTGTGGGCGCGCGACGGCGACCATGCCTGCGAACTGATCATCGACATCGCACGCCGCCACGGCGTGCGCACGGTGGTGAAGTCCAAGTCCATGGTTTCGGAAGAGGCGGGGCTCAATGCCGCGCTGGAAGCCGCCGGCATCCGCCCGGTCGAGACCGATCTCGGCGAGTACATCCTGCAGATCAACGACAACGAGCCACCGTCGCACATCATCATGCCGGTGATCCACAAGTCGAAGGAGCAGGTGTCCGAACTGTTCGCGCGCGTGCATGGCACCGCGCCCAAGACCGATATCGAGGAACTGACGCACGAGGCGCGGGCGGTGCTGCGGCCGGAATTCCTCGGCGCCGACATGGGACTGTCCGGCGGCAACTTTCTGGTTGCCGAAACCGGCTCGGTCGCCATCGTCACCAACGAGGGCAACGGCCGGCTGTGCACCACGCTGCCACGCGTGCATGTCGCGCTGACCGGCATCGAGAAGGTGATTCCGACGCTGGAGGATCTGGCTACGCTGCTGCGCATCCTGCCGCGCTCGGCCACTGGCCAGGCCCTCACCAATTACGTGTCTATGCTGACCGGTCCGAAGCAGGGCGGTGACGCCGACGGGCCCGAGCACATGTACTTCGTGCTGGTCGATGGCGGTCGCGCCGATCTGCTGGGCAGCGAATTCGAAGCCATGCTGCGCTGCATACGCTGCGGCGCCTGCATGAACCACTGCCCCGTCTACCAGACGATAGGCGGTCATTCCTATGGCTGGGTCTATCCCGGGCCCATGGGTTCGGTACTGACGCCGCTCTACCAGGGGCTGGACAAGGCGATGGACCTGCCGCATGCGGCCACACTGTGCAATCAGTGCGGCGTTGTCTGCCCGGTGTCGATTCCACTGCCGGAACTGATGCGCACACTGCGCGAGAAGCAGGTCGAGCGCGGCCTGAGGCCCTGGTCGGAGCGCCTCGCCACCCGGCTCTGGGCCTGGGTCGCGGCGCGTCCCAAACTCTATGCCCTGGGCACCCGCTTTGCCGTGCGCTATCTGCGCTGGCTGGCCGACGGCCGTGACCGCATACAGGTGATGGGTGTCGCGCCGGGCTGGACCGCGCAGCGGGACTTCCCGGCACCGGCGGCGAAAACCTTCCGCGAGCTGTATGCGGAGCGCCGGCGCGGAGGTGCGGCATGAGCGTGCGCGAGGACGTGCTCGGCCGCCTGCGCCGTCAATTGGGTCGCACCGACAGCACAAGCGCCGCCGCGCGCGCGCGCGTCGAGGCGACGATTACGCGACAGCAGAGCGGGCCGCGCGCTGCTGCCGACGGCGTGCTCGACCGTTTCGTCGAACGCGCGCTGGCAATGATTTCAACCGTCGACCGCTGCGCCACCGAAGCCGAAGTACCTGCGCACTGCGCCGCCTGGCTGCGCGGGCAGGCCTTGCCGACCACGCTGGTCGTCGCCCCGGCGCTCGCCGCGCTGGACTGGGCAGGTGCCGGTCTGGACGTGCGCATCGGCGCGGCGACCGGCGACGATCTGGTCGGGGTGACCGGCTGTTTCCGCGCCATCGCCGAAACCGGCACGCTGATGCTCTGTTCCGGGCCGCAGTCGCCGGCCGTCAACAGCCTGCTGCCGGAGACGCATATCGCGGTGGTTCCGCGCCAGCACATCGTCGCCGACATGGAAGCCGCCTGGGCCGACGCCCGGCGCGAGCTCGTACCCTGGCCACGGGCGGTCAATTTCGTTTCAGGACCGTCGCGTACGGCCGATATCGAACAGACCATCGTGCTTGGCGCCCATGGCCCCTACCGCGTGCATCTGCTGATCGTCGGCTGAGCACGACAGTCCTGCAGGCTGTATGTCGAAGCCGTTTGCACGGATAATCCGCGCTCGGGGTCCGTTGACATTGAATCGCGAACCGGGTGTGCAGCGTGTGCGGCACGGGCAAGGCGTTCGACGAAGGCGAGACTGGTCGTCTCGACACGGAGTGCAACGCGGTCGGCGCGCGGACCGCGATTCAATGTCAACAGACCTTGGCAGCACCCGGCTGCCGGGAAATCACGAACAAGAACCGCCTGTCCTGCCGCCTATGCCCGAACAGCCCCAAGGCCGTTATTGCTGCCGCCCTCTAGCCCTCTGCCTGTTTCCGCTCGCGCTGGCGATGTCCGACGCGCGGGCGCAGGATGAGCCGGAGGCGCCCTTTCTCGACGATGACCTGCCGGTCGTGCTGTCGATGACCCGCATGCCGCAGCGCATCGACGACGCGCCCGGCGCGGTCACGCTGTTCACCCGCGAAGACATCGAGCGCCTCGGCTACCGTCGCCTGCCGCAACTGCTGCGACTGGTGCCCGGCATGAACGTGATCAGCGACACCGGGCATTCGCCGGCGCTGTTCTATCACGGCCTCGGCACCCTGAACCCGAACCGCATGCAGGTGCTGATCGACGGTCGCTCGGTCTATTCGCCCTATCTTTTCGGCTACGTCGACTGGGACGCTCTGCCGCTGACGATGGACGAGATCGAGCGCATCGAGGTGGTGCGCGGCTCGAACGCGGCGACCTATGGCTCGAACGCGGTGGCTGGCGTGGTCAATATCGTCACCCGCACGAGCAACGAGGGTCCAGCTGCAACCGTTTCAATTACCGGAGGAAGCCCCGAACTTGCCGACGCATCGGCCCGGTTCCGACGCAGCTTCGGGCCGCTGAGCATCGCGTTGAACGCGCGTACCAGCGGCGATGACGGCTTTGCCCATCGTTACGACTCATCCCGACTGAACGCCTCCACTCTCCGTGCGGATCTGGCGCTGGATGGCTCGGACGAGATCAATTTCATGGCAGGGCAGAGTTCCGGTACGCGAGGCGTCGGCTACCCGTTCGGGGTGACCGGCAACCTCGACAACGGCAATGGCTTCCGCAATGTCCAGACGGACAACTGGTTTGCGCATGTCCGCTTCCGTCGCCTCGTGTCCACCGACAACGAGTGGTCTGTCGGCTATTACCAGAACGAGGACCAGGGCCGTGAGGCGTGGGCGTCCAATGTCGCGCCGGTGGTCAACCAGGAGCTTGCCGATCGCGGGATTCCGTTCAGCCTGGGGCCGCTGTCCGTGCCGATCGACTACAACCGCACGGCGACGCGCCGCAATCTCGATTTCCAGCACATGTTCTCGGCAACTCCGGACGTGAGGGTGGCCTGGGGTGCCGAACTGCGGCACGAGGAGCTCAGGTCGCGGCGGATGTTCTACGAAACCGGCCGTGCGTCCACCAATCTGTTCCGGCTGTCCGCCAACGTCGAATGGAAGCCCTCTGACCTGTGGACCTTCAACTTCGGCAACATGGTCGAAAGTTTTCGCGGCTATGCCACCAAGGCCTCGCCGCGGTTGTTTGCAACCTTCCACGTGACGCCCGAACACGCCGTGAGAGGCGGCTTCAGCCGCGCCTACCGGCAACCGTCGCTGATCGAGGCGCGCGGTGATTCGCGTTTCATCTATCCCGAAGTCGCCGCGGCCCTGACCGCGCTCGATCCTGTACAAGGGCCCTTGCTGGCCGCCGGTTTCAAGCAGGGACGCGCCACCCGGACCTTCGTCGGAACGCCGTCGCTGCAGCCCGAGCGCCTGGATTCGTTCGAACTGGGCTATGTCGGGCAGTTCGGCCGCTCCAGTCTCGAGATCCGCGCCTTTCGTGAGCGCTATTCCCAGCTCGTGACCGAGGCCCGCTATTCCGACCCCGACTACCTGAACACCGGCATTACCTTCGTGGCCGGCGCCGACGTCGATATCGACGGTTTCGAATACCAGTACCGCTATCGCGGCGATGGCCGCGAGATCTGGTTCTCGCATGCCTTGCCGCGCATTGCGTCGAACGCCACCTGCCGTCCGCGGCGAACCTGCTACGAGGACACGGTTCCGTCCTCCACGTGGTCGCTCACGTGGATGGAGGCCTTGCCGCAGGACTGGTCCGTGTCGGCCACGCTGTTCGGCGTCAATTCGGCCCGCTGGTTCAACGGCAGCGAGCGCATTGCCGCCTATCAGACGCTGGATGCCCGCGTCGCGAAGAAATTCCGCAGCGGTCCGACCACCTGGGAGGCGGCTCTTGCCGTGACCGATATCGGACCGCGCTACGAAACCTTCAACGACGACCAGGGTACGCGCGTACCTTTCAACCGCGTCGCCCGGCAGACCATGCTGACCTTGCGCGCAAGCTGGTTCTGAAGCGACTGCTGCGATCCCGTATCATGACCGCCGGATGAACAGGCGGTCTACGCAAGGAGGCGGGGTGCGGAGTCGGTTCGGACTCAATCGACTCGGGTTCCGCAGCCGCGTGCTGGTGGCGGCGCTGCTGCCGTCGGTGGCGATCGCGCTGGCGCTGGCCGTCCATTTCACCTCGACCCGCATCGCCGACATCGAGCGCGCGCTGATCGATCGCGCCATGCTGCTCACCGCCAGTCTGGCACCGGCTTCCGAGTACGGCCTGTTCGCCGGCAACATCGACATCCTGCAGTCGATCGCCGACGCCTCGCTGCGCGAGCGCGATGTCGATGGGCTGGTCATGTTCGATCGCGATCATGTGGTGCTGGCCCGCGCCGGGCGCACACGCATACCGGAACGCAGCATGACCGACGGCCTTGGTGCGCCGGCGCTGCTCGAAAGCACCGACGACTACCATCTGTTCGCCGCACCCGTTTTCAGCGTGCAGGCGCGGCCCGATCCGCTGTTCGACGACGGTGGCGAGGCGCCGGCCGTGAGCCGGCTCGGGGTGGTCGTCGTGCAGGTGTCGCGGCTCGGCAGTGCGCAGGCGCGGCGCGAGCTGATCGCCAGTGCCGCGCTCATTACCGCCGGTGGACTGCTGCTGGCCGGCCTGTTCGCGCGCATCCTGTCCGACGGCGCCACGGCGCCGGTACGCGCGCTGGCCGATACCGTGCGGCGCATCGAACAGGGCGACTTCTCGGCGCGGGCGCAGACCGGTGCGCGCGGCATCATGCAGGTGCTGGAGGACGGCATCAACCGGATGGCGGTCACGCTGAGCGGCGCGCGTGCCGATCTCGAACGGCGGGTGCACGACGCCACCGCGCAACTGCAGCAGCAGAAGGAGAGGGCCGAGCAGGCCAGTCGGGCCAAGACACAGTTCGTCGATGCGCTGCTGCACGACCTGAGCCAGCCGCTGATGGCGATGGGCCTGGACATCCGCACGCTGAAGCTGCGCCTGCACGACGACGAAAGCAGCGGTCTGCTGGCCCGGCTCGAGCGCTCGTCGATGAAGCTGGAAAACATGCGCGACGTGCTGCTCGACGTCGCCCGCCTGGAATCCGGCGCCACCCAGCCGCGCATTACCGACTTTCCGCTGGTACGGGTGTTCGAAAGCCTGCGCCTCACCTTCGAGGCACTGGCAGCGGAAAAAGGCCTGCGCTTCGAGCTGTATCCGACCCGTGCCTGGTGCCGCTCCGACCCGCTGCTGCTCGAACGCGTGCTTGCCAATCTGGTGTCGAACGCGCTGCGCTATACCGCCCACGGCGCGGTGTTCGTGGGCGTGCGCCGACTGGGCGACGAGGTGCTGCGCATCGAGGTCCGCGACAGTGGTCAGGGCATACCGCCCGAGCGCATCGATGACGTATTCGACGAATTCGTGCGCCTGCCGGGCACAGACCCGGGGAGCGGCGGCCGTGGCATGGGACTGGGGCTCGCCATCGTGCGTCGGCTGTGCACCCTGCTCGGTCACGCGCTGACCGTGCGTTCGCGTCCCGGGCGCGGGTCGAACTTCAGCGTGACGGTCCCACGCGTGCAGGCCTTCATGCCGGCGCCGGTCGAGGAAGAGCTGCAGGGTCTGCGGCGGCTGGCCAACCGGCGCGTCGCGCTGATCGACGATGACCCGGCCATCCTGCAGTCGCTGCAGTCGCTGCTCGCCTCAGTAGGCATAGACGTGGTGTCCGGCACCTCGCCCGACTTCGTGCTGCGCCAGCTGCGTCAGGCCGGCGCGCCGGATTTCATCATCAGCGACTACCAGCTCGGCGATGGCCTGGATGGCCTGTCAGCGGTGCGCTCGCTGCGGCGGGAGCTGGGCGAGCACATCCCGGCGCTGATCATGACCGGGCTGGCGGCCACGCGCGAGCTGGAGATCGAACTGGAGGCGCACGGCATTCCACTGGTCGCCAAACCGGTACGCCCGGTGGTGCTCGATGCGGTGATCGGCGGCGTGCTCGACGCCGCCGAGGAGAGCTAGGCGTTCGTCTTCGGCGGGCGCCGCGGCAGGCGTATGCCCATCTGCGACAGCGCGAACACCGCCTGTGTGCGGTTCTTCACCGCGAGCAGGCGCAGGATGGTCGAGATGTGGGTCTTCGCGGTGCCGTCCGAAATGCCCAGTTCGCGGCAGATGAGCTTGTTCGGCATGCCCTCGATCATCAGGCCGAGCACCTGGATCTGGCGCGGTGTCAGACCGATGTCGGCGAGGTCCTGTATCGTCGGCCGCGGCGGTTGCGGGTGGATGGCGTCGTCGAGCACCTGCTGCGGCACGTAGATGCCGCCCTTGAGCACCAGCTGCAGCGCGCTTACCAGCACCGAGGTGGTCGAACTTTTGGAGATGAAACCCATCGCACCCTGGTCGATCGCGTCGGTGATCGTATGCCGGTCGTCCTGCGCCGATATGACGACCACCGGCACGTCCGGGAACTCGCTGCGCAGCTGCGTCAGCAAGGTGGTGCCCTCGGCGTCCGGCAGATTGAGGTCGAGCATGACCAGATCGGGGCGCAGGCCGCCGCGCAGCATGGTCAGTGCGCGGGAGGCCAGCAGGGCGCAGCGGATGTCCGGCTCGCTGTCGATTTCGGTCAGCACGCTGCGCAGGCCTTCCACCACGAGCGGCTGGTCTTCGACGATCATTACCTGCATGGGCGTTACTCGCAATCGGACGACGGACGGATTTTATATGCTGAAGTGTTTGCAGTTCTGCTGCGACGCAATGGAGAACATGTCTTGAATCACGGCCTCATCCTGTTTGGGCACGGATCGCGCGACCCGGAATGGGCGCGCCCGCTGCGCGAAGTGGCGGCGCGGGTGGCGGCGGGCGACGCCGCACCGCTGGTCGAGCTGGCCTTCCTCGAATTCCTCGAACCGACGCTGGAACAGGCGTGCGACCGGCTGGCCGCGGCCGGCGTCACGCGCATTGCCGTGCTGCCGATGTTCATCGCGCAGAGCGGTCATGTGCGGCGCGATCTGCCGGCGCAGCTCGACGCGGCGCGCGCGCGTTACCCGTCGCTGCGCATCGACCTGGCCACCGCCGTGGGTGAAGACCCGCGCGTGCAGGCGGTGATGGCCGAGGTCGCGCTCTCGGCACTGGCCGGCTGAGTGCGCTCAAGACGCCGATCACGCTGCCGTTACAGCTTGCGATGAGCGGGGGGCGACGCACTCCGAGGCCGTCCGCTCGCCCACAACGCGGAGCACTACCCTATGGTGAGCATGTCTGCCCCGATCAGACTTCTGATCGTCGATGACGAGCCCTTCAATCTCGAAATCATCGGCGAATACCTCGACGGGCAGGGTTACGAGCTGACCATGGCGCGCGACGGTGTCGAGGCCTGGGAATACCTCGAGAACACCGGGATCGATTTCGACCTGCTGGTGCTCGACCGCATGATGCCGCGACTGGACGGCATGGAGCTGTTGCGCCGCGTGCGCCGCACGCCGCGCCTGAGCGGCCTGCCGGTCATCATGCAGACCGCTGCGGCGACGCCCGACCAGGTGCGTGAGGGGCTGCAGGCCGGTGCCCGCTACTACCTGACCAAGCCCTACGAACCGGACGCGCTGCTGGCCATCGTCAAGTCGGCGCTGGAAGAGGTCCGTCGCACGCGCGAAATCCAGCTGCAGGCTGAGGGCATGCGCCGCGCGATGGGCGCACTGCGCCGGGCCGAGTTCGAGTTCAGCACGCTGGGTCAGGCGACCGAACTGGCCTCGCTCGCCTCGCTGGTGTCGCCCGAGCCCGAGAACAT
Source organism: Methyloversatilis sp. (assembly GCA_034004945.1). Taxonomy (GTDB): domain Bacteria; phylum Pseudomonadota; class Gammaproteobacteria; order Burkholderiales; family Rhodocyclaceae; genus Methyloversatilis. The sequence continues at coordinate 264 of JAVEVQ010000046.1, read as the reverse complement.
CGTGATGGGCCTGAGCGAACTGATGATCAACGCGGTCGAGCACGGCAACCTGGGCATCAGCTACGCCGAGAAATCGCGGCTGCGGCTGGACGACTGCTGGCAGGAGGAGGTCGAACGCCGCCTGCTGCTGCCCGAATACGCCAGCCGGCGCGCCCGCCTGCAGATCGAATGCAGCGCCGATGCGGTGCGCTACACCGTCAGCGACGAAGGCGAGGGCTTCGATTTCGCGCGCTATCTCGACTTCGATCCGGGGCGCGCCTTCGA
>JAVEVQ010000045.1:0-26411 GCA_034004945.1 Methyloversatilis sp. | reverse complement strand
ATGAAGGCGGCCGGCGTGCCCTGCGTGCCGGGCTCCGAAGGTGCGCTCGGCGAAGACCCGAAGGAAATCGTCCGCATCGCTCGCTCCATCGGCTACCCGGTCATCATCAAGGCGGCCGGCGGTGGCGGCGGACGCGGCATGCGTACCGTGCATACCGAGGCGGCGCTGCTCAACGCGGTGCAGATGACACGTTCCGAAGCCGGCGCGGCGTTCAACAACCCGGCGGTCTATATGGAGAAGTTCCTCGAGAACCCGCGCCATATCGAAATCCAGGTGCTGGCCGACGCGCACGGCAACGCCGTCTATCTGGGTGAACGCGACTGCTCGATGCAGCGCCGCCACCAGAAGATCATCGAGGAAGCACCGGCCCCGGGTGTTCCGGCACGGCTGATCACCCGCGTCGGCGAGCGCTGCGCCGAGGCCTGCCGCCGCATCAATTACCGCGGCGCTGGCACCTTCGAATTCCTGTACGAGAACGGCGAGTTCTATTTCATCGAAATGAACACCCGCATCCAGGTCGAGCACCCGGTGACCGAACTGATCACCGGCATCGACCTCGTGCAGGAACAGATCCGCGTCGCCGCCGGCGAGAAGCTGCGTTTCAAGCAGCGCGACATCAAGCTGACCGGCCACGCGCTGGAATGCCGCATCAACGCCGAAGACCCGTACAAGTTCACGCCCAGCCCGGGCAAGATCACCGGCTACCACCCGCCGGGCGGCCCCGGCGTGCGCGTCGATTCGCATGTGTATCAGGGCTACACCGTGCCGCCGCACTACGATTCGATGATCGGCAAGGTGATCACCTACGGCGACACGCGCGAGCAGGCGATCCGCCGCATGCGCATCGCGCTGTCGGAAATGATCGTCAGCGGCATCAAGACCAACATCCCGCTGCACCAGGAACTGATGCACGACACCCGCTTCATGGATGGCGGCACCAGCATCCACTACCTCGAGCAGAAGCTCGCGGCGCAGGAAGCGGCCAAGGTCAAATGAGCGAGTCGCACGCAGAGCCGGACGAGCAGCAGGCGAGCGGCTGGATCACGGTCACGCTGCTGGCCGATTCGGCCAACGCCGAGGCGCTGTCGGACGCGCTGCTCGAAGCCGGCGCGCTGTCGGTCGACATCGAGGACGCCGATGCCGGCACGCCGGACGAGAAGCCGCAGTTCGGCGAACCCGGCATGCCGGCCGCCGTCGAACTGTGGCCGCATTCGCGCATCCACGCGCTGTTCGACCGCGACGCCGACTACGCGACCGCGATGGCCGAAGCGGCCGAGCAGGCCGGCCTGACCGCACCGCCGCCCTACACGACCTCGCCGCTGGACGAGCAGAACTGGGTGCGCATCACCCAGGCCCAGTTCGAGCCGATCCCGGTATCGAAACGTCTGTGGATCGTGCCGTCCTGGCACGCGCAGCCCGATCCGGCGGCGATCAACATCACGCTCGACCCGGGCATGGCCTTCGGCACCGGTTCGCACCCGACCACCCGGCTCTGTCTCGAGTGGCTGGATTCGGTCATCAGCGGCGGCGAAACGGTGATCGACTACGGCTGCGGCTCCGGCATCCTCGCGCTCGCCGCGGCCAAACTCGGCGCCGCGCGGGTGACCGGCACCGACATCGACCCGCACGCGATGGACGCCGCCCGCTACAACGCCGAGCGCAACGGCGCCACGCTGGAACTGCTGCATTCGCGCGAGAACATCGACCACACGGCCGACGTCGTGGTGGCCAACATCCTGGCCAACCCGCTCACCGTGCTGGCGCCGCTGCTGTGCGGCCTCACGCGCAGCGGCGGCCGCATCGCGCTGTCCGGCATCCTCGCCGCGCAGACCGACATGGTGCGCGCCGCCTATCGCCCGGCCTTCGAACTGGAGGTTGCCGGCGAGCGGGAAGGCTGGGTGCTGCTGACCGGGACGCGCGTCTGATGCTGTCCCGCTGCCCGGCCTGCGCCACCGTCTTCCGCGTCGACACGGTGCAGCTCCGGGCACGCGAGGGCCGCGTGCGCTGCGGCCGCTGCCACACGGTGTTCGACGCGGTCGACGCGATGGTGGACGTGCCGCTCCCGAAAGGCGGCGATACACCCGCACCCGCCGCCGCAGGCCTCGCGCCGCCGCCCCTGGCCACCGAGGGCGCGAGCGCCACGCCGGACACGTCCGCACCCGAACCCGAGCACAGCCACGCGACGCTGACCGTCGCCGCGGAACCGGACATCGAACTGCTGGCGGAGGATCAGGCCGCCGTCACCACCGACCGGCTGGACCTCGATGTCGGCAACGCCGACGCACCTCCGTCGCCGCTGCCCGGCGACAGCATGGAGGCACTGCTCGAACGCACCACCGATCACTGGCAGACACGCAGCGACGACGCACCTGCGGCAGAGGCCCCCGAAGCGGACACCGGAAGCGGGGCCGCCGCCGACCTCGACGATCATGCCGGCACGACGGTCGCAACCGATGCGACGCCCGAGCCCGATCCGGACGTGACGCAGCCGCTTGCCATCGTCGAACTCGAAGCCGCTCCGGCACCCGAGCCCGAGCCCGACGCCACTGTCGCGACCGCGGTCACGGCGCCTGCGCGCGATCCCCTGCTCGACCCGCCCCCCGCGCTCGAGCCGGTGCGCGACCCTGCCGTGCAGCGCATCCGGCGCGAACTGTATGGTGAAGATCAGGTGCCGCGCCGCGGCGCACTGAAAACCGCTCTGTGGAGCATCGGCATCCTGCTGCTGGCGCTGCTGGCCCTCGCCCAGCTCGCCTATCTGTTCCGTACCGAACTGGTGATCGCGCAACCGGCACTCAAGCCGATGTTCGAGCAGGCCTGCGCCCGCCTCGGCTGCACGCTGCCGGCACCGCGTCGCGCCGATCTGATCAGCATCGAATCGTCGGAGCTGAATCCGGACAGCGAACGGGCGCCGCTGCTGCGTCTGAACGCGCTGCTGCGCAACGGTGCCACGCATGCACAGGACTGGCCGCACCTCGCACTGAGTCTGACCGACACCAGCGACCGGCCCATCGTGCGCCGCGTGCTCACGCCCGCCGACTATCTGCCGGCCGACCGTCAGGGCAGCGAATTCGCGGCGGCATCCGAACAGGCGGTCAGCGTGCTGGTCGACCCGACGGATACCAACGCCGGTGGCTACCGCCTGTACGTCTTCTACCCCTGATCGACCGATCGGGCCCCTCGCAGCGCCCCGCACAAGGAGGAACACCCCATGACCCAGACCGTCACGCTCGCCGGCAATCCCATCCACCTCGCCGGTCATTTCCCGGCCAAGGGCAGCAAGGCGCCCGCCTTCACGCTGGTCGGCACCGACCTGGCCGACGTGTCGCTGGCCAGCCTGGCCGGCAAGCGCAAGGTACTCAACATCGTACCCAGCCTGGACACCCCGGTGTGCCAGACCTCGACCCGCAAGTTCAACGAGCAGGCAGGCAGCATCGCCAACACCGTCGTGCTGGTCATCTCCGCCGACCTGCCGTTCGCGATGAAGCGCTTCTGCGAAACGGAAGGCCTGCAGAACGTGCAGTCGCTGTCGACGCTGCGCGGCCGCGAGTTCATGGCCAACTACGGCGTCGAGATCATCGACGGTCCGCTGGCCGGTCTGACCGCGCGCGCGGTGCTGGTGCTCGACGCCGACGACACCGTGCTGCACGCGGAACTGGTGCCGGAGATCAAGCAGGAGCCCGACTACGCCGCCGCACTGGCCGCGCTGAAGTGATCCCCAGCAGGGCGTCCGCCGGCGCCCTGCAACATGTCCGCCCCAGACGTCGCCGATGCAAGAAAGTCCGTTCAAGGGCAAGACCGGCCTGCGCCGCCTGCTCAATGCCGCCCGCTACTCGGCCGAAGGTCTGGGCGCTGCCTTCCGCCACGAGGACGCCTTCCGTCAGGAAGTGATCGCCGCCGTGCTGCTGCTGCCGCTCGCACTGTGGCTCGGCGACAGCGGTGTCGAACGCGCGCTGATGGTGTTTTCGGTGCTGCTCGTGCTGATCGTCGAACTGCTCAATTCAGCCGTCGAAGCCACCGTCGACCGCATTTCGCTGGAGAACCACGCACTGGCCAAACGCGCCAAGGACATCGGCTCGGCCGCCGTCATGGTGTCGCTGGTCAATGTTGCGCTGGTCTGGGGGCTGGTGCTGACGAACTGAGATCAGCGCCGCAGACTGAGCACCTGCGCCGGCTGACGCACGCTGTCGACGACTACCCGACCGTCGGCCAGCGCGATGACGCGGGTGGACAGCTGGGCCAGGAAATCCCGGTCGTGGGACACCACCAGCATGGCCTGCGGCAGCGTGAGCAACACCTCGGTCACCTTTTCCTGGGCAGCCGCGTCCAGTCCGGTCGTCGGCTCATCGAGCAGCAGTACCTCGGGCCCCATGGCCAGCACGCCGGCCAGCGCCACCAGACGCTTCTCGCCACCGGACAACTGGTGCACCGGCCGTTCGGCCAGATGCACGATATGCAGGCGCGCCAGCATGTCGCCGACGATGCGGCGCACCGCCGCGTGAGCAAGCCCCTGATTCAGCGGCCCGAAGGCGATGTCCTCCTGCACGGTCGGGCAGAACAGCTGATCGTCGGCGTCCTGAAACATCAGACCGACGCGACCACGCAGCGGCCGGAAATCTGCTTCATCGCGACAAGGCTGCCCACACAGTTCGAGCGCCCCGCCGTCAGGCGGCAGCAGACCGATCAGCAACTGCAGCAGCGAGGATTTTCCGCTCCCGTTGGCGCCAGCCAGACCGACCCGTTCGCCCGCATGCAGATCGAAGGACACGCCCTCCAGCAGCGGCCGCTCCGGCACGTGCCTGAACGACAGATCGCGCGCACGGATCAGCGCCGGGCCGGATATTGCATGCGGGGCGGCAGTCATGCGATCACTCCAATGGACAGCAGGCAAGCCGCAAACAGCAGGCCGAAGGCCAGATCGCTTACGCGCAGGTGGAAGTGGTGCAACATCGGAAAGCCGCCGCGCCAGCCGCGCGCCCGCATCGCCTGTTCGATGCGCTGGGCACGCGCCAGGCTGTCGCCCACCAGAGAGCCGACCAGATGCGCAGTCGTGCGCACGGTATGCCGGTCGCAGCGGGCGCTGAAACCGCGCGCACGAATGGCCCGCTCGCGCCGCAGGCGGGTATCGTGCAGCACGTCGATATAGCGGATGGCGAACATCAGGATGCGCACCAGCTTGTCCGGCACCTTCAGGTGCAGCAACGCGTGCGCCAGCGTGACCGGCTCCAGGGTGACCACCAGCGCGACAAACAGCAGCGTCAGCGCATGCCCCGCCAGCACGATGCGCAGCGCGTGCATCAAACCGTCGTGATAGAGGCCGACGCCGGCGAACTGCCACAGCACTTCGCCGCCCGGCGACAGTGGCAGCGTGACAAGCACCAGTGCCATGAAGGCATTCAACACGAACAGCCGGCGCAGCAGCACGCGTGCAGGCACGCGCGCGATCACGGCCAGCAACAGGCCGCAGCCGGCCAGCGCTGCCAGCGGCAGCAGCCGCGGGGTGGCCGCGATCCACACGCTTGCGAAAAGCGCACACAGCAGACGCACGCGCGGATCGACGTGCGACAGCAGCGACGGCGGCGCGATACCGATGGCGATCATGCGCTCACCCGGAACTGCAGCAGTGCCGGCCGCGCACGCTGCAGCGAACCGACGATTGCCGCCGTCATCGCTGCCTCGATCGCGATCACCGGCAGATGCGCCAGCATCACCATGCCGATCAGCGACACGAATGCCGCCCCGCCGGACAGCCATAAGGCCAGCGCCATCAGCAGTACGCCACAGACGATGGCCAGTGCGCCGCATACGGCGCCGCGCAGGGCGGCGCTGCGCGGCCACGGCGCCCGGAAGGCGGCCGCCGCGATCAGCGCCGGCACGCCCATGACCATGATGTTCACGCCCAGTGTGGTGAGCCCGCCGAAGCCGAACAACAGTGCCTGCAAGGTGAGTGCCGCGGCGATGACCGGAAAGGCGGCCCAACCCAGCAGTACGCCGCACAGGCCATTGAGCACCAGATGCACCGATGCGATGCCGACCGGAATGTGGATCAGCGCGGCGACGAAGAACAGCGCGCACAGCAGCCCGGCCACCGGTATGCGCTCGTCGGGCAAGCGGCGCAGGCCGACGCCGACCGCCGCCGCCGCGATCGCCGCGCCGCCGGCCAGCACCGGCCACGAAAGTACGCCTTCGGAAATATGCATGTCCTGTCCCTATCTGCGGCGGCGCGCACGCCAGGCGACCAGCAGGCCGCACAGACCGACGATGAAGCCGACGCCGCCTATCAGGTCGTGCAGACGGATGCGCTGTTCGAAGCGGGCGATGTCCTCGCGCAAGGGCTGCAGTTCGGCGCGCAGCAATGCCGTCAGCTTCGCGTCCTCGACACCCGCCGCGGACACCGGCCCCGCGGCGGGCGCATAGGCAATACGTGCCTCGGCGCGATGCCCCTCCTCGCCTTCGGCCACCACAGCGTAATCACCCGCCGCGACCGCACTGAAGGCGAACCGCCCCTCGGCATCGCTGAGGGTCGACGCCAGTTCGCGGCCAGCGGCGTCGACCAGCGACACCGCGTTGCCGGCACCCGGCGTTTCGTCGGAGTACCACACCCGACCCGCCACGCCGTCCTGCGCCGGCGTCACGCTGATGCGCATTCCGTGTGCATGGACGGCGGGCGACGCGATCAGCGCCAGCACGAGGATGATCTGTCTGAACATGCCCGTCAGCGTACCGTGAAGCGCAGATTGGCCGCCATGTTCAGCTTGTCCGCCTGCGGGCCGTCATGAGGCAGGCTGTGCCCCACGCCGACGATGTTCAGCCCGGGCTGAACCGGCACCGTCACTTGCCCCTTGTCGTCGGTGAGCAAGGGTTTGTCGTAGTGCGTGCCGCCGGTGTTCACCTTGGCGCCGGCAAGCGGCTTGCCTTCGAACAGCACGACGAGGGTCAGCGGCTGACCGGCCACCGGCGCGGCCGCCGATACCGGCACGACCTCGAGCGTGCGACCGAGCGGACGGGTCAGGGCGGCATTCCAAGCCAGCACCGTCTTGCCGAACTTGAGCGAACGCGAACCGTCGGTGGCACCCGGCACCTCGGTCTTCGGCACGTTGCGCGACTTGCCATCGACCTTGCACCAGTAGCCATTGTCGAAATCGAGCGCGATCAGCGCGGCAGCGGGCGCCTCGATCTGCACGCCGTCGTCGCCGACGCGCGTACTCGCCGTCACCTCGACGCCTCTGGCGTCCCAGGCTTTCACCGCGACCACCTTCTTCGTGTCGTAGGCCTCCACCTTGTCAGCATGGCCGTAGCGCACGGCGTGCGCCGGCCCGCGTTCGTCCACCCAGGCGTCGTGCGCCGACGCGGCGCTCATCCAGCCCAGCATGCACATCATCAGTACGGTGTTCTTCATCGTCATCGCTCCCGGATCAAAAGGTATAGGTGTAGGTGGCGCCGCCATCGACGCGCGGACGCGGATCGACGCTGGTGCCGGTCATTTCCGAGGCGAAGCGCTTCGGCTGCAGGATGGCGTACAGCGTCCACGTCGATGGCCCGCGCTGGTAACTCAGCCGCAGGTCGTAGCGCAGCCAGGCGGGTGCGTACTCGAGTGTGTTGCCGGCGAGGTAGAAGGGGGGTGCTGACAGATACTGGTAGTTCGCGTTCGCCCGCACCATGCCGTCGGCGAAGGGGGTCGTGTACTCCACACCGAGGCCGGCCACCCGGTCCGGCAGACCGGCGATCAGATCGCGACCGGCCACGACCGGGTTCTGTACACGCGCACGCACATAGCCGTAAGAGCCATAGAGCCGCCAGGCCGGATCGGGAACGAAGTCGACATCGACCTCGTACCCCTCACGCTCGGTGTCGCCGATCGGCTCGAACACACCACTGCCGGAGAAGGTCTCGCGGATTTCGCTGCTGTTCTTCGTGGTGTAGAGGCTGGCCCCCACACGCCAGGCCGGCCCCAATCGCGCATTGAAACCGACGTCGTAGGATTCCACCTTGGGAGGACGCAGATCGCCGCTCGCCACGCCGCCCGCCGAACCGAGCGGTATCACCCCGGGACCCTGCGGCGAAATTTCCGGCGCGCCGGCCGAACGGAAGCCCTCGCCATAGTTGGCATACAGCTCGAGCGCATCGATGGGCGTGAAGACCAGACCGATGCGCGGCGTGGTGACCGACGCTTCGTAGGTGGTCGAGGCGGCCGGGCGCTTCAGGTTGTGGATGTCGTAGTCGAAACGGTCGTGGCGCAGACCGGCCACCAGCTTGAGCGGCTCGGCAATCTTCAGCTGCCCCTGGACGAAGGCGGCGTAGGTCAGCAGTTCGAGCCGGTAGGCATTGGTGTAGAGCCCGCTCGCCTGACCGTTGGTGTAACGCTGGTTCCAGGCATCGCCACGGTCGTAACGCATTTCGGCACCGGCGCTGAGCAGCGCAAGGTCGCCGAAGCGGCTGGTGTGCAGCAGGCGGCCGCCGAACAGGTTGCGGTCGTCCGACTGCAGATTCGTGCTCGGCGCGGTGCCTCCATTGGTGCGGTTCTTCTCGTAGTGCTCGACGTAGGCGGTGGCGTTCCATCCCGCCTCGCCACGCGGTGCGTAGTTCAGCACCGCGCCATAGCGCTCGGCGTCACCGAACAGCGGCACCGCGTACGGATTGGCGTCACGCGGGTCGACGATGCCGGCGCGCAGGTCGGCCAGCGTCAGATAGCCCGGCGAATCGAAACTGACCTTGTAGTAGTGACCGCGCAGCGACAGCAGACCGTCCGACAGCGGCACTGTGTACTTGGCGAACAGGTTGCCGCGCGTCATGTCCGAGTTGTCACGGAAACCTTCGCTGGTGAGCACTTCGCCGGCCGCGAACAGCGTGCCGTGCGTACCCTCTTTCACCAGCACGCCATTCAGCTTGCCGTAGCCGTAGCGCCCCAGCGTCGCCGACAGCGACGAAGCGCCACCGGTACGCGTCGTGATGTTGATGGCGCCCGAGCGGGCCTGGTCGCCGTACAGTGCCGAGAAGGGGCCTTTGATCACCTCGATGCGCTCGATCATGTCCGGCGTCAGCCAGGACAGGTCGCTCATGCCCGAACCGCCCTGCGACGCCGACGGGAAGTTCTGCGGCACGCCATCGACGTAGATGGCGACGTCGCCACCATGCGCGTTGCCGGAAAAGCCGCGCATCCGTATCGGACTGCCGATGTCGCCCTGGCCGTAGGTGAAGGCGTTCACGCCGGGCACCCGGCGCAGCAGGTCGGTGAAGTCCTTGACGTTGGTGCGCGCGATCTCGTCCTGGCCGATCACCGTCACCGCCGCCGGCAGTGCCTCGCTGCCGGTCGACAGGCCACGCTTGCCCGTGACGCCGTCTGCCGACACCTGGATGGCGTCGAGCACGACGGCAACGCGCTCCTGTGCCATCGCCGGTGCAAGCACACCACTCATCAGCAAGGCGCCCTGCGCCGTCGGCGCAAGCACCATGCGGCAGCACGCCTTCCACTTCGATGCACCACTGCGGATAGCATTCAACCACTCACGACGGTCGAAGCCGCTGGCGTACAGTGCGCCGCCGCGTCCCCTTGTTGCCTCCCTTATCACCATAAGTCTTCCTTCCCGAACAATCACTTGGATTCTTTCACCGGCGTGTGCAGGTGAGGCCTCTTCGGATGCTGACGGCCGCCTTGCGTCGGCTGCGTATGAATACTTGTGCAAAGTTCATACCATGCTGGCGAGAATGGCGCGGTCGTGCCATCAGTCCAGGATCACATCGCTGCGCGAGCCGGATCGATCGGTTCACGCCGTCAAAGCCAAGCCGGCCAGACTTGGGCGACGGCCCGCCGCGGCCGGCGCCCCGGTCTTGCTCGATAGCCGAGGTGGTGCCCGTGTCAAGGCATCAGCCCTTCTGCGCGGCTCCGTTACAAATGGCCGCAGCAAAACATTTCGTAGCCCGAATACGCTGGCGTGCTTGCGCTAAACTTGTCGTGAGGACTGCCACGCAGCATGTGGCAACAGCCATACCCACGCCCAGCGCCCGGCCCCAGCGCGAGGCTCACGAACACGGCAACACAGACGCAGCCCCGGGGCGCACCACAATGGTTCGCGAAATTTCATTCCCAGCAGCATCCGCACCGGATTTTCAGGGCGGCGACGTCGCAGACATGCGGCCAGGAGAGCGTGGGCGCGACACCGATGCCATGGGCATTCCCGCTTTCCCCGACCTGTTCGAGGGCATCGCCGACGCGCTGCTTCTGATGACGCCGCGCGGCGTGATCATGCACATGAACGGTGCGGCGAGCGAACTGCTGGGCTACCACCCTGCGGAGGTCGCCGGCAGGCACGTGTCCATGCTCTACCCGCCTTCCGAGGAGGCGCGCATCCAGGCCTGCTTCGACGAACTGGCGATCCAGCGCAGCACGCGCTACCCCGACGGCGTGGCACTCACGCGTGACGGCAGGACGGTCGCGGTCGAGGTCGTCGGCTCGCGCATCGATTTCGCCGGCGGACCGGCCGTCATCGCGGTGGTACGCGACATCCGCGAGCGCAAGCAGGCCGAGGCCGAACTGCGCGCCGCGCAGGAGCGCTTCCATCTGCTGGCAGAGCACATCCGCGAAATCTTCTGGGTCAGCGATCCGCACACGCGTGCGCTGTACTACGCCAGCCCCGCCTTTTCGGACCTCTGCGCACTGCCCAACGGCGAACAGCCGGGTGACCTGAACAGCTGGGCGCAAGCCGTTGCGCCGCCTGACCGACCGCGCTTCGAAACCTTTCTCGCCGCCCAGGCGCAGGGCGATGTGGCGGAGGTGGAAGTCCGTGTCGCCGACGGGTGCGGCGGCCTGCGCTGGCTGCACTGTCGCGCCTTTCCGTGGCAGGCACAGTGCGGTCACGCGCGCGTGGCCGGCGTCGCCGAGGACATCACCGCACGCAAGGAAGCCGAAGCGCACCGGCTGGCGCAGGCCGAGCGGCAGCGCGAAACGCTGGTGCGCGAGGCGCATCACCGCATCAAGAACAGCCTGCAGGGCGTGGTCGGCCTGCTGCGCCGCTGTGCCGGGCAGCACCCGGCGCTCGCCCAGGCGCTGACCGGCGCCATCAGTCAGGTCCGATCTATCGCCGTAATCCACGAACTGCAGGGCAGCCGGGCCGGCGCGCCGGTGCAGCTGGGAGAGTTCCTGCGCATGATCGCCGGCAGTATCGAAGGTCTGTTCGACGCGCGCGTGAAGCTCGCCGTGCGTGACCCCGGCGCCTTCGATCCGAGACTGGCGGACAGCGAGGCGGTGCCGCTGGCCATCGTGCTCAACGAGCTGCTGATGAATGCGGTGAAGCACCGCCGGTGCGACCGCGACGACAGCGTGGAGGTCGAACTGTCGTCCGGCGACGACGGCGCACTCATCGTCATCACCAACTGCGGCGAACTGCCGCCCGGCTTCGATTTCGCCGCGCACCGCGGACTCGGTCAGGGCCTCGAACTGCTGGCCGCGCTGCTGCCGATCGAGCACACCACACTGGATTACTGCCAGCTGCCGGGACGCGTACTGACCCGTCTCGCGCTGCGGCCACCCATCATTTCGTTTGACGAGACCCGTGACCATGCACACCTACGACGACACCAGCCCGCAACTGCTGCTGGTTGAGGACGACCGGCTGAACGCAGCCACGCTGGGCGACGGGCTCCGGGCTCACGGATACGGCGTCCATGTCGCACGCTCGGCCGAAGAGGCGCTGGCGCTGCTCGGCACGACGCGCATCGATCTGGTCATCCTCGACGAGAAGCTGCCGGGCATGACCGGGCTGGAGTTCGCGGCAGTGCTGCGCGAACACCATGGTCTGCCGCTGATCTTCCTGACCGCCTTCGGCGATCCCGGTCGCGTGCGCAGCGCCATCGAGCGCGGTGCGCTGGCCTATCTGGTCAAGCCGCTGGACGTCGAGCAGCTGCTGCCCACCCTGCGCACCGCGCTGGCGCGCTCGGAAGAGCTGCGCCAGCTGCGCAGTACCGGCCAGCACCTGCAGCGCGCCCTCGACGAACGGCGCGAGATCAGCATCGCCGTCGGCATCCTGATGGAGCGACTGCGCATCGATCGCCAGCCCGCCTTCGAAATGCTGCGCAAGACGGCCCGCTCACAGCGCCGGCGCATCGAGGACGTCGCCAGGGACATGATGCAGTCGCTCGGCGGCGGTGCCCCGCGCGCCGGCGCCGGCCAGTAGCGCGCAGTCCCGGGCGCGCCGGCGTGACGGGCGCCCTCAAGACCGCGCCTGCGCGATCCGTAAGCAGCAGAAGAAGGCGCGCCACAGAGCGCGCACGAGGGCCCGAACCCCGCCCGACAGTCAACGCAGCCCGACCCGGACATCCGGGTAACGGGCGCTGTCATGAAGACCGGGGGATGCACGATGGCCGTCGTTTCCGCACTGTTCAGCTGCAGCGCCATGGACATGCCATGCACGCAGCACATGTCCTTCCCGGATGCGTTCGCCGCAGCCGTCGGTGACGCGTCACCGACGGCGCCGGTCGCGCTGCTCCGCTTAGCCGGCGACGGCCGCATCCTGCATCAGATCGGCTGGCCCGACACGCTGCCCCCTGTCCAGGGTCGGGCGATACACACCCTGTTCCGTGAACTCGAAGATGACGGCCACGCGGGTGGCCCGGTCTTGTGCGCCGCCGGCAACATGAGCCGTCATGTCTGGCATCTGCGCGACAGCGGGCAAGCGGTCTGCGTGGAGTGCGCCCGCCTGCCCGGTGACACCGCCGGAGACTGGCTGCTGCGGGTCAGCCACGGTACGCCGGAGGACGGCGCGCAGCGTGAGCTCCGCCTGCTGGCGCGCGCCGCTCACCAGGCCGGCGACGCAGTCATGATCACCTGTGCCGGCGGCCTGATCGAGTACGTGAACCCCGCCTTCGAGCGCAGCACCGGCTACACCGCCGCAGAGGTGCTGGGGCGCTCGCCCGGTCTGCTGAAGTCGGGCGTGCATGGGCCCGACGTTTATGCCCGGCTGTGGCGCACGCTGCGCAGCGGCGAGGTGTTCCGCATGGTGTTCACCAACCGGCGCAAGAGCGGCGAGCTCTATCACGAAGAGAAGACGATCAGCCCGATCCGCGACGCGCAGCAACGGATCAGTCACTACGTTGCCACCTCGCGCGACGTCAGCGAACGCATCCGCGCGCAGGACCAGCTGGAGTATCTGGCCGGCATGGACGTGCTGACCGACCTGCCCAACCGTCGGCTGTTCACCGACCGCCTGCGCCAGGCCATGCGCCGCGCCATGCGCACCGAGTGCCCGCTGGCCGTGCTGTTCATCGACCTCGACCGCTTCAAGGTGATCAACGACACGCTGGGCCACAGCGTCGGCGACGCACTGCTGACCGAGGTGGCGGCGCGGCTGCGCGGCTGCGTGCGCGCATCCGACACGGTGGCGCGACTGGGTGGCGACGAGTTCACCGTGCTGCTGGAAGAAACCGGCGACCGCGCTGCCGTCACCGAGATCGCCGAGAAGATACTTGCGGCCCTTGCCGACGGCGTCCGCGTGCAGGGGCGCGAATTCTTCGTCAGCGCCAGCGTCGGCATCGCGCTCTATCCGGAAAACGGCCACTCGGTCGACGAACTGCTCAGCCGCGCCGACCTGTCGATGTACCGCGCCAAGGCCGCCGGCCGCAACACGCTGCGCTTCTACAACCAGAGCATGGACGCGCACGCGCACACCGACCTGTCGGCGGAGATCGCGCTGCATGGGGCGCTCGAACGGCGTGAGTTCTTCCTCGTCTATCAGCCCATCATCGACACCCGCACCGGCCGTGTGGCGACGGTCGAGGCGCTGCTGCGCTGGAACAGCCCGACCGAGGGCGTGGTGCCGCCGGACCGTTTCATTCCGCTGCTGGAGGAGACCGGACTCATCGTGCCGGTCAGCCGCTGGTCGCTACGTGAAGCACTGCGCGACCTGCGCACGCTGCAGGCGTCGCAGCCGCAGGTGCACCTGGCCTTCAACCTGTCGGGCCGGCAACTGCGCGACGACGAACTGGTGAGCGACATCGCCGGCGCGCTGCAGGAAGCCGGTGTCGATCCGCGCATGCTGGAGCTGGAGATCACCGAAAGCACGCTGATGGAGGACATCCCGCGCACCACCGACATTCTCGGCGCGCTCGACACCATGGGCATCAGCCTCGCCATCGACGATTTCGGCACCGGCTACTCGTCGCTCGCCTATCTGATGCGCTTTGCGGTGCGCACGCTGAAGATCGATCGCAGCTTCGTGAGCCAGCTGCGCAGCAGTTCCGACGCCGTCACCATCGTGCGCGCCATCACCTCACTGGCCGACAGCATGGGGCTGGAAATCGTCGCCGAAGGTGTGGAAACACCGGGGCAGCTGGCGCAGCTAACCGAGCTCGGCTGCCACCGCCTGCAGGGCTATCTGTTCAGCCGGCCGGTGCGGCCGGAAGAGCTGCTGCGCCTGAGCTGTTTCAACCCGGCCACGCCACAGACCTGAGCGCAGACCTGAAAAAAGAAACCGGCAGGTGCCCGCCAGGAGGAGCTGGCTGCACGTGCCGGTGAAGGTGAGGAGAGTTGGTTGTCGCGGCGCTCGCACCACGACTTGCGCATCCGGCGGGAATGCACCCCGCATTCCCGCTTGCTCCGCCTGAGTACGTCATTCGCCAATTCAGGCAGGGCAGGGCGATTATCAGCAAGCGCCATCGACCGGACAATTCTCAAGAGGGAGTAAGCCATTCTGGGTAGGCGCGCGCAGACCGCAGGGACCGCGACGCCAAAAGAAAACCGGCATCGACAACCCCCGCAGGAGTGGCCGATGCCGGCAAGTGCGGACATCGTTCCGCGGCCGTCACGCGAGCGCGCGACGGCTCCGCTGCATCAATACACCGCCATGTTGTGCGCGATGATTACCACCGCGACGCCGGCAGCCAGCGTGATGTAGGGCAGGATGCCGGCACGCTTGCCGCCTTCCGCCAGCTGGTCGTTCAGGTGCATGTCCTCCAGCATCGCGTCCGGGAACTTGCCCTTGTCCTGCACGTAGTGGCGATACAGGAAGACCGGGATGATCAGCGATGCGAACACCAGACCCGCGGTCAGCGTGCCCGCGCCGTAGATGTCTGCACCGAGACCCATCAGCGCGAGGTTGACGAAACCGAGCACGACACCGATGCCGAGGATGATCTTCGGCGCCTTGAACGGACGGTCCCAGTCCGAACGGTCGATGCGGTGGATCCAGCCGGAGTTCAGGTTCAGGAAGTTGAACATGATGTAGCCGACGTTGGAGCAGGCCAGCACGAACACGTAGTCCGACATCAGCAGCAGGATCAGGTTGAAGCCCAGATCCGTCCACATCGCGCGGGTCGGTGCGCCGTGCTCATTGACGTGCGACAGGTAGCGCGGCAGCCAGCCATCGACCGAAGCCTGGTACAGCGTACGCGACGAACCCGCCATCGAGGTCATGATGGACAGCAGCACCGCCAGCACCAGCATGACGACCAGCACATTGGCCACCACTTCGCCGCCGCCGACCATGTGCGACATCACGTTGGCCACGCCCATGCCGCTGTAGACATCGGGTGCCAGCATGCCGCTGTAGACCGCCGGCGTGCTCACCGTGCCGTCCGCTTCGACCACCGGCGGCGTCACCACCTCACCCAGGCCGAGATGGCCCTGGAAGGCCAGCGGCACCAGCGTGAACACGACGATGCACAGCAGGCCGGAGTAGAAGATGGCCTTGAAGGTGTCCTTCTTCGGATCCTTGAACTCGCGCGTGTAGCAGACCGCGGTCTCGAAACCGTAGGTCGACCACGCGGCGATGAACAGGCCGCCTGCCATCAGCGTGACGCCCGCCATGTTCCAGGTGCCATCGACCACCAGACCGTTCTCGTAGGCGATGGGCACCATCGGCGAGAAGTGGGTCGACGGCATGTCGCCGGACAGCAGCGGCACCAGCGCGATCAGCATCAGCGGAATCAGCGCCGTGACGCCGAGCACCATGGTCGTGCGAGCCGAACGCAGGATGCCGCCGTGCTGGATGCCGAACACCGCCAGCAGCAGCACGACACCGACCAGGAAGGTCGCGTTGATGCGCAGTTCGAGCCCGGACTTGATGAAGCTCAGGTCGACCAGCGTCAGCTGCCAGGTGTTGATCGCCGCATCGGCCGGGAACAGCGCACCGAGGATGTAGCCGGCCGCCAGACCGGAACCGATGGCGAGCACCGGCGACCAGGCGAACCAGTTACACCACACCGACACCGGCGCGATGATCTTGCTGTAACGCACCCAGGCGACCGCGCCATACACCGAAGCGCCACCCGACTTGTGCGGGAACAGGCCGGCGATTTCGGCATAGGTGAAAGCCTGTATGAAGCCGAAGCCGATCGACAGCGCCCACACCATCCACGACGGCTTGCCGACGGTGGCGGCGATGGCGCCGATGGAAAACAGCACCAGCGCCGGCACGCCGCTGGCCACCCAGAACGCACCGGTCCAGTCGATCTTCCGGTGCAGTGAAGCACTTTCGGCGCGGCTGGCCGACCGTACCGGCGCCGCTCCGATCACATCCGCATTGCTGCTCATGTCATATCCCCCTTGTGCGCAAGGGGCCGCATCGCTGCGGCCCCCTGGTCATCAGAACGTGCGCTTCACGTAGATCAGCCACTTGCTGTCGCCGGTGTCCTTGCAGCGGATGCCGTTGTCGCAGATCGTGTAGAAGTTCTTGTCGGCATTGGTGTCGACATACGCCACTGCCGCCTGCCAGCCGCCTTCGAAGTTCTTCGTCACGCCCACCTTCCAGTCCGTGAAGTCGTAATCGTCGTAGTTCTTCACCTTCTGGTGACCGACGTGAACATTGGCGATCCACGACGGCATGAACTCGTAGTTCGCGTTCAGCTCGATGTAGTCCGATCCGTCCGAGTCTGCGCCGAAGGCCTTCTTGCTGAAGCCGAAGTAATCGGTCACCGCGTACGAGTACTTCAGCTGGATGAACTTCCACGTCACCGCCGCGTTCAGTTCCAGCCTGTTCAGGCTCTCGCCCGACGGATCGTACTTGCCGCCCGGGAAAATGAACTGCAGGAAGCCGACGTCGAAGGTCCAGTCGTCGATGGTCTTGGCGAAGCCACCGTACACGTCGATCTCACCGGTCGCGTTCGACAGCGCCAGATCGCTCACATTGGTACCCCAGATGCCCAGGTAGGCGCCGCTCGAGTGCGCGAGGTCGAAACCACCCTGCACCGCCGGATTCTCCTGCGTATAGCTGATGCCGCGGAAGATGTACTGCGAGAACAGGCCAACGTTGGCGCTGATCGTGTAGGCCGGTGCGGCGGCTTCTTCTGCCTGGGCACAGAACGGTACGGCGAGCAGACCCAGCAATACGGCGCTCAGGGTGTTGCGGTGACGTCGGTGGTTAAGCACGGTGTTCTCCCTCTGTTGATCCACGGTTTCGGGCGATCTGAAAAAGCGGACGGCCTGCCCATAGCTGTCCGGTTGTGAGTCGGCGCGCGACCTGGCGTCGTTGCCGGATGCGACCCTGATACTCGGAAACGGGTGTGGCGAAGA
Source organism: Methyloversatilis sp. (assembly GCA_034004945.1). GTDB lineage: Bacteria > Pseudomonadota > Gammaproteobacteria > Burkholderiales > Rhodocyclaceae > Methyloversatilis. The sequence continues at coordinate 8,914 of JAVEVQ010000045.1, read as the reverse complement.
ATCTGCACCGGCCGCAACGCTGCGACTGGCGGGAGTGCTGAAGGAAGAAGTGCGGAAGGGGTCCGGAGAGGCGTGTCCGTGATCGGCGTCAAAACGGCAGCAGCACTGCGTCACCCTGATCTCCCCGCACTTCGCGACCGGCTGACGTTGCGCGGTCGTCTCGATGTGGGTCCGATTATTGGAAGCGGGCCGCCGTCGGAACAATTCTCACAAGGGATTACCTCTTTGGGGGTAAGGGGCGGGTGAGTCGAGGGACTAGGGGCTAGGGATAAGGGACTAGGGAACAGGTGTGGCTGCGCCACACGAGGTCAGGGCGCGGCCCCTCTAGCCCCCAGCCCCTGACCCCTGGTCCCTGCTTACCCCTTAAGAGGTAATCCCTCTTGAGAATTGTGGGCATTGGTCCGCCTTCGCATCATTCGCCGCACCTGAGACGCGGCGAATGCACGACGTCCAGCGACCGACCGGGCGGCCGAGAGCATGCCGCGGTCGTATCCAGAACGGACCACACAAGAGGGATACAGATCATGAAGAAGCGCGTTGCCATCATCGGCGCCGGCCCCAGCGGCCTGGCCCAGCTCCGGGCCTTCCAGTCCGCCCAGGCCAAGGGCGCCGACATTCCGGAAATCGTGTGCTACGAAAAGCAGTCGGACTGGGGCGGCATGTGGAACTACACCTGGCGCACCGGCCTGGACGAGCACGGCGAGCCGGTGCACGGCAGCATGTACCGCTATCTCTGGTCGAACGGCCCGAAGGAGTGCCTGGAATTCGCCGACTACACCTTCGACGAACACTTCGGTCGCCCGATGGGTTCCTACCCTCCGCGTGAAGTGCTGTGGGACTACATCAAGGGCCGCGTCGAGAAGGCCGGTGTGCGCAAGTACATCCGCTTCAACACCGCCGCCCGCAACGTCACCTTTGACGACGCGACGAAGAAGTTCACCGTCACCGTGCACAACTACGACCAGGACGTGACCTACTCGGAAGAGTTCGACTACGTCATCGTCGCCAGCGGCCACTTCTCGACGCCGAACGTGCCCTACTTCCCGGGCTTCGAAACCTTCGGCGGCCGCGTGCTGCACGCGCACGACTTCCGTGACGCGCTTGAATTCAAGGGCAAGGACGTGCTCATCGTCGGCGCCAGCTACTCGGCGGAAGACATCGGCTCGCAGTGCTACAAGTACGGCGCCCGTTCGATCACCAGCTGCTACCGCACCAACCCGATGGGCTACAAGTGGCCCGACAACTGGGAAGAGAAGCCGCAGCTGCTGCGCGTCGAGGGCAAGACCGCCCACTTCGCCGACGGCACCAGCAAGCACATCGACGCCGTCATCCTGTGCACCGGCTACAAGCACCACTTCCCCTTCCTGGCGGAAGAACTACGCCTGAAGACCGACAACCGTCTGTGGCCGCTCAATCTGTACAAGGGCATCATGTGGGAGGACAACCCGCAGCTGATGTACCTCGGCATGCAGGACCAGTGGTACAGCTTCAACATGTTCGACGCCCAGGCCTGGTACGCGCGCGACGTCATCCTCGGCCGTCTGCCGGTGCCGTCGTACGAAGAGATGCACGCCGAAGACATGAAGTGGCGCGAAGAGGAACTGACGCTGGAAGACGCCCAGCAGATGTTCGAATTCCAGGGCAAGTACATCCAGCACCTGATCGACGCCACCGACTACCCGAGCTTCCCGATTCCCGAGGTCAACCGTACCTTCCTCGAATGGAAGAAGGACAAGTACGAGGACATCATGGGCTACCGCAACAAGTGCTACCGCTCGCTGATGACCGGCACCATGGCAACGCCGCACCACACGCCGTGGCTGGACGCTCTGGACGACTCGCTCGAGGCCTATCTGAACGAGCCGGCCTCGACCGAGCAGGCCTGACGGCCCGGCGCCCACGGGTGACACACCCGTGACCGACCAACCCTGATGCGACCCGACCTGCCCGGCCTCCACCGGGCACGTCGGGTCGCGGGTGCTTCCATGACATGAACACGATCGTCGAACCTTCGCTGAATCCGGCGACTGCCGCGCGAACGCGTGCACGCCACATCCGCCACGTCGCCCCGGGCGGCGGTGCGGTGTCCTTCGACCTCGCCGCCGGTGACCGCCTCACGCTGACCGACCCCGAGGGCCTGCAGCCCGGGCTGCTCTATGTCGCCGGGCCGGCCGGCATCGCCAACACCATGCTGCCCGGCCTGTCCTTCACCACCCCGGACGATGCGCCGTCCTTCGCCCGTGCGTTGCTCAGCGGCGCGCCTGCCGGCTGGCGTCTGGTCCGTGCCGAGGTGTTCGGCAGCGACGGTCTGCCAGGCAGCCAGCGCGTCGTCACCGCCCCGGGTGCCGTGCGCTGCGCGCTGCAGGCACCGGGCGAGGACATGCAGCCCGACGCGCAGAACGCCCCGACCGAACTGATCGCCGACGTCGAGTGCGCCGAACCGGTGGCCGGCATCGCGCCGCCGCCGCTGGCGCCGCCGGTGCTCGACCTGCGCATCGCCGCCGGTACCGCACAGGCCTATCGCGTGAGGGCCGGCGACTACATCCAGGTGATCGACGTCGACGGCCGCCAGTGCTCCGACTTCCTCGCCTTCGATGCGGCCGCGCTGGCGCAGGGTCAGGAGTACGACCTGGACCCGACCACCACGCGCACGCTGATGGGTTCGGCCAGCCCCGGCCCCGGCCTGCTGAACAAGTACTACGACGAACGCCAGGTGCCGCTGGTCGAGGTGGTCCGCGATACCGTCGGCCGCCACGACACCTTCATGCTGGCGTGCAGCGCGAAGTACTACGACGACATGGGTTACCCCGGTCACGCCAACTGCAGCGACAACTTCAACAACGCGCTCGAGCCGCATGGCGTGGCGCGTCGCGCGGGCTGGCCGGCGATCAACTTCTTCTACAACACCATCGTCAATCACGACGACAGCATCAGCCTGGACGAACCGTGGTCGCGCGCCGGCGACTACGTGCTGCTGCGCGCGATGACCGATCTGGTCTGCGCCTCCTCGTCCTGCACCGACGACATCGACCCGGCCAACGGCTGGAACCCCACCGACATCCACGTGCGGGTCTATGACGCCTCGAACAACTTCTCCAAAGGGATCGCACACCGCATGACGCCCGACGCCGCCCCCAAGCTCACGCGCGAAACCGGCTTCCACGCCCGCACCTCCGCGCTCACCCGCCGCATGGTCGAGTACCGCGGCTTCTGGCTGCAGGATTCGTTCTCGTCCAACGGCCCGATCGACGAATACTGGGCCTGCCGCGAACGCGCGGTGATGATCGATCTGTCCGCGCTGCGCAAGTTCGAAATCACCGGCCCGGACGCAGAAGCCCTCCTGCAGCTGGCCACCACCCGCAACATCCGCAAGCTGGCGGTCGGCCAGATCGTCTACACCGCGCTCTGCTATGAGCACGGCGGCATGATCGACGACGGCACCGTGTTCCGCCTGTGCCAGAACAACTTCCGTCTGGTGTGCGGCGACGACTACTGCGGCGTGTGGCTGCGCGAACTGGCGGCCAAACACAATATGCGCGTGTGGGTGAAGTCCTCCACCGACCAGCTGCACAACCTGTCGGTGCAGGGCCCGAAGTCGCGCGACATCCTGCGCGAAATCGTGGTCACGCCGCCGGGCAATGCATCAATGGACGAACTGAAGTGGTTCCGCCTGACCGTGGGCAAGATCGACGGCCTGCCGGTCGTCGTGTCGCGCACCGGCTACACCGGCGAACTGGGCTACGAAGTGTGGTGCCACCCGAAGCACGCGGTGCAGGTGTGGGACGCCATCGCCAAGGCCGGCGAGCCGCACGGCATCGCGCCGATGGGCCTGGCCGCCCTCGACATGCTGCGCATCGAAGCCGCGCTCATCTTCGCCGAGTACGACTTCTGCGACCAGACCGATCCGTTCGAAGCCGGCATCGGTTTCGCGGTGGCGGCCGACAAGGAGGATGACTACGTCGGCAAGGCCGCGCTGGAGCGCCGCAAGGCCCACCCGGCGCGCGTCATGGTCGGCCTCGACATCGAAGGCAGCGAACTGGTGGCGCACGGCGACCCGATCTTCAACGGTCGCGCGCAGATCGGCCAGATCACCAGCACGACCCGTTCGCCCATTCTCGGCAAGACCATCGCGCTGGCGCGACTGGACGTGTCGGCGGTCGAACTGGGCGCGACGGTGGAAATCGGCAAGCTGGACGGTCACCAGAAGCGCATCAAGGCCACCCAGGTGAAGACCTCGCACTACGACCCGACCAAGGCCCGCGTGCGCGCCTGATCGCCGTACGCAGGCAGCGGGGCGCGGAACGGCGAAAGCCGTTCCGCGCCTTCTTCATTCCGGTGATCGAGGTCTGCGCCGCATCCGCATACGCGGCGACGGGTCGCACCTACCAGGCGTCGCTGCGCGGCAGGTCGTCTTCGATGTCGTAGTAGTCTGCGCGCGAGCCGGCGAAGATGTGGGCCGACAGCTTCAGGCCGGTGGGGCGGTCCAGCGTGCCGGCGGTCACGTAGGTGACGTCGCTTCCGGCGTCCTTCCAGAACAGGTTGCCGCCGCACTGGCTGCAGAAGCCGCGTTTCACGCTGGGCGACGAGGCGTACCAGCGCAGGGTGTCGCCGGCCATGATGTCGAGGTCGGCGTCGGCGCAGCTCGCCATCACCGCGTGGTGTCCACTGGTGCGGGCGCACTGGCTGCAATGGCACGCCACCGGTGCGCTCAGCGCCCCCCGCACGCGGTAGCGCACGGCACCGCACAGACACGCACCTTCAGCTCCACCGGCCTTCGCCATCGCCCGCCTCCCCTGTTCGTGATGCGCGGAGCGTACGCAGCTGGCGCCACTGAGCACATACCACCTAGGGGGTAACCCCTCTTGAGAATTGTCCCGACCTCCCCCGGACAACAGAATCAGTGCCAGATCGACCGCGCAGCGCGGCGACGCCCACGACAAGGAGATCCGGGAATGCAGAGGAATTCGGTACTGAACGAGCGGCACCGCCAGCTTGGTTCGAAGCTCGACGGCGATACGTGGAACAACATGCCGATCCCGTGGAGCTACAACAGCTGCCCGCACGACGAAGTCGTCGCCACGCGCACCCGCGCCGGCCTGTACGACGTGTCGGCGCTGAACATCGTCAACGTGACCGGCCCGGACGCCGAAGCCGTGATCGACCGCCTGGTCACCATCGACATCACCAAGCTGAAGCCGGGCACCGCCCGCCTCGGCGGCGAGGTGAACGAAGCCGGTGCGCTGGTCGATGACATCATGATCATCCGCGACAGCGCCGAGAAGTTCCGCATCTCGCACGGCAGCGGCGCCACGCCGAAGACGCTGGCCGCACTGGCCGCCGGCAAGAACGTGAAGGTCGAGGCCGACCTCGACGTGCACATCCTGTCGCTGCAGGGCCCGGTGTCGCTCGACGTGCTGGCGCCGCACACGCCGGCCGATCTGGCTGCGCTGCCCTACTTCAACCATGTCGAAACCACGCTGTTCGGCAAGAAGGTGACGCTGGGCCGCGGTGGCTACTCCGGCGAGCGCGGCTACGAGGTGTACTGCAGCGCCGCCGACGCCGTGTTCCTGTGGGACACCATCCTCGAAGTCGGCAAGCCGAAGGGCGTCATCCCCTGCTCGTGGACCGCGCTCGACCTGACCCGCGTCGAAGGCGCGCTGCTGTTCTTCCCGTTCGAAATGCCGGAAGGCGACACCACGCCGTGGGAAGTGAACATGGACTGGGCGGTCGACCTCGACAAGAAGGGCGACTACATCGGCAAGGCCGCGGTGCACGCACTGAAGGGTCGCGAGCGCGTCAAGCAGGCCGGCATGACCGTGCTGCACCACGAAGCGGTCGAAGCCGGCGCCAAGGTCTATGACGGCGAGAAGGAAGTCGGCGTGGTCACCTCGGCCTCGTACAGCCGCCTGCTGATGCAGTCACTGGCCATGGTGCACCTGAAGCCGTCGCACTCGAACATCGGCACCCGCCTGACCATTGCCAGCAAGGCCGGCAAGCTCGCCGCGCTGGTGGTGCCGACGCCGTTCTACGACCCGCTGCGCCAACGTACCCATCCGGACAAGAAGCGCTGATCGCGCATCGAATCCGACCCGCCGCGCGCTCCGGCGCGCGGCATGTCTGCAACTCCGCATCGAGACGCCGCATGAGCACCCCAGCCATCAAAAGCCAGCCGGTTTACGCAGAGCTCGAATGGGATCGCGCCGGTACGCACCACATCCTGTTCGTCGCCGCCGAGGACGCCGCACTGGCGCAGCGCCTGCTGTCCAACCCGCCCGCCGGCACCATCACGCTGATCCACCTGGGCAGCACGTCCGCCGAGGCGCGCAGCTGCTGGTCGCAGGGTCTGCCCGACAGCGCGCTCTACCTCGAAACGCATTCGCTGGCCGAGGCGCTTGAAGTGCTGCGCGACGCGCTCTACGTCGCGCAGATGGGCACGCGCATCTATCTCGCCGGCCCCGAGGACGCGGTGTGGCAGGCGTCCCGCGTGGCCGACGGCTTCGGTGTCGGACGCGACGAAGTGCGCTACGCGCAACTGGGCAGCAAGGCGCGCCCGGTGTTCTGCGTGCATTGCCGCACCATTACCCGTGGCGTGCACACCAACATCGTTTCATGCAGCGGCTGCGGACGATCGCTGTTCGTGCGCGACCACTTCTCGCGCCGGCTGGGGGCCTACATGGGCTTCCAGATCGACGCCGAAGTGCCGGGCGAGGTCCCCGCTGCGGAGGTGGTCTACCCATGAGCAGTGCATCCCTCAATGTAGAAATCCGCCGCATCCGCGAACTGGCACCGGGCATCCGCGAGTTCAGCCTGTCGCGCACCGACGGCGAGGACTTCCCGGTCTACTCCGGCGGCAGCCACATCGTGCTGTCGCTGCCGCTGGGCGATCGCCCGCATCGCAACCCCTACTCGCTGCTCGGCGACCCGACGGTACGCGATACCTGGCGCGTGGCGGTGCGCAAGCAGGAGGAGTCGCGCGGCGGTTCGCGCTGGCTGCACGAGCAGGCGCGTGAAGGCATGCGCATCGACATCTCGGCGCCGGTGAACCTGTTCCCGCTGATCCGCACCGGCCGCCGCCACATCCTGGTGGCCGGCGGCATCGGCATCACGCCGATTCTTTCGCAGGCGCGCGAACTGGCCCGCCTCGGCGCCGACTTCGAAGTGCATTACGCCTACCGCGGCCCCGAATACGGTGTGTTCTCCGACGAGCTGGAGGCGCTGGCGCCCGGCCGCGTGCATCACTACGTGCAGTCGCGCCGCGAACAGATCGAGTTCGGCTCGCTGCTGGCCGGTCGCCCGCTGGGCACCCATTTCTACATCTGCGGCCCGGCCGGCATGGTGGCGGCCAGCATGAACGCCGGCAAGTCGCTGGGCTGGCCGGAGAGCCATCTGCACAGCGAACAGTTCCTGGCGCCCACCGGCGGCGAACCGTTCGACGTGAAGCTGGCGCTGAGCGGCAAGGCCTTCACCGTGCCGAGCGACCTGTCGCTGCTGGAAGCGATCGAGCAGCAGGGCGTCGATGCGCCCTACCTCTGTCGCGGCGGCGCCTGCGGCCAGTGCGAACTGGAAGTGCTCGGCGCCGAAGGCGAGCTGATCCATCACGACCTGTATCTGAGCGCCGACGAGCGCGCGTCGGGCAAGAAGATCATGCCCTGCGTGTCGCGCCTGAAGGGCGGTTGCCTGACCCTGAACCTGTGAGGAAGACGACATGAGCATCGCATTCAAGCCGGACGAAACCTTCCGCGGCGACTACACCTACCGCAACTCGCCGGCGGCCATCCGCCGCTTCCCCTTCCCATTCCATCAGGACCAGTACATGTACTCGGTCAACATGGAACCGCACACCAAGGGGCCGGCCGGTTCGGTGTTCGAGAACGCCTTCGACATCGACGAGCACTACATCGCCGAAATGCGCGACCGCGCCATCACGCTGGAACGCGACCCGGGCCGCTGCGTGTCGCTGCCGCACATGATGGACGCCGAGTGGGACACGCTGGAACTGATCATGGAGTCGATGTCGCGCGACTATCCGGACATGTTCTCGCTGGCCAAGGACGGCGCGCGCTGGACCTGGATCAACAGGCCGCTCGGCATCGAGCAGACCTTCACCTTCGGTGACGCCGCCACGCTGCCCTGCCCGCCCTTCGAGTACATCACGCGCCAGTGCCAGGGTGATTTCGTCATCATGGACCAGCGCGACAACGACCTGTTCGCCGACGCCGGCATGATCACCTCGCAGGCCGACTGGTCGCTCATGTTCGACGTCGGCATGAGCTTCATGGAATGGCACGGCCCGGTGCCGCTGGCGCACGAGCTGGGGGTGTTCGAGCGCGCGCTGAAGTATCTGCTCATGCTGCAGCAGGGCCGCCCGGTGCGCCGCCTGAACTGGACCATGACCATCAACCCGCGCCTCGACACCGCGCCGGAAACCTACCCCGAGTGGGGCCCGGACCGCGCCAGCGTGACGCCGGACAACGTCGGCGACAAGGTGCATCTGCGGGTCGAACTGCAAACCCTGTTCCGCCTGCCGCGCAGCAACGGCATGCTGTTCTCGATCCGCGGCTATCTGGCCAGCATGAATGAGCTGGCCACCTACCCGCGCTGGGCCAAGCGTCTGCACCGCGTGCTGAGCACGCTGCCGAACGAGTTGGCCGAGTACAAGGGTCTGGTGCGCTACAAGCCGACCACGCTGGAGTGGCTGTCGAAGTTCGACGACGGCGAGGTGCTGCCGGCCGGTACGCAGCCCGAGTAAGCAGCGCCGCAACGCGCTCGCGGCGGACATGGGGGGTGTGTCAGGCGACACCGTAAATTGACCCCCTGGCGACACGAGGAATTAACCCCCCTTGTTCGCAAGGAGGCCATCGTTGGAAACGAAGCAGATCGAGGTGAATCCTGTACGCCGTGTGGTTTGCGGAGT
>JAVEVQ010000123.1:0-5462 GCA_034004945.1 Methyloversatilis sp. | reverse complement strand
GGCCGCGGCCAGCGCCTGCGGCAGGGTCAGCAGCGGCCGCACCTCGGGCACCCGGTTGCGGCCGCACTGCTCGCAGGCCGACACGGCCACCTGCTGCCAGTGCTCGACGCGCCGCTGCGCGCGCTCGCCCGCCAGCTTGACCACGGCGCGCCGACTGGCCACCGGTTGCACCCGCGCCACACCGAGTTCGACCGCCTTCTGTACGATCCAGTCCATCTTGTCGGCAGCGGCTAGACACTGCAACAGCGTGACATCGAGCGCGGACTCGCGCTGCGGCGTCGATTCGACGCCAAGCGCCGCGTCGACGCTGCGGCCGTTGCGCACCAGCCGGGCGGCGAATTCGCTGCCGCGGCCGTCGAACAGCGTGATCGCGTCGCCGTCGTCGAGGCGCAGTACGCGGTCGATGTGGTGCGCCACCGCCGCCGGCAAGGTGATCGTTCCGGCCGGTTCTGCAGGCAAGGGACAAAAGAAGCGTGGAATCATCGTGTTATATTTGTGCACTGCAAGAACACCCGCCGGCGGGGCTTTTCGCACCGCCGGCGACGATCGGCCCCTCATGGTCGGAACGTCCTTGACCGTTATGGCATCAGGACATCCGGCGACGGGCAGCCGCCGCGAACGATACTGCCACGCCAGCCGGCCGGAGTGCTTCCGGCGTCGCGACGCGGCTCACTGACGAACGACCATGAGTTCAACCACACTGCTACAGATCGTCGACACCGCGCGCAGCGTCGCCCGCGAGGTGATCATGCCGCACTTCCTGACCGCACAGCGCAACCAGAAGGACGACGGCAGCCTGTTCACCGTGGTCGACCTGGCGGCACAGGAAGCGCTGATCGAACGGCTGCCGCGCATCATCGACCGCCCGGTGCTCGGCGAGGAAATGCCGGAGGCGCTGCAGTTGCGGCTGTGGCACGAGGGCCATGACGGCATCTGGTGCATCGATCCGATCGACGGCACCACCAATTTCGTCAACGGCATCCCGTTCTTCGGCGTCGCGATCGCCTATATAGAAGCCGGGCGCACGCGCTACGGCGTGGTCTACAACCCGATGACAGACGAGGCCTTCTATGCCGAAGAAGGCGGCGGCGCCTTCCTGAACGGCAATGCGCTGCCCTTGCGCGCGCCGGCGCGTCACCTGCTCGATGCGGTGGCGGGCGTCGATTTCAAGCGGATTCCAAAGGCGCTGGGCGACGCGCTGGCCACCCAGTCGCCCTTCTACTCGCAGCGCAATTTCGGTTCCAGCGCGCTCGAATGGTGCTTCATCGCCGCTGCCCGGCTGGACGTCTACCTGCACGGCGGTCAGATGATGTGGGACTTCGCCGCCGGCAGCCTGATTGCCGCCGAAGCCGGCGCCCGCTGCTCGATGCTGGACGGCGAGCCGCTGGACATGGCGCCCGGCCGCAAGACGCCGGTGGTGGTCGGCGCCAGCGCCGACCTCTACCGCGAATGGATGGACTGGCTGGCCGCACACGGCGGCCGCTGACTTCAGGGGTGGTGCACCGGCAGATGGACCGGCGCCACCTGAGAATTCACCAGCCGTCCGCCCTCGTTCATCAGGAAGTCGCGCAGCGCCAGTGCGGCAGGCAGCAGATTCTTGCGGTCCCTGTACACAACGTGCCAGTTGCGCACGATGGGCGTACCGGGCGCAGCGATGCGGCAGAGCACGCCGGTGCGCAATTCGAGCTGGCAGGTGTGCTCGGACAGGAAGGCCAGACCCATGCCGGCAATGGCCGCCTGCTTGATGATTTCATTGCTGGGCAGTTCGATGATCTCGGCCGGCCGTATGCCCTGTTCGACCAGATAGCTTTCCTGCGTCACCCGCGTACCGGACCCTCGTTCACGGATCAGGAAGGCCTCCTTGCCCAGATCCTCGGCGGTGACGGCGCGGCCACCCGCCAGCGGATGGCCTTCGCAGGCCAGCACCGACAGCGGGTGCTCGGCAAACACGTGCGCCTCGCAGCCCAGCGCCGCCGGCGGACGACCCATGATGGCGATGTCGATCAGGTTGTCTTCCAGGTGGCGGAAGATGTCGTCGCGGTTGTGCAGCGAAATGCGTACCTGGACGTCCGGATAGCGCTCGCGGAAGGCCATCAGCAGGCGCGGCGCGACGTATTTCGCCGTACTGACCACGCCGACCGACACCAGGCCCGAATGTCCGCTCGCCATCTGCGCCAGCGCCGCCTCGGCCTCGGCGAGCTGGTGGTCGATGGCGCGCGCGTGGCGGGCGATCTCCATGCCGACCTCGGTCACACGCAACTTCTTGCCCAGGGTTTCTATCAGAGGAAGGCCGATCAGCCCGTCCAGCGCCTTCACCTGCATCGAAACCGCCGGTTGCGTCAGATGCAGCTCCTCCGCGGCGCGGGAAATCGAGCCCAATCGCGCGACTGCCTCGAATATTCTCAACTGGCGGAGAGACACCCCGCGCGTCCATTGCGTCGCCATATCAGTCTAAATAAGAATGTTTGATCGATCTTATCAAAACAACTTATTTTCAACCAAGACCACTTCCAGATATATTGCACTGCAACAGCAACGGAAACGCAGCGAACACCGCCTCGCAGGCCCTGCAGACCGAAGCGACAAGTTTAGCGTCAAAGCCTGTCAGCTCAACAAAAATGGACAGGTGACCCAGGCTCCTCCTCCACAACCTTGTTTGTGGATTCATACCCCGGCTCGCAAGAGTCCGGGGTATTTTTTTGCATTGCACATTCTGTTGCAACCAACGGAACACATCGCTCCGGCAGCGCAGCAACGCCCCTCCTGCACGACTTCCCGAGTGCCTCGGCCGAACCGCATGTGACAGCGATCGCGCGCTGCGGCTACGATGGAATCGACACCGGGACCCGAGGAGGCTGCCATGAGTGAAGGGCGCAAGACCCTGACGCGTTACACCATCGAGGCGCAGCAGCGCCACCCGCACGCCAGCGGGATCTTTTCCAGCCTGCTGAACGCCGTGGCCACCGCGGTGAAGATCATCGCCAATCACGTGAACAAGGGCGCGCTGGTCGGTTCGCTCGGCAGCTTCGAAGCCGTTGGCAGCGGCGCGGCCATCAATCTGTCCGGTCGCGTCACGCAGAAGCTCGACACCATCGCCAACGAGGCGATGCAGCGCGAGTGTGAATGGGGTGGCCATCTGGCCGCGCTGGCGCCGGAGGGTCTGGAAGGCTTCATCCCGACGCCGGACGAGCCGCCGCGCGGCAAATACCTGCTGCTGTTCGATGCGCTCGACTGCAGCAACAACATCGACGTGAACCTGACCGTAGGCAGCCTGTTTTCGGTTCTGCACGCACCGAACCCGGGCGCCGAACCGCAGCTGTCCGATTTCCTGCAGCCGGGCACCGAACAGGTGTGTGCCGGTTTCGCGCTGTACGGCCCGTCCACGATGCTGGTGCTGACCACCGGCGAGGGCGTCGACGGCTTTACGCTCGATCGCGACATCGGCGCCTTCATCCTGACCCATCCGCAGATGCGGATTCCGGAGCACACGACCGAATTCGCGATCAACGCGTCGAAGTCGCGTTTCTGGGAGCCGCCGGTCAAGCGCTACGTCGAAGAGTGTCTGGCCGGTCAGACCGGACCGCGCGGCGAGGATTTCAACATGCGCTGGATCGCCTCGCTGGTGGCGGAAACCTTCCGCGTGCTGACGCGCGGCGGCGTCATCATGTATCCGGAAGACACGATGCAGAGCGCGTCACCCGGCCGCATTTCGCTGATGTACGAGGCAAATCCGATCGCCTTCCTGGTCGAACAGGCGGGTGGCGAAGCCACCAACGGTCGGCAGCGCATCATGGAACTGACGCCGCGCAGCCTGCAGAGCCGCACGCCGCTGATCTTCGGCTCGCGTGAGGAGGTGCGGCGTATCGTCCAGTACCACACGGAAAGCGACCAGGGACTCGATCGGGAATACACTTCGCCGCTCTTCAACGTGCGCGGCCTGTTCTCGGCACTCTGATCGGTCGCGCGCACCTGCCCACGGGAAAGCACTCCGGATGTCCGCCCGCCACCCTGTCATCGCGATCACCGGCTCGTCGGGTGCCGGCACGAGCACGGTCACCCGAACCTTCCAGCACATCTTCCGCCGCGAGGGCGTCAATCCGGTCATCGTCGAGGGTGACGCCTTCCACCGCTACGACCGCGAGGAAATGAAGGACGCGATGGCGCGCGAAGCCGCCGCCGGCAACGAGCATTTCAGTCACTTCGGTCCGGACGCCAATCTGTTCGAGGAACTGGAAACACTGTTCCGCCAGTACGGCACCGATGGCAGCGGGCGCATCCGCAAATACCTGCACAACGAGTGCGAAGCCGCGCCCTATCAGTTGGCGCCCGGCACCTTCACGCCGTGGGAGGACATCCCGGCCGGCACCGACATCCTGTTCTACGAGGGCCTGCACGGCGCGGTGAAGACAGAGAAGGTCGACATCGCCCAGCATGTGGACCTGCGCATCGGCGTGGTGCCCATCATCAATCTCGAGTGGATACAGAAGCTGCACCGTGACCGCGAACAGCGCGGCTACACCACCGAGGCGGTGACCGACACCATCCTGCGCCGCATGCCGGAGTACGTGCACTTCATCTGTTCGCAGTTCGAGAACACGCACATCAACTTCCAGCGCGTGCCGATGGTCGATACCTCCAACCCCTTCATTGCGCGATCGATCCCGACACCGGAAGAGTCGATGGTGGTCATCCGCTTCGCCAACCCGCGCGGCATCGACTTCCAGTACCTGCTGGCGATGATGAGCGGCGCCTTCATGTCGCGCGCCAACACCATCGTGATTCCGGGCGGCAAGATCGACCTGGCGATGCAGCTCATCTTCACGCCGCTCATCCTGCGGCTGGTCGAAAACGGCCGCAAGGCGCGCGCGCGCTACTGAAAGGGCCGGCGCAACGCCTGCTGCCGCCACGATTCCGACGCCATCACCGGCGGATCCGCGTCCCTCCTGCGCCGCAACATGGCTGGCGTGACCCCTTGTTTTCGCGGATAATTGCGGGTTTTTCCGGCCGGAACCCCCTCTGATGAGCGTGCCCTCCATCACTCCGAAAGCAGGCTTCAACCCGATCACCGGCGCCATCCGCGCCCTGGCGATGGATGCCGTGCAGAAAGCCAATTCCGGACACCCGGGCGCCCCGATGGGCATGGCAGAGATCGCCGAAGTCCTGTGGCGTCACCACCTGAAGCACAACCCGGCCAACCCGAACTGGGCTGACCGCGACCGCTTCGTGCTGTCCAACGGTCACGGTTCGATGCTGCTGTACGCGCTGCTGCACCTGACCGGCTACGACCTGTCGATCGACGACATCAAGTCCTTCCGTCAGCTGCATTCGAAGACGCCGGGCCACCCGGAGCACGGTTATGCGCCGGGCGTCGAGACCACCACCGGCCCGCTGGGTCAGGGCCTGGCCAACGCGGTCGGCATGGCCATCGCCGAACGTGCGATGGCGGCGCAGTTCAACCGCCC
>JAVEVQ010000044.1:0-26540 GCA_034004945.1 Methyloversatilis sp. | reverse complement strand
GCGGCGTGTAGCCGTGCAGCCGGAACAGGCGCTGCAGCGCGAAGTACAGCGCGGCACCGACGACCACCGCGATGCCGCTCATCAGCAGCGGCAGGTTGAAGCCGTGCCAGATCGCGAGGTGATAGTCGGGCGTGTCGCCACCGAGCAGCGCGCGCGCCGCGACCTCGACCAGCGGGCCGTAGGTGAGCGCCGGAATGACGCCGACCACGACGCACAGCGCCGCCAGCAGCGCCACCGGCGCCAGCATGCCGAACGGCGGATCGTGCGGGTGCGCGTCGGCCGGCAGATCCTTGGGCGCGCCGTTGAAGAAGGTGTCATGCACCAGGCGCAGCGAGTAGGCCATCGAGCAGACACCGGCGAAGGTGGCGACCACCGGCACCGCCGCGCCCCAGAACATGGTCGCCTCGACCGCCTCGTGAAAGAACATTTCCTTCGACAGGAAGCCGTTGAAAAGCGGAATGCCGGCCATCGCCGCCGCCGCCGTCATGGCGAAGGTGGCGGTCCAGGGCATCAGCCGGAGCAGCCCGCCCAGCCGGCGCATGTCGCGCGTGCCGCACTCGTGGTCGACGATGCCCGCGCTCATGAACAGCGCCGCCTTGAAGGTGGCGTGGTTCAGGATGTGGAACACCGCCGCCACCGCCGACAGCGGCGAATTGAGGCCGATCAGGAAGGTGATGAAGCCGAGGTGGCTCACCGTCGAATACGCCAGCAGCCCCTTCAGGTCGTGCTTGAAAATGGCCACCCAGGCGGCGAAGGCCACCGTGGCCAGGCCGAAGCTGGCGACGATGCCCTCGAACAGCTCGGTGCCGCCGACCGCCGGGTAGAGGCGCGCCAGCAGGAAGATGCCGGCCTTCACCATGGTGGCCGAATGCAGGTAGGCGGACACCGGCGTCGGTGCGGCCATCGCCTCCGGCAGCCAGAAGTGGAAAGGCACTTGCGCGCTCTTGGTGAAGCAGCCGACCAGTATCAGCACCAGCATGAGCGGATACAGCGGGTCCGCCTTGATCACGTCGCCGCGCTGCAGGATGTCGCTCAGTTCGTAGCTGCCGGCGATCTGGCCGAGCAGCACGAAGCCGGCCAGCATCACCAGGCCGCCGCCGCCGGTCACCGCCAGCGCCATCCGCGCGCCCGCCCTCGCCTCTTCCTTGTGGCCCCAGTAGCCGACCAGCAGGAAGGACGAAATGCTGGTCAGCTCCCAGAACACGACCAGCAGCATGATGTTGTCCGACATGACGATGCCCAGCATCGCCGCCATGAACAGCATGAGCAGGGTGTAGAACTTGCCGGCCGGGTCGGAATCGGCGAGGTAGAAGTGCGCGTACAGCACGATCAGCGAGCCGATGCCGGTGATCAGCAGCGCGAACATCAGCGCCAGACCGTCGAGACGCCAGCCTATCGACAGGCCGAGCGAGGGCACCCAGTCGGTGTGCGCCACCAGCGTCTGGCCGGCGAACACCTGCGGCGCCAGCGACAGCAGCATGCCGAGCGCGGTCAGCGTGACCGCACCGGCCACCAGCGCGGTGAGCAGACGACGCGCCGGCGCGTTGTCGCGACCGACGGCAAAACAGAGCAGCGTGCCGGCCACGAGGGGCAACAGCACTATCGTTGCGAGTGGATTCATGGAGGCTGCCGGGCTGTGGCTGGCTGAAACCGGCCGAAGGATACATTGTTTGCCCGAGCGTGCCGCCGTCGGTCCAGACCGACGACAGACGCGCCCGGGGGCGTCAGCATGACAATGAAAGCTGACGCCGACCTGACCGGCGATGCTGCCGCGAGGTTCCCGCCGGCAGGTAAGATCGCCCTCCATGACGACCGCCGCACCTCCGATTCCCCTGCGTCCGCTCGACGAGATCAGCGTGCCGGAAGCGCTCGACGGCCACGACGGCGTGAACCGCGCCGACCGCGCGCGGCTGCAGATCGGCGCCCAGACCGACATCGAGGCGATCCGCTGTTTCCTCGCCGAGTACGACCGCTCGCCCGGCACCCACCGCATCTACCAGCGCGAATGCGAGCGGCTGCTGCTGTGGTCGCTGGTCGAGTGCGGCCGCCCGCTGTCCAGCCTGAACCGGCAGGACTTCGAAGGCTATCTGCACTTCCTCGCCGACCCGCAGCCGGCCGCGCTGTGGTGCGGGCCCAAGGTGCAGCGCGTGCGCGCCGAGTGGCGCCCCTTCGTCGGGCCGCTGTCGGAATCGGCGGTGCTCACCGCGATCGCCGCCATCAACTCGCTGATGAGCTATCTGGTCGACGCAGGCTACTTGGCCGGCAACCCGCTGGGGCTGATCCGCCAACGCCGGCGCAAGCTGTCGCTGGAAAAGAACGGCCCGGCGCATGTGATCGCGCAGACCGAGGAAATGCAGAAGGTCGAGCGCTTCCTCGACGCCGAAATGTGGCAGGCGGTGACTCAGGCGATCGAGGCGATGCCGCGCGAAACCGACGGCGAACGCGACGAATACGAGCGCGCCCGCTTCATCGCCGCCCTGCTCTACATGCTGGCGCCGCGCGCCGGCGAGCTCGAATCGCACCGCATGAACAGCTTCCGCGAAGAACGCGGCCGCTGGTGGTGGCATGTGGTCGGCAAGGGCGGCAAGCAGGCCAAGGTGCCGGTGGCCGACGACATGGTCCATGCGCTGGTGCGCTACCGCAAACACCTCGGCCTGAGCGCCATGCCCAAGCGCACCGACCTGACGCCGCTGCTGGTGTCGATCAAGGACCGCAGCCCGATCACCGCGCGCCGGCTGAACCAGATCCTGAAGAAGATCTTCTACGCCGCCTCCGAACTGCTGCCAGAAATATCGGAGCACAAGCGCGAGAAGCTGCGCGCCGCCTCCGCCCACTGGGGGCGGCACACCGGCATCACCGCCAAGCTCGACAGCGGCATGAACGAGCGCTACGTGCAGAAGGACGCCCGCCACACCGACGCCCGCACCACGCAGCGCTACATCCACGAAGAGGAAGAGCGCTGGCACGACGAGGCACAGAAGCAGCAGCTGCCCTGGGCGTCGGCGGAAAAGGCGACGCCGGCGAAATAGGAGCGCCCGCAGGCTCGCTCAGGGGCGTGCTCAGCCCGCCTTCTCTGCCGCCGCCTTCAGCGCCGCGCGGCATTCATCGACCATGCGCGCGATCAGGTCGGCGCAGCTCGGCACGTCGCGGATCAGCCCGATCACCTGACCGGCGGTGATCACGCCGCCATCGACCTCGCCCTGCGCCAGCGCCGCCGCACCGCGCGCGCCGCTGACCAGCGGGCGGATGTCGTCGAAGGTGCAGCCGCGGCTTTCCGCCTCGACCACCGCATCCGACACCGCGTTGCGGAACACCCGCGCCGTGTTGTGCAGGCTGCGCAGGATGAGCCGCGTGTCGCGCTCGCTCGCATTCACCAGCGCCTGCTTGATGCTGTCGTGGATCGGCGCCTCCTTCGTCACGCAGAAGCGCGTGCCCAAATTGACGCCCTCGGCGCCCAGCGCCAGCGCCGCCGCCATGCCGCGGCCGTCGCCGATGCCGCCCGACGCGATGACCGGAATGTCCAGCGCCTGCGCCGCGATCGGAATCAGCACCAGGC
The DNA here is from genome assembly GCA_034004945.1 of Methyloversatilis sp. Lineage (GTDB taxonomy): Bacteria > Pseudomonadota > Gammaproteobacteria > Burkholderiales > Rhodocyclaceae > Methyloversatilis. Next base: position 22,984 of record JAVEVQ010000044.1, on the reverse strand, counting down.
CCGGCACATCGTCCTCACCCGGATGGCCGGCGCACTCGAAGCCGTCGATGCTCACGATATCCACGCCCTTCTTCTGCGCCGACAGCGCATGCCGCACCGCCACGCACTTGTGGATGATGGTCGCGCCGCGCGCCTTCGCCTTGGCGATGAAAGCCTCCGGATTGTTGCCCGCGGTTTCGATGATGCGGATGCCCGCATCCAGCATCGCGTCGAGATAGGCCTCGTAAGGCGGCGGCTTGATCGCCGGCAGGATGGTCAGATTCACGCCGAAGGGCTGATCCGTCATGTCGCGACAGCGCGCGATCTCCGCCGTCAGCGCCTCCGGCGTCGGCTGCGTCAGCGCGGTGAGGATCCCCAGCCCGCCGGCGTTCGATACCGCCGAAGCCAGCTCCGCCCGCCCCACCCACATCATTCCGCCCTGCACGATGGGGTAGCGGATGCCCAGAAGTTCGGTGATGCGCGTTTTCATGCCTGGTGCCCGTTAGCGAGGAACAGAGGGTGATGATGCGCCAGCGGGGTGGAGACAGGGCGTTTCAAACGGTCCGAAAAGTCACGGGCAGGTCACGAGCAGAGCAAGAAGCGGTTCAGGTGAAATCGACCAAGGGCCGGTATCCGAGTAGCGCTGTTCCAAGCTCACGTAGCTGAACCTCAACACCTGAGGACTTCAAGGCTGAGCAATGGCGCTGTCAGGGCGAAGAAATCCGGGCGTTGCTTGAACGAATCGGGGCGCGACCATGAACACCATGACAACAGCTCAGCCATCCGGTAAGGACCTCGATCAATGGGCCACCGGTGTGCGTCCCTCGGCAACGCACGGATGACCTTGCGCCGGACCGTTCGCTCAAACTGGCGGACACGCTGCGCATTCATGTCCTCCATGCTTCGCGTTCCGGCGCAGCTTGCCGCGCGCGTCGAGTGTGCAGGAATCGCCTTCCCGTCGCACCTCCGTTCGCCTGCGGCCATGGCGTATTCCGGGAGTTTTTCCCGCACCACTGCGAGGCTTGATCTTGCTCATCCGCAGCCCGCCGTTTTGCGGTCAATTTGGTGCCATGAACATTCAAGTGCGATTCAGACCGATACCCACGCTCGCGGTGTGCTGCGCGCTGGCCTCGGCATTGGCGCTGCCCCTGCATGCCGCCGACAAGCGCCGCATCGACGCCGCGCTCGACACCCAGGTTGCGACCGACCGCTCGGCGCGCAAGTCGCAACAGAAGATCGATGGGCTGGCCGATGACAGTACGCGCCTGCTCGACGAATACCGCAGCGCGACGCGCGAGATCGACCGGCTGCAGGCCGATCTGGCACGGCGGCAGAAGGCGGTCGAGGCGCAGCGTGTGCGGCTTGCAGAACTGGAGCGACAGCTTGACGAGGTGGAAGCCGCGCAGCCACTGCTGCTGCCGCTGGCCGAACGCATGGTCGCCTCGCTGGCGCGCTTCGTCGAACTCGATGTGCCCTTTCTCGATATCGAACGACGCGAACGCGTAGCCCATTTGCGCGCCCTCGCCGGAAGCGCGGACGCACCACTGGCCGAACGTTTCCGCCGCGTGCTCGACGCGCTGCGGGTCGAGGTGGAATACGGGCATTCGATCGAAGCCTACCGCGGTGAGCTGACGACGACGGATGCAAACCGCAGCGTCGAGTTCCTGCGCGTAGGCCGGATCGGCCTGTATGCGCAGGTGCCCGATGGCGGCGAGGGCTACGTCTGGGACCAGCAGGCGCGCACCTGGCAGCCGCTGTCGGCGGGCGAGCGCCGACGCGTCGACGAAGCGCTGCGCTTTGCCCGCAAGGAAAGTGCGCCCGCCTTGCTGGTGCTGCCGGTCAACGCAGCGGGGGCACGGCCATGACGCGCTCGCTGCTGCTGTGCTGCCTGCTTTCGCTGCTGGCCCACGCCACCCATGCCGCCGACGCCGCGCAGCAGGCGCGCACGCTGGACGAACTGCTTGAGCAGGTCGCGCAGGAGCGCAGTGCCGAAGAGGCGCGCCAGCGCGAACGCGAGGCGCGCTTCGTCGCCGAGCGCGATCGCCAGGCCCGGCTCACGCAACAGGCGCGCGCGGAACTTCAGCAGTTGCGCGCCCGCGCCGCCGCGCTCGACGCCGAATACGAAGCCGGCGAAAGACGCCTGGCTGAAATGCAGGTGCGGATCGGCAAGCTGGGCAGTTCTCTCGGCGAACTGCAGAACGGGGTGCGCCAGTTCGCGGCCGACATGCGTCCGCTGCTGTCGCAGTCGGCAACCCGCTTGCAGCATGCGGATGGCCTGGCGGCACTCGACCGCATGCTGGAACCGCAACGGCTGATCGGTGCGGCCGATATCGAAGCGCTGTGGCATTTGCTGCTGCAGGAAATGCGCGACACCGGGAGCACGGTGCGCTTGAACACGCCGGTGGTCGAAGCGTCGGGCAGGCGGCAGGCTCGCGACGTCGTGCGCGTCGGCCCCTTCACCGTGATCGACGGCGACGGCTTCCTGCATTACGACGCCACCCTCAACGCGCTCGACCGGCCGGCCAGGCAACCCGGTGGCGGCATGCAGGACATCGCCCGCGATTTCTACCGGCACGGCGACGGCGGGTTGCAGCCCATGGTGATCGACCCCACGCGCGGCGAACTGCTGGCCCTGCTTTCCCAGGTGCCCACGCTCACCGAGCGCATCCATCAGGGCGGCACCATCGGCTACATCATCATCGCGCTGGGCGGCATCGCCCTGCTCTACGCGGCGCTGCGCGGGCTGCAGCTCGCAGGCACCGAGCGGCGCATCGAGCGCCAGCTTGCCGACCCGCAGCCGCGCGCCGACAACCCGCTCGGCCGCGTACTGGCGGTGCACGAAAGCGCCGGCGACACCGATACGGAAACGCTCAGACTCAAGCTTGACGAGGCGGTGCTGCGCGAACTGCCACAGATGGAACGCGGGCTGCCCATGCTGGCCCTGGTAGCGGCGATGGCGCCCATGCTCGGCCTGCTGGGTACGGTCACCGGCATGATCCGCACCTTCCAGGCCATCACCCTGTTCGGCGCCGGCGACCCGCGATTGATGTCGGGCGGCATCAGCGAGGCGCTGGTCACCACCGTGCTTGGCCTGGTGACCGCCATTCCGCTGCTGCTGGCACACAGCGCCCTCAGCGGCCGGGCCGAGCGCCTGGTACATGTGATCGATCAGCAGAGCGCCGGCCTGCTTGCGCGGCGCGTCGAACGGGACGGCGGGGACAGGCATGAAGCCGCTTGACTGGCTGTACGATATTCAGGGGCGGATGCTGGATCTTGTGCATGCGGGCGGTCCGGTCATGCCGGCCATCTTCGCCGCATCGCTGCTGATGTGGATGCTCATCGCCTACCGCTACTGGTATCTGCTGCGCGCGCACCCGCGTGAGAGCCAGGACCTGTGCTCGGCATGGCATGCGCGCACCGACCGGCGTTCGGCCCGCGCACTGAGCATCCGCGACGCCCTGATCGATCGCGCCTGGCTGCGTCTGCGTCGCGGCCTGATCGCGCTGCGTGCCCTGGCCGCCGCCTTGCCCATGCTCGGCCTGCTGGGCACGGTTACGGGCATGATCCACACCTTCGACGTGCTTTCGATGTTTGGCGCCGGCAACGCACGCGCGCTGGCCAGCGGCGTGTCGGAGGCTCTGCTCACCACGCTCACCGGACTGGTGGCGGCGCTGTCCGGCCTGTATTGCTGCGACGATCTGGAGCGTCGCGCCGAGCGCGCACGCAGCGAACTGATGCAGGGAATGGACATCGCATGAGCGGGTTGCGCACATCGCGGGTCCGGCGTTCGCGGCTGGCCGAGGCGATCAACATGACGCCGCTGATCGACATGATGTTCATCCTCTTGCTGTTCTTCCTCGTGAACACGTCTTTCGTGCGCGAGGCGGGCGTCGAGGTGAAGCGCCCGACCGCTGCCACCGCTTCGGTACAGGAAAAGGCGGCGGTGGTCGTGGCCGTGCTGGCCAATGGCGAAATATGGGTGGACAGGCGCGCCGTCGACATCCGGCTGCTGCGCAGTCAGGTCGAGCGCATTCACCAGGACAATCCGGAAGGCAGTGCCGTCGTACTGGCCGACCGCGACGCGCGCGCCGGACTGCTGGTACAGGTGATGGATCAGATCCGCGCCGCCGGCATCGGCGACATTTCGATCGCTGCGAGCGGCATGCAGGAACGACCGTGAACGGCACGCTCCGCCGTCCGCTTGCGATGACCGGCATGGTGCTGGCGCTCGCGGTCGCGCTGCTGGTCAACACCTTGCTGATGCTGTTTGTGCACCGGCTCACTGCCGCGCCGGTATCGCGGCCGTCGGTGCTCGGACCGGCGCTGCGCGCTGGCGTGCTGCCGCCGGAACACCGGCTGGCGCCCGAACTGACTCAGGCGCTGCCGCCGATGCCGGAAGCGGTGGCGCGTCCGCCGGTGCCGCAACTGGAAGTGCGCAAAGCAACGCGCGACGACCGCAGCGGAGGCGCGAACGAGCGCGCAGGCGCTGCCGGCGGCAGCACTTTCGCCGCACCGCGCATCGAACTGCCCGGCGTACCGACCGGCGGCGCCTACCTCGGGGACATGATGCAGGGCGATAGCCAGCGGCTGGTGGCGCCGCCCCAATCGTGGAGCAAGGACGGCGAGCAATGGGCAGCCCCGAATGCACGTTTCGGCGAGCCGGGCGGGAACCGCTCGGGCGCTTCCGGTCCGGCCGCGATGCTGCCCGGCATTGCCACCGACCTCATACCGCTGCACCGGATCGAGCCGGTCTACCCGAAACAGGCGCTGACGCGCGGCCTCGAAGGTTCGGTCGTGCTGGAATTCACGATTGGAGGCGACGGCCGCGTGTCCGACATCGCGCTGGTCAGCGCATCGTCCGGCCTGTTTGAAGCGCCGTCGCGCAGCGCGCTGGCGAAGTGGATTTTCCAGCCGGAAATGCGCGATGGCCGGCCGGTCGCCCGGCGGGCGCGTCAAACCTTCAGTTTCTCGCTGGATGACTGAGGCCGTGCGCACGCGCCCATCACGCCGGCCGGGCTGGCTCGCAGCCCTCAACCCGGCACTCAAGCTTTGCGTACCGTGCCTCTTGTTCGCGGCGGTCGCGGCTCCGGTCATGGCGCAAGCGGATGCGGCGCGCGCGTCGTCGGCACCCGCTGCCGCAGCGGACACGGCTTCGGCCCGCCTGAGTCCCGAAACCTGGCGGGCGCTGTCAGCGATCCATCGGCAGCACCTGTCAGCCAGCCGCTGGAACGAAGCCTTGTCGCCGCTGCAGGCCCTGCTTCGCCAGAGCGGCCTCCCAGCCTTCGACCGCGCGGTCGTACAGCAGAACATCGGTCACGTGCTGATGCGCCTGGGCCGGCATGACGATGCCGTAGCCGCGTTCGAAGCCGGACTTGCCGATCGCCTGCTGCCCGTCGAAACGGAGCGCGCGGTGCGTCTGCAGACGGCACAGGCGCATGTCGCACGCAGCCGCTGGCAGGCCGCACGCGGCGCACTGCAAGCGCTGTTCGACGCGGCGGGCACGCCGGCGCCGGCGGAGGCGCATCTGCTGGCGGCCGCGGCGAGCCGCGAAATGTCCGATTGGCGCGCGGCCGCCCACCACATCGAGCGCGCGCTGAAACTGTCCGGCCGGCGGGAGCCGTCATGGCTGCAGTTGCGGGCCTACAGCCTGATCGAGCTGGGCGAACACGCGGCTGCCGCCGATGCAGTGCTCGAACTGCTGGAACTGGATCCGTCGCGTCAAGCCTACTGGCGACAGCTTGGCCAGATTTACGCGGCGATGAAGCAGGACGAGCGGCGCGTGGCACTCGCCGCCCTCGAGGCGAGGATGACATCGCCGGATGCCGACACGGTGCGGGCGCTGGTGGCGCTCTACCGGCAGATCGGACTGCCCGACCGGGCAGCGCGCATGCTGCAGCGTGCGCTGGCGCAGGGTCGTCTGCCGCGCGAAAGCGCCCACTTCGAATGGCTGGCCAACCTGTGGCTGGAGTCGCGTGAAACCGACGCAGCGCTGCAGGCACTGGCCGAGGCCGACCGACTGGCGCCCGACGCCCGCTTCGCACTGCTTCGGGCGCAAATGATGAGCACAGCGGGTCGCTGGCAGGAGGCGCTGACCGAGCTGGATCGCCTGCTCGCTCATGGCAGGCCAGAGCAGCCGGGCAAGGTGTGGCTCATGCTCGGCATCGCCGCCCATGAAGCGGGCCAGCGCGACAGGGCGATCGCGGCCTTGCGCCGCGCCGAGGGGCGGCCCGAATCCCGCGACGAGGCCGTTCGCTGGCTGCGCTATGTCGGCAGTCAGTGAGATGCTGCAAGGCACTTACATGCCGTTGTAGATCGGCCCCTCCCCGCCCTGCGGCGTGACCCAGGTGATGTTCTGCGTCGGGTCCTTGATGTCGCAGGTCTTGCAGTGCACGCAGTTCTGCGCGTTGATCTGCAGCCTCGGGCCAGTCTGCTCGCGGACGATTTCATACACCCCGGCCGGGCAGTAGCGCTGTTCCGGCGCGTCGTAGGCGGCGAGGTTCACGGTGATCGGCACGCCGGCGTCGGCCAGCCGCAGGTGACAGGGCTGGTCCTCTTCGTGGTTGGTGCTCGACAGGAAGACCGAAGACAGGCGGTCGAAGGTGAGCACGCCATCCGGCTTCGGGTAGTCGATCGGCGTACAGCTCGCGGCCGGCTGCAGCGTCGTGTGGTCGGCGGTGTTGCGCAGCGTCCATGGCACGGCGCCCTTGAACAGCAGTTGTTCGGCGCCGTACAGGAAGGCGCCCAGCCACAGGCCCCTCTTCATGTAGGGCTTGAAGTTGCGCGTGCGGTAGAGCTCGTCGCGCAGCCAGCTGATGCGGAAGTTTTCCGTATAGGCGGCGAGCGCGTCCTGCGCGCGCCCGGCGGCGATGGCTTCGACCGCGGCGTCGGCGGCCAGCATGCCGCTCTTGATCGCGGCGTGGCTGCCCTTGATGCGCGCGGCGTTGAGGAAGCCGGCGTCGTCGCCGATCAGCGCACCGCCCGGGAACACCAGTTTCGGCAGGCTCTGCAGGCCGCCGGCGGTGATGGCCCGCGCGCCGTAGGAAAGCCGCTGGCCGCCCTCGATGTGGGTGCGGATGACCGGGTGCGTCTTGTAGCGCTGGAATTCCTCGAACGGCGACAGGTGCGGATTGCTGTAGTTGAGCCCGACCACGTAGCCGATGGCGACCAGATTGCCCTTCAGGTGATAGATGAAGCCGCCGCCGTAGGTGGCGCTGTCGAGCGGCCAGCCGGCGGTGTGCACGACCAGGCCCGGCTGGCTCTGCGCCGCCGGCACTTCCCACAGTTCCTTCAGGCCAAGGCCGTAGGTCTGCGGGTCGACGCCCTCGCGCAGATTGAAGCGCTGTTCCAGCTGCTTGCCGAGGTGGCCGCGACAGCCTTCGGCGAACAGCGTGTATTTCGCGCGCAGCGCCATACCCGGCTGGAAGTTCGGCCCCTGCCCGCCGTCGCGCGTGAGGCCCATGTCGCCGGTGATGACGCCGGCCACCTTGCCGTCCTCGATCAGCAGCTGTGCGCCAGTGAAACCGGCGAACACATCGACGCCCAGCGCTTCCGCCTGTTCGCCCAGCCATTTGACGACGTGGCCCAGGCGCACGATGTAGTTCCCGTCATTGTGGAAGCTCTGCGGCAGCAGCGCGTGCGGTACCGGGCGCGCGCCGGTTTCCGACAGGAAGAGCATGCGGTCTTCGGTGACCGGCGTATCGAGCGGCGCGCCGGTCGAGGCCCAGTCGGGCAGCAGTTCGGTCAGCGCACGCGGATCCATCACCGCGCCGGACAGGATGTGGGCGCCGATCTCGGCTGCCTTCTCGATCACGCACACCGACAGTTCGACGCCGGCCTGCGCCGCCTGCTGCTTGGCGCGGATTGCCGCCGCCAGTCCGGCCGGGCCGGCGCCGACGACCAGCAGGTCGAATTCCATGGATTCGCGTTCGATGTCGCTCATGCTCAGTGTCTCGGGTGCGGGCGCGGCCATGCCGCTGATGAGACCGATTTTCGCCGATCACGCGCCGGCCCGCGCGTGCGGGCCCGGCATGTCAGGATTCCTGCAGGTTGTTGACTGGCCGGCCGGCCTCAGCCCTTGCCGCCGGCGCGCGCGAAGATGCCGGCCACGGCGTCCTGCAGGTCGGCCGGCAGCACCACCACCTTGGCGTTCGGCGATTCGCCCAGCTTGTTCAGCGCGGAAATGTACTTCTCGCCGAGCAGATACATCATCGGCAGCTGCTGGTCGCCGAGCGAGGCGGTGACGCGGCGGATCGATTCGGCGCTCGCCTCGGCCAGCGTGACCTGGGCGGCGGCGTCGCGCTTGGCCGATTCCAGACGCGCCTCGGCTTCGAGGATCATCGACTGCTTCTGCCCCTCGGCGCGCGTCACCATGGCCTTGCGCTCGCGCTCGGCGCTGGCCTGCTGTTCCATCGCGCGCTGCATCGAGTCGGACGGGTTGATGTCCTGGATCTCGACCGACTTCACGGTCAGACCCCAGTCGATCGCCTCGTCGGCAATGCTCTCGCGCAGCCGCACTTTGATCTTGTCGCGGCTGGACAGCGCCTGGTCGAGATCCATCTCGCCGACGATGGAGCGCAGCGTGGTCATGATCAGGTTGCGGATGGCCTCGGAGAAGTCGGTCACGCCATAGACCGCCTTCACCGGGTCGGTCACCTTGATGAAGGCGACGGCATTGGTGCGGATGACCGCGTTGTCGCGGGTGATCACCTCCTGCTCCTGCACGTCGAGGATGATGTCCTTGGTGATGACCTTGTAGGCGACGTCGTCGAGGTAGGGAATGATGATGTTGAGGCCGGGCAGCAGCGTGCGCAGGTACTTGCCCATGCGCTGCACCACCCACTCCTCGCCCTGCGGCACCACGCGCAGGCCCTTGGCCAGCGTGACGGCGACGAATATCAGCAGTGCGATGACGACGACCAGTCCTGAACTCATGGGCAATCTCCCTCAGTTTTTGTTGATGTTCGTGCGCCCGACCTTGAGCAGCGAGCCCTCGACCGACAGGACCTTCACCCGCTCGCCGACCGGCAGGGTGTCGTCGGCGATGCAGTCCCACACGTCGGCGCCCAGAAGCGGCTTCTGGAAGCGCACCTGACCGCGGCCGAAGGGCGCGATCTCGTGCACCACCAGCCCGACCTCGCCCACCGCGTCACCGGCCGACATGCCGGCGTGCGTGCGGTGCTGGTCGGCGCGGAACACGCGGAACCAGGCGAATACCAGCACGCAGGACAGCACCGCCCACAGCGCGAGCTGCAGCGTCAGCGAAAGCGTGGGCAGCGCCCACAGCAGCAGACCGATGCCGATCGCGGCGACGCCGAACCACAGCACCACCATGCCGGGCACCGCCAGTTCGATCACCAGCAGCGCCAGACCGGCGACCAGCCAGTGCCACCATTGAATATCCATATTGAAAGTCCGCAGTGAATGCCGGCGCAGTCTAGACGCTGCAGTCGCCGAGCGCCATCAGGTGAGCGGCGACTGCCGGGCCGATGGCCGGCAGACCGTAGCCGCCTTCCAGCGTCGACACGATGCGGCCCTGCGCCGACGCCTCGGCGATGTCGCGCAGTTCGTGGGTGATCCAGCGGTAATCGGCGGCCTCGAGTTCGATGCCCGCCAGCGGGTCGTCGCGCAGCGCGTCGAAGCCGGCGGAAATCATTACCAGCTGCGGCCGGAAGGCGCGCAGCCTGGGCAGCGCGACCTCCTTCCAGTGACGGCGGAAGGCGTCCGAACCGTCGCCCGCGGCCATGCGCAGCGGGATGTAGCCGGCGCGGTCGGGAAAGTTGCCGGGCGGGTAATACGGGTGCTGGAAGCTGTCGGCCATCAGCACGCGCGGCTCGCGCCTGAACATCAGTTCGGTGCCGTTGCCGCGGTGCACGTCGAAGTCGGCGATGGCGACGCGCTCGATGCCGTGCGTCGCCAGCGCGTGCGCGGCACCGACCGCGACGTTGCCGTAGATGCAGAAGCCCATCGCGTCACCCGGCTTCGCGTGGTGGCCGGGCGGGCGCGTGGCGCAGAAAACGGCCTTGGCCCGCCCGCTCATGACCAGATCGACGCCCTGCACGACGGCACCGGCGGCCCGCGACGCGGCGGCCAGCGAGCCGGGCGACATCACGGTGTCGCTCTCCAGCCGGTAGGTGCCGGTCTTCGGGGCGACCCGCTCGACCTCGTCGAGATAGGCGGCGGTGTGCACGCGCTCCAGTTGCGCGCGGATGACCAGCGGTGCTTCGACGCGCCGCCAGGTGCGCGTGATGCCGGTGCGCTCGAGTTCGGCGAGTACGGTCTGCAGGCGCGCCGGCGATTCGGGGTGGCGTTCGCCCGGACGGTGGTCCAGACAGTCGGGATGGGAAATCAGTACGCAGTCCATGGCCGCAGTGTAGGCGGCCTCGGCGTCGGTGTGGCATGGCACGCGGGTTCACGGCGACTTTTGCCATCGCGCGGGCACGGAAGTGGCGGCTTCCGGGCCGCGCCGGTCACGCGGACATGCGCGACCTCGCGGACAAAAAAACGGGGCCGCAATGCGGCCCCGGGGTTGCAGGACGGCGGGCTCAGGGTGCCCGTCGACTCACTTCTTCTGTGCAGCCTTCTTCTTCTCGTAGTTGAGCATTTCATCCGGCGTGATGTGGCCGTCCTTGTCGACGTCCATCGCCACCCAGTCGCGCGCCAGCTCCGGCTTGTCGCCCTTCTTGTCGGCGGCGTAGGCGCCGGCGCTCATCACGGCGCAGGCTGCAAAAACAAGACTGAACTTCTTCATTGCCATCTCCTGTCGTCGGTTGTGAGGTGCATCGCTGCGGCAATACTTAGCGCGCAAATCGAATGCCCCGCATAGAGGCGGGACAGCGCCCCGCGGTTCCGTCCGACGGCAGGCTCTTACCGGCTTTTGCTTTTTGAAAAGTCTTGAAAAAACCCTGCGGGGTGCCGGCCCTTGCCGGCACCGTCCACTCACTTCTTCGCGTCGGCGCGCTTCTTCTCCCAGGCGACCATTTCGTCCGGCGTGATGTAGCCGTCCTTGTTGGCGTCCATTTCGACCCAGTCGCGGGCCAGTTCGGGCTTGTCCGACGACGGCTTCTTCGCGTCGGCAGCGAAGGCCGGTGCGGCAAGCAGGGCCAGCGTGCAGATCAGGGCGGTTCTCTTCATGGCTTTCTCCTCGGTGACGTGCCGCTCGAACGGCGGCAGCGCCGCTCAATATCGGTGAGTCACGCCCGCCGGCGGCAGGGAATTGCCATCGCACCGTACGGGACGGTGTCCCGCGCCACGGCTGACGGCGCGCGATGCGCGGGAGGATTTCCCGACAGCCTTCGCATTACGATGCCCGGTCACGCAACTTCCGGAATGCCTGCATGAGTCTGCGTTTCAGACTCACCCTCATCATCGCCTCGCTGATGACCCTGCTGGTGATCGCCGACAGCGGGCGCAGGCTCTACGACGCCCATGACGACGCCGTCGCCGAGATCGATTCGGTGGCCCGTCTTGCGCATGCCCTGCTGCCCAGCGTGCTGACGCCGGCGCCGCCCGGCATGTCTGCCGAGTCGCTGCTCGCGCACATCGAACTCACGCAGGAACTGCGCACGCTGCGCCACCTCACGGTCGAGGTGCACGCGCTCGACGGCCGCACCATACTGAGCTCGCGCCACGCGCCGCCGACCGAGGCGCCGGCCGCGCTGAACTGGATGGGCGAGCGCCTGCGCAACCTGCCGCCGCTGCGCAAGGACATCCGCGTCGGCGAGCGCGTGGTCGGCTACTACCTGCTGGTGCCGAACGCCGACGACGAACTGCGCGAAATCTGGGACGACTACATCAAGCAGACCAGCATGGTGCTGGCCATCGGTCTGATCGCCTGCTTCATGGTGTACTGGGCGGTCGGCCGTGCGCTGCAGCCGCTGGGCAGCGTCATGCGGGCGCTTTCGGCGATCGGCGAAGGGCGGCTCGACGCCCGGCTGGACAACGTCGGCCCGGGCGATCTGGCGCCGCTGTCCGATTCGTTCAACAGCATGGCGGCCACGCTGGAGGCGGCGGTGAACGAGCGGGCGCGCCTGCTGCGCAAGCTCATCACGCACGAAGAGGAAATCCGCCAGTCGCTGGCGCGCGACCTGCACGACGAACTGAGCCCTTATCTGGTGGCCATCCATCCGCACGCGCGCCTGCTGGCGGACGCCTGCGAGGGCCGTCCCGAACTGGCCGAGCACCGCGAGGCGGCGCGCTGGATGTCGGAACAGGTGGGCCACCTGCTGCGCCTGGTGCGCAACCTGCTCGAACACCTGCGCCCGCCGGACATCGAGGAACTGGGCCTGCGCCACGCGCTGGCCGAACTGGGCACCCAGCGCAGCCGCGGCGCCGACAAGGTCGAGGTGGTGTTCCATCTCGACGAGGATCTCGGCCAGCTGTCGGCCATGCACGACATCACGCTCTACCGCATCGTGCAGGAGTGCCTGACCAATACGGCCAAGCACGCACGGTGCACCCGGGTCGATGTGCACCTGAACATCGACCCGCTGCTTGGCCGCGTATCGCTGCGGGTGACCGACGACGGCGAACCGACGCCCTACGTCGCCCCGGAGAGCGGCTTCGGTCTGGTCGGCATGCGCGAACGCGCGCTCGCACTGGGCGGTGACTGCCAGGCCGGTCCGCGTGCGCGCGGCGGCTGGGAAGTGACCGCCTGGCTGCCCCTGAAAACCTCGGTACAGGAACACTGACATGGCTACGAACACCCCCATCCGCGTTCTGCTCGTCGACGACCACGCCGTGGTGCGCGCCGGCTACCGCCGCTTCCTCGAACACAACCGCATGATGGAGGTGGTGGGCGAGGCCGGCACTTCCGACGAGGCCTACCAGCTGTTCAGGATGATGAAGCCGGACGTGGTGGTGATGGACATTTCGCTGCCCGGCGCCAGCGGCATCGAGGCGGCGCGGCGCATGCTGGCGCTCGACGGCCGGGCGCGCGTGCTCATGTTCTCGATGCACGCCCAGCCGGCCTTCGCCCGCCAGGCGCTGGAGGCGGGTGCGATCGGCTTCCTGACCAAGGACACCGAACCGGAAGCGCTGGTGCAGGCGGTGATCGCCGCCGCCCAGGGCCGGCGCACGCTGAGCCCGCGCGTGGCCGAACAGCTGGCGCTGGACAACGTGATGCCGGACGAGAAGCGGCTGGACGTGCTGACGCCGCGCGAATTCGAAATCTGCCGCCTGCTGCTGGCCGGCATGACCGTCGACGAAATCGCCGACGCGCTCAAGCTGAGCCCGAAGACCATTTCGAACCGGATGAGTGAAATCCGCCAGAAGCTCGACGTGCGCAGCGACGTCGAACTGGTGCGTCTGGCCACCGCCGCCGGCCTGGTGCCGTGGGCGGCCCGGCCGGACGTGGCCGGCGAGGCGCCGGCCGCCTGATCAGACCTGCAGCCGCTGCCGCACCTGCTCGAACAGGCAGACGGTGGCCGCCATCGCCACGTTCAGCGATTCGGCCGCACCGGGCATCGGAATGATGGCCGGATCGGTCGCCAGCGCGCTGACGGCCGGCGACAGACCTGCACCCTCGTTGCCGAACAGCCAGGCGACCGGACCGCGCAGGTCCAGCGCGTAAAGTGAGTTGCGCGCGTCGAGCCGGGTGGCGACGATGCGACCCGGATAGCCGGCCAGCGCCGCCGCCACGTCGCAGTGCTCGCGGATGCACAGCCCGAAGTGCGCGCCCTGACCGGCGCGCAGCACCCGCGGACTCCAGGCCTGGGCGCAGCCGGTGGTCAGCAGCACGTCGCGCACGCCGGTCGCCCAGGCGGCGCGCAGCAGCGTGCCGAGATTGCCGCTGTCCTGCACCGCGTCGAGCACGAGGCAGTCGCCGGTGACCGGCCCGCCGGGCTCGGCCGGGATGTCGATCAGCCCGAGCAGGCCGGTCGGCGTGTCGGTCGGGCTCAGTTCGTCGAACAGCGCGTCGGCGAGCAGCAGCACGGCCTCGCCCTGCTCCGCCAGCACGGCCTTCACCTCGGCATGATCGAGCGCGCGCTCGGCGACGATGGCCAGCTTCGGGCGCACGCCGGCGTCGAGCGCACTGCGAAAGAGATGCATGCCGTCGATCAGCGTTTCCGCCGCTTCGCGCCGTGCGCGCGACGAGGTCGCCAGCTTGCGCAGCTGCTTGAACTGCGCGTTGTCGCGCGACTGGACGTGCTTCATCCGGTCACCAGTGCGCGCCCCAGCGTAGCCAGCGCGATGGTGACGAAACCGAGCACGGTGTTCAGCCCGACCAGCTTGCGGATCTGCGCCAGCGCCGCGCCGCCGGCCGGCCAGTCAGAGGCGTCGACCGCGCGCAGCAGCCGCTTGTAGGGGGCGAAGAACACGTGCATGAAGATGAACATCATGATCAGGCCGACGCCGAACATCAGATGCCAGTGGATGGGCGCGGCCTTCATGCCGACCGCCAGCATCATCGCCAGCCCGCTGAAGAAGGTGACGGCGACCGACGCCCACACCAGCGGGAAGAAACGGCCGAACACGCCACGCCACAGGCGCAGCCGCGCCGGCGGTTCGAGCTGCACGGCGGCGACCGGACGCAGGCAGACATACGCGAAGAACATGCCGCCGACCCAGATCGTGACTGCGGCGACGTGCAGGAAGAGCAGCAGCGGAGCGTGGCTCATGGTGTGGATACCCTCGGTGAAGGGCGCGCATGGGGCTGCGCGCGGCCAAGAAAAAGCCCGCACATCCTGCGATGCGCGGGCTCCGATGTTAACGCGTCCCGGTGTCAGGCCGGTGCCGACGTACGGATCAGGTGATCGAAGGCCGAAATCGCCGCCTTCGAGCCCTCGCCCATCGCGATGATGATCTGCTTGTACGGCACGGTGGTCACGTCGCCGGCGGCGAACACGCCCGGCGTGCTGGTTTCGCAGCGCGCATCGACCTGGATTTCGCCGTACTTCGTCAGCTCGATCGAACCCTTCAGCCACTCGGTGTTCGGCACCAGGCCGATCTGCACGAAGATGCCTTCCAGCTCGACCGTGTGCGACTCGCCGGTGGCGCGGTCGGTGTACTTCAGCGCATTCACCTTGCCGTCGGCCCCGCCCGTCACTTCGGTGGTCTGCGCCTGCAGGATCACCTTCACGTTGGGCAGGCTCAGCAGCTTGCGCTGCAGCACCGCATCGGCACGCATCTGCTTGTCGAACTCCAGCAGGGTCACGTGGCCGACGATGCCGGCCAGATCGATGGCCGCCTCGACGCCCGAGTTGCCGCCGCCGATCACCGCCACGCGCTTGCCCTTGAACAGCGGACCGTCGCAGTGCGGGCAGTAGGCCACACCCTTGTTGCGGTACTCGCGTTCGCCCGGCACGTTCATTTCACGCCAGCGCGCGCCGGTCGCCAGAATGACCGAACGCGACTTGAGCTGGCCGCCATTGGACAGCTGCAGCGTGATCAGGCCATCGGCCGACTCGGCCGCGGGAATGAGCTTGTCGACCCGCTGCAGCGCCATCACGTCGACGTCGTAGCTCTTCACGTGCTCTTCGAGCGCGGCGGCGAGCTTGGGGCCTTCGGTCTCCTTGACCGAAATGAAGTTCTCGATGCCCAGCGTGTCCATCAGCTGACCGCCGAAGCGCTCGGCGACGACGCCAGTGCGGATGCCCTTGCGCGCGGCGTAGATCGCCGCCGCGGAACCGGCCGGACCACCGCCGACCACCAGCACGTCGAACGGCGCCTTGGCGTTCATCTTCTCGGCGTCGCGCTTCGCGGCGCCGGTATCGACCTTGCCGACGATCTCTTCGAGCGTCATGCGGCCGGCACCGAACGGTTCGCCGTTCAGGAACACCATCGGCACCGCCATCACCTGGCGCTCTTCGACTTCCTTCTGGTACAGCGCACCGTCGATGGTGACGACCTTGACGCGCGGATTCAGCACCGCCATCAGGTTCAGCGCCTGCACCACGTCCGGGCAGTTGTGGCAGGACAGCGACATGAACACTTCGAAGCTGTAGTCGCCATCCAGTGCCTTGATCTGTTCGATCATCTCGTCCGACACCCGCGGCGGGTGGCCACCGGCCTGCAGCAGCGCGAGCACCAGCGAGGTGAATTCATGGCCGAGCGGAATCGCCGCGAAGCGCAGCGACATGTTGCCGCCCTTGCGGTTGATCGCGAACGACGGCGTGCGAACGGCACTGCCCCGCTCTTCGCTCACCGTGATCTTGTCCGACAGTTCGGCGATATCGGACAGCAGACCCTGCAGTTCGCCTGCAGCGGCACTGTCATCCAGCGCGGCCGTCAGTTCGATCGGGTGCTGCAGCTTTTCGAGGTAGGCCTTCAACTGGGCCTTGAGGGTGTCGTCCAGCATGGTGTGCTCGGCTTTCGAAACGGATGATGCGGAAAACAATACGCCCGGGCCGGGCGCCGTCAGGACATGTTCTCAAACCGCTCGAGAACACACCCTTGCACCTGACCCGGGCGCTGCTGCGAAGCGTGCGTACGCTTAGATCTTGCCGACCAGGTCGAGCGACGGGGTCAGGGTTTCAGCGCCTTCCTTCCACTTGGCCGGGCAGACCTGGCCGGGGTGGCTGGCGACGAACTGGGCAGCCTTCAGCTTGCGCAGGGTTTCGTTCATGTCGCGGGCGATCGCGTTGTCGTGGACTTCGGCGGTCTTGATCTGACCTTCCGGGTTGATGATGAAGGTGCCGCGCAGCGCCAGGCCTTCTTCATCGATATGCACGTCGAACGCGCGGGTCAGCTGGTGGGTCGGGTCGCCAACCAGCGGGAACTGGGCCTTGCCGACGGCCGGCGAGGTTTCGTGCCACACCTTGTGCGAGAAATGGGTGTCGGTGGTGACGATGTAGACTTCTGCGCCGGCCTTCTGGAATTCGGCGTAGTTGTTGGCCGCATCCTCGACTTCGGTCGGGCAGTTGAAGGTGAAGGCTGCCGGCATGAACACGATCACCGACCACTTGCCCTTCAGGCTCTCGTCGGTCACGGTGATGAACTTGCCGTTGTGGAAAGCGTTGGCCTTGAAGGGCTGGACGGTGCTGTTGATGATGCTCATATCGAGATCCTCTTCTGTTGGTGGGGGGTGAAAGTCGCAATGATATTGCGAAACTGCCTCTTTGTTTAGACTTGATCTAAAAAAGTTCAGCGGAATCCGGAAAAAGATGCGCGCTGCGTCGCGTGAAGGCGACCAGCGACAGCATGACCGGCACCTCGACCAGCACGCCGACCACGGTAGCCAGCGCCGCGCCCGAATGCAATCCGAACAGGGAGATCGCGACGGCGACCGCAAGTTCGAAGAAGTTCGACGTGCCGATCAGGCAGGCCGGTGCGGCCACCGGATACGGCAGCTTCATCATCCGTGCGGCGACGAAGGCGATGGCGAAGATGCCGTAGGTCTGCAGCACCAGCGGCACGGCGATCAGCGCGATCACGAAAGGCTGGGCGACGATGGTTTCGGCCTGGAAGCCGAACAGCAGCACGACGGTCGCCAGCAGGCCGACGATGGACCAGGGCTTGAGCCGCGCGACGAAGCCGGCCAGTGCGGCGACATTGCCCAGCGCACGGCGGGTCAGCACGCCGGCGATCAGCGGCAGCACGACGTAGAGCGCGGTGGACAGCAGCAGCGTTTCCCACGGCACGGCCACGTCGGTCACGCCCAGCAGGAAAGCGGCGATCGGCGCGAAGGCGAACACCATGACCAGGTCGTTTACCGACACCTGCACCAGCGTGTAGTTGGGATCACCGCGGGTGAGCTGGCTCCAGACGAACACCATCGCGGTACACGGCGCGACGCCGAGCAGGATCATGCCGGCGATGTACTCCGACGCCGATTGCGGATCGACCCAGGGCGCAAACAGGTGCTGGAAGAACAGCACGCCCAGTGCAGCCATCGTGAACGGCTTGATCAGCCAGTTCACCACCAGCGTCAGGATGAGCCCCTGCGGCCGGCGACCAACGTCGCGCACGGCGGCGAAATCGATCTGGATCATCATAGGGTAGATCATGATCCAGATGAGCACGGCCACCACCAGATTGACGTGCGCCAGTTCCAGCGCCGCGACCGCCGCAAAGGCGGAGGGCGCGACCAGGCCCAGCGCGACACCGGCGGCGATGGCCAGGCCCACCCAGAGGGTGAGCCAGCGTTCGAACAGTCCCATGGAAAAACCTCGGTGTGCGGCCTTCAGTGTGTCGCCAGATCGCGTGCGGTCTGCTGCAGCGACAGCGCCTGCAGGCGCTCGTCCGGCATCGCGACCAGGATTTCGAGCCGACGGCGGATCAGCGCCAGCGTGTCGCGGAAGGCGCTCAGCTTCGCCGCATCGCTGCCGGTGGTCGCCGAGGGATCGGCATAGCCCCAGTGTGCGGTGGCCGGATGGCCCGGCCACACCGGACAGGTTTCGCCGGCGGCGCTGTCGCACACGGTGATGATCAGATCCATTGCCGGCGCACCGGGCGCGGCGAATTCGTCCCAGGCCTTGCTGCGCACGCCCGTCGTATCGATGCCCTGCTCCGCCAGCGCCTGCAGCGCGAACGGATTCACCCGACCGCTCGGCTGGCTGCCGGCCGAAAACCCGCGAAAGCGCCCGCCGCCCAGGTGGTTGAGCAGGCACTCGGCGAGCACGCTGCGCGCCGAATTGTGGGTGCACAGAAACAGCACGTTGAGCGGACGCGCCATGTCAGCAGCAGCCCGAACCGGAGGTCTTCACTCCGATGTTCAACGGCTTGCCGCGGGTGACCGGCGCTTCGGGCGCACAGCAGGCCGCGCCGCCGCTGGCCGCTTCGTTGAACACCGGAATGTCGGCCAGCGTATGGAAGTGCTCCCAGGCGATGCCTTGCGGGTCGGTCACCCAGTGCTTCTCGCTGCGCGCGTAACAGCAGGTGGTTTCACCTTCGTCGAGCAGCGCCATGTCGGCCGCTTCGGCACGCGACTTCATCGCCGCCAGTTCGGCCGGATCGTCGGTCTGTATGCCCAGGTGGTCGATGCCCGGCTTGCTGCCGCGGGTCGAGATGGCGAAATTGACCGGCGGGTCCTCCAGCATCCACTTCGCGTAGTCGGCTTCGGTGCGCGCCGGTTGGGCGTCGAACAGCCTGTTGTAGAAGGCGATGCTCTTCGCCAGGTCGTCGACGTGCAGATGGACGTGAAAGCGCTTCATTGCGGTTCTCCGGTCAGCAGTTCGTGCAGGAAGGTGCGGCCTCGACACAGGGTGTGCCGCGGCAGCAGTTTTCGGTGAGATAGGCCATCAGGGCGCCCATGCGGGCGTAGTCGGCGCGATAGATCAGGTGTCGCCCGTCGCGCGACTGCAGCAGCAGGCCGGCCTGGGTCAGTTCTTTCAGATGGAAGGACAGCGTGGTCGGCGCCACCGACAGCGCCTCGCCGAGCGCGCCGGGCGTCATGCCCTCCGGGCCGGCGACGACCAGCGCGCGGAACACGCGCAACCGGATTTCGTGGGCCAGTGCGGCCAGCGCGCGGATGGTGTCCTGTTCTTTCATAGTTCAAAGATATTTGAACTGTTGAATCGATGCAAGCATCGCGGACTTTCGACTACGCTGGCGCTCCGCCCCTGTGCCCCGCACCGATATGAAGACCCGCTACGACGACATTGCCGCCTACGTGACCAAGGACGGCTCGCTGATCCGCGAACTGATGCATCCGGCACAGCACGGAGGACGGGCGCAGAGCCTGGCCGAAGCGACCGTGCCGGCCGGCACGCGCACCGTGCTGCACCGGCACCGGGTGACCGAGGAGCTGTATCACGTGACCGCCGGCCGCGGCCGCATGACGTTGGGCGATGACCGCTTCGACGTGACGGTCGGCGACACCGTGCTCATTCCGCCCGGCACCCGGCACTGCATCGAGGTGACCGGCAGCGAGGCGCTGGTCATCCTGTGCTGCTGCAGCCCGGCCTATGCGCACGAAGACACCGAACTGCTGGAGGATGAGCGTTAGTGAACGGCAATCTGTTCGCTGGGCTGCCGGCCTCGACGCGACCGGACGAGCTGTTCGAAACCCTGTGTGCGCAGCGCGGCGTGCGCATCGAACGCATCGTGTCGACCGGCCAGAGCAGCCCCCCCGGCTTCTGGTACGACCAGCCGGGCGACGAATGGGTGGCGCTGCTGAGCGGCACGGCGACACTGCGCTTCGAGGACGAGGCCGCGGGCCGCGAACTGCGCCCCGGCGACTGGATATTCATCGAGGCACGCCGCCGCCACCGCGTCGACCGCACCGATCCCGCCACGCCATCGGTGTGGCTGGCCGTGCATCTGGACCCGCCGGACTGAGGCGTTCAGCCAGCCTTGCCCAGCAGTTCGCCGATTTCCTGCGCGCTCAATACCTTGCCGGCGGACACCAGCTTCTCGTCGATCACCAGTGCCGGCGTCGACATGACGCCGTAGGCGGCGATATCGACGAAATCGGTCACCTTGACGATGTCCGCCTGCTGACCGCGCTCGGCCAGCGCCTTGCGTGTGTTGTCGGCCAGTTCGATGCACTTGCGGCAACCGCTGCCCAGTATCTTGATGATCATGTCGAACCCCCTCCTCTTCCCTCAGGCGAATGCGCCCGCAAAGGCATTGAACAGATAGCCGATCAGCACGATGCCGCCGGCCACGATGGCGACGAACACGGACAGCAGCGGCGTGCGGACGACGCGCTTGAGCATGATGATGGACGGCAGCGACAGCGCGGTGACCGACATCATGAAGGCCAGCGCCGTACCCAGCCCGACGCCGCGCGCCACCAGCGCTTCGGCGATCGGCAGCGTGCCGAAGATGTCGGCATACATCGGTACGCCGACCAGCGTCGCCAGCGGCACCGACCACGGCTTGTCCTGACCGAGCAGCCCGTTGATCAGGCTCTCCGGTATCCAGTTGTGGATGGCCGCGCCGATGCCGACACCGATCAGGATGTAGAGCCAGACGCGGCGCACGATGTCGCGCACCTGGTCGCGGGCGAAGCGCAAGCGCTCGCGCACGTCTGGCACGCCGTCGTCGCCGACCATGACCGGGCTGTTGAACACGAAGGGCTCGATGTGGCGCTCCATCCGCGCTCGGCTGATCAAGGAGCCACCGATCACCGCCAGCACGACGCCGACCGTAACGTAGGCGATGGCGATGGGCCAGTTGAAGATGCTCGCCAGCAGGATGACCGAGGCCAGATCGACCAGCGGCGACGAGATCAGGAAAGAGAACGTGACGCCTATCGGCAGCCCGGCGCTGGTGAAGCCGATGAACAGCGGAATCGACGAACAGGAACAGAAGGGCGTGACGGTGCCGAGCAGAGCCGCCAGCACATTGCCGCGCAGCCCGGTGAAACGCCCCAGGATGCGGCGCGTGCGTTCGGGCGGGAAATGGCTCTGCACGTATGAAATGCCGAAGATCAGCAGCGACAGCAGGATGAATATCTTCAGCGTATCGTAGATGAAGAAATGCACGCTTGCGCCGACGCGCCCGCTCATCGGCAGTCCCATGCCCTGCTCGACCAGCGCGCGTACCAGATCGGACAGCCACTGCATGCGCAGCAACTGGTCGTTGAGCCAGCCGAATGGATTCATTGCGGGTGTGCGTGGCAGTACATGCCGTACATGCTAGACGAGCGCGGTAACAGCGGGCTTGAACTGGCTCAAGCTGAGCCGGATGCGTTCAGTCGGGTGCGCCGAAATCCAGTGCGCTTTGCGCCACCGGCGCAAAGCTGCGACGGTGTATCGGTGACGGGCCGTGGATGCGCAATGCGGCCAGGTGCTCGGCGGTCGGATAGCCCTTGTGCCTGGCGATGCCGTACTGCGGATAAAGCGCCGCCAGCGCCAGCATTTCGTGATCGCGGCCGGTCTTGGCCAGGATGGAGGCGGCCGAGATCGCCGCTTCCGATGCATCGCCGCCGACGATGGCGCGCGCCGGCATGGTGAGGCCGGGCGGCACGCGGTTGCCGTCGATCAGCACCTGATCGGGCGGCACGGCAAGGCCTTCGACCGCGCGACGCATCGCCAGCATGGTCGCGTGCAGGATGTTCAGGCGGTCGATCTCCTCCACCGTCGCGATGCCGACCGCCCACGCCAGCGCGCGCTCGCGGATCAGCGGCGCCAGCGCCTCGCGCTTCTTTTCCGACAGCTTCTTCGAGTCGTTCAGACCGTCGATCGGCCGCGCCGGGTCGAGGATGACGGCGGCGGCATAGACCGGGCCGCACAGCGGGCCCCGGCCGGCCTCGTCGACGCCGGCGATCTTCATGCGCGCGGCAGATGCGGCAGGATGGCCGCCGCGGCGCGCGCCGCCGTGCCCTGGCGCAGCGTGAAATGGATGCGCTCGAATTCGTCGATCTGCGCCGCCCGCGCCACCGCGTCGCCGAGCAGCGCGTCGAGCGCGTCGGCGAGCTTTTCCGGCGTGGCGTCGTGCTGCAGCAGTTCGGGCACGATGCTGCGCCCGGCCAGGATGTTGGGCAGGCCGACCCAGGGCTGGTAGGCCATGCGCTTCATGATGCGGTAACTGAGCGCGTGGATGCGGTAGGCCACGACGTGCGGCGCACGGCACAGGGCCGCTTCCAGCGTGGCCGTACCACTGGCCACCAGCGCCACGTCGCAGGCCATCAGCGCGTCGCGCGCGTGGCCGAACAGGATGGACACCGGCAACTCGGTCGCCTGACAGTCCCACAGCGCCTGCTCGAACTGGGTGCGCGTTTCGCGCGTGGTCAGCGGCACCAGGAAGCGGATATCCGGATGGCGCTCGTACAGCAGTTTGGCGGCACCGATCCAGGCGTGCGCGTTGTACTGCAGTTCCGACTGCCGGCTGCCCGGCAGCAGGGCCACGATGCGCGCATCGACCGGAATCGCCAGACGCTCGCGGGCGGCAAAGCGCTGCGGCTCGGGCGAAATCTCGTCGGCAAAGGGATGACCTACATAGCTCACCGGCACGCCCGCCTTTTCGTAGATCGCCGGCTCGAACGGGAACAGGCAGAGCACGCGCGACACGCTGCGCGCAATGCCCTTGATGCGGCCGCCGCGCCAGGCCCAGATCGACGGACTCACGTAGTGGATGGCCGGCACGCCGGCGTCGCGCAGCTTGCGCTCCAGCCACAGATTGA
>JAVEVQ010000043.1:20020-26564 GCA_034004945.1 Methyloversatilis sp. | reverse complement strand
CCGCATCGACCGCGGTCAGGATGAACAGCGCCTCGAACAGGATGGCGAAGTGGTACCAGAAGGCCATCATGCCCTGCCCGCCGATCACCTGATGCAGGATGTGCGCCATGCCGACGGCCAGCGTCGGTGCGCCGCCGGCGCGCGAAATGATGGTCGATTCGCCGACGTCGGCCGCGGTCTGCGTCAGCACTTCCGGCGTCACCACGAAGCCCCACTGCGAAATGACGGTGGCCGCTTCCTGCGCGGTCTTGCCGATCAGCGCCGCCGGGCTGTTCATCGCGAAATACACGCCCGGATCGATGACCGAGGCGGCGACCAGCGCCATGATGGCGACGAAGGACTCCATCAGCATGCCGCCATAGCCGATCAGCGGCGCGTCGGTTTCGCGGTCCAGCAGCTTGGGCGTGGTGCCCGAAGAGATCAGCGCATGGAAGCCGGACACGGCGCCACAGGCGATGGTGATGAAGAGGAAGGGGAACAGGTTGCCCGACCACACCGGGCCGCTGCCGTCGATGAACTGGGTGATCGCCGGCATCTGCAGCTGCGGTGCGACGATGAAGATGCCCAACGCCAGACCGACGATGGTGCCGATCTTCAGGAAGGTGGACAGGTAGTCGCGCGGCGCCAGCAGCAGCCACACCGGCAGCACCGATGCGACGAAACCGTAGCCGATCAGCATCCAGGTCAGTTCGGTGCCGTCGAAGGTGAACATCGGCCCCCACACCGGATCGGCCGCGACCCAGCCACCGACCACGATGGCCGCCATCAGCAGCAGGAAGCCGACCACGGAAATCTCGCCGATCTTGCCCGGGCGGATGTAGCGCGTGTACACGCCCATCAGGATGGCGATCGGGATGGTCGCCGCCACGGTGAAGGTGCCCCACGGCGAATGCGCCAGCGCCTTGACGACGATGAGCGCCAGCACGGCGAGGATGATGACCATGATCATGAAGGCGCCGAACAGCGCGATCACGCCCGGCACCTCGCCCAGTTCCGACTTGATCAGGTCGCCCAGCGAGCGGCCGTCGCGACGGGTCGAGATGAACAGCACGATGAAATCCTGCACCGCGCCGGCGAACACGACGCCGGCGAGAATCCACAGCATGCCCGGCAGATAGCCCATCTGCGCCGCGAGCACCGGCCCGACCAGCGGTCCGGCGCCGGCGATGGCGGCGAAGTGGTGGCCGAACAGGATGTTGCGGTTGGTGGGCACGTAGTCGAGGCCGTCGTTCTTGGCCCAGGCCGGGGTGATGCGCTTGCCGTCGACTTCGAGTACGCGGTAGGCGATGAAGCGGGCGTAGAAGCGGTAGGCAATGAAGTACACCGATATCGCCGCCAGCACGATCCACAGCGCGCTGATCGTTTCACCGCGCGACAGTGCGACCACGCCCAGCGACGCGGCACCGAGCAGCGAGAAGGCCGCCCAGCCCAGTTTGGGTAGAAGGTTGTTCATGTGTCTCCTCTCGATGCGACCGGTGAACCCGGCCGGCCGACCGCCTCTTTGCGGTCTGCAGGGAGTATGGTTTTCATACAAGACCTGCCGCATCGGGGGCATTACGCAGGCCGGGTCCGTGAAAGCACGTAGGGGAAAACCCGGGGGCGGGTGTGTTGCGGGTAGTTCTGTCGGGGGAGCGGTGTGTTCTGTGTGAGGGGACTGCGCCCGATGTCCGGCCGGAGTCGGGGTTTTGTGGGAGGGGTCTTGACCCCGACAGCGGCCTGTATCGACGCCTGCGGATTGCAGCGGACCTGTCGCGGCCAAGGCCGCTCCCACAGGGATCGCGCCCGACCTGGGGTCGGAGCCGGGATTCTGCGGGAGGGGTCTTCCGACCCCGACAGCGGCGGTGACCGGGGAGACGCTCGCCCCTTCTCGCCCCTTCCCGCTCCAACGCAATCGGAGAGCCGCTCATTTCATGCGCTGCGCAGGCCGTATCATTCCGCTTCCGCCCTCCGCCCTGCCCCATGCAACTACGCCTCAAATTCGTGCTGCTGGCCATCGTGCCGCTGCTGCTCGCCATCGCGGCGGTGGCGGCGGTAGTGAAGCTGCAGTCGCAGGCGCTGACCGATGCCGAGCACGCCATCGTCGAACCGGCGCTGATGGATTCACGCCGGCACGAGTTGCAGAACTACGTGACGCTGGCGCTGGCCAGCATCGCCCACCTGACCGCGCGCGACGAAGCGGCGGCGCGCGACGAGGCGCTGCGCGTGCTGCGCCAGCTGGAATTCGGCAACGACGGCTATTTCTTCGTCTATGACCTGTCGGGTCACGTGCTGATGCATCCGCGCCAGCCCGACCTGGTGGGTCAGAACCTGTGGGAACTGCGCGACCCGCAGGGCCGGCCGACCATACAGAACCTGCTGTCGCGTGCGCGCGAGGGCGGCGGCTTCGTCGATTTCATCTGGCAGCGCCCCTCCACCGGCCGCATCGAGAACAAGCTGGGCTATGTCGCCACCGTGCCGAAGTGGGGGTGGATGATCGGCACCGGCCTGTACACCGACGACATCGTCGCCGCGCGCGAACGCATCGACCGCCAGGCGCGCGTCGCCATCCGCAACACCATGGGCGTGATCGCCGGCATCGCGGTGGTGGCGACGCTGCTGGTCGCGCTGGCCGGGCTGGCGCTGAACGTGTCGGACCGGCGCGACGCCGAACTGAAAATGCGCGAACTGGCGCGCCAGGTCGTGCGCTCGCAGGAGAACGAGCGGTCGCGCGTGGCCGGCGAACTGCACGACGGCGTCAGCCAGAGCCTGGTATCGGTCAAGTTTCTGCTCGAATCGGCGCAGGCGCGCCTCGAACAGCCGGCCGCCGACGCGCTCGACGCCGCCCGTCGCACCCTCGCCCGCGGCGTGGCCGGCGTCGAGGAGGTGCTGGGCGACGTGCGGCGCATTTCGCACGGCCTGCGCCCGACCATGCTGGACACCCTCGGACTGGTGCCGGCGATGAAGCAGGTGGCGGACGAATTCGCGCAGCGCAGCGGCGTCACCGTCGACATGCAGGCTGACGCCGACATCGTCGCGCCGGGCGACGCCGGTACCGCGCTGTTCCGGCTGCTGCAGGAGGCGCTGAACAATATCGAGCGCCACGCGCGCGCCAGCCGGGTCGAGCTGCGGCTCGGCCGCGAGCCGGGCGCCATCGTGCTCAGCGTGCGCGACGACGGTCGCGGTTTCGACGTCGAGGCGGTGTCGGCGTCGCCGCAGCGCGGGCTCGGGCTGAGCAGCATGCGCGAGCGGGTCGAGGCACTCGGCGGCCGCTTCGACCTTTCTTCCGGCAGCTCCGGTACCCTGCTGTCCGCCCGCCTGCCCGTCGCCTGACTCCCTGCGCACCATGACCGCACCGCTCCGCCTGCTGCTCGTCGACGATCACCCGCTGGTGCGCGATGGCCTGCGCGCGCGGCTGGAGACCGTGGACCGCTTCACCGTCGCCGCCGAAGCCGGCAATGCCGCCGAAGCGCTCGACGCGGTGCGCCTGCACGCGCCGGACTGCGTACTGATGGACATTTCGATGCGCGACATCCACGGCATCGAACTGACGCGCCGGCTGCAGCAGGACGCACCTGGACTGAAGGTGATCATGCTCACCATGCACGACGAGCCGCAGTACGTGATCGAGGCCTTCCGCGCCGGTGCGCGTGGCTATGTGCTGAAGGACAGCCCGTCGGCGGAAATCATCGCCGCCATCGACGCGGTCTGCGCCGGCCAGCGCTGGTTCAGCGCGCGCGTGGCCGACGCGCTGGTCAGCGCCAGCCTGCCCGAGCCCGAACTGACGCCGCGCGAGCGCGACGTGCTCGACCTGATCGCCGACGGCCTGGGCAACAAGGAAATCGCCGCCCGGCTCGACCTGTCGGTGCGCACGGTCGAAAGCCACCGCATCAACATCAAGCGCAAGTTCGAACTGGACAGCAGCGCCGCGCTGATGAAGTTCGCGATGGAGCGCTGCCGCGACCGCGGCTGAACGGAACCCCCGCCCGCCGATCCATGCTGCGTCGCTTCGCCCACCGCATCACCCGCCACCCGCTGCTGGCCCGGCAGCTGCGCAATCACCACGCGCTGAGCGGCGTCGGCTGCTCGCTCGGTGTGGCGCTGGTCGCCCTGCTCGCCTGGGCCGTGGCCGACACCCGGGTGGCCATCGCAATGGCCGCCGGCGCGCTGGTGGTGAGCCTGACCGACATCCCGGCGCCGCGCCGCAACAAGCTGCCGCTGCTGCTGGCCAACCTGATCCAGATGCCGGTGGTCGCGCTGCTGATACTGAGCAGCCACGACACGCTGCCCCTGCTCGCCGCCGCGATCCTGTTCATCGCCTTCGCCTCGGGCATGGTCACCGCCTGGGGCAAGCCCGGCCTGCCGCTGGGCTACGGCATGATGATGACGATGGCCTTCACGATGGCCCAGCCCGATCTGCCGCCGCGCGAGCAGGCCCTGCATCTGGCGCAGCAGTTCGCCGGCGGCCTCTGCTATCTGCTGTACGCGCTGCTGCTGGCGCGTCTGACCGACACGGCGATGCGCCGCCGCGCCGTGGTCGACGCGCTGTATGCCTTCGCCGACTACGTGCGCGGCAAGGCAGCACTGTTCAACGCGGCCAATGACCTCGACGAAGTCTATGCCGAACTGGTGCGCCGGCAGGCCGCGTTCGCCGAGCGACTGCAGACGGCGCGCGATTTCGTGTTCGTCGACCGCTGCACGCCGGAACAGCAGGCGCTGACCAACGGCCTGCTGGCGCTGATCGACGCGCACGAGGCGGTGCTGGCCAGCCAGGGCGACTACGCGCCGCTGCGCGAGGCCTTCGGCGATCACCGCGTCATGCGCCTGCTGGCGGCGATGACGCACGCCGCGGCCGACGACGTGCTGCGCCTCGCCCACGGTGGCCTGTCGGGCAGCCGCCCGGTGCTCGACGACACGCCCTACCGCAACACGCGTCCGGCGCTGGAGCGTGAGGTCGCCGCGCTGTCGGCCGATCCGGCGCTGGACCGCAGCGCCGCCATCGCCGTGCTGGAAGCGGGTCGCCGCAAGCTGCTCGGCGCCATCGACGGCCTGCGCCGCGTCGACCGTGCGCTGCGCGAGCCGGCGCAGGTCGACGACGAGGACATGAGCCGCTTCCTGTCGCGCTCCAGCTTCGCGCCGCGCGCGCTGCGCGACGAGTTCAGGCTGGCTTCGCCGGTGCTGCGCTACGCGCTGCGGCTCACGCTGGCGATGGCCGTGGCCCTCGCGCTGTCGCGCTGGCTGCCCTGGGCCGGGCATGGCTACTGGATACTGCTGACCGTGTCGCTGGTCATGCGCGCCAGCTTCAGCCAGACGCGCCAGCGCCAGACCGACCGCATGATCGGCAATGCGCTGGGCTGCCTGTTCGTGGCGCTCATCCTGCATCTGGTGTCGGCGCCGGCGGTGCTGCTGGGCATCGTGTTCGTCTGCATCGGCATCGCGCACGCCTTCATCACCGTGCGCTACCGCGTCACCGTCACCGCCGCCTGCGTGATGGCGCTGCTGCAGCTGCACCTGATCGCGCCCGGCAGCTTCCACATTTCCGAGCGCTTCTTCGACACCGTCGTCGGCGTTGCCGTCGCCTGGGCATTCAGCCGCGTGCTGCCGAGCTGGGAGCGCGACAGCGTGACCGCGCTGGCCGCCCGCCTGCTCTGCGCGCTGCGCGAATACGTCGAACTGGCGCTGACCCCGGACACCCGCGACATGCACTACCGGCTCGCCCGCCGCCACGTGCAGGAAGCGCTCGGCGCGCTGTCCGACGCCGTCGTGCGCATGCGCGACGAGCCGGCCTCGCAGCAGCAGCCGCTGGCCACGCTGAACGTGCTCACCACGCGCGGCTATCTGCTGCTCGCCCACATCGCCGCCGCGCGCCGGCTGAGCGCGCGGCCGGATGCATCGAACGTCGAGGAGCGGCTCGCCGCCGCGCGACGCGAACTGGGCGCGCTGCTCGCCGCCAGTCCGGCAGGTGATCGGTCCGCGCCCGCGTCCGACCCGCTGTCACGCCGTCTGGATGCCGCCCGCACCGATGCGCAGGCCGTGCTCGGCGCGGCGCGGACGCTGGGGGCCGCAAGCTAGCGCGACCGGCGCCGTGCCCTCGCCGCCGTCGGGGTCAGAAGACCCGTCCCACAGAAGCCTGCTCCGGCGGCGAACAGGGAGCGATCCTCGTGGGAGCGACCTCCGGTCGCGATGCGGCCTTTGCAGATCGCCCGCTTCGATCCGGGGCGCAATCGCGAGCAAGCTCGCTCCCACGAAAACCCGCTCCGATGACGTGCGGGCGCAACTTTTGTGGGAGCGACCTCCGGTCGCGATGCGGCCTTTGCAGATCGCCGGCTTCGATCCGGGCCGCAATCGCGAGCAAGCTCGCTCCCGCAGAAACCTGCTCCGGCGGCGAACAGGGAGCGATCCTCGTGGGAGCGACCTCTGGTCGCGATGCGGCCTTTGCAGGTCGCCGGCTTCGATCCGGGGCGCAATCGCGAGCAAGCTCGCTCCCACGAAAACCCGCTCCGATGACGTGCGGGCGCAACTTTTGTGGGAGCGACCTCCGGTCGCGATGCGGCCTTTGCAGATCGCC
>JAVEVQ010000043.1:0-19920 GCA_034004945.1 Methyloversatilis sp. | reverse complement strand
GTCGCCGGCTTCGATCCGGGGCGCAATCGCGAGCAAGCTCGCTCCCACGAAAACCCGCTCCGATGACGTGCGGGCGCAACTTTTGTGGGAGCGACCTCCGGTCGCGATGCGGCCTTTGCAGATCGCCCGCTTCGATCCGGGGCGCAATCGCGAGCAGGCTCCCTCCCACGAAAACCCGCTCCGATGACGTGCGGGCGCAACTTTTGTGGGAGCGACCTCCGGTCGCGATGTGGCCGTTGCAGGTCGCCGGCTTCGATCCGGGGCGCAATCGCGAGCAAGCTCGCTCCCACGAAAACCCGCTCCGATGACGTGCGGGCGCAACTTTTGTGGGAGCGACCTCTGGTCGCGATGCGGCCTTTGCAGGTCGCCGGCTTCGATCCGGGGCGCAATCGCGAGCAAGCTCGCTCCCACGAAAACCCGCTCCGATGACGTGCGGGCGCAACTTTTGTGGGAGCGACCTCCGGTCGCGATGCGGCCTTTGCAGATCGCCGGCTTCGATCCGGGGCGCAATCGCGAGCAAGCTCGCTCCCACCAAGCTTTGCGCCTCCATAGCGTTGCTACGCCTGATCGGCGCTCATAGACCACTCCAGCGGCAGGCCGCGCGGCACGCGCAGCGCGCCGGTCACGGTCAGCCTGAGCAGCCGCTGCGCCCCCGGGTGGGCATCGACCTCGTCGCCGTCCCACACGATCTCGGCACGCGCACTCACGTGCAGCAGGTCGCCGCTGTCGAAGTCGATGAACAGCAGGCCGGCGCGCGGTTCCAGCAGCAGGTTGCCGAGCGTGTTGAAGAAGAGGTTGCCGGCGTAGTCGGGCAAGGTGAGCACATCGCCTGCGCCGATCGACACGAAGCCCGGCTCGCCGCCGCGGTGCGACACATCGACGCCATCGGCATGCGCGCTGGCGATGAACAGCGTGTCGGCACCCGCGATCAGCGCGCGCGCGGCGTCGTCCAGCGCGGCGAGCGGCTGCGGCGCACCGGACGCGCCCTCGTCGAAGTAGAAGGCCTCACGCGTGCGGATGTATTTCGGGCAGTTGCCGAAGCTCTGCTCTACCTCGACGTCGAAGCCGGCCTCACCGACGCGGGCGACGCGACCGTTCATCCGGTTGCGCCGCCGCGTGTGCGGCTGGATGCCGAGCAGACCGAGCGCGGCGCCGTCGCGCAGATGCGCCGCCAGCGGACTGCCGGCCGGCGGCCGCGCATCGACGTGCAAGCTGCGCGGATCGGTCGACCGCACGAAGCCCGGCGGGCCGTGCAGCACCGATGCCCAGGACTGCCCCGCCTGATCGACGCTGCCGACCACCAGGAAAGGCAGCAGCGCGAAGAAGTCGCGGTGCTGCTCCGGCATGTAATCGCGGATGACGCGCGCGCCGATCTCGGCCATGCGCTGCTGCATGCCGGCACGCGCCTGCAGCGCGCGCTCGCCGTCGTGGAAGGGGTCGCCAGCGCTTCTCATGGCGATCAGGCGCGCAGGCCGACCTTGCTTGCCGGCATCGCGACGAAGCCGGGCAGCGCCTCGACGCGGCCCAGCCAGGCGCGCACCTTCGGGTAGTCGTCGAGCGACACATTGCCTTCCGGCGCATGCGCCACATAGCTGTATACGGCGACGTCGGCCAGCGTCGGCGCCGTGCCGACGAGCCAGTCCCGTCTGGTCAGTTCGCCCTCCATCACGGCGAGCAGCCGGTGCGCGCGGGCGATCACCTCCTGCGTGTCGAACTGCGCGCGGAACAGCGTCACCAGCCGTGCCGCCGCCGGTCCGAAGGCGACCGGGCCGGCCGCCACCGTGAGCCAGCGCTGCACCTCGGCCTGGCCGGCCGGGTCCTGCGGCAGCCAGCGGCCCGGCGCGTAGCGCTGCGCGAGGTAGACCAGGATGGCGTTGGAATCGGCGACGACGGTGGCGCCGTCCTCGATCACCGGCACCTGGCCGAAGCAGTTCTTCGCCAGAAAGGCCGGCGTCTTCTGTTCGCCGCCGGCCAGATCGACCTGGCGGAATTCGTAAGGCAGGCCGAGCAGTTCGAGGAACAGTTCGACGCGGTGACTGTGGCCGGACAGCTTGAAGCCGTGCAGCACGATGGGGGCATCCGGGCGGAGGGTGGCGGTCAGCGTCATTGCAGGCTCCTTGTGTGGGGTTGGGCGTCGGGTGACGACGTGATGCAGTATCCGCAATCCACACCCGGCAATAAATGGGGCGATACGGATAACACTCCTCCACTTTGCGCAGTAATATCGCCGCATGGATACGCTCCGCGCCATGCGCACCTTCGTCGACATCGCCGAGCACGGCAGCCTGACCGCGGCCGCGCGGGCGCTCGATTGTTCGCTGCCCGCCGTGGTGCGCACGCTGGCGGCGCTGGAAGCCCACCTCGGCGTGCGTCTGCTGAACCGCACGACGCGGCGCATCGCGCTGACCGACGAGGGCCGCAGCTATCTCGAAAGCTGTCGCCAGGTGCTGTCGGCGGTGCAGGACGCCGAGGACGCGCTGAAGGAAGGCGCGAGCGAGCCGTCCGGCCCGATCACGCTGACCGCGCCGGTGCAGTTCGGCCAGATGTATGTCGCGCCGGCGGTCACCCGCTTCGCGCTGCGCCATCCGCGCGTGAAGCTGCGCGTGCTGCTGCACGACCGCGTGGTGAACATGCTGGAGGAGAGCATCGATGTCGGCGTGCGCATCGGCGCGCTCGACGATTCGGGTCTGATCGCACGCCCGCTCGGCACCATCCGCCGCGTCGTCGTCGCCAGCCCCGCCCTGCTCGCCGCGCACGGCGAACCGCAGCACCCGGACGCCCTGCGCGGCGCGCCCTGTGTCCGCTTTACCGGCGCCTCCAGCTTCGCGTGGAGCTTTCACGTTCATGGCCGCGCGATGACCGTGCCGGTGGCCGGCAACCTCGAGTTCAACCACATCGCGCCCGCGGTCGACGCCTGCGCGGCGGGCGCCGGCTTCGGCCTTTTCCTGAGCTACCAGGTCAGGCCGCAACTGGCGCGCGGCGAACTGCGCGTCGTGCTGCGCGATTTCGAGCCGCCGCCGCGCCCGGTCAGCATCGTCTATCCGCACGCCCGGCTGCTGCCCGGCCGGACGCGACTGCTGGTGGACTGGCTGGCGCACGAAATCGGCGGCGACAGCGCCGCCTTCGCGCCGGAGCCGGCGTGACACGCGCACGCCACGCCAGTCGCGGCACAATGTCTGAACTTACCGGCGCCGCGCCGCGTCTCACGCGCAATCGCCGTCGGAAACATCTGCTTACCGGGATGATCGCCCCATGATCCCAGCCGACCGGCACACCCTCCAACCCCCGCATTTGCCGGAGTACAACAAGAACATGAACAGTCATCAGGACACGCTCTTCCTGCGCACGCCGCGACTCGACGCGACCGATCCGGACGCGATGCGCGCGACGCTGCGCGACTACTTCCACGCCACCTTCAGCCGCTACGAACAACTGTTCGAGGTGCTCACCTGCGACGAGGCCTACTACCGCAAGCCGATCGCGCTGCGCCATCCGCTCATCTTCTATCTCGGCCACACCGCTACCTTCTTCGTGAACAAGCTGCTGCTGGCCGGGCTGATCGACGCGCGGATCAACCCGCGCTTCGAATCGATGTTCGCGGTCGGCGTCGATGAAATGAGCTGGGACGACCTGAACGAGGCCAACTACGACTGGCCGAGCGTGCAGGCGGTGCGCGACTACCGCAACGAGGTCCGGCGTCTGGTTGACCGCGTCATCGGCGAAGCGCCGCTCACGCTGCCGGTGAGCTGGGACAACCCGTGGTGGAGCATCATCATGGGCATCGAGCACGAGCGCATCCATCTCGAAACCTCGTCGGTGCTCATCCGTCAGAGCCCGCTTGACTTCGTGCGCACCCATCCGGCCTGGGCGCCCTGTCGCGACGGCGGCGAGCCGCCGGCAAACGGCCTGGTTCCGGTGGCGGCCGGCGTCACGCAGCTGGGCCGTCGCCGCGACGACCCGATCTACGGCTGGGACAACGAGTACGAGACGCGCGAAGTCGCGGTGGCCGCGTTCGAAGCCAGCCGGCATGTCGTCAGCAACCGCGAATTCCTCGACTTCGTCGATGACGGCGGCTACCGCAACGACGCCTGGTGGGACGACGAAGGCAAGAGCTGGCGCGACTTCCGGCTGCAGGCCGGCATCGATCACCCCGAGTTCTGGCGGCGCACGACGGACGGCTGGCAGTTGCGCCTGATGCTCGAAGAAGTGCCGATGCCGTGGAACTGGCCGGTCGAAACCAACTGCCACGAGGCGCGCGCCTTCTGCAGATGGAAGGCGGCGAAGACCGGTCGCCCGGTACGGCTGCCGACCGAGGACGAGTGGTACCGCCTGTACGACGTGGCCGGTGTCGCCGAAGTGCCCGAAGACAGCAAGGCACCCGCCAACCTGCACCTCGATCACTGGGCCTCATCCTGCCCGGTCGATCGCTTCGCGCATGGCGACTTCTTCGACCTGGTCGGCAACGTCTGGCAATGGACCGAGACGCCGATCTACCCCTTCGCCGGCTTCGACGTGCATCCGATCTACGATGATTTCTCGACGCCCACCTTCGACGCGCGCCACAACCTGATGAAGGGCGGCGCGTGGGTTTCCTGCGGCAACGAGGCAACGCGCGCATCGCGCTACGCTTTCCGCCGTCATTTCTTCCAGCACGCGGGGTTCCGATACGTGATCAGCGATGCACCGGCCAGCGCGCCGAACGTCTACTACGAAAGCGACCGGCAGCTGTCCGAGTACGCCGAGTTCCACTACGGCGACGAGTACTTCGGCGTGCCGAATTTCCCGAAGGCGCTGGCGACCATCGCCATCGAGGCAATGGGTGAGCGACCGGCGCGGCGCGCACTCGACCTCGGCTGCGCCACCGGCCGCGCCAGCTTCGAACTGGCCCGCCATTTCGAACACGTGACCGGCGTCGATTTCTCCGCCCGCTTCATCAACGCCGGCGTGCATCTGGCCGAACAGGGCGAGCTGCGCTACACGCTGGTCGACGAGGGCGAACTGGTGTCGTACAAGACGCGCCGTCTGGCCGACATGGGGCTGGAGTCGGTGCGCGGGAAGGTCGATTTCATGCAGGGCGACGCCTGCAATCTGAAGAGCGTGCTCACCGGCTACGACCTCATACTCGCCGCCAACCTGATCGACCGGCTGTACGACCCGAAGGCCTTCCTGGCGGCGGTGCACGAGCGGCTGAACGTCGGCGGACTGCTGATGATCACCTCGCCCTACACCTGGCTGGAAGAACACACCAAGCGCGAGGACTGGCTGGGTGGCTTCAAGAAGGACGGCGAAAGCTGGACCACGCTGGACGGCCTCAAGGCCGTGCTGGGCGAGCGCTTCCGCATGGTGGGCGCGCCGCGCGACGTGCCCTTCGTCATCCGTGAAACCCGCCGCAAGCACCAGCACACGCTGGCCGAGGTAACGCTGTGGGAGCGCGTGCGCTGAGTACCTCTTTCGACTTCGATCTGCCGATTCCGCGCGACGGCACGGCCAGCGTCAAGCACGACGGCCGCGCCGCGGTGTTCGGCACCGAGCAGGTCACCCCGCTGTGGGTGGCCGACATGGACTTCGCCGCGCCGCCGGCAGTGGTGGCCGCACTGGCCGAACGCGCGCGTCACCCGGTCTATGGCTACACGCTCTACCCCGACGGCGCCTTCGAAGCGCTCGAACGCTGGCTGGCCGCACGCCACGGCTGGAACGTCGCGCGCGAGCACATCCACATGTGCCCGGGTGTGGTGCCGACGCTGTATGCGGCGGTGCAGGCGTTCACCAAGCCGGGCGACAACGTCATCGTGCAGCCGCCGGTCTACCCGCCCTTCTTCTCGGCCATCCGCGACACCGGGCGGCGCGTGGTCGAGAACCCGCTGATCGAGCGCGACGGTCGCTGGACCATGGACTTCGATCAGCTCGAAGGCTGCGCCGCGCGCGCCGGATCGAAGCTGCTGCTGCTGTGCTCGCCGCACAACCCGGTCGGCCGCGTGTGGTCGCACGAAGAACTGGACACCCTGCTGGCCATCGCCCGCCGGCACGAACTGGTCGTGCTGTCGGACGAAATCCACGCCGACCTCACCTACCCCGGCGTGCGTCACCTGCCGCTCGCCACGCTGGCGCGCCCGGGCGATCGCGTGCTGACCACGGTGGCGCCGAGCAAGACCTTCAACGTGCCAGGCCTCGGCCTGTCGGCGCTGATCGCCGACGACACCGAGCGGCGCGCGGTCGAGCGCGTGTTCGGCACGCTGCACGTGAGCGCGTCGAACCCGTTCAGCGTCGCCGCCTTCGAAGCCGCCTACCGCGACGGCGGGCCGTGGCTGGACGCGCTGATGGACTATCTTGAAACCACGCGCGATGAGGTGATCGACACCGTCACCCACCGCCTGCGCGGCATCCATCCGGTGGCGCCGGAAGGCACCTATCTGCTGTGGCTGGACTGCCGAGGCCTCGGGCTCGACGACGATGCACTGCGCGACTTCTTCATCGGCGCCGGCCTCGGCCTGAATCCGGGCAAGACCTTCGGCACCGGCGGCAGCGGCCACATGCGCCTCAACCTCGCCTCGCCGCGCGCCGTCATCCGCGACGCGCTGGCGCGCCTTGAACAGGCGCTTGCACAGCGCTGACGTCGACCCGGCGCGTGACGGCCTGGATGCTTGTCGCCGCACTCTTCGGGATCATCGGGCAACGCCGAACGCCAAGGCCCGACAAAGCACCCGGGGCAACAGACCCTAGTGCGCGTCGTCCGACCTGCGGGCGGCCTTGACGGTCTGTTCGAGCGCTCGGCGAAGCGCGCTAGCCGCGCGCAGGCCGGCGTCCATGACGGTGACCGGCATATGGCCTCGCGCCCCGGCATCGAGGTAGCAGGCCTTCGCGTCCTGATAGGCATCCTGCATGGCGCCGAAAGCCACGTCCCGGTCGCCAGCAGCGGTCGGAGATCCGGATGCAAGCGCGGCGAGCACCGCCAGCGCACGTTCGCGGAAGCGCGCGACCGGCGCATGGGCCGCCATCGCCTCACCTGCCTCGGCCATTGCCTCGCCCGCTTCGGTCGCCAGTTCCGCCGCTGTTTCGTAATAGCGCGCAAGGCGCAGCAACTCCGCCAGACGCGCGGCGCTGTCCGGCGTCATGCCGGTGCGATTCAGTTGCGCGATGAAGCTGGCGATGGCGGCATTCAGCCCCGCCACCGCCTGCCGGTCACGCACCCGCGCCGGGCTCGGCGAGCCGGATGCCTCGATCGTCGCCCGCAGGACGGAGCGCGCCAGTTCGCCCAGGCGATGCACCTCCCGCGCCAGCGCACCGAGCGCCAATGCCGGCACGGCGAGCACGGTGCGGTCGAGATGACGCGGTCGTCCCAGTTCTTCTTCCGCGCTGCCGAAGCGCGCCTCAAGGTGAACGGTGAGGCGGTCGGCCAGTGGCCAGATCACCACCACACCGAGGACGTTGAACACGGTATGGAAAAGCGCCAGCTTCGCCGCCGGCGCCTCATCCAGCCCCAGCCACCCGCGCAGCACTTCGAGGAAAGCGATCAGCCAGGGCAGCAGCAGCAGCGCGACGACGGCCGTCAGCAGATTGAACAGGATGTGTGCCACCGCCGCTCGCCGCGCATTGGCCGTGGCGCCAATGCACGCGATCAGCGCCGTGACCGTGGTACCGATGTTGGCGCCGATGACCACGGCGGCCGCCCCCTGGGCCGCGATCAGGCCGCCCTGGGCAGCGGTCAGCACCACCGCCAGCGCCGCACTCGATGACTGCATCAGCGTCGTCAGTACGATGCCGATCAGCACCAGGGTCAGCACCTCGACCGGCGTACCGCCCTCGGGCAGCTGGAAGTCGGCGGACAGGCCCGCGAAGGTGTCCTTCAGCATGTCGATGCCGAGAAACAGCACGCCGAAGCCAGCCAGCGCCGTGCCCAGCGCACCGCGACGGCTGCCCTCGCCGATCAGGCGCAGGATCATGCCGACGCCGATGAGTGGCAGCGCCAGCGCCTCGATATTGAATTTCATGCCGACCAGCGCCACCAGCCATCCGGTCATCGTCGTGCCGACGTTGGCACCGAACAGCACCCAGAGCGCCTGCGGCAGATTGAGCAGACCGGCATTGACGAAACCTATCGTGGCCACCGTCACCGCGCTGGACGACTGCACCAGCGCCGTCACCGCAATGCCCGATGCGAGCCCGCGCAGCCGCGTCTTCGTCGAGCGGGCGAGTATGCGTTCGAGGGCCGGCCCTGCCGCCAGCTTTAGACCGTCCGTCATCAGTCCCATGCCAAGCAGGAAAAGACCGACGCCACCGGCCAGTCCGCCAATGAGCGCAAGTGCCGTCATGAAACCTTGCTCCCGCTGTCGTGCGCGCGAGGTGGATATGCGGCCCGGCCGCGGGTCATCGCGGCGACTCCTGTCCGGCGTTTTCGATCACCGGCTGGTAGTCGGAGTCGCGGATGTCCTGCAGCATCTGGTCGATGTCGCCGGTCGGAATCCGGAGCATGCGCAGCGCGGTCGCCCCGAGGCGCAGGCTCGATTCGATGGTTTCCGGATAGGCATGGGCCGCGCCGGCTCCGAGCAGCGCGGAACTGGCCTTGAGATCGCGCGCGCGGGCGATGACGGGCACATCGGGGCAATGGTGGCGCAACGCGGAAAGCGCCTGCAGGGCGACCTTGTGGCTGTCGACGGTGACGATGACGAGGCTGGCCTGCTCGGCGCGCGCCGAGGCCAGAAGATCGGGGTCCGCGATGTCGCCATAGAGCACCCGATGCCCGTCGCGTCGTCCCTGCTCCACCCGTTTCGGATCGGTATCGAACACGACGAAGTCGACACCGCTCGATTCGAGCAGCACCGCAACGGTATGACCGACCCGGCCGTAGCCGCCGATGAGCACTCGCGGCGCAAGCGGGCTGGCGCGCAGATCCTCGTGCGCAGCGTCCGTCGACGGCCGCACCAGCCACGCGGCGATCGCGTGGTTGTAGCGGATCAGCAGCACGCCGCCGATCAGCGAGAACAGCACGGCATTCAGCACGATCTGCCCGCTCTGCGAGTCGATCGCGCCGCTGTCGAGTGCGATGGCGAGCAGGGCGAAGCCGAACTCGCCACCGACGGCCAGCAGCAGCGCGGTACGCCAGGACGCCAGCGCGTCGAGCCCGCTGCGGCGCACGGTCAGCGCGACGACCGCGATCTTGCTTGCCATCAGGATGATCGCGCCGAGCACTGCCCAGTGCCAGATGCGAGGCAGCGCCGCCGGCTCGATCAGCATGCCGATACCGACGAAGAAGAGCCCGAGCAGCACATCGCGGAACGGCCGGATGCTGGATTCCACCTGGTGCCGGAACTCGGTCTCGCCAAGCATCATGCCCGCCAGAAAGGCGCCGAATGCGAGCGACAGGCCGAGGCTGTGCGTCGTCCACGCCGCGACCAGCACCACCAGCAGGACGGTCAGCGTGATCAGTTCGGCCGATCGGCGCTCGGTCGCAAGATGAAACAGCGGTCGCAGCGCCCGGCGCGCGACGTGGAAGACCAGCGCAAACGCGAGCACCGCCTTGGCCGCCGCCCAAGCCAGTTCCGCCCCGAGTCCCTCCATGCCCGAGGCCGCGCCAAGCACTGGAATCACGATCAGGAAAGGCACGGCGGTGACGTCCTGAAACACCGACATGGCCAGACCCAGGCGCCCATGCTGGGTGGATTCCTCACCCTGCTCGGTCAGTTGCCGGCCGATCAGCGTGGACGAGGACTGCGCGAAAACGGCGCCGACGACAAAGGCCACCACCGGCGGCACACCGACCAGCCAGAGCAGCACACCGACCAGCGCCGTGGTGAGCACGACCTGGGCGGTACCCAGGCCGAGTATCTGGTGGCGCATGGCATGCAGCTGCGGCAGCGAGTAATTGAGGCCGATGGAAAACAGCAGGAAGACCACGCCGAACTCGGCCAGCACCTTGAATTCCGCGACATGCACGGTGGGCCCGACCGTGTGCGGGCCGAGAACGAGGCCGACCAGCAGGTAGCCGAGGCTGGTCGGCACGTGCAGCCGCTGGAAGGCGATCATGATCGCCACCGATACGGCGAGAAGCAGAATGATTTGAACCAGATGATCCATATGCGTGCGGGCGCGCGCCGTAACTGAGCGGGCCCAAGGCTACCAGCCTGTCGCGTCATTCACCGCCCGATGCCGCCCGGATGTCCCGAAAAAAAACCGGTGGCGGACCGGAGCGGCTCAGCTCTGCGCCGCGATGCTGCGCCTGAACATCAGCAGCGAAGCGATGAAGAAGGCGGCGGCGATGGCGGCCATCGCCAGCAGGCTGGGCCACACCACATCCAGCCCGGCGCCGCGGTAGAGCACCGCCTGGGCGAGGCTGACGAAGTGCGTGGTCGGCGCGAACTGCATGATGGCCTGCACCGCCTCCGGCATGCTCTCGCGCGGCGTCATGCCGCCCGACAGCAGCTCCAGCGGCAGGATGACGAGGATCATCATCAGCCCGAGCTGCGGCATGTTGCGCGACAGCGTGCCGATGAAGATGCCGAGCGAGGTGGTGGCCAGCAACTGCACCAGCGTGCCGGCCATGAACAGCGGAATCGAGCCGGCGATCGGCACCGCCAGCGCACGCTCGACCACGAAATACAGCGACAGCAGCACCGCCACCCACACCACCAGCGCCATCGACCACACCTTGGCCAGCATGATTTCGAAGGCGCCCAGCGGCATCACCAGCAGGTGTTCCAGCGTGCCGTGCTCGCGCTCGCGGATCAGCGCCGCACCGGTCAGGATGACCGACAGCATGGTCACGTTGTTGATGATTTCCATCACGCTGCCGAACCAGGCGCTGGTCAGGTTGGGGTTGAACATGATGGTGGGCGCGAGCGAGATCGGCGCCACCGTCTCGCTGCGCCGGTGCTGCACGAATTCGACAGCCTCGCCGAGCACGATGTTCTGGATGTAGTTGGCGCCGATGAAGGCCTGGCTCACCCGCATCGCGTCGATGTTCACCTGTATCGACGGCTGCGCGCCGGCCAGCA
This sequence comes from Methyloversatilis sp., assembly GCA_034004945.1. GTDB lineage: Bacteria > Pseudomonadota > Gammaproteobacteria > Burkholderiales > Rhodocyclaceae > Methyloversatilis. Next base: position 8,932 of record JAVEVQ010000043.1, on the reverse strand, counting down.
CGTCGCGCTCGAAATCCGGCGGAATGATCATGACGAAGGTGTACAGCCCGGCATCCAGCCCGGCGTCGCCCTGCCCTTCGGTAATCATTTCCGGCGGCCGGAAGTAGGGGCCGTAAAAGGCGCCGGCGATGCGCTCGCTCAATACCGAGCGGTCCTCGTCCACGATGCCGATCGGCGCGTTGTGCAGCTCCTGCGAAGTCGCCGTCGACGCGCTGTAGATGCCGCCCGAAAAGGCCCACACGATCATGATGAGCAGCACCTTGTCGTTCCACAGGCTCATCAGTTCCTTGAGCCCGAGCCGCCAGGCGTTGAGCAGTCGGCGTCGCATCATCCTGAGAACCTCGGTTGATCGGCGATCGGTGGAACGTGACGGGCGCGGTTGGCGGGGTGTACGGCAAGGCGCGAGGACGCGGCAGGATGGCACCCTGCAAGGACGAGCAACACCGCCGGGCGCCCCGCCAACCGTGCACGCGACGCCGAAGCGGTCTCACCTGGAAGATGAGCGCTGCACTCCGCGGGCATCCTCGATGGGCAGGGCCTGAAGCACATTGGCAAGCGGTCAGCCGAGGTTCTCAGGATCATCGCTCCTGCTTCTTCAGCAGCCACACGCTGAGCAGCGTGAGCACCGGCACGAAGGCGGCCAGCGCAACGAAGTCGGCGTAGAGGTCGCGCATGTCGAGCGCCTTGGTGAACAGGCCGCGGCTGATGTTGAGGAAATAGGTCGCCGGGAAGAAGGTGCCTATCGTGCGCCCCACACCTTCGAGCGAGGACACCGGGTGCGTGAGACCCGAGAAGGTGACCGTGGCCAGCATGGTCACCACCGCGGTGGCCGCGAGTGCGGCGATCTGCGTGCGGGCGAACGAGGACATCAGCAGCCCGAGGCCGGTGGTGGCGGTGACGAAGATGAGCGCACCGAGGCTCAGCGACAGCAGGCTGCCCTTCAGCGGCACCTCGAACACGAACACCGCGAGCAGCACCAGTCCGTAGAAGCTCACCATGCTGACGGCGATATAGGGCAGCTGCTTGCCGATCAGGAATTCGAGCCTCGTCACCGGCGTGGCGTAAAGATTGGTGATCGAGCCCAGTTCCTTCTCGCGCACCACGCCGACCGCCATCAGGATGGCCGGGATGAAGGTGAGCAGCAGCGGAATCACCGCCGGCACCATCGCGAACACGCTGCGGAAGTCCTGGTTGTAGCGGTAGCGCATGTCCAGCTTCGCCGGGTAGGCGGTCGCCGGCAGCCCTTCGCGCACCGCCGCCTGCTGCAGGAAGTCGGCGTGCAGGCCCTGCACGTAGCCGAGCGTGGTTTCGGCGCGGAAAGGCATGGCGCCATCGACCCAGACACCGATCTCGACCGCGTGTCCGCTGCGCAGCCGGCGCCCGAATTCCGGCGGAATCTCCAGCGCGACGCTCAGTTCGCCGGCGCGCATGCGGCGGTCCAGTTCGTCCACGCCCTGCAGCGGCAGCTGTTCGATGAAGTAACGTGAGCCGGCCATGTTTTCGATGTAGGCGCGGCTTTCCGGCGTGTCGTCGCGGTCGAGCACGGCGAATTTCAGATCCTCGACGTCCATCGAAATGCCATAGCCGAGGATGAGCACCATGATGACTGAGCCGAGCAGTGCGAAGGTGAGGCGCACCGGGTCGCGCAGCACTTCCAGCCACTCGCGCCGCGCGTAGGCCAGCAGCCGGCGCCGGCTGAAGGGCGCCGGGCGCGCGACGGGTGGCGCCGGCACGGCGGCGGCCGGTGGCGGCGCCTCGGGCACCGGCGGTGCGCCGTCGCCGGTCGCCTCTTCCAGGTAGGCGACGAAGGCCTCTTCGAGCGAAGCGGCGCCGCGCCGCTCGATCAGCGCCGCCGGCGTGTCGCTGGCCAGCACGCGGCCGGCGTGCATCAGCGAAATGCGGTCGCAGCGCTCGCCCTCGTTCATGAAGTGGGTGGACACGAAGATGGTCACCCCGTCCTTGCGCGACAGTTCGATCAGCAGGCGCCAGAAGCCGTCGCGCGCCACCGGGTCCACGCCCGAGGTCGGTTCGTCGAGGATGAGCATGTCCGGCTTGTGGATCACCGCCACCGCCAGCGACAGCCGCTGCCGTATGCCCAGCGGCAGGCCGGCCGCCTGCGTGTCGAGGTATTCGGCCAGACCGAAACGCTCGACCATCTCGGCGACGCGCGGTGCGATGTCGGCCGCCGGCAGATGGAAAAGCTGGGCGTGCAGGACCAGGTTCTGGCGCACGCTCAGTTCGCCGTACAGCGAAAACGCCTGCGTCATGAAGCCGACCCGCTTGCGGGTGTCCATGTCGCCGCTGTCGACGACGTGCCCGAACAGCAGCGCCCTGCCCTCGCTCGGTGGCAGCAGGCCGGTGAGCATTTTCATCGTCGTTGTCTTGCCGCAGCCGTTCGAGCCGAGGAAGCCGAAGATTTCGCCGCGGCCGATCTCGAAATCGACGTGGTCGACCGCGGTGAAATCGCCGAAGCGCATCGTGAGCCCCTCGGCGACGATGGCCGGCCCGTCGCCCTGCACGCAGCGCGGCGGCACCACCAGTTCCTCGTGCCCCTGACGCTTGGCGGCCGGCAGCAGCTCGATGAAGGCGGCGTCGAGATCCTTGGCGCCGGTGCGCGCCAGCAGCTCGGCCGGCGTGCCGGTGGCAAGCACGCGTCCGTCGTCCATCGCGGCCAGCCAGTCGAAACCGGCCGCCTCGCCCATGTAGGCGCTGGACACCAGCACGCTCATGCCGGGCCGGCGCGCGCGGATGCGCTCGATCAACTGCCAGAACTGGCGACGCGACAGCGGATCGACGCCGGTGGTCGGCTCGTCCAGGATCAGCAGGTCGGGGTCGTGGATCAGCGCGCAGCACAGGCCAAGCTTCTGCTTCATGCCGCCCGACAGCTTGCCGGCCGGGCGGTCGCGGAAGGCGGCGAGCCCGGTGCTGTCCAGCAGTTCGGCGATGCGCGCCTCGCGCTCGCGCGTGGCGTGGCCGAACAGCCGGCCGAAGAAGTCGACGTTCTCGAACACCGACAGCGTCATGTACAGATTGCGGCCCAGCCCCTGCGGCATGTAGGCGATGCGCGGGCACACCGCGGCGCGGTGGTGGCGGTCGCGCATGTCGCCGCCCAGCACAGCCACCTCGCCCTGCTGGATCACGCGCACGCCGGCCACCAGCGCCAGCAGGCTGGACTTGCCGACGCCGTCCGGCCCGATCAGCCCGGCCATGCAGCCGGCCGGGATGTCGAGCGTGATGTCGTCGAGCGCCACCGTGTCGCCGTAGCGCAGGCCGACACCGGCGAGCCGGGCGACCGTGTCCGTCATGGCGTCGTCGGCGGCTTCGGCGTACCGACCAGCGGCGGCAGCGTCGCCGGCCACGGTGCTTCGGGATCGAGCCGCACCCAGGCGACGCCCGGCAGACCGGTCTTCACCTGTTTGGCGTGCGCCTTCAGCAGCTCGGGCGGAATCTTCACCCGCACGCGGAACATCAGCTTTTCGCGCTCGGTGCGCGTCTCGACCGACTTCGGCGTGAACTGCGCCTGCGGCGACACGAAGCTCACGCTGGCGGGGATCGAAATGTCCGGCCGCACGTCGAGCACGATGCGCGCCTCGGTGCCGATGGCGACGCGGCCGGCCTGCGAGGTCGGCAGGAAGATGGTCATATAGACGTCGGTGATGTCGAGCAGCGTGAGCACCTTGCCGCCCGCCGCCAGCACCTCGCCCGGTTCGGCCAGCCGGTACAGCACGCGGCCGTCGGCCGGGGCGACCAACTGCGCGTCCTGCAGATCGACGCGGATGCGCGCGCTGCGCGCCTCGGCCGCCTCGATCGCCGCCTCCGCCTGCTTCACCGCGGCGCGCGCCGCCTCGATCGACGAGCGCGCTCCCTGCAACTGCGCGGACGCCGCCTTCTGCGCATCCAGCGCCGACTGCTTGCTGGTGCGGTCGACGTCCAGCTTCTGCGTGGAGATGAAACCCTTGTCGACCAGACGCTGCGTGCGCTCGATGTCCTTCTCCGCCAGCGCCAGCTGGCTCTGCCGCTGCGACACCACCGCGCCGGCCGTTGCGACATCGCTCTGCCGCTGCGCCACCGCGGCGACCGCCGCAGCGCGCGTTGCCTTCGCCTGCTCGATCTGCGCGTCGCTGATCTTCAGTTCGGCTTGCTGCGCGCGCACGTCCATCAGCGCGACCACCTGGCCGGCGCTCACGTCGTCGCCCTCGCGCACCGCCACGCTCTCCAGCCGGCCGCCGGTCTTGGTCGCGACGTCGATCTCGGTCGCCTCGATGCGCCCGTTGCCGGACGCGAAAGCCTCGCTCACCGGCGGTGCGGCGTACTGCTTCCAGCCGTAATAGCCGGCCGCTGCGGCGGCGAGTACGAACAGCCCCAGAACGAGGCGGCGACGCGATGCAGTCATGGTTCAGTCCGTTGCAATGCGGGAGTCGCCCCGATTGTGCCCCGGCCCGCGTTTCAGCGCCTTGATGTTTCGCAATGCAGCAAAGGACTCAGCCGGCGATCGCGAGTGCCGCCTGCAGCAGCAGAAGCAGCGCATGCGGAAAGGCCACCGTCGGCTTCAGCGCACTCGTCGCGTACTCCATCAACAACCCGACCGCGCCCGGCCGCGTCGCCTGCCACTCGGTATGCAACTGGCAGGCCGCGTACTCCGACGCGCCGTCGGCGATCAGCGTTTCCACCTTCAGCAATCGCTGACCCAGGCGCCCCTGCACCGTGCGCAGCATCGCCTCGATCACCCACACGATCACGGTCAGCGGCGCCGCCAGCTCGAACGGAAAACCGAACAGCGCAGCGCCGGCGGTCAGCGCCACCGCAGCAATCTTGATCCCGACCGCGCAACGCTCATGGCGCTCGTGGTCCTGCTGCAGCGTGGACCATTCGGTGTGGAGGGGTGAGGGGTAAGAGGTGTTCATGGGAGGGGCGGCGATGCGAGAAAGGTTTGGGAAGGAGAGGAATCTACCCGGTAGTGGAGTTGAATGCCTGGGCATGCGGTGGGCTTGCGTAGCGAAAGCGGCGGCGCGCTATAGTTGCGCACGCGGATGGCATTCGTCGGGTGATACGGATGGCATGAGTGTTGCTCGGGCGGCGATGTCCGGTTTTGAGGCTTTGATCGTACCCAGAGTAAACATCGAACTAAATGGAAAGCATTGAAATGGTGATAAAAATCGGTGTCCGGTTTGTTCGTTTACTTGGACAGCGCTCCTGTTATCTAACGGAAATGTCGTCTACCTCACTTTGGGCCCTCACGAGATAGCCATGCAGCAGATGACAAATAGGCTTACGACGGAGCTTCGTCGTCTGTCATTCGAGAACCATGACCAATGCGTATCTTGCGGCCACTCCTTTAGGGAAGGTGATAAGTCTCACCTTGGTTATGGGTACCACGATAGCCCTCTGTATGTATGCGACGGTTGCAGTAACAAGCTCAAAGAGACTGCCGTTCGGCATTACTTCTCGCCACGACCTTACGATGTGCCAGAGAAATCTAGTAAGTTATGGCGTTACATGGACTTCACAAAGTATGTGAGCCTACTTTCTTCTCGTGGCCTCTACTTCACGCGCACTGACTGCTTTGAAGACATATTCGAAGGTGCGAAAGGACTCAAAAAGAATAAGGAAAAATGGGATTCGCACTACTTCGAATTCTTCCGCTCAGCAATCAAGAACCCTCCTGAGGGATACAAGTGCGAGCTATCCGACAGCGAAGTCGACGAGCAAGCTAAAAAGCTTCTGAGTGATCTGGAAGCTGGCGGCGAGGCCCATAAGAGAAGGACCTTTGTAAGTTGCTGGCATGAAAGCGAACACGAATCTGAGGCGATGTGGCGCCTCTACTCTAGCTTTCTTGCCAATGCTGTAGCTGTCCGCACTTCATATCAAAGCCTATACGTGTCCCTTGGTCGAGACCCATCGATAAGCATTGGCCGCATCAAGTACATCGACCTGAAAACGAACTACGCCGGCGTCAATGATGCATTCTGGCGGAAGCGAAAATCTTTCGAGCACGAAAGAGAAGTTAGAGCGTTGCTTCTGGACTTTGAGTGCCAAGACCTCGGAAAGATTGTGCCGTGCGTTCTTGAAGTTCTTATCGAAGAAGTCTTCGTTTCTCCCAAGGCGCCGCCTTGGTTTGTCCGCTTGGTCAATGACGTAAACGAAAAATACGGCATAACGGTTAAGGTCAGTCCGTCAGAACTGGTTGAGGAGCCATTCTTTTGAACGCTCATTGCGCAACCCATCATTCCAGCGGACCTGCGCAAAAACCGCGCAGGCCACTCAATTCAAACGTCGAGGCTGTAGAAAAAACTCCTCCCCACCTTCGTCCGTTCACATGCCGTTGTTATGATTCCGCATCGCCTCTCCGGAGCAATTAATGGGGCCAGACCTGATTTATTACCAAGAGGCGAGAGATGCAGCCTTTCGTTATATCAAGCCGTAATTTACGTATAGTGAATTTTGTCAGCTAAAATGCCGTTAAGTCAGATGAGAATCAACATAATGATGGAGCAAGAACTATGGAATCCGGGGTGGTGTAGGTGGCTTTCCTACGACCTCTGGTCGCTAAGGCAACGGTATTGGGTCTGCCCTCGGCTTTGTGCGCCCTCGCAATCTGGGCTTCCGCACACGGATGTCATTGCAAAGAATCGCATGTCAAGTGGTTGAATTGTAGCTGGAACGCCTACCAAAAGTGCCATTTTGCATAGACGTTAGGGAAAACTTGATTCGGGTCATTTGAAACTTGATATGGAGTTCGCAGAGTGAACCTGCTTGCGCGGGAAAATTGCTCAAAATTTTGGCAATCTGCCATGAAAACCCATCGATGACTTCCGAGTGTGGCAGCCCTGCCCTCGCAATAAGCTGGCTGAGCGTCGGCGTTAGGCCTCTGACACCGGCCGTTCGACCTTCTGTGAGGTAACTTTCAATGAATGAATCGCATCCCATCGAGGACATCAGGCGCGACGTCGACGCACTGAAACATGAGATTGTTGGCTTGGAGCACCGACTTGTTCAGGTTGTGCGAAATGCTTACTTTGCTCTAACACAGCAGGAAGGATGGACTGCAGCGAAGCGCCTCGAGGCAGGCGCCGCACTAATTCGGTACTTCTTTGCTGGCCGAGCAACCTTGATCATTGGCGTTGGGTTCGGTGGCCTTCTCACGTTGCATGCCAGTTTCATGCTTGCCGATCAGAATCGGAAGCTTGATCTACAGAATCATCTCTCGGTGGTATCCAGCGAAATCGCTGAAGCGCAACGAAACTCTCAATTTTCTCAGCTGATTCCACCACTCATCGCTGATATTTCGGCAGTACAAACTGTAGCCTCCCGTGGCCCAAGTCGCATCACTCGATCGAGCAACGAAACACTCTACGACGAACTTGCTTTGCGAGTTGCCGTACTTACTCAAACATTTCAGCCGTACCGATGGATCGATCGCCGTGTCGATCCGGCTGAGCTATTAACTCCTACCGGATCCGGCTTGATGTTTGAGGCTCTGCAAATGCTGCGGCGAGCGTACGACTCAGGATTTGGATCATCGGCCTTTGAGTTGCAGAGCTCCACCCAGGCGCGCCTCGAACTGCCGCTGTTAACTTCGGATCGCTACAGCCCAGAGCGGGGCCTACTCTTAGTGAACTTGTATGCTGCGAAGCTAGATCTTCGACGCCTCACTCGCTACAACGTCACATTTGAGCGCGCATTCATTCCAGGGGCGAGACTTGATGGCATAGATCTCAGGGGCAACTTCGGCCCAAGCCTGTCCAAGCCGATAAATTTGCGGAGTGCGTTTCTCCAAGACGCCACACTCAATCGAAGCAGGCTTGGTGGCGTGCTATTGAATGGCTCGGTCTTGATTCGTGCCGAGTTAGGCGATTCAGAGGCTCCTGAAGTGCAGTTGGAGTCGGCGGACTTATCGGCGGCTCGACTGCCAGCGTCAAATTTTGAACGAGCGTCGTTCGTTGACGCAAAGCTCCCGGGTGCTGACCTTGATCTGGCAAACCTAGCGGCGGCAAACTTTACTGGTGCCACCGGTTTGACTCCCGACCAGATTTTGAGCGCATGTATCAACCCGGCAACTACAAAACTTCCTCCTGGATTGCTCCCCGCAAACTACTCTGTGCCTCCCGAGTGTTGTCGCAAGTGGTCATCGAATGTCGATGGCTTTGAGGTTAGGGATGGTCGATGCCTGCCTCGGTAGTTTAGTAATGAACAAATGGGGTCAAATATTGTTTATTTCCCGATACCTCAGTCGCTCGTCGGGATACGCCTCTCGCGACGAAACCGGATGAGGTAATCCAGATCCGGGTTCTCTCACCCTCGCGTTCCGCTGCTCGCCTGGCAGAAGACGCATCTATCCCTGCTACGCGGCAGCCTGTCGCATCAGGCTCAGCATTCGGGTCAGGTTGTACGCAGCGAACGCAAACAGCGCCTGGCCCGAGAGCTTCTCCAGCCCCTTGTGCCGCGTCTTGCGCAGACCACCTACTGTCTTGATCCAGCCGAAGGCCTCTTCAATCATCTTCCGCCTGCGCAAGCTCATCGCGTAACAAATCTTGCCACGCGCGGTGCGTCCATCGACTGCGCTGCCGCTGACCTTGCGCGCTACGTGTGCCTTGATGCCGCGCCGTTCGGGTGCGGCAACGAACTCGGTCGTGTTATAGCCTTTGTCCGCACCCACTGTCGCGCCCGGTTTGCGCACACTGCGATCGATCATCCGGATCGCCGCTTCCCACTCCGCGCGACCTGTGGCCTGCGTGCTCTTGACATCGACGACCAGCCCGTTGCGGTTCTCGGAGAGCGCGTGCGCCATGCAGCGCGGCTTCGCTTCCGCAAACTCGCCCTTCTTGTAGAGCCGCGCCTGCGGGTCGGTCGTGCTCTGGTGTGTGGCGTTGCTGCGCGTCTTGCTCTTGAAGTCCGCCTCCGGTTGCTCCCGGCAGGCTTGTCCGGGCCACTG
>JAVEVQ010000005.1:43363-102433 GCA_034004945.1 Methyloversatilis sp. | reverse complement strand
GAGGCCGATCAGGCGCGTCAGCGCTTGCGCGCGCTCGGTATGGACAGCGCACCGCCGACCGCCCTGAAACCTGCCGCGGTGCAGCGCTGATCTTGCTCAAGAGATGTCGGAACCCGGTCGTTATATGTAATCCAAACATACAAGAACCGGAGTCGCGAAATGGCCTTCATGGGGTGGGTGAGCCGAGCGGAATTCGACGCGCTGGTGTCGGAGCGTGACCGCTTGAAGGACGAGGTCGGTGCCTTGCGCACCGATGTGTCCCGACTGCGCGACGAGTGCCGTGCACTTGACGAGGCGCGCCAGCAGACCGAGAAGCGCTGTGCCTTCAACGCCGGCCTGCTGTCCAACCTCACCGCCTACGCCGGTTCTTTCCAGCGCTTCCGCACGACGCTGGCCGGATTGGCCGAGGTCGTCACCACCGAGGCTGGACGTGCGGCCGAGACGGCGGAACGCTGTGCCGCCACGGCGCGCGACAGCCGGGCCGTCGCCGGCAATCTGTCCGCCTATTCCGGCCGCCTGACCGAAACTGCGCAAAGCGTGGACACGCTGCGCGATCGCGCCGAACGCATCGGCGGCATCGTGCGCCTGATCCGCGAAATTGCCGACCAGACCAATCTACTGGCGTTGAACGCCGCCATCGAGGCGGCACGTGCTGGCGAGCAGGGCCGCGGCTTCGCCGTCGTCGCCGACGAGGTGCGCAAGCTGGCCGAGCGCACCGGTGCCGCGACCACGGAGATCGCGACGCTGGTTGGCGGCATCCAGGAAGACACCGGGCAGGCGACCGAGCGCATGCAGGCGAACGCCGCTGACGCTGCCGGTTACTCGCAGGATGGTCTTGCCGCCAGCACCCGTCTCGATGCACTCAGCCAACAGGCGAGTGCCAACGGCGAGCACATGGCCGCGACCTCGCTGCGCGCCTTCGCCGAACTGGCCAAGGTCGATCACCTGGCCTACAAGATGGACATCTATCAGGTGGTGTCCGGTCATTCCGACCGCGCTGCGGACAGCTTCGCCTCACACACCGCCTGCCGCCTCGGAAAGTGGTATCACGAAGGCGAGGGCCGGCGCTGCCACAGCCACCTGCCGGGCTTCCGCGAACTGGAGGCGCCGCACGAGGCCTTTCACCGCGTCGGCATCGAGGCGTTGCAGCATGCACGTGATGGCCGCCACGAACAGGCGCTGGCGGCCATTGCGCGGATGGAGGCACTGAGCCTCGACGTGATCGGCGAACTCGATCGCATGAGCGACGCCGCCGCGCAGGGCCTTGCCCACGTCTGATTGGCACGGTCTGCCACCACGGGCACCGAATCCGCGATAATCCGGCGACGTCTGGCGCGACGGCCCCTGGTGGCTGCCGCGCCGCGCAGCATTCACCCATAACGCTTCCGGAGACTTCGCATGTCGCGCACCATCGTTTCGACCCCTGACGCACCTGCCGCCATCGGCACCTATTCGCAGGCGGTGAAGGTCGGCAACACCGTCTACATGTCGGGCCAGATCGGTCTCGACCCGGCCACGATGACGATGGCCGACGGCATCGACGCGCAGATCACCCGCGTGTTCGACAATCTGAAGGCGGTGGCCGCCGCCGCCGGCGCCACGCTGGACAACGCGGTGAAGGTGAACGTGTTCCTGACCGATCTCGGCAACTTCGCCAAGGTTAACGAGGCGATGACCCGCTACTTCAACCAGCCCTTCCCGGCGCGCGCCGCGGTCGGCGTGGCAGCGCTGCCGCGCGGCGCGCTGGTCGAGGTCGATGCGGTGCTGGTGATCGACTGATACCGCCCGGCCGGGTCCGTCCCGGCCTCCCGCCCTCCGCATGAGTACCCGCAGCGAAGCGCTCTCGGCCGCGCTCGACAAGATGGGCCTCGGCTCGGATGCCGCGCTCGTCCTGCATTTCCCGCTGCGCTACGAGGACGAGACGCGCATCACGCCGGTGGCGCTGGCGCGCGCCGGCCAGCCGGTGCAGGTCGAGGTCGAGGTGACGCAGGCGGAAGTGAAGTTCCGCCCCCGCCGCCAGCTGGTGGTGACGGCCACCGACGACAGCGGCACCGTCACGCTGCGCTTCTTCAATTTCTACCCGTCGCAGCAGAAGCAGCTCGCACCCGGCAAGCGGGTGCGCCTGTTCGGCGACATCAACCCCGGTTTCTTCGGTGCCGAAATGCTGCACCCCCGGGTGCGCAACGTCGGCGACGACACACCGCTGCCGGACCGGCTGACGCCGGTCTATCCGGCCACCGCCGGCCTGTCGCAGGCCAGCCTCAGGCGTGCCATCGACGACGCACTGGAGCGCACCGACCTCGCCGACAGCCTGCCCGACGCGCTGCGCCGTCGTTACGCGCTGGTGCCCTTCGGTGCCGCGGTGCAGGCACTGCACCGGCCACGGCCGGGCGAATCGCTGCGCGACCTCGACGAGCGGCTGGCGCCGGCCTGGCGGCGCATCAAGTTCGACGAGCTGCTGGCGCAGCAGCTGAGCCTGAAGCGCGCGTACGCGGCGCGGCGCAACCGCGACGCGCCGGTGCTGCCGCAGCCTGTGCAGACCGACGGTTCGCTGATAGCGCGCTTCCTGCAGCAGCTGCCGTTCGCGCTGACCGGCGCGCAGGCGCGCGCCTGGGCGGAGATCGCCGCCGACCTCGCGCAACCCTTCCCGATGCAGCGGCTGCTGCAGGGCGACGTCGGCTCCGGCAAGACGGTGGTGGCCGCACTCGCCTGTCTGCGTGCGGTCGAGGCCGGCTATCAGGCGGCCTTCATGGCGCCGACCGAAATCCTCGCCGAACAGCACTACCGCAAGCTGGCCGACTGGCTGGCGCCGCTGGGCATACAGGTGGCCTGGCTGTCCGGCAGCCTGAAGGTGCGCGACAAGCGGGCGATGAAGGAAGCCATCGCCAGCGGTGCGGCGCCGATCGCGGTCGGTACGCATGCGCTGATCGAGGACGCGGTCGATTTCGCGCGCCTGGGTGTCGCCGTGGTCGACGAACAGCACCGCTTCGGCGTACGCCAGCGGCTCGCGCTGCGCGCCAAGGCGGGCGACGTGAGTCCGCACCAGCTGATGATGAGCGCGACACCGATCCCGCGCACGCTGGCCATGAGTTTCTACGCCGACCTCGACGTGTCGGTGATCGACGAACTGCCGCCCGGTCGCACGCCGGTGCTGACCAAGCTCATCTCCGCGGCCCGGCGAGAACAGGTGATCGAGCGCGTGCGCGACGCCTGTGCCGCCGGCGCCCAGGCCTACTGGGTGTGCCCGCTGATCGAGGAATCGGAAACGCTGCAGCTGCAGACGGCGATCGACACCCACGCGCAATTGCTCGCCGCCTGCCCGGAACTGAATGTGGGGCTGGTGCATGGCCGCATGAAGCCGGACGAGAAGGCGGCGGTGATGGCCGGCTTCGTCGCTGGCGACACCCATCTGCTGGTCGCCACCACGGTGATCGAGGTCGGTGTCGACGTGCCCAATGCCAGCCTGATGGTGATCGAGCACGCCGAGCGCTTCGGCCTGTCGCAACTGCATCAGTTGCGCGGCCGGGTCGGCCGCGGCAGCCGCGAATCGGCCTGCGTGCTGCTGTACGAAGGGCCGCTGTCGCAGACTGCGCGCGAGCGGTTGCGCGTCATCCACGCCTATACCGACGGTTTCATGATCGCCGCAGAGGACCTGAAGCTGCGCGGCCCAGGCGAGTTCATCGGCAGCCGCCAGTCCGGCCAGCCGCTGCTGCGCTTTGCCGACCTGGTGATCGACGAGGCGCTGGTCGAACTGGCGCGCGAGGCGGCTGACACGCTGCTGCGTGACCACGTCGCGGCCGCCGATCGTCATCTCGAACGCTGGCTGGCCGGGCGCGAGGATCTGTTGAAGGCGTAAAAAATGGGAGGGCCGAAGCCCTCCCGATGTCCCGCGTGCGGGGATCGACCAATGTCCGGTCCCAGCCTCACACAGCGTTCCTCCGCGTGCGACGCATGAATCGGGTGTCGGCCGACCCCGGCAGCGACGCTCAGACGCGGGTGCGACGGCGCGCGATCATGCCCAGCAGACCGAGGCCGGCGAGGAACATGGCGTAGCTTTCCGGTTCCGGCACCGCGGTGATCTGCAGCAGCGTGTCGTTGCCGCTGTTCGGGTGCTGGATGTTCACGTAGGCGACGTTCGGGTTGAACTTGTCGAAGTACAGGCCCGTCGGTTCGGCACCCTCGGTCGACAGCGAAGCCCAGCGGCTCAGCGATTCCGCCACGCCGTCGCGGTCCGCATCCTGCGCGAACCAGATGTCGGCCTGACCGCCGGGCTGATCCTCGATGATGTAGATGTTGCCGTTGGCATCGATGGCCAGATTGTCCGGATTGGTGAATTCGCTGCCGACGGCGGCGCCAGTGATGGAACTGAAGGTCGCGCGGCTGGCGAACAGCTTCATTTCGTTGGTCGCCAGATTGAGCGAATACACCTCGTGGGTGGTCGTGGTGGCGATGTAGAGCACTTCGTCGCCATTGGCCAGCACCTGCAGTTCGAGATCTTCCGGACGCTGGTAGTTGGTGCCGCCGACCATGTCGGCTGCGGCACGACCATCCATCGAGAAGGTGCCGCCACCGACGTTCACCATGGCGTTCACTGTGCTGGCGAGCGGGGTGCCGGTCGCGGTGGTGATGGCTTCCCAGCTGGCAGCGCCGACCGCGTTGGCGTTGTTGCCGCCATTGGCCTTCAGCACGAAGGTCTGGCCCTTGTCGAAGTAGCTGTTGCCGTTACTGGCAGTCGGTGCGGCTGACACGTACTTGTAGATCGAGCCGCCGTTGAATTCGTCGATGAAGTAGAAGCTGTTGTTCTTGTCGAAGGCGCCGCCTTCATGCGACACGCGCGGCACCACGTTGCGATGCACGAAATCAGCGCTCGCAGTGTCGGCCAGCGGGTTGGTCACTTCGAACAGGCGACCGTAGGTGCTGTTGGTGCCCCATGACTCTTCGGCCGTCATGTAGGTGCCCCACGGCGTCCAGCGCGAGAAGTCGCCGGACCTGAAACCCTGAGTGCCGGACTGCACGATGGTCTTGGTGATGCCGGTCCACAGATCGGTGCGCTGTACGCCGCCGGCGCCGGTCTCGAACGGCATGAACAGGTAGCGACCGGCGTCGGGGCCGTTCTCGTTGGCGGTGATCATGTCCCAGTTGCCGCTGTTCGACTGGCCGTTGGCGAGTTGCGTGACGCGGTCGGCCAGCACCTTCTGCGAGAACAGCGGCGACGACAGCTGCAGCGGCGCGCTTTCCGGCAGCGAGCCGGCAGCGACGTTACCGGCCAGGGCCGTGAAGTTGTCGAAATAGGTGTTGTCAGCCGCAGAAGCCTGCTGGGCGGTAACGCCCATCAGGCCAATGGCGGCAGCTATGGCGAGCTTGCGGGGCTGCATGGTTGAACTCCCTGATTGAATGCCTTGCGAACGACAAGGTGATCGTCAGGGTAGTCAGCGCGCGTTCAACGCCTGTGAAGCGGATTGGCCGCCGCGCTGCGCCGATCGGCGCATGTTTTGTTAACCCGCCTTAATGCGCCGGCGGGCGATCCGTGCTTCCGGCAGGCGGCGCCTCAGTCGGTGCGGCTGCGCACCCGTATCGGTTCGCGGATGGCCTGCGCGGCGAGCAGGCGACTCAGCGCGGCGATCGCGGTGTCGGTCAGTTCATGGCCGCGCGACAGCACCATCATGCCATTCGTGCAGCGCACGTCCTCGTCCACCACCCAGCCCGGCACCAGTTCGCGCACGCGCGCCGCGCGGTGGTGGTTCACCTCGCTGCGGAAGTCGGCCAGTGCCCTGACGATGTAGTCGGGCACCGGCGGCTGCACGGTGCGCAGCACGTCGCGCGGGCTGCGTGTCGCCTTGGTGCGCGACCAGTCGCGCTCCAGTTCGAGCGCGGCGCGCAGCAGCGGCGCACCGCGGATCACTTCGAGCGGCGCGTCGGGCGGCGGATTGTCCGACTGGTAGCGGATGATTGCGGCGGCCAGCTCCAGCCGCGGAATGGCGGCCACCAGCCGGCTTGCCACCTCCGGGTGCTCGCGCAGCAACTTCTTCTCGTCGGGGCCGAGATGACGTTGTGCGGCATCTGCCTGCATCAGTTCGGGCGGTATGCCGACGCAGCCGAGCTGGCTCAGTGCGGCGGCGATGCTGTAGATCCAGCCGTCCGACCAGTCCAGCCGCGACAGCGCGTGCTGCACTGCCGAGTGCGCGAAAGTGGCGCGCTGAAAGGCCCAGGGCGCCACCATGGCGAGCACTTCGGTCAGCGTGTTCACCGCCGCGGTGAGCGTGGTTTCGAGCAGTTCGCGCTCGGCCCGCACGCGGTCGTAGTGACGCACGGCGTCGTCCAGCGTGGCGATCAGCACGTCGGACGGGCAGGGCTTGCACAGGTAGCGGAAGATGGCGCCGCGATTGATGGCGGCGATCGATGATTCGACGTCGGCCTGACCGGTGAGCAGGATGCGCACGGCATCGGGCGCCTGTTCGCGCGCCTGAGCAAGGAAAGTGGCGCCATCCATGCCCGGCATGCGCATGTCCGACACGATGACGGCGAACGGCTCGCCGAGCTGGATCGCATCCAGTCCGGCCGTACCTCCATTGGCGGTCACCACGTCGAAGCGGCTGTGCAGGGTGCGTTCCATCGCCGCCAGCAGGTTCGGTTCGTCATCGACGCAGAGCACGCGAGGCAGAGTGTCTTCAGTCATCGTCATGGTCCGAGGTGAGTGCTGCGTTGTAGGCCTGCCACTGTGGCCACTGGTCGAGTACGCCGGCGCGTTCGAGATAGGCGAGGTCGGGCGTCTGGCCGTTGGCCAGCGCGACGGCGACGTGCACCGTGCCGGCCAGGCCGAAGCCGGTGGCGGCGGCGCGATCCGGATGCGTGTGTCGCGCGACGGCGTCGACGATGTCCATCGGCAGGCCCCAAAGGCCCAGCAGATAGGCACCGACCGCGGCGTGCAACGGCGTGTCGCAGACGGTGGTCGCGTCCTGCATCGTTTCGCTGCGCAGCGGCTCCACCAGCAGGCCGATACGCGCGAGCAGCGAGGCGGTGGCGGCGACGCCGCCGCGGCGGCCTGCGGTGATGCGGTCGGCCAGGCAGGACGCCTGCAGTGCGCGCCGTTGCAGGTGGTCGACGAAGGGATCGGTCGCGGCGTCGGCGAATATCTGCGAGGCGAGCACGAGCAGCCGTACCTGATCGATGCCGAGCCGGGTGATGGCGTCGTTGATGCTGGTGATGCGCGCGCCCAGCGTGAAGTAGGCGGAACCGGCCAGTTGCATGATGCGCGCGCTGAGCGCGGGGTCGCTGCTCAGCAGGCGGGCGACGTGACGGCTGTCGCTGGCCGGGTCGGCAAGCAGGCGGGTCAGTTCGGCGAAGATGCGCGGCGCGCTCGGCAGACGGTTCACGCGGCCGATGACGTCGATCACCGAGGCGTCGCGGAACATCGCACGCAGCGACAGCGCGGCCTGGACCGCGGCCAGCAGCACCGCGTTGTCGCAGGGCTTGGACACGAACTGGTGGGCGACGTCGAGCATGCGCAAGGTCGATGCGGTGTCGCACTGGCCGGACAGGATGATGCGCAGCGTGCCCGGCCAGCGGTCGCGCACGGCACCGAGCAGCGCGGCACCGTCCATGAAGGGCATGCGCATGTCGGACACGACGACGTCGGCCGGCTCGACCTCCAGCGCGTCGAGCGCGGCCTGGCCGCTGGTGAAGAAGCGGCACGACCAGTCGGTCTCACGCATCACCAGCGTGCGTTCGATGCCTGCCAGTACGCGGCTTTCGTCGTCCACGAACACTACCTGCATGGTGCGGCCTCGTCGTTGTCGGTGCTGAGCGGCAGTCGCAGCGTGAAACAGGTGCCGCGGCCCACCTCGGATTCGCACAGCACTTCACCGCCGTGCTGGTCGACCGCGGTGGTGTAGACCATGGCCAGGCCCTGCCCTGTACCCTTGCCAACCGGCTTCGTCGTGAAGAAGGGGTCGAAGATGCGTTCCCGCAGTTCCGGCGGGATGCCCGGACCGTCATCAGCCACGCTGAGGTCGATGTGCCGGTCGCCGAAACGCCTTGCGGTGATCCGGATCAGCCCCTTGTCGCGCACGCCTTCGGAAAGTGTCTCGGCGATCGCGTGCGCGGCGTTCACCACCAGGTTCAGCAGTGCCTGACCGATCAGGTCGCGCCGGCAGGGCAGTTCAGGCAGGTCGTCATCGACCTGCGTCTCGATCTCGGCCACATATTTCCATTCGCTGCGGGCAACGGTGACCGTGGTCGCGATCACCTCGCGGATGTCCACCGCCACCTTGTCGACGCCCGACGGATACGAGAAGGCCTTCATCGCGCTGACGATGCGCGCGATGTGCGCCAGGCCCTCCTTCGATTGCGCCAGCGCATCCGGAATCTGCCGGCGCAGGTAGTCGAGCTTGGTGCGGCGCAGCGTGGCGTCGAAGTCCGCCAGCAGTGCGTCGTCGGACTCGCCGCCACGCAGGGCCGTGATGACGGCGATGCTGCGGTCAGCCAGCGCGAGCAGCGAGGTGGTGGCCATATCGACGAAGCTCATGTTGTCGGCGACGTACTGCGTCGGCGTGTTGATTTCGTGTGCGATGCCGGCAGCGAGCTGGCCGATCGACTCCATCTTCTGCGACTGCAGCATCTGCGCCTGCGTCTGGCGAACTTCGCGCAAGGTCTTCTGCAGCGCCTGCCGCTGTCGCTCGAGTTCGCCGGTCTTGCGTTCGATCACGCTGCCCAGGCTGATGTTCTGTTCGAGCAGTGCGAGCGGCGAGCTCAGGGTGCCGCCGCCCTGCTGGGCGAGCCGCCGCTTCAGGGTCTCTATCGTCTTGTCGCGTGCCTGGAGCTTGCGCTCCAGCTCACGTACCTGCGAAGCGGCATCGGACGGTGTCGCCGGGGCGGTAGCCGCAGTGGGCGTCTCGTCGGCAGAGGGCGGGCTGGACATGTCTATCCTCCGATGGCGACGGCAGTCAGTGTCTGGTTCACATGCAGACCGTTGTACTGCTCGCCGTAGGTGTAGAAGCCGAACAGTCGGTTGGCTGCCATCAGGCGGCTCATGTCCCGACCGATCGCCGCTTGCTGGAAATCGAGCTGGCGCAGAACGCAGTCGCAGCCAAGTACCACCGCGGGCTGGGGAATCTCGCGGCGCAGGTCGGCCATCGCGGCGGCCATTGTCCGGATCGGATCCAGCGCATTGCCGATCGACACGATCAGGCCTTCGTCGATCGCGCAGTAACAGGACAGCGAAAGGTCGGCATTCACACGCTGGATCGAGCGGACATAGGGTTCGCCGCACAGGGTCAGCACCAGCGGATGGCGTGAGAACACCGCCGGTGTCAGGGCATCGATGCTCAGGCCGATTGCTTCAGCATATGCCACCGCCGCCGGTTCGCCATTCATTTCGAGAATGAGGCGACGTTCCGGGTCGGCTTCGGTAATGACCAGCTCGATGTCACCGGGCGCGAAGTGCTGGGTCTTGATGGTGGCCACCGGATGGACCGTCTCGAACAGGGTGAGGGTGGCCGCATCGCTCAGGAAGCGCCCGTCCGCGTAGACGCAGGTACGTTCGAACTTCATGTTGTCGGCGGCCGAGCCTCCGATCAGCGGCAGGTTGCCGACACGCTGGTAGAGCGTGGCGACAAGAGTCTCCTCGGCCATCGACAGTCCGTCGATCAGCAGCAGGCCAAAGCGATTCAGATGGGGCTCGGCTTCGGCCCCCGCGGCGATCTCGTCGGCGATTCGCGCGATCTCCTCCTCGGCCCCGGACAACGGACTGATCAGATAAGTCCGCAGTCGCAGACCGCCGCCGTGGAAGGCGACACCGATGATGCCGGAGTGGTGGCTGCCCTCCGGGCTGAAGTGGCCGGCCGAGGTACAGCCGAAAATGGGGCAGGCATAGGTGCGCGACAGCTCGCGCCCCAGTGCATCGAGGTCGAGATCGGGCGAGCAGAAGAAAAGCAGCCCGTCCTTGCCGGTGCTGCCGGTCTGCGCCGCCAGTTCGGCGACCGCACGCACCGGATCGGCCGAGGTGCTGACGCCGTAGCAGGTTCTGATCGCCATGAGGGCCTCCGTCGACCACGTACAGGGTCAACGGCGTGCGCCCGATACGGCTTTAGATGCCGATTGTGTCGAGGTGTCAGCGGTTGGCGTGAGTGGCGGTGAAGACCGCGACGAACACTTCGCGCAGGAAGAGGCTCAGCGACGTGATCAGCGCCAGCATGGCGAGTACGAAGAAGCCCGCCAGCAGGTCGGACAGCACCACGGTGAACAGCACGCCGAAGAAGGCGCAGGACACCACCAGACAGACCATCAGCGCCGACGCCACGGCGAACAGGATGGCCAGATAGACCAGCTTCGCGCGGCGCGACAGCAGTTCGAGCTCGGTGGCGTTGCTCATCGTTTCGTCCTCGCACGGCTGAGCGCCCCGCGCCAGCACGACGCGGCGGCGATCGATGATGCGGCCGAGCCGGTTGTTCAGCGTGGTGATCAGCGTGGCGATGGCGGTGAGCAGGAAGACCGGCGCCACGGCAAGGCCGATGGCGTGGGTAATCGCGTCGATCGAGGTCTGCAGCACCATGAGAGGGCCTTACGGAATCTTGAAATCCAGCTCGAACTTCGCGCCGGCGTCGGCGGCAAGCGTTTTCGTGAGCCAGGGCATCACGCTTTTCAGCGTGGCCGGCAGCGTCCACGGCGGATTGATGATGAACAGACCGCTGCCGTGCATGCCGAAGCCGTCCGGCGACGGCGTGCGCGTGGTCAGCGACACGTGCAGCCAGGCGTCTATCTTCATGCGCTTGAGCTTGGCCGGCAGGTCGCGCGACTCCATGCGCTGCAGTTGCGGATACCACAGGCAGTAGGTGCCGGTCGGAAAGCGGGTGACGGCCTCGCGCAGCGTTTCGAAGGCGTAGCGGTAGTCCTCGCGCATCTCGTAGGGCGGGTCTATCAGCACCAGCGCGCGCCGCGGCGGCGGTGGCAGCAGTGCCCGCAGGTTGGAGAAGCCGTCCAGCTTCTCGATGCGCACGCTGCGGCCGGCGTCGGCGAAGGCGGCGTTGAGCAGCTTGTTGTCGGTGGTGTGCAGCTCGAACAGCTTCATCCGGTCGTGCTCGCGCAGCAGGGCGCGCGCGATCATCGGCGATCCGGGATAGGCGCGCAGCGCCTCGCCCTCGTTGAACGCACGCACGATGTCCACATAGGTGCCGAGCGCTGCCGGCAGGTCGGGCGCGGCCCACAGCTTGCCGATGCCTTCGGCGTACTCCGCGTTCTTTGCCGCGTAGCCGCTGTCCAGCGCATAGCCGCCGGCACCGGCGTGCGTGTCGATGTACCAGTAGGGCTTGTCCTTCTGGTTCAGGTACTGCAGCAGTTCGACCAGTACGAAGTGTTTCAGTACGTCGGCCGGATTGCCGGCATGGAAGGCGTGGCGGTAGCTGAGCATGGCAGGGCGGGGGGGTGTGGCCGGCGAGTATACGCTGAGCCGGTCCGCGCCCGTGTTCCTGCCGCGGACGCGCAAGGCTGTCCGCCGCAAGGATGAAGTCCGGTCTGTCCGGCAAGCGTCAGACGACGAAGCGGCCGACGTTGTCCTGCAACTGACCGGCCAGCACTTCCAGACCGTGCGTCTGGCCGTCGGCGCGACGGGTGATGTCGGCGTTCTGCTCGGCCATGCCGGCGATCCGCTCGACGCCCTGGGCGACCGACTGGCTTGCGCTGCTCTGCTCGCGCGTGGCGGCGGCGATTTCCTTCATCGCCTCGGCGGTGCGCTCGCTCTGGTCGCTGATCACACGCAGCACCTCGCCCGCTTCGGTCGCCAGCGTCACACCGGCACCGACCTGACCGCTTACCTCGCCGATGCGGCGCACCACCTTGTCGGCGTCCGCCTGCACGCTGCTCACCATGCTGGCGATTTCCTGTGTCGACGCCGCGGTGCGTTCGGCCAGCTTGCGCACTTCGTCGGCGACGACCGCGAAGCCACGGCCGGATTCGCCTGCGCGCGCCGCTTCGATCGCGGCATTCAGCGCCAGCAGATTGGTCTGTTCGGCGATTTCCTGAATGATGCGACCGACGTTCGAGATCTCCCGCGTGCGACCGGCCAGATCGGTCACGGCGGACGAGGCATCGGTGATTTCGGTGGCGATGCGCTGCATGCCCTCGACCATGCTGGCCAGCTTCTGCTCGCCCTGCGCGGCCGCGCTGCGCGCCTCGCGCGTGATGCCGTCGGCGATGCCGGCGCTGTCGGCCACGTGGGTAATGCTGACCGACAGTTCCTCGATCGCGGCCGCCAGACCGGCGGCGGCGCTGCTCTGTTCGGTGGATCCACTCACCACCTCGCTCGATCCGGCGCGCAGTTCGCGTGCCGCATCGCCGACCGCGCGCGCGGCCTCGGCGGTGGCGGTGATCAGCGCTGCGGTCTTGCGTGTCGCCTCGTTCATCTGGATGGAAATCAGGTCCAGTTCGTTGTGCGTCTCGCCGCTCACCACGTCGAGGCGCTGACTGAAGTCGCCGTTGCCGAGCAGGGTCATCGCGGCCGACACCTTGTTCAGGCGGCTCAGGCGACTGCGTGCCAGCCACCAGGTCAGGCCGGCGAACAGCAGCGCCGAGGCGATGCAGATGCCGATCAGCAGATTGCGCAGCTGGGTGTTCGAGCGCGTGAATTCCTCGACGTGAGCGCCGGATGACACGATCCAGCCCCAGTTCTCCGACAGGCGGTAGGCGGCGATCTTCGGTGCAAAGGAGCCGTCCTCGCGCGGCCAGTCATAGATCTGGTCGCCGTTCTTCTTGCTGATCTGTTCGGTGATCACGCTGACCAGCGTTGCGTCACCGATCTCCTTCACTGTCTTGCCCGGGTGCACCGGGTGGAACAGCATGGTCGAGTCGTCGACACCCTCCCCCGGACGGAGCACGTGGATGTAGCCGGTTTCGCCGACGCGGATGGACTTCAGCGATGCGAACAGATGGTCGATGCCCTGCTGTACGTCGACCCGTGCCGACAGTGCGCCGACCACGCGGCCGGCTTCGTCCTTCAGCGGTTCGAGCGAGGAAATGTAGATGCGGCCGCCGCGCATGACCACGCCCTGATAGCTTTCGCCCTTCAGCAGCGCCGCGGTGTCCGGGCCGTTCTTGATCGCGACGCCGGCCTGCGAGCGACCCTCGGCGTCCTTGAGCAGCGTTGCCACGCGCACGAATTCGTCGCCCACGCGCACCATCACGGCAGGGTCGGCACCGATCAGATCGCGTGTCGCCTTCATCCGGCCTTCGTCGCCGTTGAGCACGTTGCCGCCTGCGCGCGCCACGCGCACCGCCGGATACTTGCCCATGGCCACCGTGTCGTCGCCAACGCTGACCGGACCCAGCGCGCCCTTGAATGCCGACATGCCCTTGGCGGCATTCGCCATCGCATTCTCGTAGCTCAGGTCGAGCAGCTTGGCCGTGGCATCAGCCTGATCGCCCAGCGCACGCTGCGTCTGCTGTATGGCGGCACTGTTGCTCGATACCGATACGACTGCAATCAGGGCGACAAAAATGACCGCGCAGAGCAGACCGATCGAAATCGAGAGCTGGCTGACAACCGACATCCGGTTAAATGAAATCATGGCTCGTCTCCTCAACGACCGTGCAGGCAGGATGCCTTTGCCGGTCGAATCATCGTGTCTGGATTACGGCACGACTGCGGGAAACTGAAGCCTCAAGTCACTGATTCGATTACACAGCCAGTCGCGGCGAGGCGAGCGAGCACGCCGTCCGGGCCTGCAAGGTGGGAGGCGCCGAAGGCGGCGAATACGCCACCGACCTGAATCTCGGGCAGCAGCCGTTCGGCGAAACGGGCGTTGCGTGCGCCGAGCAAGGACTGCATGAACAGCCGGGCATGCTCGCGCAGCGCCGGGTCTTCGGACATCAGCCCACTGTTGATGCGCGACAGTTCGCCCACCTCGCCGGCCAGCCAGGCGACGGTCATCGGTTCGATGGCGGCCTGCAGGCGGTCGTGCCGGCGCGCGGCGTCGATCAGCAGCGCGATCTGCGTCCGCTCCGGCAGCAGCGCGATGGCGTCTATCTGCTCCTGCACCTGTTCCAGCGGCCGCACGGCCACCTTCTGCGCGCGCGCCAGCGAGATCAGCGCTTCATCGAGCGACGGTTGCTGCGCGGCCACCGGTTGCAGCAGCGTCAGCAGTGCCGCCCACGGGCGCAGGCGCACGGCTACCCGCTGATCGACGCCATGCAGCGCCAGCATTCTCTCGATGCGCGGCCACTTCGCCCGGCCGACCCGGCGCGGCAGGTCGTCGCTGCCATAGACGCTGGCCGCCTGGTAGATGGACACTGCCTCGGCGTCGGTCACCAGTTCCGGCATGAAAAGACGGGTCTCGGCGATGCGTGCACGCAGCGGTGCCGCGCGCGCCAGCACGCGCGGGTCACCACTGTGCAGCGTGCCGTACAGGTGGCTCACCGGCGCGTCGCCGCTGTGCACCGCCCACAGCAGCCCGCGCGAGTAATCCGCTTCCGCCGCGCGCAGCCGCGACGGCAGGGCGGCGAGCGCGGCCAGCTGCAGCAGGAAGCGGCGGCGATCCATTGTTTACAGCACCCAGGCGCCGCGGATGGCGGCAATGCCGTGCGCGCCGCAGTCCTGGGCGCGCGCGAGGTGGCTGTCGTCAAGGCCGCCGATGGCGAACACCGGCAGCGGGCTGCCGGCGATCAGTGCCGCCAGGCCGTCCCAGCCCAATGTGTCGCCCCCCGGGTGGCTGGCGGTCGGCAGCACCGAGCCGACGACCACGTAGTCCAGACCGAGGCGGACGGCCAGCGCCAGCTCGTCCGCCGTGTGGCAGGAGGCGCCGACCCACTCGAAATCCGGTCGCGCGGCCAGGACGGCCAGTTGGGTGGCTTTCAGATGCACGCCGTCAGCGCCCAGCGCACGTGCCACGTCAGCGTCTCCGTTCAGCACCACCGGGCAGCCGTGGCCGCGGGCGATCCCGATCGCTTCCTGCGCGAAGTCCAGCGTCGGCGCGTCGAGCGCCGGTTCGCGGAGCTGCAGCATCAGCCGGCCGCGGCGGCAGGCCTGCCGGATCGCATCGAGCTGGGCGGCAGCGCCGATCTGGAAGGCGTGCGTCACCGCCATCCGCGATGGCAGGCGCAGCGATTTCATCACCGGACCATTGGCAGGCAGCATCGGCGACACGGTGAGCGCATCGGCGCTCTGCCAGGCCAGCGCGCTGTGCACGTGGTCATGCACGCGGCCGCTCCAGCGTTCGACGCGGAAGAAATGCAGCCGCACGTGGGCGTGTTCGTACTCGTGCGTCAGCGTGATCCACGGCGTGCAGTGCTCGACCCGTATGCCCAGTTCCTCGTCCAGTTCGCGCTTCAGCGCGTCGACCGGTGCTTCACCGGGTTCGACCTTGCCGCCCGGAAATTCCCAGTAGCCCGGGTAGAAGGTGCCCGGGGCGCGCTGGCCGAGCAGGAATTCCCGGCCCTCAGTGTGACCCTGAGTGCCGTCGCGGAAGATGACGGCGGCCGCCACGGCCACGTGCTTGCGCGCGCTCATCACTTGCCCCGTGCTGCGGGCGCGCCTGCCGCGTGCTGCCCCGCCCAGTCGCGGGCGAACTGCCAGGCGACGCGGCCGCTGCGGGCGCCGCGCTCGAGCGACCACAGCAGGGCCGCACTGCGCGCGGCTTCGATGTCGGCCGGGCTCAGGCCGAATTTCTTCAGCCAGTGATTGACGATGTTCAGGTAGGCGTCCTGGTCGAAGGGGTAGAAGGACAGCCACAGGCCGAAGCGTTCCGACAGCGACACCTTTTCCTCGATTGCTTCGCCCGGGTGCACCTCGCCGTCGACATGCTTCGCTTCGCTGTTTTCCGAGAAGTACTCGGGCATCAGGTGGCGGCGGTTCGAGGTGGCGTAGATGAGCACGTTGTCGAGCACTGCCGACACCGAACCGTCGAGAATGCTCTTCAGCGCCTTGTAGCCGGGTTCGCCGGACTCGAAGGACAGGTCGTCGCAGTAGATGATGAAGCGTTCCGGCCGGTTGGCGATCAGGTCGGTGATGTCCGGCAGATCGGTCAGGTCGTCGCGGTCGACCTCGATCAGGCGCAGGCCCTTCTTCGCGTATTCGTTCAGCAGCGCCTTCACCAGCGAGCTCTTGCCGGTGCCGCGCGCGCCGGTCAGCAGTACGTTGTTGGCCGGCCTGCCCTCGACGAACTGCTGGGTATTGGCCTTGATGCGCGCCTTCTGCACGTCGATGTCGCGCAGGTCGGCCAGCCGCAGCTTGTGCGGATGGGCGACCGCCTCCAGCCGGCCGCGGCCGTTGCTGCGGCGCCAGCGGAAGGCGATCGCCTTCCAGTCCGGCTCGACCGGCGCCGGCGGCAGGATCTGCTCCAGCCGGTCGAACAGCGCGTGCGCACGCGCGATCAGGCTTTCGAAACCATCACGGCTGTTCACGGTCACCCTCCTTGTCGCCGGACGGGGTGGTGCCGGTGTCGCCGGCGGAGTCCTTCTCCTTCTTCGGCAGGGTCCACCACAGGATGAACAGGAGAAGCGCCAGCGCGGTGCCGGCTTCAAGCAGGAATAACCACATGGGAATGGAGCTTTCGTTGTCGTCGCACGGGCCTGCCAGGCCGGTGCTCGTTATCATTGCGCACTCGGCGCCTGCGGGCGCATCAATCTAAATAAATCCCGATGTTCCAGCAAATCCGCCTGCGCTGCGCAGGCGTCCTGATCTGTGCGTCGCTGTTGCTGGCGGCGTGTTCGAGCGCGCCGAAACCGGCGCCCCGCGTCGAACCGGCGCCGGTCGCGGCGCAGCCCTGTCCGCCCGCGCAGACGCCGGCGCCGCAGGTCTGTCCGGCGTGCCCGGTCTGCCCGGTCTGCCCGGTGTGTCCGCCGCCCCCGGCGCCCGAGGCCAAGCCCTTGCCGCCGAAGCTGGTGCCGGCCGACTGGGCCGCGCTCGACGGCTGGAGCGACGACGACCTGCGCGAATCACTGCCGGCGCTGCGGGCGTCGTGCAGCGCGGTGGCGAACAGGCCGGGCTGGGGGGAGCCCTGCGCGGCGCTGACCTCGCTCGATGGTGCAGACCGCGCCGCGGTACGCGCGTTCTACGAATCCTTCTTTCGCCCCTGGCAACTGCTTAATGGCGACGGCAGCGACCAGGGCCTGGTCACCGGCTACTACGAACCGCTGCTGAAGGCCAACCGTACGCGCGGCGGCGCATACAAGTACGCGATCCATGCCGTGCCGGACGACCTGCTGGTGATCGATCTGGCCAGCGTGCATCCCGACCTGAAGAACATGCGGCTGCGCGGCCGGCTGGACGGACGCAAGGTCGTGCCCTACTGGACGCGGGCCGAACTGGATGCCCGCGCCGCCGAACTCGACCGCAAGGCGCTGTTCTGGGCGGCCGACGCGATCGACGTGTTCTTCCTGCAGGTGCAGGGTTCGGGTCAGGTGGAACTGCCGGACGGCAGCCGGGTACGTGTCGGCTACGCCGACCAG
Organism: Methyloversatilis sp.; assembly: GCA_034004945.1. Lineage (GTDB taxonomy): Bacteria > Pseudomonadota > Gammaproteobacteria > Burkholderiales > Rhodocyclaceae > Methyloversatilis. The sequence continues at coordinate 85,000 of JAVEVQ010000005.1, read as the reverse complement.
AACGGCCACCCCTACCAGTCCATCGGCCGCTGGCTGGTGGATCAGCGCGAACTGAAGCTCGAACAGGCGTCGATGCAGGGCATCCGCGAATGGGCGCGCGCCAACCCGTCGCGCGTGGCGACCATGATGGCGGCCAATCCGAGCTATGTGTTCTTCCGCGAACTGCCGATAGGCAAGCAGGCGCCCGGCTTGCCCGAAGGTCCGCTCGGCGCGCTCGGCGTGCCGATCGCCGGCGGCCGCGTGATCGCCATCGATCCGCGCAGCGTGCCGCTGGGCGCGCCGGTGTGGCTGGATACCACGCGCCCGAACAGCAGCCAGCCGCTGCGCCGGCTGATGATGGCGCAGGACACCGGCGGCGCCATCAAGGGCGGTGTGCGCGCAGATTTCTTCTGGGGCTTCGGTCCCGAAGCCGGCGCCCAGGCGGGGAAGATGAAGCAGCAGGGCCGGATGTGGGTGCTGCTGCCGAATGGCGTGACGCCGGGGAACTGAGGGGGGCGGAGCCGGCTGTTTGTTGGAGCGAGCTTGCTCGCGACAGCAGCCTGAATCGAAGCCTGCAGCCTGCCGAAGCTGCATCGCGACCAGAGGTCGCTCCCACAAGAAAAGCACTCCCGGATCGTCGCCGGAGCCGGGCTTTTGTCGGAGCGGGCTTGCTCCCACAAGGGAGTGGCCCCGGTCACCGCCGGAGCCGGGCTCTCAGCCCAAGGTGGTATCGAGCACCATCATCACCATGAAACCCGCCATCAGCCCCAGCGTGGCGGCTTTCTCGTGGCCGTTGCGGTGGGTTTCGGGGATGACTTCGTGCGACACCACGAAAATCATCGCACCGGCGGCGAGGCCGAGCCCACCCGGGTAGAAAAGTGCGAAGCTGCTCGACAGTCCGACGCCGATCAGCGCGCCCAGCGGTTCCATGAAACCGCTCAGCGCGGCGATGCCGACCGCCTTCAGCGGCGAGATGCCGACCGCGCGCAGCGCCACCGCGACGGCCAGACCTTCCGGGATGTCCTGTATCGCGATCGCGGTCGACAGCGGCAGACCGACCGCCATGTCCGCCTGCGAGAACGACACGCCCATCGCCATGCCTTCCGGCAGGTTGTGCAGCGCGATCGCGTTCACGAACAGCCAGACGCGGCCCATGCGCGTTTCCGGGCCGCAGCTGCCGCAGTGCTCGTGCTCGTGCGGCGTCATCGCGTCGAGCATCATCATCAGCCAGACGCCGAGTGCCATGCCGGTCACCACGACCGCTGCGCCCAGACTGCGCGAGCCGGTCAGGTCTTCGCCGGCGGCCAGGCCGGGCACGATGAGCGAGAAGGAGGAGGCCGCCAGCATCATGCCGGCACCGAAGCCGAGCAGCACGTCGGAGCCGCGCTGGCCGAGCGAGCGCAGGCCCAGCGCCGGTGCGGCGCCGACGGCGGTGGCGGCGAAGCCGGCCAGTCCGGCCAGCAGGCCCAGATGCATGGCCTGCGGCGCGCGCGAATCGGCAAAGGCCCAGGACAGCAGGGCCAGCACGGCCGCCAGCCCGATCATCAGCAGGAACTGCAGCGCCGGGTCCAGGCGCATCCAGGGGAAGAGCGGGCCGGGGCGCGGTGCGCCCGGCGAGGTGGCGGGGGTCGGGTCCATGGCGGTCATCGCGAAGGCGTGTTCGTGCACTGCATCATAAATGCGGACATCAGGCGCGCACCTCAAGATTCGCTTGATCCCGGGGTGCGTCCTCGCCGGCCACGTGGTCGACCACGATGCTGCCGATGATGTCGCCCTCGACATTGACCACCGTGCGCACCGCATCGAGCAGCCGGTCGATCGGCAGCAGGATGGCGATCGCCTCGGCCGGCAGGCCGACCGACTGCAGCACCATCACCATGGTGACCATGCCGGCGCTCGGAATGCCCGGCGCGCCGACTGCCGCCAGCATGGACATCGCGCACACCACGATCTGCTGGCCCATGCTCAGTTCGATGCCGACCAGACTGGCGATGAACAGCGCGGCGGCCGCCTCGTACAGCGCCGTGCCGTCCATATTCATCGTCGTGCCGACCGGTACGACGAAGCCGACCGTGGCCGGGCGCACGCCGAAGTTCGTTTGTGTCACGCGCATCGTGATCGGCATCGTCGCCGAACTGGAACTGGTGGCCAGCGCGGTGATGAAGGACTCGCGGCCGCCGCGCCACAGCGCCAGCGGGCTGACGCGCGCGATCAGCCACAGCAGGCCGGGCAGCACGACGACGCCGTGGAACAGCGTAGTGCCGAGCACGACGACGACGAAACGCGCCATCGTCTCGAGCAGCGCCACGTCCTGCGTCGCGATCAGTTTCGCCAGCAGCGCAGCGACGCCCCACGGCGCCAGAAGCATGATGGCGCCGACGACGCGCAGCGACAGGTCCTGCATCTCCTCCATGCCGCGGTTGATGACCGGGTAGCGATCACCCGCCTGCACCAGCGCGATGCCGAGAATGAGCGCGAACACCACCAGCGCGACGATGTCGGCGTTGGCCAGGGCCGAGAACGGGTTGCGGAACAGGCCGGTCAGGAACTGCTGCACGAAGTCCGGGAAGGGCAGTTGTTTCGCCTCGAAACCGGCCAGCGCGTCGGCGAACATGTCGAGGTGCATGCCGGCGCCGGGGCGGAACACGTTCGCCGCCGTGATGCCGAGAATGACAGCGATGACGACGGTGAGCAGGTAGAACAGCAGCGTGCTGACCCAGACGCGGCGCATGTTGCCGTGTTCGCGCAGGCGGGCGACGCCGACCACGATGGATGAGAACACCAGCGGCACCAGTATCATTTTCAGCAGTGCAATGAAGATGCCGCCGATCAGTCCGGCGAGGTAAAGTCCCTGCACGCGCGCCACGGCGTCGTCCGGCAAGGCGCCGAGCGCGATGCCAAGACCGACGCCGAACAGTGCGCCGAGCAGGATTTGCGTGTTCATCGTCAGCCGCATGCGCTGTGTCTCCGCGATTTTTTCCCGACCTTACCATTGGTGCCCACCGATGAAACCAAGTGCGTGCGCCGCAGTCGGAGCGCAGCCAGCGTTTCAGCCTGTCGACCGGAGCCCGCCATGAGAACAACGATCGTCGCCCTGGGATTCGCCTTTGCCGCCTGTTCGGCGCAGGCGATGAACATCGCCACCGCCATCCAGACCACGGTACGTGTACAGGCGGAACAGCCGGATGGTTCGATCTCGATCGGCAGCGGTGTCGTGCTGCCGGGGCAGCGGGTGGCCACCGCCTGTCACGTGATCGCCGGCGCGAAGTCGCTGAAAGCCAGCTACCAGTACGTCGCGAAGCCGGCCACCGTGCTGCGTCGCGACGACTGGCGTGACCTGTGCGTGCTGTCGGTGCCCGAACTGGCGGCGCCGGCGGCGAAGATCGCCCGCGCCGGTGACCTGAAGCCGGGCGACCGCCTGCTCGGTTTCAACGGTGCATTCGGTGTCGATGTGCGCCTGCTGGTCGGTGCACTGGATGAGGCCTTCACGATGGATGGCGCGCCGGTAATGCAGGTCAGCGTGCCCTTCGCGATCGGCGACAGCGGTGGCGGGCTGTTCAACGTGGCTGGCGAACTGGTGGGCATACTCGCCTTCGTCGCGAAGACGGCGGGCGAGGAGCGCTATGCGATCCCGATCGAATGGCTGGAGGCCGACATCGACGCCGCCCGGACCGTCCCGTTCTGGCAGGCCGATCCGGCCGACATGCCGGATTTCCTCAAGCGCTAGCGCACGCACCCGCCGTCCGGTCGCGGTCAGCGGGCCGCGCCGACAATCGCGCGCGCCGCTGCTACGCTAGCGGCCAATTCACCGGATTCCGTCCATCGTGTCCCGCAAAAGCTATCGTCCCGTGGCCGTCGCGCCCGACGCCGCCATCCGCCTGCGCGGCGTGCGGCAGAACAATCTGAAGAACCTCGACGTCGACTTCCCGCTCGGCAAGCTCACCGTGGTGACCGGCGTGTCCGGCTCCGGCAAGTCCTCGCTGGTGTTCGACACGCTGTACGCCGAAGGCCAGCGCCGCTACGTCGAAACCTTCTCGCCCTACGCGCGGCAGTTCCTCGACCGCATGGATGCGCCGCAGGTGGACCGCATCGAAGGCGTGCCGCCGGCGATCGCCATCGACCAGACCAATCAGGTGCGGACCTCTCGCTCCACGGTCGGCACGATGACCGAACTGAACGACCACCTGAAGCTGCTGTTCGCCCGGGTGGCCACGCTGCACTGCCGCTGCTGCGGCAAGCCGGTCGAGGCGGATACCGCCGACCGCATCGCGCACCGGATCGCCGAACGCGCCGCCGCGGCCGGCGACCCGCGACTGGCGGTGACCGCGCCGGTGACCGTGCCCGACAACTTCACCGACGCCGAGGTGCAGGGCTGGCTGGAGCGTCAGGGCTATACCCGCATCCACGCGCGCGAAGGTGCCGTGCTGCACGTGGTGCAGGACCGCTTCCGTGCCGGCAACGCCGGCGAGTCACGCATCGCCGAGGCGGTCGAGGCGGCGCTGAAGCTCGGTCACGGCCGCATGCACGTGCAGCTGCTCGACAGCGAAGGCGGCGAGCGCTGGGCCTTCTCGAACACGCTGCACTGCGCCGACTGCGACATCGCCTACAGCCCGGCCATGCCGGCCACCTTCTCGTTCAATTCGCCGATCGGTGCCTGCGAAACCTGCCGCGGCTTCGGCCGCGTCATCGGCATCGATTTCGGCCTGGTCATTCCGGACGGCCGCAAGACGCTGCGCGGTGGCGCAGTGAAACCCTGGCAGACCGAGTCCTACAGCGAGTGCCAGACCGATCTGGAGAAGCTGGCGCCGAAGTACGGCGTGCCGCTGGACGTGCCGTTCAACGATTTGTCGGCGCAGCACCGGCAGTGGGTGCTCGAAGGCGACCCGAAGTGGAGGAGCTGGCAGAAGTCCTGGCCCGGCACCTGGTATGGCGTGCGCCACTTTTTCGAGTGGCTGGAAACCAAGGCCTACAAGATGCACATCCGCGTGCTGCTGTCGCGCTACCGGGCCTATACCGAGTGCCCGGCCTGCGGCGGCAGCCGGCTCAAGCCGGACGCGGCGCTGTGGAAGATCGAGGGGCAGTCGATACACGATCTGATGCGCTGGCCGGTGGTGAAACTGCGCGCGATGATGGACGCGCTCGACCTGCCTCCGCCGCTCGATTCGGCCACCGAAGAACTGATGGCGGAAATCCGTACTCGGCTCGGCTATCTGTGCACGGTCGGCCTGGGCTATCTGAATCTCGACCGCCAGTCGCGCACGCTGTCCGGCGGCGAGGTGCAGCGAATCAACCTGACCACCGCACTCGGCACCTCGCTGGTGAACACCCTGTTCGTGCTGGACGAGCCGTCGATCGGCCTGCACCCGCGCGACATGGAGCGGGTGATCGGCGTGATGCAGCGGCTAAAGGACGCCGGCAACACGCTGGTGGTGGTCGAGCACGACCCGCAGATCATGCGCCACGCCGACCGACTGCTCGACATCGGTCCCGGCGCCGGCACGCACGGCGGGCACATCGTGTTCGACGGTGCGCCGGCGGCCATGGCCGGTGCGGACACGCTGACCGCCGACTATCTCGCCGGCCGGCGCAAGGTGGACGCCGCGCTCGGCAGCCGCCGCGCTGTCGATGCCGCTACGCCGCGCCTGCTGCTGCGCGGTGCGCGGGCGCACAACCTGAAGAACGTCGACATCGCCATCCCGCTCGGCCGCCTGGTCGCGGTGACCGGCGTGTCCGGCTCCGGCAAGTCCACGCTGATCCAGGACGTGCTGCACCCGGCGCTGCTGAAGCACTACGGCCGGCCGACCGAAGCGGCCGGCGAGCACGATGCGCTCGAGGGGCTGGAACACATCGCCGACGTGGTGATGGTGGACCAGTCGCCGATCGGCAAGAGCGCGCGTTCAAACCCGGTCACCCATGTCGGTGCCTTCGACCCGGTGCGCGAACTGTTCGCGCTGCAGGCCGAGGCGAAACAGCGCGGCTACACCGCAGGCACCTTCTCGTTCAATGCCGGCAAGGGGCGCTGCCCGACCTGCGGCGGCACCGGTTTCGAACACGTCGAAATGCAGTTCCTGTCCGACGTGTACCTGCGCTGCCCGGACTGTGACGGCAGCCGCTACGGCGCCGAGGTGCGGGAGATCCGGCTCGACGGCCGCAGCATTTCCGACGTGCTGGCGATGACGGTGCGCGACGCGCTGGACTGGCTGCGCGATCTGGCCGACCTCGAACCCAAGCTGCGCCGCCACGCCGACAACGCGGTGGCCGGCCTGCAGGCGCTGGTCGATGTCGGTCTCGACTACGTGACGCTGGGCCAGCCGGTGCCCACGCTGTCCGGCGGCGAAGCGCAGCGGCTCAAGCTGGCCGGCTTCCTCGCCGAGGCGGCGAACGTGAAGGGTACGAAGGCCGACAGCGGCAAGCTCTTCCTGCTCGACGAACCGACCACCGGCTTGCACTTCGACGACATCGCGCGCCTGCTCGGCGCCTTCGCCAAGCTGCTGGACGCCGGCCACACGGTGCTGGTGATCGAACACAACCTCGACGTGATCGCCGCGGCCGACTGGCTGATCGACCTCGGCCCTGAAGCGGGCGAGGACGGCGGCCAGCTCGTGTTCGAAGGGACGCCGGCGCAGGTCGTCGGTTGCGCGGCATCGCACACCGGGCGGGCGCTGGCCGAGTACCGGCTGGCCGATACCTTCTCGCTGGCCGCGCACGAGGCGGTGCCGGTGGACCAGCAGGACGCGGCGCACAGCGCCTTGCGTGCCCGCGCCGCGCACAGCATCGTCGTGCACCGCGCACGCGAGCACAACCTGAAGAACATCGAGGTCGACATTCCGCGCGAGCGCTTCACCGTGGTGACCGGCGTGTCCGGCTCCGGCAAGTCCACGCTAGCGTTCGACATCGTGTTCGGCGAGGGGCAGCGCCGCTACCTCGAATCGCTGAATGCCTACGCGCGCCAGTTCGTGCAGCCGGAGAGCAAGCCGGACGTCGATGGCGTGTTCGGCATTCCGCCTGCGGTGGCGATCGCCCAGCGCACCAGCCGCGGCGGCCGCAAGAGTACGGTGGCGACGCAGACCGAGATCTACCACTTCCTGCGTCTGATGTACGTGAAGCTGGGCGTGCAGCACTGCCCGGACTGCGGCTGCGCGATCGCGCCGCAGAGCGAGGACGCGATGGTGGCGCGCATCATGCGCGAGCGGCGCGGCCAGCACATCGGCCTGCTGGCGCCGCTGGTGATCAACCGCAAGGGCTATTACACCGAACTGGCGCGCTGGGCGAAGTCGCACGGCCACACCCATCTGCGGGTCGATGGCGAATTCCTGCCGACCTCACCGTGGCCGCGGCTGGACCGCTTCAAGGAACACACGATAGAACTGCCGATCCGCGATTTCGTCGTGAACGAGCGCGACGAGCGCACGTTGCGCGACGCGGTGCGCCAGGCGCTGGAACACGGCAAGGGCGTGCTGCACCTGATGTCGCCGCTGGACCGCCTGGGGGAGCCGGACGCACCGCTGCCCACCATCGAGGTGTACTCGACCCAGCGCGCCTGCCCGAGCTGCGGTACCGGTTTCGCCGAACTCGATCCGCGCCTGTTCTCGTTCAATTCCAAGCACGGCTGGTGCCCGAAGTGCATGGGCACCGGCCTCAAGCTGCAGGGCTTCGACGCCGAACAGACCGGTGAGGAAGCGACCTGGAACGAGTGGCAGGAGGGGGAGCCCGAAGAATGCCCGGCCTGCCACGGTGAGCGGCTGAACCCGGTGGCGCGCAACGTGAAGCTGTTCGGCCAGTCCATCGCGCAACTGAGCGCGCAGCCGGTGTCGGCGCTGCAGACGGCGATTGCCGGCTGGTCGCTCGAAGGCCGCGAAGGTGAGATCGCGCGCGACGTGATCGCGGAGTTGAACAGCCGGCTGCACTTCCTCAGCGAGGTCGGTCTCGGCTACCTGTCGCTGGACCGCGCCGCGCCCACGCTGTCCGGCGGCGAGGCGCAGCGCATCCGGCTCGCCGCCCAGCTCGGCTCCAACCTGCGCGGCGTGTGCTACGTGCTGGACGAACCGACCATAGGCCTGCATCCGCGCGACAACCAGGTGCTGCTCGACACGCTGGTGAAGCTGCGCGACAAGGGCAACACGCTGCTGGTGGTCGAGCACGACGAGGACACCATCCTGCGCGCCGACCATGTGATCGACCTCGGCCCGGGCGCCGGCCGGCTCGGCGGCGAGGTGATCGCCGAGGGCCACGCCAGCGATCTGGCGAAGCAGCCGGAATCGATCACCGGCCGCTTCCTCGCCCGTCCGCTGGACCACAGTTTCAGCGCGCGCCGTCCGGTGGCCGACGACACCCCCTCGCTGATGGTGCGCGGCGCCACGCTGCACAACCTGAAGGGCATGGACGTGCTGGTGCCGCTCGGCCGTCTGGTCGTGATGACCGGCGTGTCCGGCTCCGGCAAGTCCTCGCTCGCGCGCGACGTGCTGCGCGACGGCGTGGCGCAGCGTCTGACCGATCCGAAGGCGGTGCTGAGCGGCTGCACCGACATCGAGGGCTGGGGTGCGCTCGGCCGCGTGCTCGAAGTGGACCAGACGCCGATCGGCAAGACGCCGCGCTCCTGCCCGGCCACCTACATCGGCTTCTGGGACCAGATCCGCAAGCTGTACGCCGACACCCAGGATGCGCGCGAACGCGGTTTTACCGCCGCGCGCTTTTCGTTCAACACCGGCCCCGGCCGCTGCCCGGTGTGCGAGGGTCAGGGCCTGCGGCAGATCGAAATGTCCTTCCTGCCGGATGTGCGGGTGCTGTGCGAGGCCTGCAACGGCGCGCGCTTCAATTCGGAAACGCGTGCAGTCATCTGGCGCGGCAAGAGCATTGCAGACGTACTGGCGATGAGCGTGGATGAGGCGGTGGAGTTCTTCGCCGCCCACCGCAAGCTGGCCGACACGCTGAAGCTGATGCAGGAGGTCGGCCTCGGCTATCTGACGCTGGGCCAGCACAGTCCGACGCTGTCCGGCGGCGAGGCGCAGCGCATGAAGCTGGTGACCGAACTGGCGAAGTCACCGGCCGACGCCAGCGACCCCGCCAACGCCCGGCGCGGCCGCGGGAATCCGCACACGCTGTACGTGCTGGACGAACCCACCACCGGCCTGCACATGGCCGACATCGCCAAGCTGATCGGCGTGCTGCACCGGCTGGTCGACGCCGGTCATTCGGTGGTGGTGATCGAGCACGACCTCGACCTGATGGCCGAGGCCGACTGGATCATCGACCTCGGGCCGGAAGGCGGGGAGGGCGGTGGCCGGGTGGTGGCCGCCGGGGCTCCGGCCGACCTGCTGGCGCAGGCCGATGTGTCGCACACCGCGCGCGAACTGGCGCGCTTCCGCGCGGCGCGGCATCGCTGACGGCCCGGGCCACGCTCACTGCCGGTCGGCCACTCGGGTCACCGACGTCGGCCGGCACCGCCGCCTGGCTTCGCCGATTCCTACAAGCCGGGCGACGGCCGGCAACCAGAATGCAGGGTGTGACAGCGGGTCCGGAGTCTGGCGCGCGTCCGGTAACGATTTGAAGCATGTCGATTACACGTGGCCGTCTGCGCCTAGCCCTCTGCACCCGTTGAAATCACTGTTTATTACGCGGAGACACGACGATGAAAAAGATGATGATGACGGCCGCTCTGGCCCTGTCCGCACTGCCGGCGCTGGCCGCCGACGTCGGTGTGTCGATCTCGATCGGACAGCCCGGCTTCTACGGCCATATCGACATCGGTGACTACTACCCGCGGCCGCGTCTGATCTATCCGCAGCCGGTGGTCATCGTGTCCGGCCCGCATCTGCCGCCGCCGGTCTATATGCACGTACCGCCGGGCCACGCCAAGAACTGGCGCAAGTACTGCGGTCGTTACGAAGCCTGTGGCCGGCCGGTCTATTTCGTGCAGGACAGCTGGTACAACGACGTGTATGTGCCGCGCTATCGCGAGCGCCATGTCTATCGAGAGGTGCGCCGCGATCGTCACGATCGGCATGAGCACCACGTCAGGCACCACCGCGACGATCATCGTCGGGGTGGCTACGACGATCATCGTGGCGGCAAGCACGACAAAGGTGGCCGGGGCCATGGCGGCGGGCCGGGCAACGGAAACGACCGGGGCTGATTGATGCAGGCGTACACTGCTCAACGCAGAGACACCCTGCCTCCGAAACAGGGATTATTTCCCGAACTAAAAGGGAAATAATCCCAATATTTGGACTTCTTGATCGGATTTCGGGAAAAATTCCCGAGTGCAGGCTAGACTTCGAGTACTGCGGTGCAACACGCTGCAGACCCATTCTGGCATACCGAAAAGGAGAACACACCATGAAGAGCGTCCATCTGCTGGCTACCCTGTTCATTAGTGCGGGCATCGCCGCACCGGCATTTGCCGACCACCACATGCCGAAAACCTCGGCCGGCCTCGAAAAGTGCATAAAGGCGGCGCTGAAGGCCAAGGACGGACAGATCATCAAGGTCGAGTTGAAGAAGGAGTCGGGTGAGGGCTACATCTACGAGTTCGACATCGAAACTCCGGATGGCAAGGCCTGGGACGTCGAGTGTTCGGGCAAGTCGGGCAAGGTGGTCGAAGTCGAGGAAGAAGTGACCAAGGATCACCCGAAGTTTGCCGGCGCCAAGGTGAATGAGGCTGCGGCCCGTGAGATCGCGCTGAAGAAGGTGCCGGGCGAGATCGTCGAAGTCGAGTACGAGATCGAACCGGACGGCAAGGGCTCTTACGAGTTCGACATCAAGACGGCCGACGGCAAGGAAGTGAAGTTGGAAGTCGACACCGAATCCGGCGAAGTGGTGTCGCAGTCGGATGAGAAGTGGCAGATCGGCAAGGAGTGATGCCGTCGGCCGGTCCGCATTGCGGGCCTGAAGAAGGGGGCGGTCGTGACCGCCCCTTTTTTTCGTCCTGCAACGGGGTGCGTTGCTTCCAGCTATGCGGTGGGCATCCAGGCGCGCGAGTCGGTGCGTAGAGGTCCTCACGCGCATGCTGAATGCCGCGGTCTTGAACCGTTGCCTTGTACGAAACTGGCTACATGGTGGCTACATGGCGGCTACACGACCCCGAAAAGCAAAAGGCCAACCCCGAGAGGTTGGCCTCACTGCTTGCATCTGGTGGTGGTGATGGGGGGACTTGAACCCTCGACCTACGGATTATGAATCCGAAATTCCTAGCATACCCACGGATTAACGAACCCTAATTTTCCTTTACCGGACAACGGTTTTGTCCTATCGTCACCTTAACGGGGTTACACGAAATCAGCCGTTTTTTGACCGAAAGCGTAACCCCGGCGTAACCCCGGTTTTGGCAACGTCATAAGGTGGCGCCGATGGCACAGCAGGACACGCACTTTCTGTTTGGCAAAGAACGGCTTGAGTCTTTGCCGGCTGCGGACCCCGGCAAGCGGGCGACGTATCACGACACCAAGACCAAGGGGCTGCAACTTCGCGTAACCCCGGCGGGCGTCAAAACCTTTTGTGTGTTCCGGCGCATCAAGGGCGGACAGCCTGAGCGCGTGACGCTGGGCAAGTTTCCGCAGATGACGGTCGAGCAGGCGCGCAAGGCTGCGGCCGCTGTGCTGGCGACCATTGAGGCCGGCGCGAACCCGGCAGAGGCCAAGCGGGCGCACAAGGCTGAATTGACCGTCGATGATCTGTTCGATGAGTTCGGCAAGCGCCACGGTGCCAAGAAAGCCACATGGAAGGACGATCAGCAGCGTTATCGCGACTTCCTGCAGAAGCACCTGGGCAAGACCAAGGTTTCAGCCGTCACCCGCAAGGACATTGCACAGGCGCTGTCCGCTGCATCGAACAAGGGCAAGTCCATTGCCACGGTGCGCAACATCCGTGCGCTGGCGTCCGTGCTGTTCGCAAAGGCGGTGGAATGGGGGCACATCGAGAGCAACCCGGCGTCCGGCGTGAAGGTGAGCGGTGCCAAGGTGACCCGCGACCGCTTCCTGCAGTCTGGCGAGCTTCCCGCCTTCTTTCAGGCGCTGGGCGAGGAACCCAGCCAGACCATGCGCGACTTCATCCTGCTGGCGCTGCTGACCGGAGCACGGCGCGCAAACGTGTGCGCAATGCACTGGCGCGACATAGACCTGTCTGCGGGCGTCTGGCGCATCCCTGTCACGAAGAACGGCTCCCCTCAGAACGTCACCCTTTCCCCGGAAGCCCTGGCCGTACTAGAGACGCGCAAAGAGGCCACGGCGGGCGTGTTTGTGTTCCCCGGCAAGGGCGAGAGCGGACACATCGAGGACCCCAAGAAGGCGGTGCAGCGCGTGATGGAACGGGCAGGCATTCCCTACGGCCGCAAGGCGGAAAACGGTGTCACGCTGCACGACCTGCGGCGCACGCTGGGAAGCTGGCAGGCTCGCACCGGCGCTTCACTCGCCATCATCGGCAAGAGCCTGAACCACAAGAGCCAGCAGGCGACCGCCATCTATGCCCGGCTTGATCTGGATCCGGTACGGCAGGCGGTCAATACGGCAACGGCTGCGATGATGGAGGCGGCAGGTCTTGGAGATGGCGCTATCGTCGTGAAGTTACCTCGGGTAGGTCGAGGATGATGGATATCATTCGCGTCTTTGCATATACGCGGATTCCGTCACGTGCGATCAAGCAAGTTGCTCAAGCTGAAAGAGTGGGTATCCGTCGCTGACGCTGCCCGCCACCTCTCGATTTCCTTCGGAGAGGATGTTTCGCCCGCAGACATTCACCAGCTCGCGCTAGAGGGGCAATTGGCCATCGCGGTGCACCTCGTAAACGGCGCGACAGTTCGCTGTTGGCGGGTTGTTGAGCAGCAGTTACTTGAGTGGGAGCTCGGCAAAGGAATATTCGGTGAGGATATCAAGCGCTATAAAGGCGGCCCCGTCTTAGAGGTTCCCGACGGGCGCATGCTGCAATGCGATCCGGAGCCGCTATCGATTGATAGCGGTGTTTGGGATTTGGCGCTCATTGGGGCTGAGAAGCTTGATGTCCTCCGAGAGCATCAACGTCTCACCAACGGACCACCGTGCGAACTTCATTCCTTGAGCGGTGCTTTCCTTCGATCGCAAGTTTACGAGAATGTCTATCTCGAAATACTGGATTACTTTGGGGAGGATCGTGAGGGAGTCGCGGCCCCCGCCGAAGTGATTACCGAGACTGCAGTCAGTCTGGACTCAGTCACGAACGCTCAGCGCCAAGAAGGGGCGGACGAATCAGAGCTCTCTCGGCAGTCGGCCTCTCTCGTGGAGGACGAACGACCACTCTCGACAGAGCGCTTGTTCTACCCTCGTTGCGCCCTCCCTCCCGATGCAGTCTTCGTTGTACGCACTCAAGCTTTAAGAGATCTGGAAGAACGTATCGCCGATGATAACGACGGAGGTATGGATGAACGTCACAAAGGCGCAGAGAGAAAGCGTCTTGACTCGGCGTTGGTCATCATAGCGGCGCTCGCCCGAGAGGCGACGCTCGATCTCAATGCGCGCGGGGCTTCCAAAAGAATAGTCGAAGCGGTTCAACGGATGGGCGCGACGATTGACGAAGACACTGTCCGTGGGACGTTGCCTGAAATCAGGACCGCTGTAGAGCGCCGAACAAAGTAGCCTTCAAAACCGATTTCACTTTTCTTCCCGAACTCGGCTTACAGAGGTCCAGCATTACGCATCGTTACGCCCCATACCGCAGCATCTTCATTTGCAGCGGGGACTAATGGATACGAACGATGACCACCGAAAACCTCGCAGCACTGCTGAAAGCCGGAGCCGAACTGCTGGATGAGAAGGCAGCGGCCCAACTGCTGGACGTTTCACCCGGCACGCTCTCCGTCTGGCGCTCGACCGGACGCTACAAGCTGCCGTTCCTGAAAGTCGGCCGCAAGGTGCGCTACCGGCGCGCCGACCTGCTCGCCTGGCTGGACAGCCGCACCCGCGATACTGGCGCTACGGCGTAAGGGGGCGGAATGACTACCGAAACCCTGTTGAACCATCTCGATAAGGTCCGCCGCATGGGGCCGGGACGCTGGTTGGCATGCTGCCCGGCGCATGAAGACAGACACGCTTCACTGGCGGTGCGCGAACTGGACGATGGCCGCACACTCGTCCATTGCTTCGCCGGCTGCACGGTGCATGAGGTTGTGTCCGCGGCCGGGGTAAGCATGTCCGACCTGTTTCCCGACCGGCTCGCCAACGATGCACAGTCAGTCAAAGGCGAACGGCGTCCGTTTCCGGGGGCGGATGTGCTGCGCTGCATCGCGTTTGAAGCCTTCGTCGTGCTGACCGCAGGTGCGGCGCTGTTGGCGGGGCAACCCTTCACTGAAGCCGACCGGGCGCGTCTGGTAAAGGCCGTTGGGCGCATTCAGGCCGCGCTGCAGGTTGGAGGGCTGTCGAATGTCTGACACGAATAGCGTGGAACGCGGCGAATCGTTCCTCGACGAATTGGCCGAACAGCGCCTCGCGGAGCACGCCGGTGCAGAGCTGTGCTTGATCCGCGCCTGCGACATCACGCCGGAACCGATCAGCTGGATGTGGCACGGTTGGCTCGCTGCCGGAAAGATGCACGTTCTGGGGGGCGCACCGGGTACCGGCAAGACAACGATTGCGATGGGGCTCGCCGCGACCGTAGCGACCGGTGGCAGGTGGCCGGATGGAACTCGTTCCTCGATGGTCGGCAACGTCGTGATCTGGAGTGGCGAAGATGATCCCGCTGATACGCTGATACCCCGACTGGCGATGGCCGGCGCGAACCTCCAGCGCATCTTCTTCATCGACGACATCCGGCAAGGTGGCGAACGACGCAGCTTCGATCCTGCCCGGGACATGGAAAGCCTGCAGCGCAAGCTGGCAGAAATCGGGGGTGTTCGCTTGTTGATCGTCGATCCGATTGTGTCGGCCGTGGCGGGCGACAGCCACAAGAACGCCGAGGTGAGGCGGGGTCTGCAGCCGCTGGTCGATCTGGCCGCGAAGATGAGGTGCGCACTGTTGGGCATCACACACTTCTCAAAGGGGACGGGAGGGCGCGATCCGGTCGAGCGCCTCACCGGTAGCCTTGCCTTCGGGGCACTGGCGCGTATCGTCCTGATCGCAGCGAAGCATCAGCAGCAGGGCGAAGAGGGGCACACTGCGCGACTGTTCTGCCGGGCCAAGAGCAATCTCGGCCCGGATGATGGCGGCTTCGAATACGATCTGATTCAGGCTGAACTGGACGGACACCCGGGTGTTTTCTCATCGGTCGTGGAGTGGGGGCGTTACGTCGAAGGCACAGCCCGCGAGTTGCTGGCCGCTGCAGACCAGACGGGTGAAGACGACGAGGGGAACACGCTGTCTGATACGAAGCGTTTCCTCGCCGATCTGCTTGCGGACGGTCCGAGACGGGCTGGAGAGATTTTCCGGGATGCGGAACAGGCAGGTTATTCGAAACGCAGCACTCAACGGGCTACGAACCAGCTGAAGGTCAAGCGCAAGAAAATGGGCATGTCCGACGGCTGGATGTGGACGCTGCCGTCGTAGATGCCACGAAGATTCCGAAGATACCGTGCAATGAAACTTGGCACCTACGGCACCTTCCACCGGTTTGCCAATGCCCACGATTGCCCCAGGATCAGTCGAAACAGATGCTAGCGCCTCAATGATTTCGAGGTCATGCGGTGGAGCAGGTACGCACGAGGTACGCAAAAAGGTACGCGATTCGGACGGGCTGCAGTGGTACGCAGTGTCGTGGTTCGCAGTGAGGTTCGCAAAAAGGTTCGCACTGGCGGGGTCTCCGCGTGCGAACCGCGAAAAATATTGAAAGGCGTCCGATGCCATTCACCCCCTACCACTTCGGCGCCGGCGCGCTGGCCAAGTCGATCGCTCCGCGGCACTTCAGCTTCACGGCCTTCGCCGTATCGAACGTGCTCATCGACGTCGAACCACTGGTGCGCATGCTGGGCCTGCTCGACGACACCATCTTGCACGGGCCGACGCACACATTCCCCGGCGCCGTGGTCATCGCCGCCGTGACGCTGCCTGCCATCCGGCTGTGGGACAGAGCTGCGGCCGCGCTGCGCCTCACCGGCCTGCGCCCGCCGACGGTACCGACCTGGATGGTGCTCACCTCGGCGCTCGTGGGCACCGTGTCACACGTCATCCTCGACGGCATGATGCACGCCGACATGGCTGACCACCTTGCGAGTTTCCCGGGCCGGAGCGTTGCCGACATCCCGCCGCATCACGTCGAGTACCTGTGCGCGGAATTAGCGTGGTACGCCCTGCTGATCTACCTCGCGCGCTTGTTGTGGTGCGGTGTCGGCCTTGTTGCAGCGGCGATCCGAAAGCGCGGGTCGGCCGCAAAGGAGGTAGCCTGATGCTCGAACTTCTGCTGGCCTTCGTCGCAGGGGCCTTGTGCGGATGGGCCGCGTCCCGCGCTCGGCACTCAAGAGAGCTGCGGCGCATGGCTCGCTGCTATGAACCCTTTCTGCCCAGCTTTCTTCGTCCACAGGTTCCGCCCGATGTTTCGATCAAGGATGACTCGCTGCACATCGAGCCGGGGGCGCGAGCGGGGAATACTCGGGGAAGGTTCTGTGTTCATCTGTCCGATGGGACCATCCTTACGTTTGGCCAACCGCCGCGTCAGCCTCGGCCACCGCGTTCGGCTCGCTGATCCGGGCTGCATCCGCACGGCGTATCAGTCTTCGTCCCAGCAGCCGCTTTCCGCAAAGCGCCATGGCCCGCTCAGCTCGGCAAGCCGATCGTGGCTGCAATCGTTGAATAGGTCGGCGAACGCCTCGGGCATCGGCATTTCAGGTTTCGGCCAGATTGACCAGTAGAGGGAACAGAAGAGCATGGCCGTTCCACCAAACAGGTCAGTCAGGGCGCGATGGAGCCCGTAGGTCCGTTCCTCGATCGTGAGGCGGAGCGCGACTGCCGATAAACCGTCGAGGTCGCAGTCGTATTCGTGACACAGCTCTTCAAGACTCCGGCTTTCAACGCAGGCCAGTTCGTACCCGAGCATGAATGGGTCGATCGCCAGTGCCTTGATCGCACCACCCTCGTCAAAGCCGTCGAAATCATTGCCCGAAGCAGCTTCGAAATCATGCAGCCAGGCGGAGAGCATCGCAGCCAACACGCTGCCGCGCTGTTGTGTCAGGTAACTTTCCGGCTCGGTGCTCCAGTTCTTCTTGCCTACTGCTTCCACAACAGCGAGCCAGGTCTGAGCGCGCCTGCGCTGGCTCGATGGCAGCAATTCGGCAAATGCTTCGACACCGAAGCCCCATTCGATTGCTGCGGGACGGTGTTGGTCATCAACGCGCTCAACCCCCATCCACCAAACCGAATCCAGCGGGTACTGGCCGTTCGGGTAAGGCAGCGCAGCCGGGTGCTCCTTTGCCAGCCACTGTCGAACGACCTCCATCACCTCGTCCTCGCTATCCTCGGGCGTCGCATCACCGTGTTCAACGAGCAACTGAGCCTGCGAACTTCTGAGCTCTGCCGCAACGATCCTGATGTCTGCATCCGGGAACCCGTAGGCACGGATCGCCTCGACCTCGGCGTCGACTTGCGGACTGCCACCCCAGAGCACGAAGAGGAAGGCGTCGCTCCTGCCCTCCAGCTTTCGCCGCAGGGCAAGATGCGCGGCCTCCAGCAGCGTTCGATCGGCGGTCGAACCCACCGCCGGTGGAAATGGACCACACAGGTAGGCGAACACCACCACATGACGCAGCTCTTCCGGCAGCGGGCTTCCAGTCGCTTTCCTGAGTTCCAATTCCTCTCCCTCCCGGTTCTTGCGGTCTTTACCGCGTGACCGGCAAAACGTATGGTTGCGCGCTGACGGTCGCCCTCCGGTTCAGGAGGTGTCGGCCCCGACATCCTTGACATGAACATAACGCAGTTCATTCATAACAAATAGTCGTCTCATGAACCAACAGGCCCTCTCATCCTTCATCTGGTCGGTCGCCGATCTTCTGCGCGGCGACTACAAGCAGTCCGAGTACGGCCGCGTCATCCTGCCGTTCACCGTGCTGCGCCGGCTGGACTGCGTACTCGAAGCGACCAAGCCGGCCGTGCTGCTCGAAAACGAGGCGCGAACCCGGGCCGGCCTGAACCCGGAGCCCTTCCTGCTGCGCATGGCGGGCCAGAGCTTCTACAACACCAGCCCGCTGGATCTGGGCAAGCTGCTGGGCGACCAGGACAACATCCGGCCCAACCTGCACGCCTACATCCAAGGCTTCTCGCCGGCGGCACGTGACATCTTCGAGCGCTTCGACTTCTATACGCAGATCGAGCGCCTGGCCAAAGCCAACCTGCTCTATCTGGTAACCGAGAAGTTCGCCAACATCGATCTGCACCCGGACAAGGTGGACAACGCCAGCATGGGCGGGGTGTTCGAGGAGCTGATCCGCAAGTTCGCCGAAATATCGAACGAAACCGCCGGTGAGCACTTCACCCCGCGCGAGGTGATCCGGCTGATGGTGAACCTGCTGTTCATCGACGACGACGCGGTGCTGACCGCCGGCAAGGCGGTGGTGCGCGACATCTACGACCCGACCGCGGGCACCGGCGGCATGCTGTCGGTGGCGGGCGAATATCTGCTGGAGCACAACCCGCGCGCACGCCTGAACATGCACGGGCAGGAACTGAACGACGAGTCCTACGCCATCTGCAAGGCGGACATGCTCATCAAGGGGCAGGACATCGCTCACATCGTCGCTGGCAACACGCTCAGCGACGACGGCCACCCGCAGCGCAAGTTCGACTACATGCTGTCCAACCCGCCGTTCGGCGTGGAGTGGAAGAAGGTGGAAAAGCAGGTGCGGCAGGAGCACGAACAGAAGGGCTTCGATGGCCGCTTCGGCCCCGGCCTGCCGCGGGTGAGCGACGGCTCCATGCTTTTCCTGCTGCACCTCATCAGCAAGATGCGCCCGGCGGCGGACGGTGGCTGCCGCTTCGGCATCGTGCTCAACGGCTCACCGCTGTTCACCGGCGGCGCCGGCAGCGGCGAGAGCGAGATCCGCCGCTACGTGCTGGAGAACGACCTGCTCGAAGCCATCGTCGGCCTGCCCACCGACATGTTCTACAACACCGGCATCAGTACCTATGTGTGGGTACTGAGCAACCGCAAGCCGGCCCATCGCAAGGGCCAGGTCCAGCTCATCGACGCCGGCGGCTTCTGGCAGAAGATGCGCAAGAGCCTGGGCAGCAAGCGCAAGGAAATGAGCGAGTCGCACATCGCTCTAGTCACCCGTCTGTTCGGCGACCATACCGAGGCCGACATGGTGACCGTGCTCGACGCCAAGGGCCAGGTGCTGGTTGAGCCTCGACTCGTCACGCGCGACGACACTCCGCCCACCCCGCCCGAGGGCGGGCGGCTGAAGCGCGTGCCGATCGCCCGCATCTTCCGCAATCAGGATTTCGGCTACACCACCATCACGGTCGAGCGCCCTCTGCGGGATGAAGCCGGCAATGTTGTGCTGGGACAGAAGGGCAAACAGAAGGGCAAGCCCCAGCCCGACAGCGCCTTGCGCGACACCGAGAACGTGCCGCTGGGCGAAGACATCGCGGCCTACTTCCAGCGCGAGGTACTGCCGCACGCACCGGACGCCTGGATAGATGAAGAGAAGAGCAAGGTTGGCTACGAAATCCCGTTCAACCGGCACTTCTACGTGTTCGAGCCGCCGCGCAGCCTGCATGCCATCGACGAGGAGCTGAAGGCGGTATCGGCCAACATCATGAAAATGCTGGAAGGGCTGGCGGAGTAATGAAAAACAACGGCTTGTGCATTTTTTGTCATGTGCAGTGCGAGCTTATGGACCTGGCGGTGGGGTTCGCCTATACTTCACCGCAACAACACCCGCCACGCCTCTCAACGATGCGCACCAGGCGGGTTTCTCGTTTACGGGACCGGAAATGCGGGGGCCGGGAATGAGGCTCCCGGAAATCACGGGCCGCAAATCGAGGGCACTGGCATGAGCTTCTCGAAGCCCGCCCTCACCGTCGAACAGCAGATCGACCTGCTCGAACAGCGCGGCATGACCGTCCCTGACCGGGTGCGCGCCGCGCACTACCTCACCCACATCAATTACTACCGCCTGCGCGCCTACTGGCTGCCCTTCGAGATCGAACCGGCCAACGGAGACGCACACGCCTTCATCGCCGGCACGAATTTCGAAACCGTGCTGGCCATCTACGTGTTTGACCGCGAACTTCGGCTCCTGCTGCTCGACGCCATCGAGCGGGTCGAGATCTCGCTGCGCACCACGCTGGCGCAACACCTGGCGACGCGCTACGGCCCCTTCGCGCATGACGACGCCGCACTGTTCTCCAGCCACGATGAATGGACAAAGAGCCAGACCGAGCTGTGGAAGGAGTTCCAGCGCAGCCGTGAAACCTTCGCCAAGCACTACCGCGAACGCTACCCCGAGCTGAACACGCCACCGATCTGGGTGGCCTGCGAACTGATGACGCTCGGTCACCTGTCGCGCTGGCTCAAGAACCTCGCCCGACCCGACGACCGCCAGCGCATCGCAGACCGCTACGGTCTGGACGAGCGCGTGCTGGTGTCCTTCGCTCACCACCTAACCGTGGTGCGCAATCACTGCGCCCACCATGGCCGCGTGTGGAACCGTCGGCTCGCGCTGCGCTTTACCTTGCCGGTGAAGAAGCCCAGGCAGATCGCCAGCGACTTCAATCCGGGCGAACCGCAATTGCTCTACAACACCCTCACCCTGCTTGCCTATCTGCTCGACCTGCTGAGCCCCACGCACAGCTGGCGCCGAGAGGTGCATGCGCTGCTCGAAGCACATCCCGAGATCGACACCGCGGCGATGGGATTTCCTGCGCACTGGTGCGAAACGGGATTATGGAAGGTCGCGGTATGAGTTTGCCGAGATATCCGGAGTATCGGGACAGCGGGGTGGAATGGCTGGGGGAGGTGCCATCCCACTGGAACGTCTGCCGGCTGGGCTACTTCTTTGAAGAGCGCCGAGAAAAAGTAAGCGACAAGGACTTCCTTCCGTTATCAGTAACTAAACACGGTATCGTCCCGCAACTGGAAACGGCGGCAAAGACAGACGACGGTGACAATCGCAAGAAGGTCGTTGCGGGGGATTTCGTCATCAACAGCAGATCCGACCGAAAAGGCTCATCAGGCGCAGCCACGCAGGACGGCTCCGTATCACTCATCAACACTGTCCTTCGACCGATCGAGGGTATTGATATTGCGTTCGCTCATCACCTCTTTCGCAGCGTAAGGTTTCAGGAAGAGTTCTATCGGTATGGGAAGGGAATTGTCGCAGACCTGTGGAGCACCAATTTTTCAGAGATGAGGAATATCGTGCTCGCCGTGCCTGAGACGACAGAACAAGAGTGCATAGCCGCCTTCCTCGACCGCGAAACCGCCAAGATTGATGCGCTGATTGCCGAGCAGGAAAAGCTCATCGCCCTGCTGGCCGAAAAGCGCCAGGCCACCATCTCCCACGCCGTCACCCGCGGCCTCAACCCCGATGCACCGATGAAGGATTCGGGCGTGCCGTGGCTGGGGGAGGTGCCGGCGCATTGGGGAGTAAGTGCGCTCAGCTATCTCGCATCAATCGAAACAGGTTCAACGCCCGACCGGGCTGAACCACGGTACTGGAATGGCTCGATTCCTTGGCTGAAGACGGGCGAGATTAACTGGGCGCCAATACGTGACGCCGAGGAGTTCATCACCGAGGCGGGGCTCGCAAACTCCGCGGCAAAGATTGCAGGGCCTGGTACGCTGCTCATGGCAATGTATGGCCAGGGAGTGACGCGCGGACGTGTTGCCCTGCTGGAGATAGAGGCCACTTACAACCAAGCATGTGCGGCGATTCGGTTCGGCCCCCGCCTCGCTTCCGAGTTTGGTCGCTACTTTTTCATGGCTGCATATGACCATGTGCGAGACGCTGGAAACGAAACCAGCCAGATGAACCTCAGTGCAGGCCTCATTGCCAAGATTCGGCTCCCGGTTCCACCTGTTGATGAGCAGCTTCCAATCGTTCGTCTTCTCGACTCCGAGACGGCGAAACTTGACGTACTCCAAGCAGAGGCTGAGCGCGCCATCGCACTGCTCAAGGAACGCCGATCCGCCCTCATCGCCGCTGCCGTAACCGGCCAGATCGACGTCCGTGGCGCGGTACCCACCTGCGAGGAGGCCTGACCGATGGTTGCCCGACCACCCGGCCTGTCAGTCGAACAGCTTCAGGCCCTGATCGAGCGCTACGACCAGCCTGAGCTGATCGTGTCCGAGGCCTATGCCGACAGCCCGATGGACCGGGTGTGGAGCAGTTTCTGGGGTGGGGCGATGAATCAGGCGGAAAGCGGCCCGGCGATGGCGGCACGCTACGCGATCTGGGCCAACACGGTGCGCGACAGCATCATCGAGGGCATGAAGGCGATGGAAGCCGGCCGTGCGGACGAGGGGCGCACCCTGCTCGTGCGCGCCGCCAACAGCCTGTCCGCCTTCGCCGACGTGCAGGCCTGCCTGGACCCGATGCAACTGGGAAAAAGACCGTCACCGCCATGAATGCACCGACAGCGCGCCCGCAGACCATACAGATCTTCCTGCCCGGCGGCGACCCGCGCGGCATACGGATCGCGGAAATCACGACACGCATCGTGCAGGTGATCGAGGTGCCGCGCACCCTGCTCAACGCCTTCCTGCAGATGCCGGAGAGCGATCAGGTGGCGGTCTATGTGCTGTTCGGCCAGAGCGAGGACGGCGCGGAACCCAAGGCCTACATCGGCCAGACCGGCGATCTGCGCAAGCGTCTGGCCAAGCACAACAAGGAAAGGGAATTCTGGCAGCGCGCGCTGGTGCTGATTTCGCGCACCCACAGCCTGACCCAGACCCATGCGCTGTTCCTGGAATGGCAGTGTCTGCAGCAGGCCAAGGCCGCAGGCCGCTACGACATCGAGAACGGCAACGACGGCAGTCGGCCGCATACACCAGCGCCGCTGGCGGCGGACTGCATGGAAATTTTCGACACCGGCCGCATTTTGCTGGCCACCCTGGGTTACCCGCTGTTCGACCCGCTGGTGGGCGCGCCGGACACCGCGGGCGAAAGCGAGCTCTTTTTCTGCAAGCGCGCCGGCACTGACGCCCGGGGCGAGTACACCGCCGACGGCTTTGTGGTGCTCAAGGGCTCGAAAGGCCGTGCCGCGATCAGCAAGGGCTTCGAAGGGCATGCGTTCTCGCGCCGCCGCAGCGAACTGATCGCCCAGGGCAAGATCGCCGTGGCCGGCGACGTCGCGGTGTTCAACGAGGACGTGCTATTCGCCTCCCCCAGCGGCGCATCCGCCGTGGTGTGCGGCGCGGCGTCGAATGGCTGGCGGGAATGGAAGAACGCGCAGGGCGTGACGCTGCACGAACTGAAGCGCGGTGGCGGCGGTGGCCCGGCGGACGACGAGGCCTGAGGCTGCACAGGCCATCCTGCTGCGATAAGCTCGCACCATGACTCGCGTCGCCGTCCAACCTGATCTGTTCGTCTGGGCCCGCGAGCGTGCCCGCATGAACCGGGACGCGCTCGCGGTGCGTTTCCCGCGCCTGGACGAATGGGAATCCGGTGCCGTGCAGCCGACCCTGCGCCAATTGGAGCAATACGCCCAAGCGACGCACGCGCCGGTCGGATACTTTTTCTTGCCTGAGCCGCCACAGGAGACGATTCCGATCCCGGACTTCCGGACCATGCGGCAGGGCGTGCCCACGCTCAGCGCCGACCTGCTCGACGTGATCTATGCATGCCAGAGCAGGCAGGCCTGGTATCGGGACGAAGCGCTGGTCCACGGTGAAGCCCCTCTGCCATTCATAGCCAGCCAGCAACTCACCACACCCCCGGCTGAGGCGGCCGCTGCGATAGGTCAGCAGATTGGTTTCAGTGTGGCGGCGCGCAGTGAGTGCCCGACCTGGACCGAAGCACTGCGACTGTTCATCGCCCAGACCGAGCAAGCCGGCGTGATGGTCATGGTGAGCGGCGTGGTCTTGAATAACAACTCGCGCCAACTCGACCCGCAAGAGTTTCGCGGCTTTGCGCTGGCTGACGCTCTGGCACCGCTGGTGTTCATCAATGGCGCGGACACCAAGGCTGCACAGATGTTCACGCTGGCGCACGAGCTTGCACACCTGTGGCTGGGGCAGACCGCACTGTCGAATACGCCGTTGGAGGGCATCCCTGATCAGCAGGTCGAAGCATGGTGCAACCAGGTCGCGGCCGAACTGCTGGTGCCCATGTCCGATCTGGTCTCCGTGCTGCAACCGCGCGAGCCCGTGGATGCCGCCCTCGGTCGTCTGGCGCGTTACTTCAAGGTCAGCACGCTGGTGGTGCTGCGACGCATGCGTGATGCGGGGTATCTGGATCAGGACGCGTTCTGGGCCGCCTACCGTGCGGAGGAAGAGCGGCTCATAACCTTGGCCAGCCGTAGCGGCGGTGGTGGCAACTTCTACCTCACCACAGCAGCACGTGTGAGCCGGCGCTTCGCAAGGGCCTTGATCGCAAGCACGCTGGAGGGCCGCACACTTTATCGCGACGCCTTCCGCATGCTGGGCATTGCAAAGCCGGGCACCTTCAACGAACTGGGCCGCACGCTGGGATTCCCGACCTGATGGCCTATCTGCTCGACGCCAACGTATTCATTCAGGCCAAGAACCTGCAGTACGGCTTCGACTTCTGTCCGGCGTTCTGGGACTGGCTGGACCATGCGCACGACGGCGGGCGACTGTTGAGCGTTCGTCACGTAGCGGATGAACTGCTGGCGGGCGAGGATGAGTTGGCGGACTGGACGGCCGAGCGGGAGGCACACTTTTTCGTGCCGCCGGATGCAGCGGTGCTCGCTGCGTCGGCAAAGGTCAATGGCTGGGTGATAGCGCAAGGCTACGAACCGGCGGCAGTGAACACTTTCATGCAGGTGGCGGATTTCTGGCTGGTGGCTACCGCGCTGGCCGGACAGCATGTCGTGGTGACGCACGAAGGCGCGTCACCATCCTTCAGGCGCATCAAGATCCCGAACGTTTGCGTCGGCCTGGGCGTCGAGTTCATGACGCCGTACCAGATGCTGCGCAGGGAGGGCGCACGCTTCGTGCTGGGCGCATCGCCAGCCCCAGCCTGAAGATATGGGCGCGCCGCTCACATCTAAGCTGCTGTCACGGTGCAGATCTACGCGAACTTCGCCAGTAGCACTTACTCAGGACATTCTGCACAACCATGAATCGCTGGACCCCGTTCATCCGCGGCACCGAACTCGTTGCTATCACCTATCGCACCGACGCGCCTGAAGAAGACGTTCATCCCTGGGTGACGTGGGCGCCCGAACTCGATGATTACCGGATCCAGGTTCTGAAGAAGCCGATGCGGCTGACCGAATTCCTGCTGCGCCTGGCGAACCAGGAGGTGGGGCTGAGGGTGCGCAGCAGGCGCCGCAGCAATAACCGGACAACGTCTATTGCATTCAACAAGTCGGATCGCGTGATGATCGACAAGACTCTGCTGGATGAGATCGCCCGTTGCCGTTGAGGACACTTCCGCGGGATCGGACGGAAAGCCGTATGTGCGCTTGCCAGGTCAGCTTCCATCTGTAATATTCGCTATTCGCGAATAGCGAATACGGTGGCGGGATGGAACTCAAACCTCAGGACCTGCTGGTGCTGTTGAAGGTGGCGGCACATCCGCCACGGCGCTGGACCTATGCCGCGCTGGGTGAGGCACTCGGGATGAGCGCCTCGGAGGTGCATGCGAGCGTGAAGCGCTCCGTGACATCCGGCTTGGCGGTGGCGCCGGCACGCGGCGAGTGGTCGCCGGTACGGCCCAGTCTGCTGGAGTTCGTGCTGCACGGTGTCCGTTATGTCTGGCCCGCCACGCCCGGACCGATCAAACGCGGCGTGCCGACCGCCTTTGGCGCCGAGCCGCTGGCCAGCCAGCTCTCCGCCGCACCGGGCGAAGCGCCGGTATGGGCCGACCCGGCCGGCAGCGCCAAAGGCCCGACGCTCTCCCCGCTTTACCGGACCGCGCCCAAAGCCGCTCTTGCCGACCCGGCCTTGCATCGCCTGCTGGCCTTGCTGGACGCATTGCGCGCCGGTCGGGCGCGCGAGCGCACATTGGCCGCCACGCTGATGAAGGCAGAGCTTTCGCAGTCCGAGCCGGGGGCAGCCGATGCGGAGCGATGACCCCAATTTGCCCGCCCTGCGTCGCATTGCTGAGGCGCTGGGCGAGCTGCGCGAACAGGTGGTTTTCGTCGGCGGCGCGGTGGCAGGCCTGCTGGTGACCGACCCGTTGGCTGACGCCGTGCGCGCCACGCGCGACGTGGATGCCGTGGTGAATGCGAGCAGGGCCACCTTTCATCGTATCGAGGAACAGGTGGCCGCCCAAGGTTTTGCACGCGACATGAACAGCGATGTGATCTGCCGCTGGGTACACAAGGACTCAGGCCTCGTATTCGATCTGATGCCGGTGCAGCCCGAGGTACTGGGCTTTTCGAACCGCTGGTATCCCTATGCGGTGGACAGCGCTGTCCCTCTCGATCTGGGCGATGGCATCACGATACGGCTGGTCAGCGCGGTCGCTTTCGTGGCTACCAAGCTGGAAGCCTTCGTCAGCAGGGGCGGCGGCGACTTCATGAGCAGCCACGATCTTGAGGACGTGCTGAACGTCGTCGACGGACGCGAGGAACTGCTCGAAGAATTGGCCGCAGCGCCGACCGAACTGAAACATGCGGTGGCCGGGGTCTTCGCGCACCTCCTCGCGAACTCCGACTTCAACAATGTATTGGAAGGGCTGATCGCCGAACCGGACCGCGCAGGTCTTGTGACCGAAAGGCTGAGGGCCCTGAGCCGATGAATCTGCACCAGGAACACCGCTTCGAGCGCGAGATCTGCGCACACCTCTGCGCCCACGGCTGGTTGTACGACGAGGCCGCCGCGCAGGGTTTCGATGCCGCGAGCGGCCTCTACATGCCGGACCTGCTGTCCTGGTTGAAGGTATCGCAAGCCGAAAACCTGCTCAAGCTTGAGAAGACGCACGGCGCCCAGCTCGGCAAGGTGCTGGCCGAGCGGGTGCGCAAAAGCCTGAACGAACGCGGCACGCTGGAGGTGCTGCGTCGGGGCGTGGACATGCTGGGCCTTCCGGCGCCACTGCAACTGGCACAGTTCAGGCCGGCGCTGGGACTGAACCCGGCCATCCAGGCGCGCTACGAAGCCAATCATCTGCGCGTGCTGCGCCAGGTGCATCACTCGCCCAACCTGCCCAAGGACGCGCTGGACCTGGTGCTCTGCCTCAATGGCGTTCCGGTGGCGACCGCCGAGCTCAAGTCCAACTTCACGCAGAGCGTCCACGATGCGGTGGATCAGTACCGCTTCGACCGCCTGCCGCAGCCCAAGGGCGGCGTGACCGAGCCGGTGCTGGGCTTTCCCGGCGGCGCGCTGGTGCATTTCGCGGTGAGCCAGAGCGAGGTAATGATGAGCACCCGGCTGGCCGGCCCGGCCACCCACTTCCTGCCGTTCAACCGCGGCAACCAGGGCGGTGCCGGCAATGCGCCGAACCCTGAGGGTTTCGCCACCGCCTATCTGTGGGAAGAGGTGTGGGCGCGCGAGAGCTGGCTCGACATCCTGCACCGCTATCTGGTGGGCAAGCGCGACGACAAGAAGCAGCTCAAGGCGGTCGTCTTCCCGCGTTATCACCAGCTCGACGCGACGCGAAAGCTGGTGGCCGACGTGCTGGCGCAGGGCCCCGGTCAGCGTTACCTGATCCAGCACTCGGCCGGCTCCGGCAAGACCAATTCGATCGCCTGGACCGCGCATTTTCTGGCCGACCTGCACGACGCCGGGCACCGGAAACTGTTCGACAGCGTGCTGGTAGTGAGCGACCGCAATGTGCTCGACGCGCAGCTTCAGGAAGCCATCTTCGATTTCGAGCGCACGACCGGCGTGGTGGCCACCATCACCCACGAGAGCGGCAGCAAGAGCACGCAGCTCGGTCAGGCGCTGAAGGACGGCAAGAAGATCATCGTCTGCACGATACAGACCTTCCCGTTCGCGCTGCAGGCGGTGCAGGAACTGGCGGCGACCGAGGGCAAGCGCTTCGCGGTGATTGCGGACGAGGCGCACAGCTCGCAGACCGGCGAGGCGGCGGCCAAGCTCAAGCAACTGCTGTCCGCCGACGAATGGGCGGCGCTGCAGGACGGCGGCGAGGTGGATACCGAAGCGTTGCTGGCCGCGCAGATGGAGGCCAAGAGCGCGTCGAAGGGACTGACCTACATCGCGTTCACCGCCACGCCGAAGGCGAAGACGCTGGAACTGTTCGGCCGTCGAAAAGTGGAAGATGAGCCTGACGGGCTGCCGCAGCCCTTCCACATCTATTCCATGCGCCAGGCGATCGAGGAAGGTTTCATCCTCGATGTGCTGCAGAACTACACCAGCTACAAGCTCGCGTTCAAGCTGGCGCATGACGGCCAGGAATACGACGAAACCCAGGTTGAACGCAGCGCCGCGGTGAAGGGCATCATGCAGTGGGTGCGTCTGCACCCGTACAACATCGCGCAGAAGGTCCAGGTGGTGGTGGAGCACTACCGCGAGAACGTGCAGCCGCTGCTGGCCGGCAAGGCGAAGGCGATGGTGGTGGTGGGCTCACGCCGCGAGGCGGTGCGCTGGCAGAAGGCGATGCGCAGCTACATCCAGGGCCGGAACTACCCGTTGGGCGTGCTGGTGGCCTTCTCCGGCGAGGTGAACGACCCGGACAGCTTTCCGGAGCCGGTGTCCGAAACAAGCCCGCATCTGAATCCGGGCCTGAAAGGTCGCGACATCCGCGAAAGCTTCGCCGGCCCGGACTACCACCTGCTGCTCGTGGCCAACAAGTTCCAGACCGGCTTCGACCAGCCACTGCTGTGTGGCATGTATGTCGACAAGATGCTGGGCGGCATTCAGGCGGTGCAGACGCTGTCGCGCCTGAACCGGGCACATCCGGGCAAGGACACGACCTACATCCTGGATTTCGTGAATGACCCGGCGGAGATCCTGAAGGCCTTCAAGACCTATTACGAGACGGCCGAGCTGGAAAGCGCCACTGACCCGCACCTGGTGTACGACCTGCGCGCCAAGCTCGATGCGGCCGGTCACTACGACGATTTCGAGGTCGAGCGCGTGGTGCAGGTCGAACTGGACCCTCAAGGCACGCAGAAAGCGCTGGACGCCGCCATCGCGCCGGTGGCCGACCGACTGCTCAAGCGCTACAAGGCGCTGCAGGCCGACAAGGTCAGCGCGGAGGAAACGGGCGACGACAAGGCGGTGAAGGCCGCGAAGGAGGCACTCGACGCTCTGGTGCTGTTCAAGGGCGACATGGCGGCCTATGTGCGGCTGTATGCGTTCCTGAGCCAGATCTTCGACTACGGCAATACCGCGATCGAAAAGCGCTTCGTGTTCTACAAGCGCCTGCTCCCCCTGCTGGAGTTCGGCCGCGAACGGAACGAGGTCGATCTGTCGAAGGTGGTGCTGACCCATCACACCCTGAAGAACCGTGGCAAGCAGCCCATGACCTTGAATGCCGACGGCAGCTACAAGCTGGCACCCATCGATGCGGTGGGCAGCGGCGCGGTGCAGGAGAAGCAGCAGGCCTATCTCGATGAAATCATCGACAAGGTGAATGGCCTGTTCGAGGGCGAACTGACCGACGACGACCAGCTGGTCTACGTGAATGGCGTGCTGAAGGGAAAACTGCTGGAGAACGAGACGCTGGTGCAGCAGGCGGCAAGCAACAGCAAGGAACAGTTCGCCAACTCGCCCGACCTGAAGGACGCGCTGCTCAACGCCATCATGGACGCGCTGGAGGCGCACCAGACCATGAGTACGCAGGCGCTGGGCTCTGCCCGGGTGCGCGACGGGCTGCGCGACATCCTGCTCGGGCCGGCGCAGTTGTACGAAGCGCTGAGGGCAAGGTCCGGTGGCGGGCAACAGCGGCCGGGACAGTGAAGGTTGTCGAAGAGAAGAACAGGGCAGGGAAGTACCGGGAGACGTAACCCCGGCGTAACCCCGACTCGGAAATGAAAACGGGCCGCATCGCTGCGACCCGCGTAAATAGTGGTGGTGATGGGGGGACTTGAACCCTCGACCTACGGATTATGAATCCGTCGCTCTAACCAGCTGAGCTACATCACCAAAGCCGCGCAGTGTAAGGCTTTCGGCCGAATCGAGTCAACCAGGGTTATCCAAAACTTTCCCTCTCTTTGAAAATCTGAAATTTTCGAGAGGGCGTCTAGCTGCGGAGTCTGACAACCATCTAAGTGGGTTTTGGACAACTGGCTGCGTTAACGAGGCGCTAGCGAGGTACGGTGGCAAAGCTCGCCGAGAAGCCGAACTTCGAGAGCACTAGTTCTCGATCGCCTCGGCCCCGCGAATCACCACAGCTTCGCAGAGACTAGAACCCTCCTTCGCGGTCACGCGGGCCGCGGCGCTAAAGCCAATGAGATAGGAGGTCAATAACCCATCATGTATCTCAAGAATTTCGTTAATCGGTTCTACCGACGCGAGGCCGCAAAAAACACTTTCTTTGGATTTCATGGAGCCGCCTAAAGCGAGCACGTACTCGATGTTGGTCGGGTTAGAACACGCGTTGTACAAGTGTCCGGTCAGAACCGCTTCTGTGTAGATCTTTTTCTTGAGAAGCTCTGCAAGTGATTTCTTATTGCATGCATTAAGCATTCCTACCAGCCGAGCGTTTTCACCGTCACGACTGCCGATTAGGCTCGCAAACTGAGCTGCAGCCAGTTTGAAGATCGCGTGAGTTCTCTGCTCAGGTGTGACTTCCGCGAAGGCGAGGCGGGCGCTTAAAGCCGCTACTGCAATAAGTGCCCAGCGACAGGCGGTTTTGGTTCTGCAATCCATTTCCACTCCGCAAGAGTCGAGGGGGTTGGACCATAGCACGGCACCAAACTTTCGCCCAAATGACATAACGAGTGCGGCCGGGGTTTTGGATAAACCCGTTAGTTTTGGACTGACAGAAAGCATAAGAGCCTTGGAACCCGCGCCAGCACTGGGTTTCAAGGCTCTATGTGTTTTGACGAACTGCTTATGAATCCGTCGCTCTAACCAGCTGAGCTACATCACCACGCGAAAGGACGCGGATTGTCGTTTAGACACCGGTACTTGTCAAGGACGGCGCAGCGGCCGGACAATCGCGGGTTGATTTCTCTTTGATCGGTTCGCCCTGATGCAGCGGGACCTTGAATTCGACGTGGTGGTAGTGGGCGCGGGCTTGCCGGGCC
This sequence comes from Methyloversatilis sp., assembly GCA_034004945.1. Taxonomy (GTDB): domain Bacteria; phylum Pseudomonadota; class Gammaproteobacteria; order Burkholderiales; family Rhodocyclaceae; genus Methyloversatilis. The sequence continues at coordinate 53,792 of JAVEVQ010000005.1, read as the reverse complement.
TCGCGCTGTGTGCGGCGCTGCGCCGCTCGCAGCTGTCGGTGGCGCTGGTCGAGGGGCGCATGCCCGAGTGGCCGGTCGGTGGCTGGGACGCGCGGGTGTATGCGGTCAGTCCGTCGAGCGCGCGTTTTCTCGATTCGGTGGGCGCCTGGGCGCATCTGGACAGCGGCCGCCTGCAGCCGATGACGCGTATCGAGGTGTTCGGCGACCGCGGCGCGCGGCTCGACTTTTCCGCCTTCGATGTCGGTGTCGGCGAACTGGCGTGGATCGCCGAATCCAGCCTGATCGCGCGCGAGCTGTGGGAAGGCGTCAAGCGGCAGGCGAACGTGACCCTGTTGTGTCCGGCGCGGCCGCAGTCGCTGACCGTCGCCGACGGTCGCTCGCGGCTGGCGCTGGAGGACGGCCGGGTGCTCGACGCTGCGCTGGTGGTCGGTGCCGATGGCGTCAACTCCTGGGTGCGCGCGCAGAGCGGGCTGGAGGCACGCTTCACCGATTACCAGGAGCAGGGTGTGGTCGCCAACTTCCGCTGCGAGAAGCCGCATCTGGGTACGGCCTGGCAGTGGTTCAGGCCCGATGGCGTGCTCGCCTTCCTGCCCTTGCCTGACCAGCACATGTCCATGGTGTGGTCCGCGCCGGAAGCGACCGCGCGCGAATTGCTGCAATACGACGCCGCTACACTGGCAACTCAGGTGGCCGCTGCCGGCGAGCACGTGCTCGGTGCGCTCGAACTGGTGACGCCGGCGGCCGGGTTCCCGCTGCGGCTGATGCAGGTGCCCAAGGTGGCCGCGCCCGGCGTGGCGCTGGTCGGCGACGCCGCGCATGCCATCCATCCGCTGTCCGGCCACGGCGTCAATCTGGGGTTTGCCGATGTGCGCGTGCTGGCCGAGGTGCTGGCGGGTGTCGATCGCGGCGTGCTCGGTGACGTGCGTGTCCTGCGTCGCTACGAGCGCAAGCGGGCGGAAGAAGTGAATGCGATGCAGCTCACCACGCACGCGCTGCACGAGCTGTTCCGGCCGCAGTGGCCGGCGCTGTCCTGGTTGCGCAACAGCGGACTGAACCTGACCCGGCGCCTGCCTGTCGTACGGAATGCGCTGGTACGCTACGCACTCGGCTGAGTACTCACAACCGGCGCGCATCGACGCGCGCCCTGACAAGGAAACTACATGTCCATCAAGCACACCGCAGCGCTGCTGTGCGCACTGGCTGCATCAACCGCCTGGGCGGGGCCGGAAGACACGATCAAGGCCGCAGTCGAGTCCACGCTGGGCGCCGGTGCCAAGGTCGAAGGCGTGACCAAGACGCCGTACCTGGGTCTGTATGAAGTGCGCGTCGGTGGAGAAATCCTCTACACCGACGAGAAGGCCAACTATCTCATCCTCGGCGAAATCCTCGACGCGAAGACGCGCCAGAACATCACGCAGGCGCGCGTGAACCAGCTGTCAGCGATCAACTTCGCCGACCTGCCGCTGGACGTCGCGATCAAGCAGGTGCGCGGCAACGGCAAGCGTGTCATCGCCACTTTCGAAGACCCGAACTGTGGCTACTGCAAGAAGCTGGCGAAGGAACTGCTGACGCTGAACGACGTGACCGTCTACACCTTCCTGACGCCGGTTCTCGGCCCGGATTCGCAGAAGAAGTCGGAAGCGATCTGGTGTGCCGGTGACCGCCAGAAGGCGTGGAGCGACTGGATGACGGCCAACGTGGCGCCGCCGGTGGCCAGCGCCGCCTGCGATACGGCGGGGCTGCAGAAGTCGGCCGCGCTGGGCGAGAAGTATCGCGTGCGCGGCACGCCGACCATCTTCCTCAGCAACGGCGAGCGCATCCCCGGTTACGTACCGGTGGCGCAGCTCGAAAAGCGCATGGCGGGCGTGAAGTAAGCGGTCATCGCCGGCCGGGCCAACGCTTACTGCACGGTGCAGGAGGCGTCCGAATCGCTGCCCAGGCCGGTGCTGCCGTTCATGCCGGCCGGACCGGGGCGGGCGGCGGTGGACGAGGGCAGTGACTCGTTCAGCCCCGGGTTCTCGGGCAGCGGCTGCGGCGCCGACTTGCTGCTCGACACGACGCCCGCCTGCCCGATCTCGAAGGTCTTGCTGCCGGCGTCGTTCTTCACTTCGATGCTGCCTTCCTCGACGTCGAACACCAGCGCCGGCTCGCCCGGCCGGCCGTCCTTCGCCTCCTCCAGCGCCTTGATGCAGGCGGGGTCATCCTTCGTATTCTCGTCGCACAGCAGCATGCCGAAGCGCGTGCCGCGTATGCCTATCGTGGCGGTGACCGTGCTCGCGCGGTAGCCCTCGCGGTTGCGTTTGCCGATCAGGCCGGTCACTGCACGCAGGCCACCCTTGACCAGGCTGTACAGCAGGCTGTCCTTCTCCGGCTTCGCCTCGTCGAAGGCGTAGCCGTCGATCTTCACCTGGCTGCGTGGCTTCAGCGCCAGCGATGAGCCGTCACCGAATTCGATGCGCGCAACCGTGGTTTTCTCGGTGGTGATGACGTCGCCGGTGTAGATCGACGAATCGCGGCCGAGGATGCGTGTCTTGTTGTCGGCGGTCTGCACGTACATCGTGCCGGACAGATAGCTGACGCGGCCGGCGGCGGGCGTCGGCGTGGTCTGCGCAGCCAGCGGCGCGGCGGCGAATGCCGCAGCCAGCATGAGCATTCGGGGGTCGGGAATGCGGACGTTCATGACAGACTCCTTAACGACACTGCAGACGGCTGGCGCGGAAGTCGCGCAGCGGCTGATCGAACTGCGGGCCCGACGCGGTGGCGATCTCGCTCAGCGCTTCAACGCTGGCGACATTGATCGGCGCGCTGACCTGCGGCGGTGTCGACGGCAGCACGATGCGCGGCGGCTGGAACACTTCCGGCAGCAGCGTGGTGGCGATCTCCTGCACCTGCGGCTGCGTCACGGACAGTGCCGAAGTGACGGCGAAGCTGATGTTGAACACGGCCGTGCCGCTGCCATTGGGCAGGCTGAGCGTGAAGCGGGCGCTGTCCGTGCCATTGAAGCTCGCGTTCGCCGTGTAGATCCAGTCAGCCGCTTCCCCACTGACCGTGCCGTTCTGTGGCAGACCGGTCAGCACGGCGCCCGAGCGCAGACTGAAGTTGAAGGGTGTGCCGCCCTGCGCGGCGTAACTGCGGTTGATCACCGGCTGGGATGTCGACGAGAAGCTCAGCGTGCCGGCACCGCTGATCAGGTCGAAAATGTTCGGCGGCAGGTCGCCCCCCAGCTCCATCGTCCCCCCGCTGCCGATGACGAAACTGCCCGTGCTGTCGCCCGATATGCCGCCGGTCAGGCCGAGCGTTCCGGAAGCCGCGTTGACTGTGCCACTGTTGGACAGCACGACGGCGACGTTCGAGCTGCCGCCTCCAACCGTGCCTTCCAGCGTGCCGCGGTTCACCAGACGGCCGCTGCCGCCGATCGACGCACCGGAGCCGATGCCCAGCGTCGCGCCGCTGCCGACGATGGCCTGCGCGCCGCCCGCGATGTTCAGTCGTGCACCGGCGAGCGACAGTCCGGAACCGTTCATCGTGGTGTCGCCGCCCACATTGACGTTGCGTCCGGTGCCGGCGATCGTGCCGTCGGTCCAGTTCAGGTCGTTGGCGATGTCGAGCGCACCGTTGCCATCGACGGTGCCGGCGAGCTCGAGCGATCCGATGCTGGCCGTGCTGTTGAAGCTCACCAGCGTGTTGCTGCTGACGCGGGTGGTGCCACCGACCGCGTAGACACCGTTGATGTCGTAGTCGCCACCGTCGAAATTCACGTCCCCTGCGCCGCTGATGCGCGAACCGCTGTTGAAGTCGCGCACGGCGTCTTCGAACACCAGCGTGCTGCCGGACGCCACCAGATACTGGCCGGTATCGCCCTGCGCTCCGGCGCCATCGATATCGTCGGCGGCGATCACCAGCGTGCTGCTGCTGGCCACATCCACCGTACCGTTGTTGGCGAAGGACTCGCCGTCCTGGCCCAGTGTGAACACCCCATCGACATCCACACGCACGGTGCCCGTATTGATGAAGCGATCAATGTCGGTCCGCGACGTGGCCGAGCTGACTGCGAACAGGCCGCTGTTGTCCAGCTGCGTACCCATGAGAGCGCCGCCGCTCAGATTGATCGTGCCCGCGTTGGACAGCCCGCTGCCGAAGTCCAGCGTACCGCCATTGAGTGTGAGCGTGCCGCCGCTGAGCACGCTGGTCGGTGCGTTGAGCACGCCCCCGGTGAGCGTCAGCGCGTTACCGTTACCTATCGTGAGGCCGCCGATGGTGAGCGTTGGCACTGCGTTAAGCGTCACATCGGCGCCGCTTGCCAGGTTGATGAACACCAGATCGTTCACCCCGGGCAACACGTCGCCGGTCCAGTTGGCGGCGTCGGTCCACAGATCGGTGTCGGCCCCGCCGTCCCAGCAGATGCCGCCGCAGGCGATGATGTTGAAGTTCAGGCGCAGAGCGTTGGTGCTCTGTGCGAGGGAGTAGCCGGCGTCCGGCAGTGTCACCGTGGCGAAGCTGTTGCTCAGGCCGGCGCCAGCGGTGATCAGGTCGATGGCCACCGTTTCGCGAACGTAGCCCGGCGCTTCCGACACGATCAGCGCGCCGCCCAGTGTCGCGCTGCCGCTGACCGCAAGCTGGTCGTACTCGCCGGCGGCGTTGCCGCCGATGGCCATCAGCAGCCGGCCGCCGCTGCCCTGCACGTAGTTGCCGGTCACCCGCACTGTGCCGTGCGTGTAGACGCCGTTGAACAGGTCGCCGACGTGCAGCGTGCCGTCGTTGCGCAGCGTGTTGCCGGCGCCGACGTCCACCGTGCCGAAGCCTTCGATCAGGCCGCTGGCGGCGTTGGTGAAGCCGCCGATCCGGCGCAGCGTCGCACCGCTGTCGATGAAGCTGCTGCCGTTGTGCGTGAGACTGCCGCCGAATTCGAGCAGGGCGCCGGCGACCACGTCGAGACGACCGTTATGCACAAAGGTGCCGCCGCCCGGCGCACCGGAATAGCCGATGCCGAAGCGCAGGCTGCCGCTCTCCACCATGATGTCGCCGTCGTTGATCACGTTGGCGTAGTTCGCCGTGCCGCCGGGAATGCCGAGGGTGCCGATGCTGGTTTCGCCGCCGCCGCTCTTGCGGATGGTGCCGCTGGCGAGGTTGTTCAGCGTCAGCGTGCCGACGCCGACCGAGCGGTCGCCGAAACTGAAGTTGCCGGTGATGTCGACCAGCCCCGCGTTGTCGACGCGGGCGTTGCCGACGACGTCGATATGGCCTTCCTGCCAGGCCAGTGTGCCGAAGTTGCTCAGCGAGCCGGCGCCGAAACGCTTGTAGCTGGTGCCCTGCACGTCGTCGCTGCCGGTGGTGCGGAGTGTCAGCGTGGCGCCGTTGGCGATGACGAGGTTGCCGGTCAGCGTGCCGCGCGTCCAGCTGCTCTGTCCGGTCAGTGTGGCGCTGCCGCTGCCGGCGAAGGTGCCGCCGTTCCAGTCGTAGCGACCGATGGCGGATGCGGCGTTCACCGTCAGCGTGCCGCCGGTCTGCGTCAGGTTCGCCGCCTGGAAGCCAGCCTGGGCGATCACTTGCGCGTTGCCCGCCAGTTCTAGATTGGCGATCGCGGTCGGCGCGGTCATCGTGAAGCGGGCCGAGTCCTGCACGCGCACGGTGAAGCTGCCGTCAGCGATGGCCGGTGCGGTTGAGGCCGCGGTGGCCATGGCCGAGTCGACGAATTCGATGCGGCCACCGCCGCCGAACTGGCCGGTCGTGTCGAGCAGGTAGTTCGCGCTGCCGCCGTAACGCACGGTGGCACCGAGCGCGACGTCGATGACGCCGGCGTTGGTCGCTCCGCCGGTCAGCGTCATCGATCCGCTCGCGTTGCGTACGGTCGCGCCCTGGCGGATGTCGACGCGTCGCGTCGAACTGCGCGTGCCGGCGGCGTATTCGAAGGTCGACCCGGCAGCGAAGATGGAACTGCCGCTGCCGACCATGTCACCGCCTGTCCAGCTTGAACCGGCGCCGGTGAAGGTGACCGCGCCGCTGCCGCCGAAGCTGCCGGCGGACAGCAGCAGGCGGGCGATCGAGGTCTGTGCGTTCGCGGTGAAGCTGCCGCCGCCGATGACGAGATCACCGGCCAGCGCGGAGGCCGTCTGCCCCGAGGCGCCGCCGCTCAGCGTGAGCGTGCCGCCTGTCAGGCTGAGTGTGTTGCCGGCCGTCGTCGTCAGCGACGCAATGGTGTGCGTGCCGCCGGTGAGCTGCACATTGACGCCGTTTTCGAGGTCGATGAAAACGAGGTCGGTGGTGCCCGGCAGCAGATCGGTGGTCCAGTTCGCGGCGTCGGTCCACAACAGCGTGCCGGCGCCGCCGTCCCAGCAGATGCCGCCGCAGATCGCGCCGGCGTAGCTGAGCACGTGACGGTTGCCGACCGTCAGCGTGCTGTAGCCGGACGGCAGCGTGACGCTGGCGAAGCTGCCGCTCAGTGTGTTGGCGCTGACGATGTCGGTCTGCAGCGCAGTCGGCTGGTAGCCGGCCAGCTGCGTAACGGCCAGCGTGCCGCCCAGCGTGGCCGCGCCACTGACGACCAGCGCGTCGGTGCCGGCGCTGCCGCGCTCGATCTGCAGCGCGCCGTCGGCGGCCTGCACGTATGGTCCGGTGATGCGCAGCGTACCGATGGCGTCCGCGCCGCCCGGCGCGACGACGCCTCGATTCAGCAGACCGGTGCTGCCGACGATCAGCGTGCCGTGGCCGGCGATGGTGCCGGTGCTGGTCAGTGCGCTGCCGCTGGTGCTGAAACTGGTGCCGGACAGCAGTTGCAGCACGCCCGGGTTGCTGGCGAAACCGTCGGCCATGACAGCGCCCTGCGCCACGGTGAAGCTGCCGGTGTTGACGAAGCGGATCGGGCTCCAGAAGTTGAAGGTGCCGTTGCCCTGCTTGACCAGCGTGCCGGCATTGACGAAGCTGCCCGCGCTGCCGCTCTGGTACCAGGCGCCGGCGTTGGTATTGCTGGCGGTATCGATGTACAGCGTTGCGCCAGCGGCATTGGTGAAGGTGGCGTTGCCGCCGAGATGGAAATAGCCGCCCGGCTTGTAGAGGCTGCTGTTGCCGGAGGCATTGGTGTGCACCATGGAGCGGCCGTTGAGGCCGAACGAGTTGCCGCCGGAGAGCTGAAGGATGCCGCTCACCGTCAGCGTGCCGCTGCCGCTCACGTCGCCGCCAGTCCATTCGTAGCGACCTGTCAGCGCGTTGTTGCCGCTGCCGGCGAGATAGCCGCCGCTCTGGCGCACCGTGATGCCGAGATCGAGGCCGTCGGCCAGCATCAGCGTGCCACCGCTGATCATCAGCGGACCGCTGCCCGAGAAGGTCGCCGTCGCTGCGGAGTTGGCCGTGACAGTGGTGCCGGGCGCGGTGACGATTTCAAGGCTGCCGGCGCCGCTGATGACATGGCTGCCGGCGAGCAGGTGGGCCGGTGAGCCCGTGCTGGTCACGCCCAGCGTGACCCGCCCCTGTTCGATCCGCAGCGTGCCGCTCTGCGTCAGCGCCACCAGGCCGAAGCTGCCGAAGTCGAGGCGACCGCTGCCCGACTTGATCAGCGTGCCGGTGTTCACGAAGCTGCCGGCGCTGCCGGAGTCGTGATCGATGTACGTGATGCTGCCGCTGCCGGCGACGTCCAGCCGCAGTACGCCGCTGTTGCGGAACACTGCGCCGTTCTCGAGATTGAAGCCGCTGCCCGAAGTGTTGGCGATACGGCTGTCGCCGCTTGCATTGACGTGGTCGAGCAGCGTGCCGTCGCGCAGATAGACCGTCGTGTTGCCGGTCTGCAGGAAGCGGCCGCGCTGCGTCAGCGTGCCGCCACCATTGATCGTGCCGCCGGTCCAGCTCAGATCGCCGGTTACTTCGGCGGCGCTGGCGCTGCCTATGGTGAGCGTGCCGCTGCTCAGTTCGAGATCGGTTGCGACCGTCGTGCCATGGCCCAGCACCAGCGTGCCGCCGCCGACGGCCAGTACGCCATCGCCATTGACGGCGAAGCCGCTGGCGGTGGTCGTGCTCCCGGCGCGCACGAGCACGCGCGCGCCGTCGGCGATGGTCATGCTGCCGCCGAGCGCGATCGACGCTCCACCGAACTCCACCGTGCCGGCATTCACCGCGAAGCTGCCGTTCTGGTTGAAGGCGAGTGAGCCGTAGCTGCCAAAATCCACGCGCCCGCTGCCGCTCTTGACCAGGGTGCCGGCGTTCTCGAAGCGACTGCCGCTGCCCGAGTCGTGATCGATGTACATGATGCTGCCGGCACCGACGGTATCCAGTGTGAGCACGCCGGTATTGCGGAAAACGGCACCATTCTCGACGTTGAAACCGCTGCTCGACGCGTTGGCAATGCGGCTGTCGCCGGTCGTGTTCGTGTGCAGCATCTGCAGGCCGTCGCGCAGATAGACCGTGGTGTTGCCGCTCTGGATGAATGCGCCATTCAGCGTCAGCGTGCCGGCAGTGGCGACATCGGCGGCGCGCACGGTGCCGCTGTTCCAGACGAAATCGTCGTTCATCGTTGCAGAGCCGGTCAGCGACAGTACGCCGGACGCATGTGTGTAGGCCGCATCTATGCGGGCGCCGTCGGCCAGCGTCAGCGTACCGCTTTCGTTCGACAGTTGACCGCTGCCCGAGAAGCGCGCGCTCGCGCTGATCGCAGTGGCATGAGAACTGGTGAGCTGCAGCGCGGTACCGTCCGCCAGCGTGGTGTTGCCGGACAGCAGATGGCCGCTGCCGCCCTGGACGATGATGCTGCCCTGCTGGAGGTTGAGCTGACCGGCCTGCTGCAGGCGGGTCGGGTTGTAGATGTAGAGGGCGCCGCTGCCGGTCTTGTTCAGCGTGCCCAGGTTGTGCAAGGTCCCGCCTGCGCCGCTGCTGTAGTAGGTGCCGAAGTTGCCGCCGCTGCTATCCACCGTCAGCACGGCGCCGGCGGCGTTGCGCAGTTCGCTGCTTCCGCTCAGGTAGAAATAGCCGCCGGTCTTGGCGATGCGGCTGTTGCCACTGGAATTGGTGTGTATCAGCGTCGTGTCGTTCAGTCCGAAGGAGTTGCCGCCGCCGCCCACGGTCAGTACGCCACTCAGCGTGAAGGTGCCGCCGCCGCCGATGTTGCCGCCGGTCCAGTCGAAGTTGCCGCTCACTGCGGTCGAGCCGGCAACGTTCAGGGTGCCGGCGCTGAGCGCAACGTCGGAACTCAGGCTGCTCAGGTTCAGGTTCAAGGTTCCCGACGCCACCTCGATCCGCGTCTGTCCCTGGTCTGCGTTCAGATTGGCGGTGTGGCCAGCTACCCGCAGCAGCGACGAAGGCAGCGCGAGCGCCGCGTTGTAATTGACCGTGCCGCCGCGGATGTCGATCGCGTCGAACGCCAGCCCGGCGCCAGCGAAGGTGCTGGTACCGTTGTTCTGCACGAAGCTGGCGATGTGACCTGCGCCGTTGGCGCCGAACTGGCTGCTGCCGTTAAGCGTGACCAGATCGAGGTCGAGCGGCCCCTGTGCCGTCAGCCGGCTGCCGCCATTGAGCGTCACGTTGCCGGTGACACGGGTGAGGCCGGCGACGGTGAGCGTGCCGCCGCTCATCGTCAGGTTCTCTTCCGACAGCAGCGAGCCGATGGACCAGTCACCGCTGGAAATCGTGATGGTCGGCGTCATGCCGACGCGGTCGGCGATGACGGTCTGCGTAGGATCGTTCGGCGCCACGCCGAGCGACCAGTTGGTAACGGTGGCCCAGTCGCCGCTGGCATTGCTGATCCATTCGTTGATGCCATTGAGCGCGGAACCGATGCCGAGCAGGAAATTGCCGTTGCCGTAGAAGCTGCCGTAGCCGAAACCGGCCGGCGCGTCGAGCGACGCGAACTGAGAACTGCCGACGCGCGAACCGAAACGCAGCACGCGGAACGCTTCGCTGCTGCCCGGCGTGAAGCCGTTGACGTGCGTGGCCTGCAGCGTGCCGCCGAAGGTGAGGCTGCCCGAAACATCGACCGCACCGTACTCGCTGCCCCGCGCGCGCCCGCCGATGTCCACACGCAGCGTGCTGTCCTGCGTCAGCACGAGGTTGCCGCTCAGGTTCAGCACGCCGCCCTCGGCGAACATCGTGCCGGCATTGGTCAGCGTTCGTCCGCTGGCATCGAAGGTTCCAGCGCCGTGCAACAGACCGGCGTTGACGAAGCTGTCGCCCGCGTGGAGGCGGCCGCCGGCGAGGCGCAGCGTGCCGACATTGGTCCACACGTCCGTGCTCGCCCAGCTGTTCAGCGAAATCTCCTTGCCGGCGGTGTTTGCGGAAATGGTGCCGGCGTTGGCGCCGTTGTTGCCGAAATAGATGTGGCCGCCGTTGCTGCCGGCGACGGTGACGCCGGCGCCGATGGACAGCGAATAGGAACCGGAGCCGTAGCCGAGATAGTTCGCCGCGCGCACGGCGTTGTGCGATCCGCCGAAGAGTATGGAGCCGTTGCCGC
>JAVEVQ010000005.1:0-43353 GCA_034004945.1 Methyloversatilis sp. | reverse complement strand
CCGTTGCTGCCGGCGACGGTGACGCCGGCGCCGATGGACAGCGAATAGGAACCGGAGCCGTAGCCGAGATAGTTCGCCGCGCGCACGGCGTTGTGCGATCCGCCGAAGAGTATGGAGCCGTTGCCGCCGATGGACCAGGCGCCGGAGGTGCCGCGCAGGAAGGTCGAGTTGCCGTCGGAGGCGAGGGTGATTTCGGCGTTGTCCAGCGTGAGCGCGCCGACGATGTTCAGATCGCCGTTGTTGGCGATGGTCATGCGGCCGCTGTCGGCGACGCCGGCGACATTGGCGAGCGTGACGTTGGCCAGCGATGCGCCGTTGCTGCCGCCGAAGGACGAGCCGGAGAAGCCTGCGTAGCCGGTGCTGAGCGCGCCGCCGTCGGCGTTGTTGATGCGCACGACGCCGCCCGAGATGGTGCCGCCGGAGGCGAGGGCGCCGGTGGCGCCGTTGAGCAGCAGGGTGGAGCCGGCGTTGTTGAGCGTACCGACGAGGTTGAGCGCGCCGCGGTCGGCATCGGCCGGGCGGACCAGGGTGTTGAAGGAGGCGGTGTTGAAGGCGCCGCCGAGGAAGAGGATGCCGGAATCGAGCCTGAGTGTGCCGGAGCTGGACCAGGTGTCGGCGGTGGTGAGGATGCCGCCGCTGGCGCGCAGGGTGCCGGAGTTGTTCCAGGTATCGGTGGTGGCCCAGCTCTGGACGAGGATTTCCTTGCCGGCGGTGTTTGCGGAAATGGTGCCGGCGTTGGCGCCGTTGTTGCCGAAATAGATGTGGCCACCGTTGCTGCCGGCGACGGTGACGCCGGCGCCGATGGACAGCGAATAGGAACCGGAGCCGTAGCCGAGATAGTTCGCCGCGCGCACGGCGTTGTGCGATCCGCCGAAGAGTATGGAGCCGTTGCCGCCGATGGACCAGGCGCCGGAGGTGCCGCGCAGGAAGGTCGAGTTGCCGTCGGAGGCGAGGGTGACTTCGGCGTTGTCCAGCGTAAGTGCACCGACGACGCGCACGTCGCTCCTGTCGACAATCAGCACTTTGCCGGCGTCTGCGTGGATGCCGAAACGGGACAGCGTGACGTTGTTCAGCGTGCCGCCACCGGCCTGCAACTGCGATCCGAGCATCAGTTGCAGCGCACTCAGGGTGCCGCCCTCCATTACGCTGCCGCTGCCGCTGGCGATCAGTCGACCACCGGAAATCGTGCCGCCGACGCGCAGCGTCAGGGCACCGGTTTCGAGCTGGGTACCGATGTTCAGCGTGCCGCCCGATACGGTCAGACGGCCGTTGATGACCGAATCGTTGCTCAGTGTCAGCGTGTTGCCGCTGATGACGATGTTCTCGTTGGAGAACAGCGAATTCACTTCGAAAACCCTCGCCGGGGATGTGCTTTGCACCGTGATGGTCAGGTCGCCCGCCTGGTCGATCACCACATCGTTCTGGGCACCCGGAATGAAGCCGCCGGCCCAGTTCGACGCCACGTCCCAGAAGCCGGAGGACTGCGCGATCCAGGTGCTGGCGATGCTGCCGGTGGCGAAGCTGATGGCGTTCGAGAAGCTGGTGGCTGTGAGGCCCAGTGTGCCGCTGTCCACAGTGTCGAACGTGCCGCTTAGACAGCCGTCGGCGCCGCAGGACAGCACGGTGTAGCGGTCCTGCGCGCCGAAGCTCAGACCGGTCGCAGGTGCCAGACGCAGGTCGCCGTCGAGTGCGACGTTGCGGCTGACGACCAGGTGGTCCTGCTCAGCCGCGAGCGTGCCGAGCACGTCCGCTTCGAGGACGCCGCTGGCGGTCTGCACATAATGGCCGGTGACGGTCAGCGTGCCGACGCTGCCGCTCCCGCCCGGGCGCAGCGTGCCGGCGTTGGTCAGCGTGGCGCCGCCGAGATCGATTGTGCCGCTGCCCTGGACGACACCGACGTTCAGCAAGGCGCCAGCGATCAGCGTGGCGCCGTTGAACACGTCCAGCGTGCCGGCATTGACCGGGAAGTCGCTGGCGGTGAGCACGCCTTCTTCCACCCGCAGCGTGCCGCTGTTGGTCAGCGGCATCGCAAGTGTCACGGCCGCGGTGCCGGTCTTGCGCAGCAGGCCGGCGTTGTCGATGCGCCCGCTGCCGCCAAACAAAAAGTCTGTGCCGCCGACAATTTCGAACTCGCCGGACGCGAGTACCGACAGGCGGCCGCCGTCCTGGATGTTCAGCCTAGTACCCGAGGTTGTCCGCGCGGTGCCGGCGATTTCCAGCGTTCGCGTCAGCGTCTTCGCGCTGGTGGTCAGGAAACGGCTGCTGCCATTGAGGCGCGTGATGCCGCTGCCGCCCATGCTGCCGTTGCTCCAGTCGAAGCCGGTGTTCACGCTCAGCGTGCCGACACCATTGATCGATCCGGAGGTGAAGCTCAGCAGACCCGACCCGTTGATCGCGCTGTTGCCGCTGGTGCTCAGCGTCGCGCCCGACAGTTCGAACAGACCGCTGGAGATGCTGGCCGACTCGCCGCTGTTCAGCGTCAGCAGGCCGGAGTCCGCACGCACGCGTGCGCTGCCGGTAGACGAGAACACGGCGCCGGCAATGCTGCTGCCGGCAGTGTTGCCGTAGATCGACAGCACGCCGCTGCCGGCGGTGAAGTTGCCGCGCAGGTCGAGGTAGCGGATGTAGGCGACGCCGCTGCCGGAGGACTTCGATACGGTGCCCAGCGCGACGATGCCACCGCTGCCGCCAGTGCTGGTCGAGCGCTGTATCAGTACGTCGTCGCCGAGAGTGAGCGTATGGCCGGCGGCGACCTCCAGCGTGCGGTTGAGGGTGCGTGTGGCATTGCCGGTGAGGCTGGCCGAGGCAGCCAGACGCGTCGTGCCGCTGCCGGCCATGGTGCCGCCGGTCCAGTCGAAACCCGAGGCGATGGTGAGCGTGCCGGCACCGTCCAGCGTGCCGGCCACCTGACGGAAGGTGCCACTGCCGACGATGGATGCGTTGCCAGCGGTCGACAGCGTCGCGCCGTGCAACTCAAGGCTACCCGATGCGACCGTCGTGGACTGACCGTTGGTCAGCGTGAACAGGCCCGAGTCGAGGCGCAGCGAACCGCTGCCACTGGTCGAGAACACCGCGCTGCCGAGGCTGGTGCCCTGCGTGTTGCCGGTCAGCGACAGGATGCCGCTGCTGGCAGACAGATTGCCGCTGATGTCGAGGTAGTTCACCGACGCCGTACCGGTGCCGGCGGACTTCGTGAACAGGCCCAGCGCAACGATGCCGCCGCTGCCACCGTTGCTGACCGAGCGCTGCAGCGTGACGCCGTCACCGACGGCCAGCGTGCGGCCGGCCGCAATCTCCAGCGTGCGGTTGAGAATTCGCGTACCGCTGCCGGACAGCGTCACGTCGCGCAGCAGGCGGGTGGTGCCGCTGCCGCTCATCGATCCGCCCCCGGTCCAGTCGAAGGCCGACGCGATCGACAGCACCGCGCTGCCGGCCAAGTTACCGCCGCCAGACAGCAGCAGGCGGCCGTCGCCGGTGAAGGCGCTGTCGGTATCGATGCTCAGCATGCCGGAATCGAGGTGCAGCCGTCCTTCGCCATTCAGGTCGAAGCTGCCCGCCAAACGGTTGCCGACGTTGCCGTCGGCGCGCAGCACGAGTTCGGTACCGGCGCCGAGCACGATGTCGCCGTCCGCGTCGGCGCTGAACAGTGCGTTGCCGCCATTGCCTGCGGCCAGATAGATGAGACCAGTGCTGGTGACGGTGCCCAGCGACCCGCCTGCGGCGACGTGCAGGTGGCCGCCGTTGTTCAGTTGCAGGTAGTAGCCGCTGGTATTGCCGAACACCAGGCTGCCGGTGACGTCGAGCCGCCGCCCCAGATACTTGTAGGCGCTGGTGTTGTCTATCGTGCCGCTGCCGCCGACGGTGGTCGTGCCGCTGCCGGTCATCGTGCCGCCGGACCAGGTGAAGACACCGCCGAGGTCGACGTTGCCGCTGCCGCCGAGCGTGCCGCCTTCCATGCGGAAGGCGGAATCGATGGTCAGTGCGTGATTGGCGTTGAACGTGGCGCCACCACTGAGGCGCAAGCGGCCAACGCCGTCGAAGCGGGTGGCGCTGCCAGTGCCGATCACGCCCGAATCGAGGTGCAGATCGCCTCCACCGCCCAATTCGAAGCTGCCGGTAATGCGATTGCCGCTGTTGCCATCGCTGCGCAGCGTCATGTCGAAGCCGGCCGCTGCATCGAGTCGCGCGCCGTCGTCGGCGCTGAAGGTGGCGGTGCCGCCGCCGCCCGCAGCCAGATAGATCAGACCGCTTGCCGCCGTGGTGAACAGGCGGCCGGTGGCGCCGAGGTGCAGCGTGCCGCCGTTGTTGATCTGCAGGTAGTAGCCGCTGCTGTTGCCGAATTCGAGGTTGCCGGCGATGACCAGACGACGCGACAGGTATTTGTAGGCCGAGGTGTTGTCGATGACTGTGGTGCCGCTGACCGTGGTCGTGCCGCTGCCTGCCAGCGTGCCACCCGCCCAGGTCATCGGGCCGCTGATCAGCAGATTGCCGCTGCCGCCCAGCGTGCCGCCTTCGAAGCGGAACTGCGTCGAAATGGTCGAGGCGTGATCGATGTTCAGGGTCGTGCCACCGCTGATGCGCAACAGGCCGGTGCCGCCGAAAGTGCTGGGGGCGGCCGTCGTGAACAGGCCGGAATCGATGTGCAGCGCGCCGGCGCCATCGAGTACGAACTGCCCGCCCAGCGTGTTGCCGGCGTTGCCGTCGCTGCGCAAGGTGAGCGTGGTGCCGTCGCCGACCGTGATCGCCGAGCCGGCGGCGGCCGAGAAAGCCGCGCTGCCGCTGAACGCCTGAAGGTAGATGAGGCCGTTGCTGGCGGTCGTCAGCCGTCCGCCCGCCGCCAGATGCAGCGCGCCGCCGTTCTCGATGCGCAGGTCGTAGCCGGTCGAATTGCCGAAGGTGAGAGTGCCGGCCACTTCGAGTCGGCGGCTCAGGTACTTGTAGGCGGAGGTGTTGTCGATGACCGTGTCGCCGGTCAGGCGGGTGGTGCCGCTGCCGCCGAAGCGGCCGCCGCGCCAGTCGAAATCGCTGGCGATCGTCAGCGTGCCGTTGCCGGTGATGGTCGCGCCACCGCTCATGCGCAGCAGGCCGTCGCCGCCGAAGGTGGCGGTGCCGTCGACGTTGAGCGCGCCGCTGTCAAGGTGCAGTACGCCGGCTCCGTCGAGATCGAAGGTGCCCGAAAGTTGGTTGCCGCTGCTGCTGTCGCTGCGCAGCGTGAGCAAGGTGCCGTCTGCGACGTCGATGCGACCGCCTGCATCGGCGCTCAACGTGGCCGTGCCGCCGGTGCCGGCTTGCATGTAGATGAAGCCGTTCGTCGTGCTGGTGGCGAGTGCGCCGGTCGAGCCGATGTGCAGATGGCCGCCGTTGCCGATGCGCAGGTCGTAGCCGGTCGGGTTGTCCAGCGTCAGCGTGCCATCGACGCGCAGCGTGCGTTGCAGGTAGCGGTAGGCGCTGCTGTTGTCGATCAGGCCATTGCCGCTCAGCACCGTGCTGCCGCTGCCGTCCATGCTGCCGCCACGCCAGTCGAACAGCGTGCCCAGCGTCAGTACGTGGCTGCCGCCGATCACGCCGGAGTTCGCCAGTTGCAGTGAGCCGCTGCCGCTGAAGGTCGTATCGGCTCCGGTGTTGATGCGCCCTGCCGCCAGCAGCAGCACGCCGTTGCCGGTGGTGGTAAAGCTGCCGGCGATGAGGTTGCCGGCGGCGTTGTCGGACGACAGGCTGAACGTGGTGTCGTCACCCAAGGTGATGCGGGCGCCGCTTTCGGCGCTGAACCTCGCGGTGCCGGACGATGCGGCGAGCCGCAGGACGCCACTGCTGCCCGCGGTACCGACGCTGCCGGTCGCCTTGATGTGCAGTCGCCCGCCGTCGCGCACGTAGAGGTCGTAGCCGTTGTTGTTGGCGAACTCGAGCTGGCCGGCGACATCCAGCCGGCGGTCGAGGTAGCGGTAGGCGCTGCTGTTGTCGATCAGGCCATTGCCGGTCAACGTCGTCGTCGCACCGCTCAGCATCTGGCCGCCCTGCCACAGCAGGCCGCCCAGCGTCAGCGCGGCATTGCCACCGAGGTTGGCGGCCAGCGTCAGCCGCCCGTTGATCGCCGAGGCGCCGCCGTTGAAGCTGAGCGTGCCCGACGTGGCGCTGTAGTCGCCGCTTATAAGGGTGCCGTCTGTCGCATCGAAGCTGACACCGCCGGCGACGGTGCCCGCTTCGATGCCGATGCCCGCGCCCGAACTGTAGCTGCTGCCGCGCAGGTCCACGGTGGACGTGCCGCCGGCGCGGATCAGGATGCCGCCGTCTGCCGCCTGCAGCACCGGCAGGACGATGTCGGCGCGCTGGTCGCCGACGGCGCTGCCATTGCTGTAGCCGGTCTGCATCGTGATGCTGCCGTCGCCCTGGGTGACGACGCGCAGGCCCGCGCCGTGCCAGCCGCCGGTGACCAGATCGATGCCGGCGCTGGCGCCGCCCTCTCCCGCGCCGAGGTTGCGCGTTTCGATCAGCAGGCTGCTGCCTTCGGCCAGCGTGAGCTGGCCCGTCGTTTCGCCGGCGGCGTTGCCGCTGCCGGTGTAACTGAACTGCGAGGTGCCCACCGTCACCGAACGTTGAGCGCGCAGGATGATGTCGGTGGTCTTGCTCTGTTCCTCGATCTCGCTTTCGTAGATCACCGTCGGGCCCAGCGCCTCGGCGGTGAGGGTGCCTGGTGCGCCGCCGTTGAAGCTCAGGCTGCCATCGTTCGATCCGTCGCCGCTGCCACCCTGGATCACGATGGCCAGCGGGTCGAGCAGCAGGGTGCCGTTGCGGCCACGGGCGGCCGAGGTGTCGGTGCGCCCGCGATAGAGCAGGGCGACCTTGCCGGACACTTCGACCTGGCCGCCATTGCCGCCGCGTCCGCCACCGCGCGCCCAGATGTTGCCGTGGAAGGCGGTCGCCTGATCGGCCCACACCACGACCTTGCCGCCATCGCCTTCGAGCAGTGCGTCGGCCAGCAGGCGGGCGCCACTCCCGACCCAGCTCACCTGGGCGTTGCGTACCTGCGGATTGGCGCCCTGCCAGTCGCCGCCGACCAGCACAGAGCCGCCGCCGGTATCGCCCGAGGCATCCAGCGTGGCGGTACCGCCGACCAGCACGGTGTCGGCGGTGACTTCGATGTGTCCGCCTCTGCCTGTTGCCTCTGTCGCGGCCGTGACCGGCGCCGGGCCGGCCGCGGTCACTGGCAGTTCGATGTCCTCGACGGTGCCTGTCGGGGTCGGTGCCGGTGTCGCTGCTGGCGCTGCGGCGGCGGCCAAGGTGCCGGTGGCGCGCAGCGCGCCATCCACGCTCGCCGTCTGCGTCGCCGCGACCTCTATGCGGCCGCCCTGGGTGCCACTGGCTTCGACCTGCGCGCCGGCCTCGATCTTCACCTCCGGCGCCGCGATCTCGATGTCGCCGCCGGCGCCGTCGGCGGTCTGCGCCGTCGTTTCCGACTGTGCAGTCAGCGTGACCGACTTCGATCCGCGCAGCACGATGCGGCCGTCGGCAGTGCGGTGGGCGCCGGTGGCGCTGATCTTGCCGGCCTGGGTCAGTGCCGCGCCGAACATGCCGGCGTTGCCGCCGCGGGCGATCAGCTGACCGAGGTTGATCGCCTCGCCGCCTGCCTCGACCCGCACCCGCAGCGCCGGCTGGTGCGGGTCGGCGATTTCGACGCTCTTGCCGGCGGCAAGCACGATATCGCCGTTGTCGGCGGTGATCAGGCCGGTGTTTTCGATGTCGGTGGCGATCAGCAGCAACGGGCCGCCGGTGGTCTTCAGCGTGCCCTCGTTGCGCAGCTTGCCGGCCGCACCTTCGGCGTTGAACTTCAGCCGCCCGGCGGTGAAGTCCTCGTTGCTGATGTTCAGTGTCGAGGCGACCAGCCCCGCGGTGTCGACCTTGGCGCCAGCGCCGAACAGCACGCCGTTCGGGTTGATCAGGAAGACGCGGCCGTTGGCGATCAGATTGCCGAGTATCTGCGACGGATCCTGTCCGACCACGCGGTTGAGTACGGTGGCGGTCGAGTGCGGCTGGATGAAGCGGGTGGTTTCGCCGGGCTGGATGGAGAACTGCTTCCAGTTGATGATGGCGCGGTCGCTGGCCGTGATGTTCAGCGTGCCGCCCTGGGTCTGGATGCCGACCTGGCCCTGCACGATCTGGTGCCCGGTCGGATTGGCGATGACCAGGCCGGGCAGCGCTGCCGCCATGGCCGCGACCAGACGGCGCAGCGCGCGACCGCCGCTGCTCTTGCCGCGCGCGCAGGTTTCTTCCGGCACCGGCACATGGCTGCAGTGCTCGTCGGAAAAAACCAGTCTGTAGCGACCCTTGTTCATTTCGGCCTCAAGTTCTTCAGTAACGGGCCGTAATCCGGATGCGGGTATGTTCGCAGCGCAAAGTCCGGTGCCCGTGGTGCGGCTATGTCGTGTCGCGCATGCAGCCTTTGCAGGCGCGAGTGTTTCGCGATTCGGGGTGTTTCGCCGGAACGGCCGCTGCCGTCGGGAGACGGCTTTCAGGCGGTCAGAAGTTCAGGCTGAACGTTGCGTGCACGCGGTGACTGCCGGAGTCGTATCTTCCTGCTCCGTCAATAAGTTGAGCGTAGTCGATCCGCCCCGATAGCCACGTGGAAAAGTTGACGCGCAGCCCCACGCCCGCAGAAAAAACTGCCTGACTGGCCTCTTCGTCGGCCAGCGGCCGCACGCGATAGAGGTGGGCGCTGTCGGCGAACAGCACGCCGCGCATCACCCAGGTGTCGTGCACCCAGGCCGGCGTATCGAGATCGGCACTGACGCGCCAGCCGCGGTCGTCGGCGAGCACGCGCTCGCGCAGGCCGCGCACTGAATCGGCGCCGCCGATACCGAATTGTTCGCCTGCAACCAGTTCGTCGTTGGTGTACTGCGCCTGTGCCTGAAGGCGCACGCGCCAGTCCCTGGACAGCAGCTGCAGCCAGGAGGCGCCGGCCCGGATCACCGCGAAGCGCGCGTTGGCGCCGCCGCGCGAGGCGGCGAAATCACTGTCGCGGCCGTGTTCGCCACCGGGCAGGTTGCGCGCATAGCTGATGTTCAGTCCCGCTTCGCGCAGGTCGTTTCGCCAGTTGCCGCTCCACGACAGGCTGATCGGGTGCGTGATTACCCGCGGTACCAGACTGCCCGGCACGTTCTCCAGCACGAAGCTGCTGTCGAAATCGCGCCAGTCCGCGGCGAGGCTGACTCGCTGCGTCAGTTCGCCGTCGCGCGGCAGGTGCCAGTTGTAGCGGGCGGAAAAGATGCGGCCGGCGCCGGACACGCTGGCGGTCGAATTCAGTACCTGCACCTGGCCCGAATTCACGCTCGAGTAGCCGGCGACCAGATCGATCGAATTGCCGCTGCTGTAGAGAGGAATGCGATAGCCGAGGCCGAAGATGGTCACGTCCGACGGTTTCTCGATCGACGTCGTGTATTGCAGCGTCGCGACGTGGTCGCGGTTGAACAGGTTGGCGTGCTGCAAACCGACGGCGACGCGGTGGGTGCCGGTCGATGGCGTGCCGCTGTTGTCCACGGTGACGAAGCGGCGCAGCGGTCTGTCGTCGGCCACCGAAATCGTCGCCGCGATCTCACCCGGCTTGCGGCCGGACTTGAAGGTGACGTCGGTCTGCTTCGACGAGTTCTCGTTGGCCAGCGACAGCTGGCGCGCGACGTCGGTCGTGTTCGGCATGCGACCGTCGGCCAGCGCGGGCAGACTGGCGCGAATGTTCTGTTCGTCGTGGTGTCTGGCGCCCTGCAGCGTGATTTCGGTCAGCTTCGGCTCGAGTACCTCGAGCACCACCGTGCCACCGCTCAGTTCCTGTTCGGGGATGCTGACCTGGGCGGCGCCGAAGCCGCGCTGGTGGTAGGCAGCCTGCAGTGCGGCGCGGGCGGCCTCGAGCTGCCCGAAACCCACCTCCGCGCCGGTGTAGGGCGACAGCATGGCGTCGATTTCCCCCGGCCGGAAAACCGTTCCGCCGGCCAGCGAGTAGGCGCGCACCTCGAAGCGAGGGCCGTCTGCACTCTCCTCGCCGCGCGCGTCGGCGAACGACAACTGGACTGCACAGATGCAGAGCAGCAGGGAAAGTCTGGGCGACACCGATGACCCCGTCGATCTTCAAGTTCTTGTATTCGACAGAGTTTAGTGTGTTTGTATGTCTTTAGCAGTAGGCCGAACAGTCTAAGGCCTGATCCAGTTTGCCCAGCAGCTCGGCGTCCGCGAGGGCCAGCCGGTCCCGCGCTTCGCGGGCGGCCTCGGTCGAGCCACTGCGCGCCAGCGCCAGTGCCTGATGGAAGAGCACGTCCGGGTGGTCCGGCGACAGCATGCGGGCGCGCTGCAGCGCCTCGTTTGCCTCAACCGGCCGCTGGTCGCGCAGCAGCGCGACGCCGGCCTGATGCCAGGCATCAGCGTTGTCCGGTTCGGCGCGCGTCCATTCCAGCGCCAGATCGGCGGCGGACTGCCAGCGCGACAGCGCGCCGAGCCGCGCAACCCGCAGGAACCACGGCTGTTCCGCGTCCGGCCGTTCCCACAGCGCCAGCCCTGATATCGGCGCGATGTCCGATTCGGGTTGCTTGCGCAGCCGGTGGATCAGGTCGGCAGGCATCGCGAAATAGCCACCCGAGTGGCCCGAGGCGAGGAAGGTGGTGATGCCGATCAGACGACCGTCGGCGTCGAACAGCCCTCCGCCACTGCCGCCGAGCGCGAATCCGCTGGAGGTTTCAAAGACCGCGCTGCCGTCGTGCGGATGCAGCGTTGCGACGCGCCCCGGCGCGAAGAAGGCTTCGATTCCCCCCGAGTAGCCGTAGTAGAAGGACTTCTCGCCCGGCCGCACCGACGCCGCGTCGCGCAGCGCGACGGTGCGCAGCGGCATCGGCCCGGTGCGAAGAAGACAGAGGTCGTTGGCCATGTCGACCTTCTGGCCGAATACCGGGAACACCAGCGCGCCCTTGGCGACCTCGACGCGCACGCCCTGGCGCGTGACATGACAGTTGGTGACGACCTCGTTCTCGGCGACCACCACGCCCGAACCGAAGAAACCCTTTCCAGCCGCATTGGCGACACGCACCTGCACCACGCTGATCGACAGACCGGTGTAGAAGGCGGATCCGAATTCGCTGGCCGAACCGCCCGCGTGGGCGTTGAGGGCAAGCAGACAGAAGGACGAGGCGAGCAGGCGGCGCATGACGGGTTCCATCGACGGGTTGTGTGAACAGCCGTGTTGGGAGCGTGCTGCGGGCGCGAAAGTTCAGCCCCCGCCGACGGCGTCCCCGGTCACGAAGAAAGCGCCGCCGGCGACGTGGTGCAGTGTGCGCAGCGCGTCGTCGCTGTCTCCGAAGTGCCAGCGCCCGTTGCTGAACACGCGGCTGTCCGCATGCGCAGCCACCGCCTCGCCGATGAACAGGTCGTAGCGGTCCTGGTTGCGGGCTTCCGGCACCACTTTGCATTCGAGCCAGGCGACGCAGCCGCCGACCAGCGGCGCGGCGATCCGCGTTGCCGCGAAGGTGGCGAGGTCCAGCGCCGCGAACTTGTCCGTGTCGCGGCCACTGTCGCTGCCGGCCGCGACGGTCGCGTCGAGCAAGGCACGCGGCGGCACGTTGATCGCGAACTCGCCCGAGGCGTTGATCAGTTCGCGCGTGAAGGTCGATCTGTCGATCACGACGACGATCTTGGGCGGGTCGAAATCGAGCGGCATGCACCAGGCCGCCGCCATCACGTTGCGGCGTGTGCCATCCGCGCTGCTCACCAGCACGGTGGGACCGTGGTTGAGCAGCCGGTAGGCCTGCGGAAGAGGGACGCTCTGGATGGGCATGGAGCAGGGGAGCGCGCTGGCGCTCCCCTGAGAGCTCAGGCGCGGCGGCGGCGAGCCGCCAGCAGCCCGAGCACGGCGAGGCCGCCCATCATCGAAGCCCAGGTGGCCGGTTCCGGCACGGCTGCGGTAAAGGTGCGGAAGGTGTAGTCGAAGTTGGGGAAGCTTCCGAAGCCCGAATTCGCGAAGGTTTGGCCGTCCGGATAGGGGTTCAGCGTGCTCCCGGCAAGCGCCACGGCGGGCGGGCCGGAGAAGACGAGGAAGTAGGTGATGCCCGGCGTCACCGTGACAGGTGCCCAGAACACGTCCACCCAGCCCTGACCGACACCGAGTGCCGAGCCGCCCGCCATCAGGCTGCCGCCCTGGTTGGGCAGCTTGCTCCACAGTTCGATGGTCACGTTCGCCGACTCTTCCGGGTCGGCGAGGAGGTAGATGCCGGCGCCGGATACGTTGTCCGCAAATTGCTTGAAGGACTGCGCCAGGTCGCTCTGCCCGAAGGTCGCCATCCGGGTATTGCTGTCAGACGACTCCTGGTCGGTGATGTTGGCGCTCACCGCCAGTGCCGGCAAGGCGGTCGCGAACAGGATGGCGGTGAGAAGCGTGCGTATCGGACTGTAAATCGATTTCATCGGGACACTCCCTGCTCGAAGGTTGTCGTTACCCGGCGCGCGCCGGTGCCGCGGACGGATTCAAAAATGTCAAAGACTGTTAGCAAGCGGTGTGCCTGAAGCCTCGCGTAACCGCGGTTCGCGGCCCGGCGCGCCGTGCAGCCCATCCGCGACCCGATGTGCAACGTCGGTTGTAAAGAAATCCGACAGCGTATCCGGGCCGGCGGCAGCCGATTCACAGCGCACGGCATCGGGTGTTCGCCGGATGTCGCGGGGTCAGCGGCTCCAGCTGTCCTTCAGGGTGACGGCGCGGTTGAACACCGGCTTGCCGGCGACCGAATCGATCCGATCGGCGACGAAGTAGCCGTGGCGTTCGAACTGGAACTTGTCGTCGGCCTTGGCGGCGGCCAGACCGGGTTCGACGAAGGCCTGTACCGACCTGACCGAATCCGGATTCATCACGCTCAGGAAGTCGCGGCCACCGGCGTCCGGGTGCGCTTCGGTAAACAGCCGGTCGTACAGCCGCACTTCGGTCGCCAGACCTTCGGCCACGCTGACCCAGGTGATGACGCCCTTCACCTTGACGCTGTCGGCGCCTGGCGTGCCGCTCTTGGTGTCCGGCACGATGGTCGCGAGCACCGCGGTGATGCGGCCGTCGGCATCCT
Source organism: Methyloversatilis sp. (assembly GCA_034004945.1). GTDB lineage: Bacteria > Pseudomonadota > Gammaproteobacteria > Burkholderiales > Rhodocyclaceae > Methyloversatilis. The sequence goes on along the minus strand of JAVEVQ010000005.1, from coordinate 30,277 downwards.
TTTCGCAGCCGGTGCACTCGATCACGTAGCCGTACTTGAGTCGTGCCCTGTTGCCCGGGAACAGGCGGTGATAGCCCTTGGGCGCCTCTTCCATGAAGTCTTCGCGCTCTATCCACACTTCGCGCGTCAGGTTGAAACTGCGCGTGCCGCGGTCCGGGTGGTGCGGATGCACCGGCGCCGAGCAGGGTTCGGCCTGCCGGTCACCGAACACCTCGTCCCAGTTGGTGAGCTTGAGGCGGAGCGGATCGAGTACCGCCATCGCCCGCGCAGCGCGGCCGTCGAGGTCGTCGCGCAATGCGCCTTCGAGCGTCGAGTAGTCGATCCACGAATCGGCCTTGGATACGCCGATGCGCTCGGCGAACAGCTGCAGTGCCTCCGGCGTGTAGCCGCGGCGGCGCAGGCCGACGATGGTGGGCATGCGCGGGTCGTCCCAGCCGCTCACGTGCTTCTCGGTCACCAGCTGCATCAGCTTGCGCTTGCTGGTGACGACGTAGGTCAGGTTCAGGCGGGCGAATTCGTACTGCTTGGGCAGCGGATGGGCCAGCAGGCCGCCCTCGGCCAGACGCTCCAGCACCCAGTCGTAGAACGGGCGCTGATCTTCGAACTCCAGCGTGCAGATCGAGTGGGTGACGCCCTCGACTGCGTCTTCCAGCGGGTGGGCGTAGGTGTACATCGGGTAGATGCACCACTTGTCGCCGGTGTTGTGGTGGTGCGCGTGCTTGATCCGGTAGATGGCCGGGTCGCGCATGTTGATGTTCGGGCTGGCCATGTCGATCTTCGCCCGCAGCACCATGGCGCCATCCGGGTGCCTGCCGTCGCGCATCTCGCGGAACAGCGCCAGCGATTCGTCGGCCGGACGGTTGCGCCAAGGCGAATCCTTGCCCGGTTCGGTCAGCGTGCCGCGGTTCGCGCGCATCTCGTCCGGTGTCTGCTGGTCGACATAGGCATGACCGGCGGTGATCAGGTATTCCGCCGCGCGGTACATGAAGTCGAAGTAGTCGCTGGCGAAGTAGAGCTGCGAGGCGCCGAAGGCGTCCCAGCCGAAGCCCAGCCACTGCACCGCTTCCTTGATCGATTCGACGTACTCGACGCTTTCCTTTTCCGGATTGGTGTCGTCGAAGCGCATGTGGCAGACGCCGCCGTAGTCGCGCGCCAGGCCGAAGTTCAGGCAGATCGACTTGGCGTGACCGACGTGCAGATAGCCGTTCGGCTCGGGCGGGAAGCGGGTGCGGATCTTCGCCGGATCCGGTTCGCCGGCGGCATGGTGGGCGGCGTCGCCCGGGCTGCGCGCCCAGCGGCGGCTGGCGTAGGTGCCGTTGGCCAGATCCTTCTCGATGACGGCGCGCAGGAAATTCGAAGCCGGGGCGGGTGCGTTGCGTTCGGACATGGTGGGCAGCAGAGTCTGGGGATGGGTGTCTTTGCCAGCGCATGAGCGGCAGCCGGCAGGCTGTCCGCTCGATGCAGGGCTCAGGCCGGCGCCTGGCAAAAGAAGACAATTCTAGCTGCTTGCTGGCGAAATTCAGGCTTGACAGCTTTTCGCGGCTTGCCTATCGTCGAGCCCATGCTCTCGCACCAGACCCAACTGCCGTTCCTCTCCTCGACGCTGCTCGCGTCGGGTCTGCTGCTGCGCCCCGCGCGCACATAAAACTCCCCCCTCCTGTCGTGCAGTACCTGCTTCCGGTCCATGGACCAGGAGGCGCAGTCCGTTTTTCCCGGAGCATTCCGATCATGTTCGAGCTGTTTCAAACCTTCCCGATGCTGCGACTGCGCAGCGGTTGTCAGGCCAGGAAGCCCGTGGCCGCCTGACAGCCCAGCATGCCGGCCACGTTTCTTCCCCATTTGCCGGAGCACATCATGTTGAAGCAGCCGAACACCAAGTACCGTCCCGTCGCCCCGATCGCACTCACCGATCGCCAGTGGCCGTCGAAAACCCTCACCCGCGCGCCGATCTGGATGTCCACCGACCTGCGCGACGGCAACCAGGCGCTGTTCGAGCCGATGAACGGCGAACGCAAGCTGCGCATGTTCAAGATGCTGGTGGACATCGGCTTCAAGGAGATCGAGGTCGCCTTCCCGTCGGCGTCCGACACCGACTTCAGCTTCGTGCGCACGCTGATCGAAGGCGGCCACATCCCGGACGACGTGACCATCGAAGTGCTCACCCAGGCGCGACCGCACCTGATCGAGCGCACCATCGAGTCGCTGCGCGGCGCGAAGCGGGCCATCGTCCATGTGTACAACGCAACCTCGCCCACCTTCCGCCGCGTCGTGTTCGACATGAGCCGTGACGAGGTGAAGCAGCTCGCGGTCGACAGCACGCGGCTCATCAAGCGGCTCACCGACGCCCGGCCGGAAACCGAATGGGTGTTCCAGTACAGCCCGGAAACGTTCACCGCGACCGAACTCGACTTCGCGAAGGAGGTGTGCGATGCGGTGGTCGAGGCCTGGGGCGGCACGCCGGAGCGGCCGGTCATCATCAATCTGCCGGCCACGGTCGAGGTGGCGACACCCAACCACTACGCCGACCAGATCGAGTGGATGCACCGTAATCTTGCCAACCGTGCATCGGTCATCCTCAGCGTGCATCCGCACAACGACCGCGGTACCGCGGTGGCGGCGGCCGAACTGGCGGTGATGGCCGGTGCCGACCGGGTCGAAGGCTGCCTGTTCGGTCACGGCGAACGCACCGGCAATGTCGACCTCGTGACGCTGGCGCTCAATCTCTACACCCAGGGCGTCGATCCTGGGCTCGATTTCTCGCGCATCAACGACATCGCGCGCACGGTCGAGCAATGCACGCAGATTCCGGTGCATGCACGCCATCCCTACGCCGGCGACCTCGTGTTTACCGCCTTCTCCGGCTCGCACCAGGACGCGATCCGCAAGGGACTTGCCGCGCAGCGGACGGATGCGATCTGGGAGGTGCCCTATCTGCCGGTCGACCCGGCCGACGTCGGTCGCACCTATGACTCGATCATTCGGGTGAACAGCCAGTCGGGCAAGGGTGGCGTCGCCTTTCTGCTCGAAGGCGAATACGGCATCACGCTGCCGCGCCGGCTCCAGGTCGAGTTCAGCACGGCGGTGCAGCAGCTCACCGACGCCAGCGGGCAGGAGGTGCGCGCGGCAGACATCTGGAAACTGTTCGCCCAGCAGTACTTCGAGCCGGCGACGCCCTTCGCCTATGTCACGCATCACCTGCGCGAGATCGGTGACGAGCAGGGCATCGATCTGGTGGTGAAGGTCGATGGCATCGAGCGCACGCTGTCCGGGCGCGGCAACGGCCCGATCGCTGCCGTGACCGACGCGCTCAAGGTGCCCGCCCGCCTGCACGACTATGAAGAGCGCGCGATCGGCCACGGCGCCGACGCGGCGGCGGTGGCCTTCGCCGAGTTCGTCATCGACGGGCTGCCCGGCAGCACCTTCGGCGCCGGCATGCACCGCAATATCGTCACCGCCTCGGTGCTGGCGATACTGAGTGGCCTCAATCGTGCTGCCGGCAAGCTCGACAGCCGCGCGCGCACCGCCTTCATCGGCGGTGACGCGGTCAGCGCAGGCTGACGCGACTGACGCCGGCGGGCTTCAACCCGCCGGCGCGCCACAGGTGCTCGCTCAGCGCGCGCCGCGCAGGTGCGGCATCACCGTGCCGCCGATCAAATGCGGCCCCCCGCTTGTCCGCTGGCAATCCGCAGGCGTCGCCCGCATCTGACCCCGGACGAGTTTCCGGCGCACATGCGTCCGTGGCATCGTGGTCGCCGGACCCCACTGCGGAGACGATCGTGACCGAACTGCTCGCCCAACACGGGCTGTGGCTTCTTTTTGCCGTAGTGCTGGCGGAAAAGCTGGGATTGCCGATTCCGGCGGTGCCTCTGGTCATGCTGGCCGGCGCGCGCGTGGCCGACGACCCGATCCATGGTGTCGAGGCACTGCTGGTGGCGGTTTCGGCATCGGCGCTCGGCGATCTCGCCTGGTATGCCGCAGGCCGGCTGCAGGGGCACCGCGTGCTGCGGCTGCTGTGCAAGATATCGCTGTCGCCGGATACGTGCGTGAGGCAGAGCGAATCCACATTCGCCCGCTAAGGCATCGCCACGCTGGTGATCGCGAAATTCGTGCCCGGGCTGTCGACGCTGGCGCCGCCGCTGGCAGGTGCGCTCGGCATGAGGCCTTCAGTCTTCATGCTGTTCAACACGCAGGGGGCCGTGCTGTGGGCCGGCGCGGCGCTGGTGCTCGGTCTGCTGTTCGCGGAGCGGATCGATGCAGCCCTGGATGCTCTGGCCGACATGGGCGTCCATGCCGCGCTGCTGGTGGGTGTGTTGCTTGCGCTCTACATCGGGTGGCGCTGGCTTGATCGCCGCCGCGCGCTGCGCCGGCTGCAGTCGGAGCGGATGGCGCCGGAAGAACTGCTGGCCATGCTGGATCGAGGCGACCCGGTGACGGTGATCGATGTACGGTCGGGCCTGATCGCCGAAGCGGAGCCGGTGCGCATACCGGGCGCCGTGCACATCGAACTGGAGAAGATCGGCAGTCATCTGCATCGCCTGCCGAGAGATCTGCCGCTCATCGTGTACTGCGCCTGCCCGAACGATGTTTCGGCGGTGCAGGCAGCACTGACGCTGCACGCTGCCGGCCTGAAGCACGTACGACCCCTGCGCGGTGGCATAGACGGCTGGCGGGAGGCGGGTTACCGGGTGGAGGCGGCGGACGGCGTCCGGTCATGACGGTCACAACCGCCGGGCCGGGGTTGCCGGCAGCCGGCACAGTTGGGGGGCGAATTCAGGACGACACCGGTCGCCTGATCGCAGGTCATCACCGCGAGTTGGCCCCGGCCATGCTCGACCGACCGGGCTACTGACGCTCCGGCCGGTCGGTCAGGCCCTGGATGTCGCGCCGGGGGTAGCCCTCGGCGCGTATCCGCGTCCATACCGCGCGCTTCTCGTCCGGCGTCATGAACACCCAGTTAGCCACTTCCATGACGGTGCGGCCGCAGCCGCGGCACACCTCGTCGAACAGCGTGCTGCAGATGGCGACGCAAGGCGTGTCCGGCTCGTCGTCCGGCGGTGTGCCGCTCATTGCATCAGGCCGGCGACGAAGGCGTCGAGCTTGCGCGCATCGACGTCGAAGCGGCGGATGCCGTCCGACAGTTTCTCGACCGCCATCGCGTCCTCGTTGTGCAGCCACTGGTAGGCCTTCTGGTCGAGCGCGATGCGCTCGGCCGGCGTCGTGCGCGTCGGGTCGAGCCGGCGTTCCAGCTCGCCGGGCAGGGCGGCCATCTGGTCCAGCAGGTCGGGGGCGATCGTGAGCAGGTCGCAGCCGGCCAACGCCTCGACCTGGCCCACCTTGCGGAAGCTCGCACCCATCACTTCAGTGTGATAGCCGTGCTGCTTGTAGTAGTTATATATGCGGGTGACCGAGGCCACGCCCGGATCCTGTTCCAGCGGAATGTCTGCCACCTTCTGCTGCGCGCAGTGCCAGTCGTAGATGCGGCCGACGAAGGGCGAGATCAGCGTGACGCCGGCGTCGGCGCAGGCGATCGCCTGCGCCATGCCGAACAGCAGCGTCAGGTTGCAGTGGATGCCGTCGCGCTCCAGCTTTTCCGCCGCACGCACCCCCTCCCAGGTGGTGGCCAGCTTGATCAGCACGCGGCTGCGCGAAACGCCGGCCGCTTCGTACAGCGCGATCAGATGGCGCGCCTTGGCGATGCTCGCCTCGGTGTCGAAGCTCAGGCGCGGATCGACCTCGGTCGATACCCGGCCGGGCACGTGCTTAAGGATTTCGCAGCCGAAGGCGACGAACAGCCGGTCGATGGCGCCGGACAGGTCTTCGCCGGCGGCCTTCGCCTGCGCCAGCGCGCCGTCGAGCAGCGCCCGGTAGCGGGCATCCTGCGCCGATTTGAGCAGCAGGGACGGGTTGGTGGTCGCATCCTGCGGTTTCAGCCGGGCGATGGATTCGATGTCGCCGGTGTCGGCGACGACGATGGAATGCTGTTTCAGCGATTCGAGATGCGTGGTCATGAGGGCTCCGTCGGGGACCGGGTCCGGTGCGTTGTTCAAGTGTGCCGGGAGTGTATTGCGAGTCGGCGGCGGGCGCGCATTTGGGCGTGCCCGCCGCTTGGCGTATCGTTCAGGTTCCCGCACGCAGGAGACAGCGAGTCCGATGTCGCTGATGCCCGGCAGTTTCCGCAACCGCCTTGCGCTGCTGTGTGGCGGCCTGGCGCTGATCGTGGGCCTGCCCGCCTATCTGTACATCAACCACGTCTACGCCGAACAGTTGCTGAACGAGCGCGGCCACGCGATACACGAACTGGCGACGGCGATGTCCGCGGTGCTGGCCGAAAGCCTCAACGAGCGCCGCCGCGAGGTCGAACTGCTGTCCGATACCCGCCTGTTCCGGCGCGAGCCGCTGGACGACAGCGCCTTCCGCGCCAGCCTGGAAAGGCTGCAGAAATCCTATCCTCAGTATTCGTGGATCGGCGTCGCCGATCTCGACGGCGTGGTGCAGGCGGCCACGCACGATCTGCTGCTGGGTCAGAACGTGGCGCAGCGGCCGTGGTTTGCCGGCGGGCTCGACGGGGTGTTCATCGGCGACCTGCACGAAGCCCTGTTGCTGGCCAGGCTGCTGCCGAAGAAGGGTGCCGGCCCGATGCGTTTCATCGACATCGCGGTGCCGGTGACCGGTGAGGATGGCCAGGTGCGCGGCGTGCTGGCCGCCCATGTGCACTGGGACTGGGCCGGCTCCGTACTGCAGGTGCTGCGGCCGAGCAACGCCGAGCGTGTGGGCATGGACATCCTCATCGTCAATGGTCGCGGCGACGTCATCTTCCCTGAGGACAGCCCGCTGGCGCTGCCGCGTCTGGGCGATCCGCCTGCGCGTGCGGGGTTCTTCATCGACAACTGGTCGGGCACCGAGCCCTACGTAACGTCTGCGGTACCGGTGCGCGACGTCATTCCGACCAGCCCGCTGGGCTGGCAGATCGTCATCCGCCAGCCACTCGATCGCGTGATGGAAGACGTGGAGGCGCTGCGCAAGGTGGTGCTGGTGTTCGCGCTGCTCGCGGTGGCCATCCTGCTGTTGTTGTCGTGGGTCGTGGCGTCGCGCTTGAGCCAGCCGCTGGAACGGCTGGCGGCGCTGGCCCGTCGGATCGAGAAGGGCGACGAGGGGGGCACGCTGGAAGTGGGTGCCGGCGCGGTCGAACTGCGCCATCTGGTCGATGCGCTGCGCGGCATGGCGGCCACCCTGATACAGCGGCGTGAGGCACTGGAAGCGAGCAACCGCGACCTCGAACACAAGGTGGCCGAGCGCACCGCCGAACTGGCCCGGCTGAACGACGAACTGCGCGATCAGGCGCGGCGCGACGCGCTGACCGGTCTGCCCAACCGTCTGGCGGCGAACGAGCGCCTGCGCGACGAATTCGTCCGCATGCGGCGATCGCGCAAGGGCTATGCGGTGCTGGTGGCCGACATCGACCACTTCAAGCGTATCAACGACAGTCGCGGCCATCCGGCCGGCGACGCGGTGCTGCGCCACGTCGCGGCGGTGCTCAGGGCGGCGCTGCGCGAGAGCGACTTCGTCGCCCGTTTCGGCGGCGAGGAGTTCCTGCTGCTGTTGCCGGCTACCTCTCTGGGCGACGCCTGTCGCGTCGGCGAGAAGATACGGCGAGCGGTGGAGGCTTTGCCTACTGCGGCGGTCGGTCTCGTCACGATGAGCATAGGCCTTGCCATGGCGCAGCCCGAGCACGAGGACGAGGACGCCGCCGTCCGCCTCGCCGACGCCATGCTTTACGAGGCGAAGCGCGCCGGCCGCAACCGCCTGGTCAGCGAACAGGCGCAGACGGCCGACGGCTGATCCGGCCGGTCATTGTTCGCGCGCTCTTGAAATCGAAACATCCCGCCACTACTATTAGCACTCGTTGGCAGTGAGTGCTAACACAGCGGTGTGCTGTGTCGCATCGCCCCGAATATCGTCAAACGTCGCGACTGGGTTCGCGCCTTCAATCTCAAGGAGTCATTGCATGAAAATCCGTCCGTTGCACGACCGCGTGCTGGTCAAGCGTCTGGAAGAAGAGCGCAAGACCGCTTCGGGCATCGTGATTCCCGATGCAGCCGCAGAAAAGCCGGACCAGGGTGAAGTCATCGCCGTCGGCGCCGGCAAGATCCTGGACGACGGCAAGGTTCGCCCGATGGCCGTCAAGGCCGGCGACCGCGTGCTGTTCGGCAAGTATTCCGGCCAGTCGGTCAAGGTCGAGGGCGAGGAATTCCTCGTCATGCGTGAAGAAGACATCATGGGCGTGGTCGAGGCCTGATCGCCTCCTTTGCTCTGAATTTCTGAATACTCAAGGAGTTAGATATGCCCGCAAAAGAGGTACGTTTTGGTGATTCCGCCCGCGAACGCATGGTCGCCGGCGTCAATGTGCTGGCCAATGCAGTCAAGGTGACCCTGGGCCCGAAGGGCCGCAACGTGGTGCTGGAGCGCTCGTTCGGCGCCCCGACCGTGACCAAGGACGGCGTGTCGGTCGCCAAGGAAATCGAACTGAAGGACAAGTTCGAGAACATGGGCGCCCAGATGGTCAAGGAAGTCGCTTCCAAGACCTCGGACGTCGCCGGTGACGGCACCACCACCGCCACCGTGCTGGCCCAGGCCATCGTGCGCGAAGGCATGAAGTACGTGGCTGCCGGCATGAACCCGATGGACCTGAAGCGCGGCATCGACAAGGCCGTGACCGGCATCATCGGCGAACTGAAGAAGATTTCGAAGCCCTGCTCGACCAGCAAGGAAATCGCCCAGGTTGGTTCGATCTCGGCCAACTCGGATACCTCGGTCGGTGCCCGCATCGCCGAAGCGATGGACAAGGTCGGCAAGGAAGGCGTCATCACCGTCGAAGACGGCAAGTCGCTGAACGACGAGCTGGAAGTGGTCGAAGGCATGCAGTTCGACCGCGGCTACCTGTCGCCGTACTTCATCAACAACCCGGACCGCCAGATCGCCGTTCTGGACAGCCCCTTCGTGCTGCTGCACGACAAGAAGATCAGCAACATCCGCGATCTGCTGCCGGTGCTGGAACAGGTCGCCAAGGCCGGTCGTCCGCTGCTGATCATCGCTGAAGACATCGAAGGCGAAGCGCTGGCCACCCTGGTGGTGAACAACATCCGCGGCATCCTGAAGACCGTCGCCGTCAAGGCCCCGGGCTTCGGCGACCGTCGCAAGGCCATGCTGGAAGACATCGCCATCCTGACCGGCGGCACCGTGATCGCCGAAGAAGTCGGCCTGTCGCTGGAAAAGGCCACGCTGCAGGACCTCGGCCAGGCCAAGCGCATCGAAGTGGGCAAGGAAGAAACGACCATCATCGACGGCGCCGGTACCGAAGATGCGATCACTGCACGTGTTGCCAACATCAACACCCAGATCGACGCCGCCACGTCGGACTACGACCGTGAGAAGCTGCAGGAACGCAAGGCCAAGCTGGCCGGCGGTGTTGCACTGATCAAGGTCGGTGCAGCGACCGAAGTCGAAATGAAGGAAAAGAAGGCACGCGTCGAAGACGCGCTGCACGCCACCCGCGCTGCCGTTGAAGAAGGCATCGTGGCCGGCGGCGGCGTCGCCCTGGTGCGCGCACTGCAGAACCTCGGTGACCTGCGCGGCGACAACGCCGACCAGGACGCCGGCATCAAGCTGATCATGCGCGCTGCCGAAGAGCCGCTGCGCCAGATCGTCGCCAACGCCGGCGACGAGCCGAGCGTGGTCGTGGCCAAAGTGAAGGAAGGCAAGGGCAATTTCGGCTACAACGCCGCCTCGGGCGAGTACGGCGACATGGTCGAAATGGGCGTGCTGGACCCGACCAAGGTCACCCGCACCGCACTGCAGAACGCCGCTTCGGTTGCTTCGCTGATGCTCACCACCGACTGCATGGTGGCCGAGCTGGCCGAAGACAAGCCGGCTGCCGGCGGCATGCCGGGCGGCATGGGTGGCATGGGCGGCATGGGCATGGACATGTAATGTCCGCTCCGGTCGCCGCGAGGCGACCGGGCCCGGTCTGCCAGACAAAAAAAGCCCGCACTTCGGTGCGGGCTTTTTTCGTTCACGGGCAGCAGTCGCGGCGAATGTGTGACGGTGCAACGAGAACGATCGGGATTGGGGGAACGATTCGGACGGACGCCCGAAAAATGGGTGGGGAGCACCCCGTGCAGGGGAAGGGTGCTCCCCGGGGCGCGCCGGACTGACCGGTTTGCCCCCGAGGACCAAAAGAAGAACAGCGCTGCGCAGACTATTCTTGAGCGCTTACATCTCCCTTACACTGATGTCCGGTGGGGTTATTCAAACCCCAAACCCGAATGCGAACGCAGAAGACGTTCATGGAGGAGGCGGCCGCAAGGCTGATTTGCTATGCATATCCTGCTTGCCGAGGACGATCCGGTCATTTCCGATGCCGTGGTGCGCGCACTGCGGCGCGCCGGTTACGCGGTCGACAGCGTTGCCAGCGGCGGTGAAGCCGATGCCGCGCTGCACGGCCAGAGCTTTGATCTGGCCATCATCGACATCGGTCTGCCCAAGCTGTCCGGCATCGAGGTGATCAAGCGCATGCGCGCGCGGAAGTGCACGACACCGGTGCTGATACTGACCGCGCAGGACGGCATCGACGACCGCGTGCGCGGGCTCGATGCCGGCGCCGACGACTACATGTGCAAACCCTTCGCGCTGCCCGAGCTGGAAGCGCGCGTGCGCGCACTGACGCGCCGCGGCACTGGCATGCCCACCCGCATCGAGATCGGCAGCCTCGCCTACGATCAGACCGATCACGTGGCCAGCGTCAATGGCCAGGCGATCGAACTGTCGGCGCGCGAGACCGCGTTGCTGGAGGTGCTGCTGCTGCGAGCCGGCCGGCTGGTCAACAAGGAACAGCTGGTCGACCATCTGTGCGGCTGGGGCGAAGAAGTGAGCAACAACGCCATCGAGGTCTATGTGCACAGGCTGCGCAAGAAGATCGAGCACAGCGGCCTGCGCATCGTGACGCTGCGCGGCCTGGGCTACTGCCTGGAAAGACCGGATGCCGCCGCGTGACAAGCTGAAGAACCGTCGCGACAAATCAGGCGAAAGGACCGGCGAGTACAACTCGCTGTTCGGCGAAATCCTCGACTGGATGCTCGCGCCGCTGATGTTCGTGTGGCCGATCAGCATCGCCATCATCCACAACGTGGCGGACGACATCGCGCACGCGCCCTATGACAAGGTACTCGGTGACAGCGTCTACGAGCTGAGCCGGCAGGTGCGCTTCACGCCGGTCGGTGCCATCTTCGTGAAGCCGCCGCAGATGCGCGATCTGTTCCACATCGACGGCGAGGACATCATCTACTACCAGGTGCTGGGCGGTGCCGGAGAGCTGCTGGCCGGTGACAGCGAAGTGCCGGACGTGCCCGACGACAAGCCGTGGAAGGCCGGCGAGCTCTACTTCCGCGGTGGCCGCGTGAACAACGAGGACGTGCGCATCGCCTACATGTTCCAGCCGGTCACCACCATCCCCGGTTCCTACGTGACGGTGCAGGTGGCCGAGACGCTGAACAAGCGCGAGGCGCTGACCTCGCGCATCCTGTCCGGCGTGCTGCTGCCGCAGTTCGTCATCATTCCGATCGCCGTCGTGCTGGTCTATTTCGGTCTGGGCCGCGGCCTGTGGCCCTTGAAGCGGCTGCAGGCGGTGATCGAGAAGAGACGCCCTACCGACCTGTCACCGATCGACGTGCGCCGCGTGCCCGAGGAGCTGCGTCCGCTGATCAACGCACTGAACGACATGATGCTGCGGCTCGAGTTGAACCTCGCCGCGCAGCAGCGCTTCATCGCCGACGCGGCGCACCAGATGCGCACGCCGCTGACCGGGCTGAAAAGCCAGGCCGAACTCGCGCTGCTGGAGAACGATCCGGCGCAGATCCGTGCCTGCATGGAGCAGATACTGGTCAGCGCCACCGGTGCCGGGCACCTGATCAATCAGCTGCTCGCGTTGGCGCGTGCCGAAGCGAGTACGGAGAAGGTGCACGCGGTCGAGCGGGTCGAGCTGAACGCGCTGTTCGAATCACTGATTGCCGACTGGGTGCCGGCGGCGCGCCGCCGCCACATCGACCTCGGCTTCGAGCGGGCGCACGTCGCGCTCCATGTCGATGCCAATACGGTGCTGCTCGGCGAAATGTTCAAGAACCTGATCGACAACGCGATCAAGTACACGTCCTACGGCGGTGTCGTGACCGTGCGACTGAAAGCGGACATCCGCGCCATCCTGGAAATCGAGGACACCGGACCCGGCATTCCGGTGGAGGACAGGCAGCGCGTGTTCGAACGCTTCTATCGTGTGCTCGGCACCCAGGTCGAAGGCTCCGGTCTTGGCCTGCCCATCGTGCGCGAGATCGCGGAACTGCATCGCGCCGAGGTCGAACTGCTCGATGCACCGGGCGGTCGCGGACTGATCGTGCGCGTTTCCTTTCCGCGCGTCGTGGAGCAGGTATCGACCGAAGCCGCGGCGCTGCCGTGGTCGGTCTGAGGGCAGGCATGGACACGCTGGATATCGGATTGCGTGCGGTCGTCGTCCTCAAGGGACTGAACGAAATCGTGCTGCTGACGCTGATCGGTCAGGCGGCGCTTTACCTGCTCGCCGGAAGCCGTCGCCACGGCAACCTGATCTATGGCGCATTCAATCAGGTCGGTGCGCGCGTTTTCCGTCTGTTCCGTTACGTCACGCCGCGCTTCGTGCCGGATCGCCACCTGCCCTTCGTGGCCTTCCTCGGCTTGTTGCTGATCGAACTCGTGCTCATCATCGCCAAGATATCGCTGGTTGCCGAAACCATGCTGCGCGCGCAATGATCGACGCAAAACCTTTGACAGAAACGCAATCAGATACTAATATCGCTGGCTCTTTGGCCAAGTAGCTCAGTTGGTAGAGCAGCGGATTGAAAATCCGCGTGTCGGTGGTTCGATTCCGCCCTTGGCCACCAGAATTCCAGACGGCCCGTCCTCGCGACGGGCCGTTTTCGTTTCTGCTTCGTGCAGCATCTGCGCGATCACTTCCCAGACCTTCCGGGTCTCTTCTCGCGTGGTCCGATGGGCCATGCACTCTGCGACAACCTCCGGTTTTCCAAGCATTTTTGCCAATGCGGCCGCTTGATCTTCGCCGGGCGCGTTCCGTCCCTTCCGCCACTCGCAAACGCTAGCCGGTTTGATGCCGAGCTGTCGCGCGATGTCGCTGTCGTTCTTCGCCAAGCCTCTTTCGATGGCTTCGTCCAAGTAAGTCCGTATCTCTTTCACTGCCGCACCTCGAGGTAAGTTAGGCGTCGATGTATAAGGCTACGCCTAAGATATTCCCTTGACAAAATTTACATCGATGCCTAATTTACATCGTCGATTAAAACTATGTCTTGGGGATACCCGTGGGGAACGATGCCGCCGCCCTCTACCGCTCCGAACTCCAGTCGCGCCAGCGCGAACTGGATGACGTCCGCGCCGAGCTGGCCATCTGCGGCCGTTCCGAGGTCGAACGCTTCAAGCAACGCGAAACGCACCTGGTCGGCCTGATCCGTCGCCTTCGCGCCGACGTTGAGGAACTGTCGGCATGAGTCACCCCGGCTTCCTTCTCATCATCCAAGACCTGGAACGTCAACTGCGTCTGCCGCTCCCGGGCCCCGTTCGTCGCGTCAAGGTTCGGCACTTGGATCGTGAGATCGAGAAGGCAAGACGCGCGGGCTATTCGGATCAGGCTATCGATGAAGCGCGTTCGCGTGGTCGGATGGTGAAGCCGTGATCGCCCTGCCCCTCTTCTGCTGGGCCTTCATGCGCTGTTACGACTGCGCCTTCCTGTGGCGGGAAGCGCGCTTGTCGTACTTCGGCCGTGAAGCACGTCCAGTCCTCTCCGGCATCTGCATCGAATGCGGCTCCATCGAGACATTCGAGCGCAGCCGCGTCACGCCGGGACCGCAGGGCACGGCGGGCGCGGCCGCGCCCCCCTTGGCTAATAGGGGGGGAACAGTCCGACAGGCACCCAAACCCCGCACCGGAACATCCAGGAGGAAGACCCATGTTCGCTTCCATTGAATCCCATTGGCCGCGCAACCGGCACGGCGAACGTTACGTGCTCGGCAAGCGGGGCGAGGAATCCATCGTTCTCGAAACCAGCACCCGCGGTGACGGCAAAGCCTTCATCGACTGGCTGACCGTCACCTTCCCGGTTGCCGCCATCGATCACGACAACGACTGGGACGTGCCTGAGTTCGTCGGTACCGAAGACGCAGCGCTCTACCTCGCGCTGCGCCTGGAGCAGATCCTCGGCTTCGGCATCTTCGAGAAGCGCGAGAAGGGCCACCGCTTCTATCACCACTCCTGGTCACTCGGTGAGGACGGCCGCTTCGGCTTCATCGCCGTGGGCGGACAACGCGCCACGATGCTCTTCGAGCTCACCGGCGAAGGCTGCATGCACGCCAAACCCGGATGGGAAGCGGACATGCACGCCTTCCTCACCTCCGGTGCGCTCGTGTCGGGCGAACTCACTGGTCCGAAGATCACCCGCATCGACCTCTCGCACGACGACCACGCCGGCACCTACAACGTCGACCGCGCCTTCGACGACTGGAACAACGACCGCTTCAAGCTCCCGCAAGCCCCGCAGTCGCCGGCCATGAACCAGGTCGGCAACTGGTCCCGCCCCGATGGCCGCGGCCGGACGCTCTACGTCGGTCGTCGGCAGTCCGGCAAGTTCCTGCGCGTCTATGAGAAGGGCAAGCAGCTTGGTGATCGTGAGTCGCCCTGGACCCGGATCGAGCTCGAGCTCAAAGCCGAAGACCGCGTCATCCCCTTCGACACCCTCCTGAAGCCGGGTCACTACCTCGCCGGCGCCTATCCGGCGCTGGAATGGCTCAACGAACAGCAGTCCCGCATCTCCACGGTCCGCCACGCCGCGAAGAAGGGATACGAAGCCATGGTCCGCTACGTGCGCCGCGCCGCTGGCGCCGCCCTTGCCGTCGCCGTTGCCATCAACGGCCAGCAGTTCGTCCAGGACCTCGTCAGTGACGTCACCGCCGACGAAGTGCACCGCCAGATGGTCAAGCGTGCGCTTGACCTGCCCACCTATGTCGTCGCCGATCTGGCCGAATCGGATAACGACGAATCAGGCCGCTCACTCGTGAAGGGGAATGACGATGTCCATCCTGTTTGACCTTGCAGAAGACCAGATCCGCACCGAACGCCGCGTCGTACTGGGTGCCCGTGGGCGTGAATTCACGCTCGATAACGGTACCCACTTCGATTACACGGAAGTGTTCCTCACCGTGCCGCTGTCGCGTCCGGATGACCCGAATCCGATGTCATGGGGCCTCGGCCTCGAGGTCCTGAAGATGCCCGGCAGCAAGAACGCCATGGCCATCAAGCAGCCGGACGCCTACATGGCGGAAATCCAGATCCGCGAGTTCCAGGCCGGCAAGGACGTGCGCAAGGAGATCGTCGGCGTAAAGCCCTTGCACCTGCTTGGCCAGAATGCGAAGCAGGCAGCGGCACCGCAACCGCCGAAGGGCTAACCTGAACACGTAGGCGTTTCGCATGCGAAACGCCCCATCCACCAAAGGGAGCAAGACATGAAGATCGAACTGAAGGGCAACGGCCTGACCGTGAATGGTCACCCCGCCAAGTGGTGGCAGACGGTGCTCGCACTCCTCGCCGCACCGCTGCTGTTCCTCCTGCTGCTGCTCGATGCGCTGCTCAACGCGCCGGGCAAGTTCGGCATGTGGTTCTGCAACACCCTGGGCCGTGCCGGCCTGCCGGAGATCGGCGGCGGTCTGCTGCAGCTGCGCTATCCGACCAAGACTGTCAGATGGCTTCCGTCCGGAGCACCCGTTGAGCGCATTGAGATCCTGGAGCGCGCTTACAAGGTGGATCTTCCCCACCTCCGGCGTCCGCACTTCGAGGTATTCAAAGTGCATTACTTGAACAGGTAAAAAAAGAGGCCGCTTGAGCGGCCCCGAAATTCCTTTCGACGGGGCTAACCCGCTTGAAAGGAACAATCATGGATTACAAAAAAGTACGTCGTATCGGTAAGCACATTGTCACCGTTGAAGTTCGGGTGACTGTAACAGAGTACTTCCCGCCGTTTCGTGTCGTGATTTACGACGCCATCGGTAAGCAGCTGCTCGAGGAAGCACATTTTGACCGGGAAGAGACGGCCTCGCGCCATCTTCTGGACAGACTGAACTTCTACGAGGATGTTGAAACGTCGGTGGATGGCGAATTGCTGCACTACACCGAGCTGGTTGAACTCTGGACAGTCGATCTTTCCATGGTGCCCAAATTTGTGAAGCGTAGGCAGTTCTGAGTTCTTAGTAGCAGGTCATAAACCGTAACGCGGGATAGCCCCGCCGAAAGGGATTTCGATGATGAACCATCCGCAGCTCGTTCCACCCCCGACCACCGGCACCGGCGAACACCTGCTGTCGCGCGCCGTGTCCGTGCTGTCGGTCACCCGGATCAAGGGCGCCTTCTACGTCGCCCACGTCCAGCTCGACAACGACCGCTTCGGTGACGTGCCCTGCGACCCCGACGTGACGAAGTCCGACACCGTCGGCCTGTACAGCACCGTCCAGGTCCGCAACGGCCGCGTCGAAGCCCGCCTTCGCCTGCGGAGACTGCACGCATGAACCTGACCACGCACTGCACCGTGCGCAGTGTGAAGCGGGCCGGCAACGGCCTGCGCATCGCCACGGTGGAACTGCCGGACGGCACCTTCGGCGAGCTGCCCGCCGCAGAGGGCCTGAAGCCGGGCGAACCCGCGCAACTGGCGGTGACCGTCGGCCTGCAGATGGGCCGGCTCTACCCGCGTGCCATGCGCGCCGAACGGAAGGACTGACCGTGAGCTGCTACCAGTCGGACGTCTACGTACCGCAGTACGACGAATACGGCGAAGACATCGGCGGACAGCTGTACTTCACCGGCTGCCACGAAGACCACGTCGACACCATCAGCGAAGCTGTTGCCCTGTCGGGCTACCTGGACGTGCAACAGGCTCACTGCGTGACGTCTCAGTACCACGAAGGCGGCACCTTCCGTTTGTACTGCGTCGACGGTGAGTCCGGGCCGTTCGACACCTGGGTGTTTCACCTCAGCGATATGTCCCCTGGTCCGGCCTACACAGGCGCCATGGTCGCCTCGATCAAGGGCGGCTCGAACGGCGACGGATCGCTGCCGGACTACCCGCAACAGAAAGGATCTGACATGCAGTGCGTAACCATTGGCGAGGGCGGTGCCCTCGTCCTCCAGAACCCTCAACCCGCAAACCTCAGTGAATGCGGGATGGTGGTGCTCTCGGGCTCGGAAGCGATGGGTAACCCCTTCGCCCTGAGTGCGGAAGCAGGCGCGACCATTTCGGTCGCAATCATTGGCGTGTGGGCCGTCGCCTTCGGCATCCGCGCCGCAATCCAAACCCTGTTCGTGAAAGGAAGCAACCATGAAGAAGTACCTGCGTAAGGTCGGTGGCGTCGTCGTCTCCGCTCCCCTCCTGCTGGCCGGCACCGCCGCACATGCTGGCGGCGGCGGCATCGACGTGTCCGCCGTCACCTCGGCCATCGGTGGCGCCAGCGCCCCGATCGCCACCATCGGCGCCGCCGTCCTGGTCGTGCTGGTGGGCATCAAGGTCTACAAGTGGATCGCGCGCGCGATGTAACACCCGCGTAGCCGCAACACAGCGGTAGCAGTTCAAGCAGTAACCCGGGGGGCTGCGGTCGGTCCCGGCATTCACCTGGGGGAAATACGTCATGGGCGCATACGTCATGATCGCGTTGCTGGGGGCCGCATGGATCATCTTCAACTACTGAGCCCGCAGCGGCTCGCACGCGCACTCGGCGCGTTCCTGCTACCACTCCTGCTCGTACTTCTCAGCGCCCCTGCGTTCGCCGACTATGGCGCGACGATCCGTTGGCGCAACTTCAACACGCTGGACACGTACACCGACATCCAGGTCGCGTGCGCGGTGTCGTCTGGCGGTTGGCCTCAGCTACCGCCGGTTGGCCCCTCGATATCGGGCTCCAGCTATTCATACGACTGCATGGTGATGGACTCCTACAGCGGGCCGAGATCGTCCGGCGGTGTAGTCCGGAACCTCTCGTGCCCTCTCGGCGGTAGCGTCATCACGTCGACGCAGGTCAGCGAGACACCCATGTGCTCGGGCACGCCGCAGTGTCCGGCCGGCCAGCAGTACAACGCCACGACGAACGCCTGCGAAGAGGCCGTATGTCCGCCTGGCCAGGTCCGCAACCCGTTCATGCAGCAATGTCAGCCGCCCTGCCACGCGGCCGGCACCGCGGGCGGCTCGGCCTACGTCTCGCCCTACACCACGCTGCCGAAATCGATCTGCCGCGACGGCTGCAGGCTCAACGTCGGCGGCACAGGTCATCAGATCCCCTGGTCGAACGGCACCACCTTGCACGTCGTAAACGGCCTGGTGCACACCAGTGAGTTCTGCTCAGGTGACATCAACGGTGAAGGCGAAGGCAACGGCGAGGACGAGTCCTACGACAGCCCCGAGGATCCCGATCCGATCACCATCACGCCTGAAGAGGACCCGCCCCGTTGTGGCGCCGGTCAGTGTCCGGGCGAAGTGAACGGCGTCTACACCTGCGTGAAGTGCACCGACATCGCCACCCCGGAGAAGCCCGTCACCCAGTACGACAAGAAGACCGAAACCACCACGACCGGCACACCGCCGAACCAGACCACCGAGACCAAGAGCACCGAAACGAAGTCGACGCACGACGGCTCGGGCACGGTCACCAGCACGACCACCACCAGCACCACCAAGACCGACGCCAACGGCACGACCAAGGAAGAGGCCAAGACCGAGAAGAAGGAATCGCAGGAATCCTTCTGCAAGGAGAACCCGACCGTCGCCTTCTGCAAGAACGGCAAATGGGGCGGCGGTTGCGATTCATTCTCCTGCGACGGTGATGCCGTCCAGTGCGCGATCGCCCGCGAGATCCACCAGCGCAACTGCGACGCGACGAAGAGCAACACCTACACGGACATGTCGGACGCTGCCCAGGCCGGTACCGACAACGCCTCGACCTACATCCAGACGCAGAAAGACGCGGCGGCGCTCGACGTGAACGCCCACTTCTCGCAAAGCCTGGACGCCTCACCCATCGCCGCGAGCTGCCCGTCGTCGCGCTCGGTGAGCCTCCCCGGTGGCAACAGCCTGGAGATCTCGTTCGAGAAGCCGTGCGAGATCGCCGGCTGGCTCGGTCACTTCGTCCAGGCCTTCGCCTACCTCTTCGCCGCACTGATCGTGCTGCGCAACCCCACTTGAGGAGGCCCGAGCCATGGCACTCCCGTTGATCCCCATCATCGCCGCCAGCTCCATCGGCGGCATCCTGCTGTCGATCACCACGTCCCTCGTCGGCCGCGTCCTGATGGCGCTCGGCCTCGGACTGGTGACCTACAACGCCCTCGACCCGCTGCTCGAGCAGTTCCAGTCCAGCTACTTCGGCCAGCTCAGCGGCGTGCCGGCCGAAATCCTCGGCTTCGTAGGCTTGCTGAAGGTCGGCGAAGCCGCACAGATCATCTTTGCAGCCCTCGCCACGAAGCTCTTCCTGTCCGGCATCCAGGGCGCGATCAAGCGCTGGGTGGTGAAGTGATCGAGCTGCAGACCGGCCTGCCAGGTGCCGGCAAGACGCTGCATACGATCTGGCGCATCAAGGCGAAGGCGGAAGCCGAGAACCGGCCGGTGTACTACGCCGGCATTCCCGGCATGAAGCTTCCGTGGATCGAGCTCGAAGACCCGAAGAAGTGGTACGAGTGCGAGGCGAACGCCATCATCGTCATCGACGAAGCACAGAACTACTTCCGGCCGCGCGGCAACGGCTCGGCCGTGCCGGATCACGTCGCCAAACTCGAAACGCATCGCCACCTCGGCATCGACCTGGTGCTGATCACACAGCATCCAATGCTGATCGACAGCAACGTCCGGCGCCTGTGCGGAAAGCACTTCCACTCGGCCCGCCAGTTCGGCCAGCAGAAGGCCAAGGTGCTCGAGTTCGAGTCGGTGAAAGAGAACCCGCTCGCCGCACGCGCCACCGGCCTCGAGCACACCTTCAACTACCCGAAGGAAGCCTTCGACTGGTACAAGTCGGCCGAAGTCCACACCCACAAGACGAAGCGGCCGGCGCGTTACTACCTGCTCTTCATCCTGCCGCCGCTCTTCCTTGGACTGGTGGCCTACGCCGTCACCTGGTTCTACCAGCGCACCCAGGGCGAACCGATCGCCGAAGGCGCAGCACCACAACAGCGCCAGCAGGCCGCGCCACCACCGAGCACTCAGACCCGTTCAAGAGAAGGCAAGCTCACCACCGCCCAGTATCTGCAGGAACGACAGCCGCGCGTCGAAGGCCTGGCCTACAGCGCGCCCATGTACGACGAAGTCACGCGCCCGAGCCAGGCACCCTATCCCGCCGCCTGCGTCCAGTTGAAGGGAGAGTGCCGCTGCTACAGCCAGCAGGCCACGCGGCTCCCGATGCCGCGCCACCTGTGCGACGCCATCGTGAAGGACGGCTTCTTCATCGCCTGGGACACCCGCACCGCGGAGCAAAGAGAACGACGCAACGACGTGAAACCGACTGCGCCGCTGCTGGCCAGCGCCAGCACCGTCACGCCGTCGAACATGGTGATCGAAGCACCGCCACCGCGGCAGGGGCTCAGCGCAAGCCCGAGCAGCACCACACCGCAGATCGACCAGCAGCCCTATCAACCGCGCGTGCCGGCGAATTCACCTTGGCGCGCGCAATAGATCGAACTCCTATAAGAGGCTCCATGAAACTGACTCGCAGGCTCTCGCTTTCCATCTGCCTACCGGCGCTGCTCGCGGTGATCATCTACGACGCGGGTTTGCCATGGTGGTGCTGGCTTCTCTGGCTCGGCGCTACGATTGAAGTGCAGCAGGTTAAATTATGGACATCGGCGGACGCGTAGAGCGTCTGGTGGAAGCCGCCCGCGCCACCGTCCTCCCGATCCATCCGCTGTAGATCGACGTGCTGAAGCTGATCGCATGCATCTGCATGCTGATCGACCACATCAACACCTGCCTGTATGACCGCGCATCCGTCTGGGCCTGGCTGATCGGCCGGCTCGCCTTCCCGCTCTTCGGCCTCACCTTCGTGCTGACGCTGAAAGTGCACAAGGGCATGGCCACCGCGAAGCGTCTGTTCATCTGGGCGATCTGCACACAGCCGGTCTACGCACTGGCCTTCGCAAACACCGGCTTCAGCCCTTGGTGGGCCGGCAACATCCTCTTCAGCTTCGCGGCGGTGGCTTACCTGGTCGGACTGGGGAAGTCGCCGACCATCCCCAGGATCGTCGAGGCTGCGCCCGTGGTGATGCTGGCCTGCATCACCCAGGCACCCTCATCCTTCGGACTTGCCGGGATCGTCTTCATGCTTGCGCTGTGGTTTCTGATGCAGGGAACGCTGCCTTGGGTTGCCACAACATTCGCAAGCCTTGCATTCTTGGGCCTCAATCCTGGGGCGCCGGCGCTGGCGGGATGCCTGGCTGTCTCGCTGGCCGGTATTGTGGCCGCTTCAAGTGCGCTTCGATGCCTGCGGCCGCATCGCTGGCTTCATCCTCGTATCACTTTGTTGTTCTACGTCGGACACCTTGGCGCGATCGGTAATGTCGTGCCGTGAATCTGCGGCTTGGGCCCCCGCGGCACACTCTCGCAGTGGGGGGGGCTGCTCTCTTGAAAAGCCACTACGTGTGCGCACCTATCCCTTGGCTGTGCAACTTTTTTTCCAGTAACTTACGCATTGCGTGTGCTAGTTGTTATAGTCCGGGCGCTCGAAGCCGATGAACTGGTTTCATGTAGGAGAGTCGTATGAGTACTATGGAACTCAGTAAAAATACGCTTTTGGCTACTCGTGGTAGTGATGTAAAGGGCGAAAAAGCCCGTCAGCCGTCGTCTACGACGATGACGCTTAAGCTTTATCCGAAGACGCACCGACTTGGCTCAGCGGTTAAGCAATCGACGACTGGGCTTGTTCCGTTTTTGCTCAGGACTGTTGCTGCGCCGACGGTCCATATCAATACAACTGCCACGTCACGTTTGTCCGATGACTTGGTTGCGGTCCAAAAAGCGGCCAAGGTCATCCGCGCGGCTGTTGATGACGGCACCATAACTTCGTCCGAGGCTGATGCTGTACTTGCGCTGTTGACAGAGAATTTCACCGCTCGACGTATTAATAAGATTTTTGAGCGGGTGGCTGATCCTCATCTCTCGCAGCACTGGTTTTTAACTACTCGGTTTAGCTCCTCGGATGAGTGACGGCGGAAATAATTCGATCGAGCCGATCGCGGATGACGAATCTGCTCAAGTACCGCAGGCTGAGCTTCAGTCTGCGATAGAGAAGTTATCGCGCGATAAGCCCGAATCGTTCACGGAAATTTTCTCGATGATGGGGGTTGGTCCCATGGCCAACCCTCTCCATCAGAAGATGACGGAATCGCACATTACGCAAGTCCTTGATTTGGCGTCTAAACACGACGAACGGGAATTTCAACTATTAACGCAAAATCAGACTAACGAAGCTCGCGATAACACATCGTCTCGAAGATATCTTTTTGCGGTGTTTGCTGTTGTTTCAATTATTATCGTGATCGTTCTTTTTTTGTTCAAAGACAAGCCAGACGTGCTGATACCGCTTCTTACAGGTCTTGGAGGGCTTGTGGGTGGTTTTGCAGGTGGATTTGGCTTGGCGAAAAGTAAATGATGTAAAGCCGGCTTCCGCCGGCTTTGTCTTTTCATGTCTCACCGTTTCGCATGCGAAACGACCCGCCGTCTGAAGTCCCGCACAAACCCGCGCAACACCTCCTCCTCCGCTTCCGGAATCGGCTTCGCCTGCATCGCCACCCATAGCATCACCGGCAGCACGTCCGGCTCCTCCTCGAGCGCTGCGACCGCCGCCCGCTGCATCATCTTCTCGAACAGATCGCCGCCCAGGGCATCGCTGATCACCTCCGACCAGAACACCCGCGCCTCCGGCTCCAGCTGCGCATAGATCTCGAACTGCGCCTCCGTCGGCTCCTCATCCAGCGTTACCAGGTTGAGGATCTGATACATGCTGCACTGCCGGCTGATCCGCGCACGCCGCATGATCTCGGCCTGCTCGCGCCGTATCTGTTCCTGCTCCGCCTCGTTCCGCTTCGCCATGGTCTCCGCCATATCTTCCGGCGGGATATCTGCGTATGTCTGGCGCAGCTTCAACGCCGTGTTGTCCGCGGCGCCTTCCATCTGCCCGACCAGGTCGGCCTTCGGCTCCTTCGCCTTCCTCACGAGCTCGCGCAGCGAGTCGCGGTTCTCTTCGCCTGCCCGCAGCCGATCCATCGCCTGGCGTGCGCCCCACCAGTCGAGCTCGGACAGTTCTTTCAAGGTCAGGATGACTTCCGGATCTTCTGTGACGCCGTCTTCCATCAGCTGCGCCATCGTCCAGGGAATGTTGTCGACGCACGCGATCCGCTTGCACACCCAGGACCGCGACTTGTTCACCAGCTCGGCCAGCGCACCCAGGTTCATGCCCTCGTTGCGCAGCGCGAGCAGCGCCCGCCCCTCCTCGAGCAGCGTCAGTTCCTCGCGCTGGATGTTCTCTGCGAGTTGCGCCGCCTTCGCATCCGCAGCGCTCATCTTCAGCACCACGGCCGGCACTGCGCTGGCAGTCGTCAGCCGCACCGCCGCCGCGCGGCGGTGGCCGGCCACGACCTGGTATTTGTTGCCCTTCGCCGGCGTCACCACGATGGGCTGCAGCAGCCCGCGCACCTCGATGTCGCGCGCAAGCTCCTGCAGCGCCGACTCATCCATCGAATCGCGGATGTTCTGATCCGTCACCAGATCAGCCAGCGGCACCAACACCACATTCGCCACGCTGGCCAACTCCGGCCGCTTCGCCCGGCTCGCCTTCGCTGCACTCGCCGGCGCCTTCTTCACCGCCTTGGCCGGCGCCGCCTTGGTCTCAGTAGTCGTCGCCATGGCTCAGGCCCCCTTACCGTAGTAGCTGATCAGCGCATCACGAAGCGCGGCGTTCGGAATGCCGTAACCAGCATCGGAGTGCTCCGTCACTTCGGGGCCACGCATGATTACGTACTCATAGGACGCGTTGTCCGGATCTCCGACCACATACGCGCAATCGTCGCCTTCGAGCTCCAGCCGCTGGAGGATCTCCTTGATCGTGCTGTACTTGCAGCCGCACTGAATGGCGCGCACGTCGAAGGGCATTCCGTTCGATGCATTCGTCGCCATGGCTCAGCCCTCCACCTGGTCGAGGGTCACCAGCTTCCCGAACGCCAGCATCGTCACCGGCACCTGATCCACCGCCATCGGCACCAGCGCCGCCAGCAGCACGCGCTCCGATCCGTCGTCGTCATGCTCCTTGAGCACCACCTGCTTCCGGTAGAACAGTTCCTTCTCCATCACCAGCTGCTGCGCCATCTCGAGCAGCCGGCCGCCGCTCAGCGTCGTGTGCCCATCGTGGGAGTGCTCGCGGAAACCGTCGTCTTCCCAATCGCTATAATTCACCGAGAGTGTGTAACGCATGTCACTGTCCTTTCGTCTGTCAAAGCCGACCTAGCCGCTAGATTCCGAGCCCCCCGAGTGTTGTTTCGGGTTTTCTCGGATCGACAGGCTGCGGCGTCTCCTGCCGTCCCATCCGCTGAGTTCCTCGCCCCAAAGGGTCGCGGACAGCACGCGAAGCGTCTTCCACACAAAAAGCACGCAAGAAGGCGTGACAGCGGCTTCATCGCTGGCGCGAGTTCTTGCCTGCTTTCAAATCCAGGAAGCGATATGCGAGGAAGGAAGCGGATGGGACGGCGGGCGCAATCGGTCAAGCGGAGACAACCCGAAACCCCGCGAAGCGGGCTCCGGGCAAAGCCCGCAAACACCGGCTGTCCGAAGGACAGGGTCCGGCCTCGAGCTGGACGATGTGTGCCCGCACACTTCGTCGCTTTTGACTTTCGGTGGTGCGCAGCACGACCGGGAAGGCCTATGACACCCGCGCGAAAGTGGGTCAATTTCCCGACGCACTCAAGACCTTGCAGGCATCTGCCGATTGCATATCTCCATGTCTTGAATCAGCAGGGAGATATCAATGAATCAGTGGATACTTGTCTTGACGATGGTGGCATACGGGAATTCGAGCAATGAGGAACTGTCCGTTGCTCCGTCGTTTGGTCCGACGTTTTCCAGCCACAAGTCTTGTCTTGACGCGGCTGCGGCCATCTCGAAGTCGTTTCCTGCTATGCCCTTCAAGAAAGATGGCAAGTCTTCGCCGCCCAGGCTCCTCAGCAAGTTTGACTGCGTGGAGATTCCGCGATGAAGCCCGCAGGGAGGTGTCCCGATGAGGCGCTGGGACGAGGCTGTGGAGAGATGGTTGGAAGATCGGTTCGACAAGGCAACAGTCGAAGAGGACCGCCGGAAGCTTCAGTGGCTGTCTATACATCTGTCACCGTACGCGCTGGGTGACATTAACGGTGACGTGCTGCGGATAGTCATTCGTGCCCGTCTTGCCGAAGGCTCCAGCCACTCAACGGTGAATCGCTACATGGCGCTGGTCCGCGCCATCCTCCGGCGCGCGGTACGTGTGTGGGAATGGCTCGACAGAGCGCCGCACGTCCCAATGTTCCGGGAGCCGAGAGGACGTACAACATGGCTAGAACCAGACCAGGCGCGCGCTTTGTTCGCCGAGCTGCCGGAGCACCTTCGAGCTCCGTTCGTTTTTTCGCTTGCAATGGGGCTGCGCATGCGAAACGTGGTGCGCCTCCGGTGGGCTGAAGTGCATCAGCAGCGTTCGTTCTTGCTTTTCGAAGGCGATCGGATGAAGGCGGGTGACCCGTTCGCGCCGGCCTTGAACGAATCGGCGCAGCAGATACTTCACGCGCAGCGCGGCAAGCACTCGGAGTATGTCTTTACCTACAAGGGGAAGCCGATGGCCAGGGCGTCGACGTCGGCGTGGTACAGGGCGAAGAAGAGGGCAGGGCTAAAGCACGTGCGATGGCATGACTTGCGCCATACGTGGGCTACGTGGCACGTTTTAGCCGGCACGTCGCTCGACGTAGTTCAGGATCTCGGCGGCTGGAAGACGAAGGTCATGGTTCGCCGCTACGCCCATCTGCAGCCGGGCGCACATCGGGCGCATGCTGTTGCGGTCGACGGCGACGTTCGGCGGGTCATTGAAAATTTCGATCAAGACGCCGGAATCGTTCGCAGACGTCGCGGACAAGCGGATTGAAAATCCGCGTGTCGGTGGTTCGATTCCGCCCTTGGCCACCAAAATTCAGCGCCCAACTGTTCTCAGTTGGGCGTTTTCATTTGTGCTTCCCGCATGACACGCGGGGTTCCCGCACATTCTGCGTGAGCGACCCGGCTCCTGTGGCCTGGCAGGAACATCCCCGGTTGCCCTCCGTTCCGCCCTCTCTTCTCTCGAAATCGGCGCTAACTTCTTCGCCGTGGCACACGCAGACAGCGGTGTTCATCAACCACTTGTGCGCGCGCCGATGCGAATGGTTGGCTCGCGGGTTTGCATGTGCAAAGCAGAAGAGCAAACCCGCGAGGCGTGCTTCCATGTCAGCCCTTGGGCGGAAATGGATCGTCACCGTAGCTGTTGCGCTCACGGATCTGGCCGTTCCGCCCTTGGATGAGCATTTCGCTCTGCTGGTTGATGGCGATGCCCCGTGCACGGTCAATCGCCAGTTGCTGCGTGCCATGGATGGAGGTGAGGCGGTCGTTGCCTTCTCCCCGCACACCCCACTTATTACCGCCGTTGATGGGTACGACCCATTGGTTCTTTCCGCTCATTTCAATCTCTCCAAAAAATGAAAAAGTCAGGCTCTTGAAGTCGGCGCGAGCCAGGCGCTTCGGTGCTGAATTCATGTCATGACGGTCGCCCCTTTCCAGTTGCCGCACACGGCATCGCATACAGTCCAGCGCGCTGCTGCGTGACAACGAGTGCTCCGTAGGTGTCGGGTCCCGGATGAATATCTGCTAAAAAGCAAACGTCCGCTGCTGTTCGGCCGTGAGGTGCTGACGGCGGTCGTGGCACAGTGGACTCATCCGGAAACGACATGCTGATCAACTTGCACAAGAACGCGACCACGACGCCCGCTATCCGTGAGGCGATCCAGAATGCCACGGGCAGCGATTACGAGCTTGCCCGGCAGTTCAACGTCACGCGCGACACGATCCGCAAATGGCGTAGCCGCGATACGGTCGCCGACGGTAGCCATACGCCGCATCGCCTGCAGAGCACGCTCAACGCAGGTCAGGAAGAACTGGTGATCTACCTGCGCACGCATCTGCGTCTGCCGCTGGACGATCTGCTCGCCGTGGTCCGGGAGTTCATTGAGCCGGCGATGAGCCGCTCGGCGCTGGACCGGTTGTTGCGCCGACGCGGGCATTCGCGCCTTCCTGCACCCGAGAAGGCCGAGCGTACGGACAAGCCGTTCAAGGCCTACGAGCCGGGTTACGTACATGTGGACGTGAAGTACCTGCCGCAGATGGCTGACGAGAGCACCCGACGCTACGTGTTCGTGGCCATCGACCGGGCTACACGCTGGGTGTTCGTGACCATCAAGAGCCGCAAGACGGCGGCCGCAGCCCAGAGCTTCCTGAATGCGCTCACGCGCGCTGCGCCGTTCCGGATTCGCACGCTGCTCACCGACAACGGCAAGGAATTCACCGACCGGCTGTTTGGCAAGCGAATGAAGGAGGCAAGTGGTCAGCATGAGTTCGACGCGCTGTGCGAGGCCTTGGGTATTGAACACCGGCTGACACGGCCCCGTACGCCGCAGACCAACGGAATGGTCGAACGCTTCAACGGCCGGATTGAGCAGGTGCTGCGTTCGCATCACTTCAACAGCTCAGAAGACCTGGAGAGAACACTCTTGCGCTACGTGTGGTTGTACAACCAGCACCTGCCACAGAAAGCCCTGAACCATGAGGCGCCGATCCAGGCGATGAAACGCTGGCAGCAATCACATCCTCATCTATTTCAGAGGTCGGTGAGGAATCATCCGGGACCCGACACGTAGGCCGCCAGCCGCGCCTCGTGCTCCGGCTTGCCCTTGTCCTTCGACTTGATCTTGAACAGGTCAATCGGCTTGTCGCTCTCTTGGCCAGCGCGCTGCATGATCCATTCTCCGTCCACCTCGGCTCCCTTGAACGACCACAGCGCTTCGAACACCTTGGCCTGACCATCGGTGAACCGAATCGGCGTGGCCTGCACCTCCGGCAGCGTCGCCCACTTGAAGTCCGCCGAAAATGGCCCGTTCACAGGTGCGGCCGGATCGGCCACTGCTGGCGCTGCAGACGGTGCCGAAGGGATGAAGGTGATCCCGCCGCCTTAGAACGTGAATCGTTCTTCCAGCGCCAGCCATTCCACACCCGAGCCAAAGGGCGATCCGCGAGTCATGCGCGGCCTGGGAGTGATGACCCGGATGCTGCTGCCCGCCACGCGCACACGATCCAGCAAGTTCGGCTCATGCAGCACTCGTGTCAGATCTCGGGCCAGCAACACTGGAGAACAGCGGGCGTCACCGATTCGCCAGGCTCCGTCGCCCAAGTCATCGATGTCGTCGTGGCTCTCGATGTCGAGGGCAAGGCGCATTTTCTGCCGCAGCCAGTCTTCATCCAGGGCCAACGCCGCACCGTCGATTGCTTCGACGGGCACCTGGCCACAATCCGGGCACCGGCAGATCCGGCCGCCCCGACCATCACTCCAAACCTGCGCCCGGTGCTGCTTGCAGTGGGGGCAGAGCACAAAAGACTGATCCAACATTGTTGGCCTGACCGCTTTGCCGAGCACAGGCAAAGCCGATACCTCTCGTGGCGACAGCGTGGAACGCAGCACCGGCGCGCCGCCCGAAAACAGGCGGCAAGCCAGGGCCCAGGCATCGTGCGTCGCCATTGGTCAGTCCTCGAAGGCCGATGAGGAACTGACTGCGTCGGTTTCCGGCGGCAATTCCTGTGCGCTGAGAGTCTGGCCCTTCTGCAAAATGCCCACCGCGACCAGGTAACCCTCCAGTTGCGCCTGCATCTTGGCGTCGAACTTGTGCGGGTTCAGCCGCCCTTTGCTGGTCACTTCGATGGTGACCACCTTGGGGCGATTCATCTTTGCGTTCCTTGCGAATCTTGTCGGTGACCTCGTTGGAGGTGAATGTCGGCGAGGTGAAGATGAATTGAAGCTCGTCGATTTTTTCTAGTTCTGCTTTCAGCGCTTCGAACGCGTACATCGAGAAGCAGGAGGCCGCGATCTTCAGGCGGGCACCAGGCTTGAGCGTTTGCTTGAGATCATCACCGAGCAGGCCGTTGATGTTGTCGATTAGTTCCATCAAGAGTCCGCCTTCGTAGTGGCGCTATAGCCCGGTGCCAATACGGCATTCTTTACGCCGTAAATCGCGAGGTGATCCTTGAGCCATAACCGGTACTCCGGTCCGCGCAGGCAATGATCAGGCGAGCAGTCGACACTCCATTTGCGCAGGATGTATCCAGCTGTGGCGGCGCGCAGCTTCATCCGCAGCACGCCGTCGCGCATGCCGTAATCCATTTCGGTGATCTCCGGCCGGGGCTGATCCGGGTGCGGCACCAACTCCAGTTCGACGATCCGCGTCCACTGAATGTCTTGATCGCTCATCTCATGGGCTGCAACTGGCTGCCCCTTGAGCACGACAGGGTTCTTGATCCGGGTAATGACGAAATCCCGGAACTCCTGAGACTTCCGGTCGAAGGCGCGAACATGCCAGCGCAGACCGTTGTCGATCAACGCAAAGGGGACGACTTGCCGCTCAGTACAGCCGCTAGATATCGAGTAGTACTCAACACGGAGCGGACACCCCTGATGGATCGCACGGGTCACGCTGGCCAGCACATTCAGATCGGGGTGCGTAAGCCTTGACGGGCTTTCGCTGGCCACCCACGCCTTGAGCCGCATCGGCTCGCCGTCTCCAAAGCCCTGCGTCAGCCATGACAGCACACGCTCAGGAGGAAAGTCGAAGATGGAGCGAAAGTCCGGCCCCAGGACGTAGGCCTTGCCTTTGGGGTCGTAGTCAATGTTGCCCGGAGACAACTCCTTATAGAGCGCCAAATCCCGGGTTGCCGCTGCGGATTGGATGCCAAACCGGGCGACCAAGTCCTGCCGACGGATCTCCCCCACGAAGCGCACACGCAGCTCAATGAACGCGAGCCGGTCGCGCTGAGGCTGGGTCAGTTCTGCAAGTTGGTCTTTGGGCATTCCTGAGTGCTCTATCGGGT
>JAVEVQ010000122.1:0-5579 GCA_034004945.1 Methyloversatilis sp. | reverse complement strand
GCCGCCAACAACGGCTACTTCGACGACGTCGAAGTGTCCCGCGTGCTCGCTTTTGAATCGGCCCTGCACCAGTTCCTGCAGCAGAAGTATTCCGATCTGATGAACAAGATCGAGTCCTCCAAGGACCTCGACGGTGAATCGGAAAAGACGCTTGCTGCCGCGGTGGCCGAGTTCAAGAAGAGCTGGGCGTAAGCGCGCGGACAGGAGATAACCATGGCCAGCGGAAAAGAGATCCGTTCCAAGATCAAGAGCGTGCAAAACACGAAGAAGATCACCAAGGCGATGGAGATGGTGGCTGCATCCAAGATGCGCAAGGCGCAGGACAGGATGCGGGCCGCCCGGCCCTACGCCGACACGATCCGCCGTCTTGCTGCCAACCTGTCTGCCGCCACGATCAGCGACTACAAGCACCCGTTCCTCGCGACCGTCGGTCAGATCAAGCGCGTCGGCATCATCGTCGTCACCACGGACAAGGGTCTGTGCGGCGGCATGAACACCAACGTGCTGCGTCTGGCGCTGAACACGATGAAGGAGTGGGAAGGCAAGGGCGCCACCGAAATCCGCGTTGCCGCCATCG
Source organism: Methyloversatilis sp. (assembly GCA_034004945.1). GTDB lineage: Bacteria > Pseudomonadota > Gammaproteobacteria > Burkholderiales > Rhodocyclaceae > Methyloversatilis. Next base: position 5,002 of record JAVEVQ010000122.1, on the reverse strand, counting down.
GCAACAAGGGTCTGGGCTTCATGCAGCGCATGGGCGCCAAGGTGGTGTCGCAGGTGACGCAGCTGGGCGATACGCCGCATCTGGAAAAGCTGATCGGACCGGTCAAGGTCATGATCGACGCCTTCCAGGCCGGCGAGCTCGACGCGGTCTATCTGTCCTTCACCCGCTTCATCAACACGATGAAGCAGGAGCCGGTGCTTGAGCAACTGCTGCCGCTCACGGGCGATCGTCTGGGCACGCCGGAAGGCACCTGGGATTACCTGTACGAGCCGGACCCGCAGGTGGTGATCGACGAGCTGCTCGTTCGTTACGTCGAAGCGCTGGTGTATCAGTCGGTCGCCGAAAACATGGCGTCCGAACAGAGCGCACGTATGGTGGCGATGAAGGCCGCGTCCGACAACGCAGGCAATGTCATCGGCGAACTGCAGCTGGTCTACAACAAGACCCGCCAGGCGGCGATTACCAAGGAACTGTCCGAGATCGTCGGCGGCGCCGCGGCAGTCTGATCGCGCAAACGAATTTTTGTATTGGGGATAGACGATGAATACCGGAAACATCGTTCAGTGTATCGGCGCCGTGGTGGATATCCAGTTCCCGCGCGACTCGATGCCGAAAGTGTTTGAAGCGCTGCAGCTCGACGAGGCCGATGGTTCGCACACGGCTGAAGCGGGTCTGACGTTCGAAGTCCAGCAACAGCTGGGCGACGGCGTGGTGCGTACGATTGCGCTGGGTTCCAGCGACGGTCTGCGCCGCGGCATGAAGGTGAAGGGTACCGGCGCCGCGATCAGCGTGCCGGTCGGCACCGCCACGCTGGGTCGCATCATGGACGTGCTTGGCCGTCCGATCGACGAAGCGGGCGACATCGCCACCGAAGAACGTCGTGCCATTCACCAGAAGGCACCGAAGTTCGACGAACTGAGCCCGTCGGTTGACCTGCTGCCCACCGGCATCAAGGTGATCGACCTGATCTGCCCGTTCGCCAAGGGCGGCAAGATCGGTCTGTTCGGCGGTGCCGGTGTGGGCAAGACCGTGAACATGATGGAACTCATCAACAACATCGCGAAGAGCTACGGTGGTTATTCCGTGTTCGCCGGTGTCGGTGAGCGCACCCGTGAGGGCAACGACTTCTACCACGAGATGGAAGAGTCGAAGGTTCTCGACAAGGTGGCGATGGTGTTCGGCCAGATGAACGAGCCGCCGGGCAACCGTCTGCGCGTGGCGCTGACCGGCCTGACGATGGCCGAGAAGTTCCGCGACGAAGGCCGCGACATCCTGTTCTTCGTGGACAACATCTACCGCTACACGCTGGCCGGTACCGAAGTGTCCGCGCTGCTGGGCCGCATGCCGTCCGCCGTGGGCTACCAGCCGACACTGGCCGACGAAATGGGCCGCCTGCAGGAACGCATCACCTCGACCAAGGTCGGCTCGATCACGTCGATCCAGGCCGTGTATGTGCCTGCGGATGACTTGACCGATCCGTCGCCCGCCACGACCTTCCAGCACTTGGATGCAACCGTCGTGCTGTCGCGTGACATCGCTTCGCTGGGCATCTACCCGGCGGTCGATCCGCTCGACTCCACCTCGCGTCAGCTGGATCCGCTGATCGTCGGCGAAGAGCACTACGCGGTCGCCCGCAAGGTGCAATCGACGCTGCAGCGCTACAAGGAACTGCGCGACATCATCGCGATTCTGGGCATGGACGAACTGTCGCCGGAAGACAAGCTGGCCGTGGCTCGCGCCCGCAAGATCCAGCGTTTCCTGTCGCAGCCGTTCAACGTGGCTGAAGTCTTCACCGGCTCGCCGGGCAAGATCGTTCCGCTGGCGGACACGATCAAGGGCTTCAACATGATCGTCAATGGCGAATGCGACCACCTGCCGGAACAGGCCTTCTACATGGTCGGCGGCATCGAGGAAGCGTTCGAAAAGGCGAAGACGCTGCAGTGACGCGGCAAGCGTGAGCCGTGACGGACTCCGGTCCGGCGCGGCTCGCGGGCAGCATTCACGGAGTAATCATGGCTATGACCGTACATGTCGACGTTGTCAGCGCGGAAGAGAAGATCTTCTCCGGGCTCGCAGAATTCGTCGCGCTGCCGGGCGAGAGCGGCGAACTGGGCATTCTGCCCGGCCACACGCCGCTGATCACCCGCATCCGCCCGGGCGAGGTCCGCATCAAGCTGCCGAATCAGGCTGCCGATGAGCTGATCTTCGTGGCCGGCGGCCTGCTGGAAGTGCAACCCGGTCTGGTGACCGTGCTGGCGGATACCGCCATCCGCGGTGCCGATCTGGACGAAGCGAAGGCGAACGAAGCTAAGCGTCTGGCCGAAGAAGCGCTGGCCAACCGTCAGGCGGGTGTCGACTACGCTGCAGCGCAGGCGGAACTGGCCTCGGCCATCGCCCAGCTGGCGGCAATCCAGAAGCTGCGCAAGCGTCACTGAGCGCGGTTTCAAGCAGGTCCGGAAAGGCACGCTTCGGCGTGCCTTTTTGTTTTTGGCGCGCCCGGCGCAGAATCCGTCCATGCTCCGGGACAGCTGCGACCTGCTCATCGTCGGTGCCGGCATCAACGGTGCCGGTATCGCCCGCGACGCTGCGCTGCGCGGCCTGGACGTCATCGTGTGCGAGCGCGGCGACATCGCCGGCGCTACGTCGTCGGCGTCCACCAAGCTCATCCATGGTGGCCTGCGCTATCTGGAACAGGGGGCGTTCGGCCTGGTGCGCGAGTCGCTGCAGGAGCGCGAGATACTGGCGCGCATCGCGGCACATCTGGTGCGTCCGCAGCGCTTCATCGTGCCGCACACCGGCGCACGGCCGGCCTGGATGCTGGCCGCTGGTCTGGCGCTGTACGACCTGCTGGCCGGGTACAGCAGCCTGCCGCGCTCACAGCGACTGCCGGCCGATTTTCCGTTGCTGCAGGCACTGCAGCCGCCTGTGCGCGCGGCGCACGCCTACAGCGACCTGTGGGTGGATGATGCGCGGCTGACGCTGTGCACCCTGCTCGACGCGCAGGCGCACGGCGCCCGCATCCGGCCACGCAGCGCACTGACCGCAGTGGCCGCCGAAGGCGCGCGCTGGCGCTGCAGCGTAGGCGCGGACACGCTACTCGCCCGCTGCGTGGTCAACGTCGCCGGGCCATGGATGAACGAAGTCGAGGCGCTGCGCGGTGCGGCGGCGCCGCCGGTGCGTCTGGTGCAGGGTACGCATATCGTCCTTCCCCGCCTGCACGCCGGCGACGACGCCTGGCTGCTGCAGCAGCCGGACCGTCGTATCGTGTTCGTCATTCCCTTTGCCGACGACTTCCATCTGGTCGGCACCACCGAAACCGATCTGCCGTCACCCGACGCGCTGGGCGCCACCGCGGCGGAACGCCGCTACCTGCTCGATGCGCTGCAGCGCGCCTTCGGGCGGGCACCCGCAGCGCACGATATCCGCTGGGAATTCAGCGGCATGCGACCGCTGATCGATGGCGGCGGAGGCAGCGCGCGCACCGCCAGCCGCGAATACCGGATGACGATGGACGGCGAGCGCGGCGGCCGTGGCTGGATGTCGATACAGGGCGGCAAGCTCACCACGCATCGTCGCCTGGCCGAACGGGCGGTCGATCGTCTGGCGCCCTTCCTCGGATCGAATGCACGCAGCGTGACCGCCGATCGTCTGCTGCCGGGCGCCGACGCCGCCGGCCCGACACAGCGTTCCGAACTCGTGCGCAGGCTGGCGCAGCGCCATCCTTCCCTTTCGTCCGGATGGGTCGCAGCCTTGGTGGGGCGTCACGGGAGTACGACGTCGCGCCTGCTCGAACAGATGGCGCAGGATGGCGATCCCGGAAGGGATTTCGGCGGCGGGCTGTACGAGGCGGAGGCACGCTGGTGCGCACAGCATGAATGGGCGCGCAGCGTCGACGACGTGCTGTGGCGACGTACGAAATGCGGGGTCGGGATGAGTGCTGCGCAGCGCGATGCCTTCGCGCAATGGTGGGTCGATCAGCGTATCGGCTGAGCTTTGCGTTCGAGCAGTTCGAGGCGCTTCTGCAGACGCGCCAGATCGTCGCGCAGCGTATCGACCTCGTCGGCGAATGCGGCGGTCACCGCCGGTCGCACCAGCAATTGCGCCTCGTCCGCCGCGTATTCACTGGCCGATGCGGCCAGTCGCGCACCGAGGTCGCGGCCGCCGGCCAGTGCCGCACGGGCGCCGCCGACGACCCGCTCGGCAGCCGCGTCACCGATCAGCCGGCTGAGGTCCTCCGCTGCATCCCAGCGCAGGCCGCGCAGCACCTGTCCGAGCGTTTCCGCCAGCGCGGCGTCGCCCTCGATGCGCGCATCGCGCAGTACCGCGTCTCCCTCATGCACCAGCCGCAGCGCAGCATCGGCCGGAAGTCGCAGGGTGACCGCCGGCGGCGCGTCGGTGGCCGCCAGCAATCGACCGTCGTCGGCCACCCCGAAGGCGATGCCGAGGGCACCCAGCTCCAGCCGCGCCTGTGCGCCTGCATGCCGCGCCAGCCGGGCGTGCGCGCCCGGCGACTGGTCCAGCAGGTGATTCAGTACCGGGAGCGCGGCCGTCGCGAGCATGATTACTGCAGTTGCTGGATACCGGCAATCACCCAGCCACGCTCACCGGAAACCGGCTTGGCCAGATGCCATACCTCGTCGAACGGCGACGGCGCGGCGCTGACCTCTTCGCGCAGCAGGCCGCTGAAGCGGACGCTGGCGATGTACTGCTCGTTCTCGGTCGCCAGGTCGAGCAGCGCGGCATCGAGCTGCACGATGTCGATGTGCTGGGTTTCACCGCCGCGCTCCTGCAGCTGCATGCGGATTTCCGCGAACACTTCGGGCGAGGTGAACTGACGGATGTCCTCGACGTCACCCTTGTCGTTCGCCGCCTGCAGGCGCACGAAATTCAGCTTGGCCTGACGCAGGAAACCATCGACGTCGAAATCCGACGGTATGTTGCCGGCGCCTGCCGCTGCCGCAGCAGGTGCCGCCGAGGCGGCGACCGGAGCGGCGGCCTCGAA
>JAVEVQ010000121.1:0-5816 GCA_034004945.1 Methyloversatilis sp. | reverse complement strand
CTGGCGCTGTTCGCCCGCCCCGAAGTGGCCGATCTGGCACGTGCCGCCGAGCTGCTCAACGACGCGGTCGACTGGCAGGAACTGGGTTTCGTCTGCGACGGCCGCTTCCTGTTTTCGCAGCGCAGCCTGCAGACCTGCATGCTGCCCGACGTGTTCGAAACGCTGCGCTCAAGAAAATCCTGAGTCGTCTTTCCAGAGTGGCACGAGGTGGGCGCTGCCGGACCGGCGCAGTATTCGATCCATGCACTGCATGTCGCAGTGAATCAACGAACCACCATCAGGAGACTGACATGAACTGGGAAACCCCGAAGGCCACCGACCTGCGTTTCGGCTTCGAAATCACCATGTACGTCGCCAACCGCTGATCTTCAGCGTTGGACAAGCAGAAAAGCGGGCATTGCCCGCTTTTTTGTTTTGTGGTGCCGCAAAACGCACTCATCTGGCGGGGCGCGTCGCCCGCCAGCACAGCAGCGATCCTGCCGTCACCAACGCCGCGCCCTGCCAGAACGGCGGCGTGAGCGGCGCCCCCAACCACGCGGCGGCGAATGCCGTCGACAGCAGCGGCCCGCCGTAGGAGGCAGTGGTGAGCAGCGGCATGTCGCCGCGGAGCATGCCGACATTCCACAGCGCGTAGCCCGCGCCCAGGGCCGCTCCGGCAGCGGCCACCTCAATCCAGATCTGCGCCGACGGCATTGGCAACGGCTCCCCGCCCAGCACCGCCAGCCCCCACAGCGCAGCCGCCGTTGCCGAGAAGAACACGGTGACGCCGTTGTAGCCGTCCGCCAGCCGACGGGTCACATTGCAGTAGAGCGCCCACAGCAGCGCGCCGGTGAAGGCCAGCGCATAAACCACCGGATTCGACGTCACGCCCGCCGACAGCGAGGACAGTGACCACTCGCTCCCGCCGCCCACCACCCGGATGATCCCGCTCAGACACAGCACCAGTCCCGGCACGATCCACGGGCGCAGGCGCTGCCCGTTCATCGCGCCCGCGAGCAGGATGGTGAGGCAGGGCCACAGATAATTGACGATGCCCAGTTTCATCGCCTGCGCGTCGTCGAGTGCCAAGCCGAGCGACAGCGAAAGACACAGTTCGTAGCTGACGAACAGGGCGCCACCCAGCAGCAGATAGACCGCGCGCGCGCCGCGCGGCGAAGCGGGGCGGAACAGCAGCCAGAGGAAAATCGCGCCAGCCGTATAGATCGCTGCCGCGCCGACCACCGGCCCGAGGGCGGTGCTGATGCTGCGCACCAGGCCGATCATCGTGCTCCACAACAGGATGGCGGCAAGACCGCAGAGCGTGGCCGCGCGAGAGACGGGACGGACGGGCATGGAGGCGAAGACGGGACGATGCGGCCGAATGCTATCAGAGGAAACAAAGTTTCCTCTTATGAAACTGCGGCGATGCAGCTGACCGGTCGCTCGCCTCCGCCGTCAGCCGCCCTGAGCGTTGCGCCACTGCCGTGGCGACAGTCCGGTCTGCGCCTTGAAGGCGCGTGACAGCGCCGCCTCGCCGGCGTAGCCCACGTCGTCGGCGATCAGTTTCAGAGCGCGGCCCTGACGCAGCGCGCGCTGCGCGATGCCGATGCGCCAGCGCTGCAGGTAGGCGCCGGGCGTGCAGCCCACGGTGTCGCGGAAAACATTGGCGAACACACTGCGCGACATGCCCGCGCGCTCGGCCAGCGTGTCCAGTGTCCATTCCTGCGCCGGGTTCTCGTGCATCGCCACCAGCGCCAGACGCAGCCGCGGGTGCGACAGCCCGGCCAGCATGCCGGCGCCGGTCTGGCCGCCTTCCATCAGGTGCCGCAGCACCTGCACCAGCACCACCTCGAATAATCGATCCAGCACCGCCTGCCGGCCGCAGTAGGTATTCGACGCTTCGTCGAACAGCAGGTCGAGCACCGGCTTCGCGCCGAGGATGTCGTCCAGCGCGAGGCAACTGAAGTCGGGCAGGGCCGACGCGATCGGATTGGCCGCACCGCCGGAAAAGAGCAGCCGCGCGCAGGCGAAGTCGGCGCCGCGCTCGGCATCGGTGACGAAGCGGTAGGGCGTCGGTCGCGGAAACAGCAGCAGGCTGGGCCGGGTCACGTGCTCGATGCCGGCGGGATGGTGGATGGCCACCTCGCCGGCGCGCACGAGATGCATGCGGCCGCTGTCGCCGGCGTCCAGTTCGGTGATGCCGCACAGCGCACCGGTGTTGAACACGCGGGCGCTGACCGAGAAATGCTCCAGCAGGGCTTCGAGGCGGTCGACCATGGCCTGGATACTCAAAGGTAAGTTTTCAGGATTATACGTTGCGTATGGTCTTGCCAATCGGCGCAAAGTTCGTCCTGCCAACAGGCACTGACGCAAACCCCTCTCACTGCACAGGAGTTCATCATGTCGATCGAAAAGGTTCTCTACACCGCCCAGGCCACTGCAACCGGTGGCCGCGAAGGCCGCGCCGCGTCGTCCGACGGCGTGCTCGATGTCCAGCTGTCGACGCCGAAGGAACTGGGCGGCGCCGGCGGCCCCGGCACCAATCCCGAACAGCTGTTCGCCGCCGGCTACTCTGCCTGCTTCCTCGGCGCGCTGAAGTTCGTCGCCGGCCAGAACAAGGTCGCGCTGCCCGCCGACACGCAGATCACCGGCCGCGTCGGTATCGGCGCCATCCCCACCGGCTTCGGCATCGAGGTCGAACTGACCATCGCCGTCCCGGGCCTGCCGCGCGAACAGGTCGAGTCGCTGGTCGAGAAGGCGCACATCGTGTGCCCGTACTCGAACGCCACCCGCGGAAACATCGACGTCACCCTGGTCATCGCCGACTGAGTCATCGGCCTGACGGATAGCCACCGTCCCCAACCCGTTACTTGAAAGGAATCCATCATGAATGCAGTCCGCCGCACCCTCGCCCTGTCCGTACTTGCCGCCGCGCTTGCCGCGCCGACCTTCGCCGCCGAAGCGGCCAAGCCCGCCGCCCGTCAGTCGGTCGCGGTCAAGAAGACCGAAAACTACGTCACCACGCGTGACGGCGTGCAGCTCTATTACAAGGAATAGGACGTGCTCGCAGCAGGTTTTGCTGTCGCGTTGGTGCAAAGACGGTTGCGAACAAGGCGTGCGACGCCGTGCAGACTGGCCGTCTGCACAAGGAGTGCAACGTAGTGCGCAGCCGTCTTTGCGCCAACCCTCCGGGCCGGTACTTGAGGGCGCTCATGGCCGCGTTGCGGCGACTTGACTGACGGCCAAGCCTGCTTCGCCGCGCCTTGCCCTGAACGCCCTCAAGTGCCGGCGCGACGGCAAAACCTGCTGCGAGCACGTCCTTTGGCCCGAGAACGGGCCAGGTCGTCGTGTTCAGCCACGGCTGGCCGCTCAGTTCCGACAGCTGGGAAGCGCAGATGCTCTTCCTCGCGTCGCAGGGCTACCGTGTGGTGGCGCACGACCGGCGCGGCCATGGCCGCTCGTCGCAGCCGTGGGACGGCAACGACATGGACCACTACGCCGACGATCTGGCCGCGGTGATCCAGGCGCTCGATCTGAAGGGCGCGACGCTGGTCGGCTTCTCCACCGGCGGCGGTGAAGTGGCGCGCTACATCGGTCGTCACGGCACCAGCCGGGTGAAGAAGGCGGTGCTGGTCAGCGCGGTGCCGCCGCTGATGCTGCAGACCGCCGACAATCCGGGCGGCCTGCCGATCGAGGTGTTCGACGGCCTCCGCAAGGCGTCGATCGACAACCGTTCGCAGCTCTACCTCGACATCGCCTCGGGTCCGTTCTACGGCTACAACCGTCCGGGTGCCAAGCCGTCGCAGGGGCTGATCCAGTCCTTCTGGGCGCAGGGCATGCAGGCCGGGCACAAGAACACCTACGACTCGATCGCCGCGTTCTCGGCCACCGACTTCCGCGCCGACCTGAAGAAGTTCGACGTGCCGACGCTGGTGATCCACGGTGATGACGACCAGATCGTGCCGATCGATCTGTCGGGCAAGGCTTCGGCCGCGCTGGTCCGCAACGCCGAACTGATCGTCTATCCCGGTGCACCGCACGGCATCACCGACACGCACAAGGACAGGCTGAATCAGGACCTGCTGGACTTCCTGCGCAAGTAAGGCAGTACGCAACCCGGTCCCGCGTGGCGGGCCGGGTTGCCTCGTTCAATGACGGGCGACCAGCAGCGGCGCCCGACAGATCAGGCAGGCGCTGACGAAAAGACTACCCTCGCTACCCCTGCGTTCGCGATGAAATTCCGGCGATCAGACGAAGTCCTCGCCCGGCATCGCGGGCATCTCGGTCGGGCCGCGGCGGTCGACCACCACCAGCACGTCGCACTCGGCTTCCGACACCACGTGCTTGGTCACGCTGCCGAGCAGCAGTTCTTCGGTCACGTGCGTGCCGTGCTTTCCCATCGCGACCAGATCGCAGTTGCGCTGCGACTGACAGTCGAGGATGTGGCGCGCGGCATTGCCGTGCTCGACCATCACCGTGTAGAGGCTGCGCGCCAGCCCGGCGCGTTCGGCCAGCTCGTGCAGCATGCGCAGCGAGCGCTCGCGCGCTTCCATGCGGTAGCCATTGATCAGTTCCTGCGACACGCCGGCGTACTGCAGCATGCCCTCAAACGGTACGTCGAAGCTGTGCAGCAGCAGCAGGTCGGCTTCGGGTGCCACATGGCGCGCCATGCGGATGGCCGCCAGCGAGGCCGGCGAGAAATCGACCGGCACCAGTACGCGCCGGTACGGTGCGGTGCAGGGCTTCTTCACCACCAGCACCGGACTGCTGCTCTTGCGCAGCAGGCGCGACGCGGTGGAACCGACCAGCAGCCGGCTCAGCACGCTCTCGCCGCGCGCGCCGACAATGACCAGATCGGCCTGCACCGACGCCGCATAAGCCGGCAGGAACTGCGTCGCCAGGCCGGCTTCGACCTTCAGTTCCGCGACGACGCCGCGATTGTGCAGCGCGTCGCCGGCGATCGCGGCGAGCGCGTCGTACTGGTGCTGTAGCGCCTTCTCGGCGACGATTTCAGCCTGGTCGCCAAGCAGGTTGCGCAGCGGTCCGAGCGCGTCGAGGCCGAGCGCATGCACCAGCGTGTAGTGCGCGCCGCTGCGGCTGGCCAGTTCGAAGCCGCGATCGACGGCTTCGAGCGACGAGGGCGACAGATCGGTCGCGGCGATGATGCGTTGAAGCTGAGGCATGCGTGGTCTCCCCGAAAAATGCGTGCCGGCTCACAGCCGGGCCACGCGGAAGTGGCGAAGGACGGCTTTCTCGATTTCGACCGCCAGAAACACGGCGGCGCCGAGGCCGAGAATCACCGTCCATGACGACAGGTCCAGCGCGGCGCTCCTGAACAGCTGCTGCATCGGTGCGGCATAGGTGAACAGCAGTTGCAGCACGATCAGGATGGCGCTGACCAGCAGCACCACGCGGTTGCCCGTCAGTGTTTCCAGACGGAAGGCGTGGCGGGTGAAATGGCGCACGTTGAACAGGTAGAACAGTTCGCACACGACGATCATGTTCACCGCGGCGGTGCGCGCCAGTTCGATGCTGCTGCCGCGCGCCAGCTCCCAGTTGAACACCGCGAAGGTGGTCGTCACCATCAGCGCGATGACGAACAGGATGCGCAGGCCGAGAGCGCGGGTGACGATGGGCTCCTGTGGCGGGCGTGGCGCGTGCGACATCACGTTCTGCTCGGCCGGCTCGAAGGCGAGCGACAGCGCCAGCGTGACCGAGGTGACCGTGTTCACCCACAGGATCTGGCCGGCCGTCACCGGCAGCGGCAGGCCGGCGAAGATGGCCAGCAGGATGACGCCGGCTTCGCCGCCATTGGTCGGCAGCATGTGCATCAGCGA
>JAVEVQ010000120.1:0-5878 GCA_034004945.1 Methyloversatilis sp. | reverse complement strand
GATGCGCTCGACGATTTCGTCATCCGCGGACCGAATCACAACATCGCCTTCGTGTCGTCGGTGCTGGGCCATGAGCGCTTCGCAGCCGGCCGCTTCACCACCGCCTTCATCGCCGAGGAGTATCCGCAGGGCTTCGACCCGGCGGCGGCCGAGTTCGAGGACGCACCGCTGCTGCTCGCGGTGGCGGCCAGCGTGCATCAGCGCTACAACGAGCGCGCCTCGCGCATCGTCGGCCAGATGCCGGGCCACGAGTTCCGCATCAAGCCGGAGGCGGTGGTGCGCCTGCGCGGCGTTGCTCACTTCGTTCAGCTGGCGGTGGAAGGTGATGACCACGTGGTCAGCATCGACGGCAAGCCGCATCGCCTGGTGGCTGACTGGCGGGTGTCGGATCCGGTCTATCGCGGCGAACTCGACGGCAAGCCCTTCGCTGTGCAGGTCGAACGCATCGGCCTGCGCTATCGCCTGCAGCATCGCGGCGTACGCGTCGACGCCGAGGTGATGAGCCAGCGCGCGGCCGAACTGCTGGCGCGCATGCCGGTGAAGGCTGCGCCCGACATGTCGCGCTTCCTGCTGTCGCCGATGCCCGGCCTGCTGCGCGAGGTCGCGGTCAAGCCGGGTCAGGCGGTCAAGGCCGGCGAACGGCTGGCGGTGATCGAGGCGATGAAGATGGAGAACATCCTGCGCGCCGAGCGCGACGGTGTGGTCGAGAAGGTGTCGGCCGAAGCCGGCGAGAGCCTGGCCGTCGACCAGGTCATCCTGGTGTTCGCCGCGGGCTGAGCGGGGCGTGTGCGGGCCGGTCCCGCGCACGACTCAAGCAAATTCGCGTTCACGTCGTTAAGCTGTCCGGATTCTTTTCCTGCGAGCTTGCAATGAACGTGTTCCCGGTCTGCAGTGTTCTCCCCACCCGCATCCGGGGAGCGGACTGAGGTGGGGGCGCGCATCGCGGTGATCGAGGATCAGCCGGAGATCCGCCAGCTCATCAGGATGACCCTGGAGTTCGGTGACTTCGAGCTGAGCGAGGCGGAAAACGCCGACATCGGCTGGAGCAAGATCCAGCAGCACACGCCGGATCTGGTGCTGCTCGACGTGATGATGCCGGGCTCGATGGATGGGCTGGAACTGTGCCGGCGTCTGCGCGCGCAGCCCTCGACGGCGCGGGTGCCGGTCATCCTGCTGACCGCGCGCGGTCAACAGCGTGACATCGAGGCCGGGCGTGAGGCCGGGGCCGACACCTATCTCACCAAGCCGTTCAGCCCGATGGAACTGCTCGACCGGATCGCGGCCCTGCTCGGAGGCTCGTCCGGGCGATGAAGGCGGACGGGCCCAGGGCCCGGCGTGCGACGATGGCAGCGACCGACGCCAGCCTGCGCCACCGGCTGAACATTCCCGACTGGCTGGCCTGGCTCGCACTGTCGCTGGGCCTGCTGGTGACAGCGGCGGTGAGCACCCTGCTGTGGGAGCGGCTGAACGTCGCCACTGCACAGCGCTTCGAGAGCGAAGTCGACAAGGTCGTCGCGCAGCTGCGCCGGCGCATGGTCGCGCACGAGGAAATCCTGCGCGGCGCCGCCGGTCTGGTCCGGGCGAGCCGCGAGGTCACGCGTGACGAGTGGCGCGACTACGTCAATGAGCTCAATCTCGAACGCAACTATCCGGGCATCCTCGGCGTCGGCCTGACCGTGCGCGTGGCGGCGGCCGACAGGGCTGCGCACGAGGTGGCCATCCGCCGGCAGATGCCCGACTACGCGATACAGCCCGATACGCCGCGCGACGAGTACCACAGCATCCTCTTCCTCGATCCGCTGAACGAGCGCAACCGCAGGGCCATCGGTTACGACATGAATTCCGAGCCGATACGGTCGGCGGCCATGAGTCGCGCGCGTGACAGCGGTGACGCAGCGCTGTCCGGCCGGGTGGTACTCGTTCAGGAGGGCAGGGAGGCCGTGCAGCCGGGTTTCCTGCTGTACTACCCGGTGTATGCGCGCGGTGCAGCAGTGGATACGGTCGATGCGCGCCGGCGCGCGCTGATCGGCTACGCCTACAGTCCCTATCGGGCGCACGACCTGTTCGGCAGTGCGCTGCGCGGATACGCCGACCATGTCGTTGTCGCCATTCACGACGGTCGCGGTCTGGACCTGTCGACCCTGCTGTACAGCAACGCCGCCGCCGGTCAGAGGCTGTCCGGGCTGGAGGACGTGCGCGAGATCGAGATTGCCGGCCATGTGTGGACGGTGCGCACGCGCGCGCCGGCCGGCTTCGGCTCAGACCACCTGGTGCTGTGGCTGGTGCCGCTGATGGGCGTCGCGCTCAGCGCGGTACTTTTCCACCTGTTGCGGCTGCTGGCCGAAACGGCGCGGGCACACCGCAATGCGCGGGCGACCGCGCGCGAGCTGACTCTGAGCGAGACGCGACTGTCCGCAGTGCTCGATACCGCGGCCGACGGCATCGTGACGACCGACGAGGGCGGCATGGTACTGACCATGAACCGCTCGGCAGCGGACATCTTCGACCGCCGGGCGGACGAGGTGATCGGCCTGCCGTTGGCGCGCCTGCTGCCGCAGTTCGACGCCGACTGGTTTGCCGCGGGCCTGCGTGATGCGCACCACGCTGAACGCGTGGCGCGCCACGAAAGCAGCACCGGGCTGCGCGGGGGCGTGCGGCAGTTCCCGGTGACGGTGTCGGCCAGCCGTTTCGTGCACGAGGGGCGCGTCGTGCATACGCTCTTGCTGCGCGATGTGAGCGAGCAGCTGGCTGCGCAGACACGCATGCGGCTGCACGACAGGGCGCTCGCTTCGTCGAGCGAGGCGGTGCTGATCCGCGACGTGCAGCGGGACGGACTGCCGGTCGTCTATGTGAATGCCGCCTTCGAACGGATGACCGGACGCAGCTCGCAGGAGGTGGTCGGACGGCCCTTCTCGTACGCCGCCGACGGCGAGGCGGCGGATCGCGTCGGCGACGAGATGCGCTGGGCGATTGCGCATGCCAAACCTTTCAGCACCACGGTGGAAGTGCGACGTGCCGACGGACGCTCCATGTGGGCGGCGCTGTCATCGTCGCCGGTGCGTGACAATGACGGTGAGGTGACGCATTACGTCGACGTGTTCGACGACATCACTGAACGTGTCGAATTCGAGCAGAAGCTGATTCGCCGCACCAACAGGCTGCACACGGTGTTTGCGCTGTCGCCCGATGGCTTCGTGACCTTCGACGGGAGTGGCATCCTCACCAACGTGAATCCGGCTTTCGTGCGGATGACCCATCTGGCGCAGAGCGAGCTGCTGGGCATTGACGCACAGACCTTCGATCGCCGGATGGCCGCGCTGTCGGATCCGACGCAACCCTGGCCGGAGCTCGCGCTCGACGGGTCGAGCGAGGACGCGCAGCGACTGTGGCTGCTGCACCCGGAGCGCCGTGTGCTCGAACGCAGCGCGCGCGTGGCACCGCAGGGGCGCTCGGAAACGGTGCTCTACTTCCGCGACATCACCCAGCAGTTCGAGGTCGACCGGATGAAGAGCGAGTTCCTCAGCACCGCCGCGCATGAACTGCGCACGCCGCTGTCGTCCATCTTCGGCTTTGCCGAGCTGCTGATGAACCGCGAATACGATGAGGCGGCGCGCCGGCGCATGCACGGCATCATCCACCGGCAGTCGCGCGTGCTGGTGAACCTGATCAACGACCTGCTCGACCTCGCCCGCATCGAGGCGCGCGCCGGGCAGGATTTCCGCTACGAGGACCTGCCGGTCAAGATGCTCATCAACGCGACGCTGGAAGGCCTCGCGATGCCGGGCGACACGCACCGCGTATCGCTGGACATGCCGCAGTCGATGCCGCGCATTCGCGTTGACCACGAGAAGATGGTGCGCGCACTGAGCAACATCATCACCAACGCTTTCAAGTACTCGCCTGACGGCGGCGAAGTCAGGCTTGCCGTGACCGAGGTGACGCGCAATTCCCGGCTGATGGCGGGCATCCATGTCAGTGACGAGGGCATCGGCATGACGACAGAGCAGCAGGCACGCATCTTCGAGCGCTTCTATCGCGCCGACCCCTCGGGCAACATCCCCGGCACCGGTCTGGGCATGTCGCTGGTCAAGGAGATCATGGACCTGCACGGTGGCGAGATCGAAATCGTCAGTGCGCCCGGCGAGGGCACCACGGTCACGCTGTGGCTGCCGGTGATGGATACCGCCACCACCTGATCCGCCTATCATGTGCGTCTGCAAGGAGGCGACGACCATGCGACTGGATGACGGGCGGGAAAGCGGGAACATCGAGGACAGACGGGGTGCACGCGGCCGCCTGCCGGGCGGCGGCCGCAGCATAGGCATCGGCACCCTCGTGCTGGCGCTGGTCGCGATGTACTTCGGCGTCGATCCGTCGGTGGTGCTCAATATGGGCGCCGGCCTGCCGGACGCGCAGCGGCAGGCACCGGTGCAGCCGGGTGTGCAGTCGACCGGCCAGGCGGAGCAGGACGGACTCGCCCGCTTCACCTCCCGCGTGCTGGCCGACACCGAGGACACCTGGGGCGCGCTGTTCCGCGCCGGCGGCGGCGAGTACCGCGAGCCGCGGCTGGTGCTCTACACCGGCGGCACGCAGACCGGCTGTGGTGTGGGGCAGGCGGCGATGGGGCCCTTCTACTGTCCGGCCGACGAGCGCGTCTATCTCGACCTCGGTTTCTACGACGACCTGCAGCGCCGCTTCGGCGCGCCCGGTGATTTCGCGCAGGCCTACGTGATCGCGCACGAGGTCGGCCATCACGTGCAGCACCAGCTGGGCATCGCCGAAAAGGTACAGCGCGCGAAACAGCGCGTCGGCGAGCGCGAGGCCAATCTGCTGCAGGTCAGGATGGAACTGCAGGCCGACTGTTTCGCCGGCATCTGGGCGCACCACGCTAACCGCTCGCGCAGCATCCTGGAGCAGGGCGACGTCGAGGAGGCGCTGCGCGCCGCCACCGCCATCGGCGACGACACGCTGCAGAAACAGGCTCAGGGCTATGTGGTGCCGGAGAGCTTCACCCACGGCAGCGCCGAACAGCGCATGCGCTGGTTCCGCCGCGGACTGGAAGGCGGCGATTTCGCCAGCTGCGATACGTTTTCGGCGCGATCTCTTTGACAGATACAAGCTTCAAGCTGCAAGGAACTTCGGGCCGTGCGTCGGATTCGTTCCTTGCAGCTTGCAGCTTGCAGCTTGCAGCTTGCAGCTTGCAGCTTGTGCGTCAGTTAATGCTGACCACCACCTTGCCGACGTGGGCCTGGCTCTGCTGGTGCGCGAGCGCGGCGCGCGCTTCCTCGAAGCCGAACACGCGGTCGATGACCGGGCGGATCTTGTGCAGCGAGATCACCGCATTCATCGATTCGAACATTTCGCGCGAGCCGACGAACACGCCGCGCACGGTCGAGGTGGTGAACAGCAGCGGCAGAGGGTTGATCTCGCCGCCGGTCAGCACGCCGATCAGGTGGGCCTGGCCGTTCTGGCCGAGCGATGCGATCGAGCGCTGCAGCGTGCCCGGGCCGCCGACTTCGACCACGTGGTGCACACCAGCGCCACCGGTGGCGTTGCGCACTTCCTGATCCCACTCCGGGTGGTTGCGGTAATTGATCAGCGTGGTCGCACCCAGCGACTTTGCCTTCTCCAGCTTGGCGTCGCTGGACGAGGTGGCGATCACCTCGGCGCCGGCCGCCTTCGCCAGTTGCAGGGCGAACATCGATACGCCGCCGGTACCGAGCACCAGCACGCGCTCACCGGCGCGCAGCGGGGCCGGGCCTTCGAACAGCGCGTTCCACGCGGTCAGCGCGGCGCACGGCAGGGTCGCCGCTTCCTCGAAGCTCAGATGGGCCGGCTTGGCCACCAGCGACTCCTGCGGGAACAGGCGGTACTCGGT
>JAVEVQ010000042.1:0-28826 GCA_034004945.1 Methyloversatilis sp. | reverse complement strand
GCGATGCAGGCCAGCAAGGATCAGGCGCTGAACAGTGTCGCCAGCACGGTCGCCACGGCGCAGCGCGGCGTCGATCGCGTCGGCGAGGTCAGTCAGTCGATCGCCGCGGTGTCGGCGGACATCGAGGCGATGATGGCCATCATCGTCGGCATCTCCGACTCGATGAAGGAGCAGTCGCAGGCGGCAACCGAGATCGCCGCCGGCGTCGAGCAGGTCGCCGCGCTGGCCGACAGCACGGCCGTGATGGCGGCCGAGGACCGCGCGACGGCGGCTCAGCTGAACGTGATGGCGCAGTCGCTGGTCGACGCCGGCAGTCAGTTCAGGGTGCGCTGAAGCGCTCTGCCACCGCCTCGTGCGCTGCTGCGCCGGGCATCAGCTGCCGGCAAGCCGGCGGCAGGCCTCGAGGTGGGCGAGGACAGGCGCCGGCACCGGGCTGCGCCCCTCCAGCATGTCGCGGATCAGGCGGGCGTTCGTCTCCGCCTCGATGCCGGGCTCCGGCTGCGTCAGCGCGCTGCCTTCCTCCGCCTCGCACAGCACCGACTCGACGCCATCGACGAAGCCCACGATCTGCGGCCGGCGCGCCGGGTTGGCGTAGGCCTCGCCCTCGGTGCCGCGCATCAGCATCGAGCGGCCACCGTCCAGGCGCAGGAACTGCGTCATCTTCTCCAGATATTCCGGATGCGTCACCGGCACTACGCGCACGCTGCGCCCGGGCATCGGATCGATCATCTTGGTCATCGAGTGCCCTGAATTGCGCACGCCCAGCTGCGGGCGCAGCGACAGCAGGGCATCCAGACCCGGCAGCAGCCTGTCCACGCCGATGCAGGCGATGCGCCGGGTCGCCAGCAGTTCGCCGGCCTGCGCCGGGCTGTCCGCCATCGGCAGATCGAGCGCGCGCAGCAGTGCGAACGGGTCGGCGCGGGTGTCGAAGTCGAAGCGGCCGTGGATCAGCACCGGAACGCCTTCGCGCACCAGCAGCATCGCCAGCAGCGGCATCAGGTTGGGGCGGCGGCGGGCGCCGTTGTAGGTCGGCAGCACCACGGTGCGCGGTCCGGCCGGCGCGGCGACGTGGGCGATGCGTGCGTCGATGGCCGCCTTGAAGCCCAGCAGTTCGTCCAGCGACTCGCTCTTGATCCGCATCGCCAGCACGATGGCACCCAGCTGCAGCGGCGGCACGCGCCCGTCCAGCATGTCGGCGAACAGCGCCTGCGCGTCGTCGCGCGACAGCGAGCGCGAGCCCTTGGCGCCACGCCCGATTTCCTTGATCTGTCTCGTGTAGTCCATGGGTACAGGATTATGCCCGCCCCGGAACCCCTTGCCGGCCTGCGTTATAGTCGCATGCTGTCGAAAAACGACCGCGCCGGAACACCGGCGCCTGCCGCGGGGTCAGAGCCGCTCCGCGCACTGCGACGCATATATATAAGGAGACGGACATGAAAGTAGGTTTCATCGGACTCGGATTGATGGGCCGCCCGATGGCGGGTCATCTGGCCAAGGGCGGTCACAGCCTTCACCTGTGGGCGCGTCGCCCCGAATCGCTCGAACCCTTCCGCGACAGCGGTGCGACCTTCCACTCGACCATCGCCGACGTGGCGCGCGAGGCCGACGTGGTGTTCGCGATGGTGGCCGACGCGCCGGACGTCGAGCAGGTGGCGCTGGGGCCGCAAGGCATTGCCGAAGGGGCGGCCGGGCGTACCGATCTGGTCTTCGTCGACATGAGCACCATTGCGCCGGATTCGGCCCGCACCATCGCTGCCCAGCTGGCGGCCAAGGGCGTGTCGATGATCGATGCGCCGGTGTCCGGCGGTGAGGTCGGTGCCATCAACGCAGCACTCACCATCATGGCCGGCGGCACCCAGGAGGCGTTCGACCGCGTGCTGCCGCTGTTCCAGCTGATGGGCAAGAACGTCACCCGCGTCGGCGACAGCGGCGCCGGTCAGGTGGCCAAGGCCTGCAACCAGATCCTGACCGGTGTCGGCGTGCTGGCGCTGGCCGAGGCCTTCGCCTTCGCCGAGAAGAGCGGCGTCGATTCGGCGCGCGTGCGCGAGGCACTGCTCGGTGGCTTCGCCTACAGCCGCATCCTGGAGAACCACGGCCAGCGCATGCTGGACCGCAATTTCAAGCCGGGCTTCAAGTCGTGGATGCACCAGAAGGATCTGCGCATCGTCATGAACGAGGCGCACCGCATGGGCCTGGCGCTGCCGTCGGCCGCCGCCGCGGCGCAGATGCTGAACGCCATGGTCGGTCAGGGTCTGGGCGAGGAGGATTCGATCGCCGTGCTGAAGGTGCTCGAAGGTCTGGGTGGCGTCGAGCGCTGAGGGGTTTGCGATGAAGATCGGCTTCATCGGCCTGGGCGTGATGGGGCGCGCGATGGCCGCCAACCTGCTGCGCGCCGGCCACGAAGTGACGGTATGGGCGCGTCGGGCCGAATCGATGCAGCCCCTGCTCGATCTGGGTGCGCTGCCGTCGAGTTCGCCGGCCGACTGCGCGCGCGGCATGGACGCCGTGTGCTGCATCGTCACCACCGGCGCCGACGTGCGCGAGGTGGCGCTGGGGCCGCGGGGCGTCATCGAAGGCGCGTCGCCCGGCTGCGTCTTCATCGACCACAGCACGATACCGCCGTCGGTCGCGCGCGACATCGCCACGGCGCTGAAGGCGCGCGGCATCGACATGCTGGACGCGCCGGTGTCGGGCGGCGAACGCGGTGCCATCGACGCGACGCTGGCCATCATGGCGGGCGGCGATGCTGCGGTGTTCGAGCGCATGAAGCCGCTGCTGACCGCGGTCGGTCGCACCCAGGTGCATGTCGGCCCGACCGGGGCGGGGCAGGTGACCAAGGCGTGCAACCAGCTCATCCTGTGCGCCTTCATCGAGGCGGCGGCCGAGGCGGCGCGTCTGGCTGCGGCCAGCGGCGTCGATTTCGGCAAGGTGCGCGAAGCGATGCTGCACGGCTCGGCCGCCTCGCGCGCGCTCGACCTGTTCGGCGGCAAGATGGCGACGCGCGACTTCACGGCAGGCGTGCAGTCGCGCCTGCATCACAAGGACATGGGCATCGTGCTCGGCGAAGCGGTCGAACTGGGGCTGGCGATGCCGCTGTCGGCTGCGGTGTGGCAGCAACTCAACGCCCTGATGGCACGGGGCGGCGGTACGCTGGACACTTCGGCCCTGCTCACCGTGCTCGAAGGGCCGGGCGCCGCCTGATCAGTGCCGCCGGCCGGTCAGGCAGGGGAAGTCGAAGGCCGGATCCTGACCATCCATCAGCCGCGACAGCAGCCGGGCCGAACCGCAGGCCAGGGTCCAGCCCAGCGAGCCGTGGCCGGTGTTGTACCAGAGGCCGTTGATTCGGCTGCGGCCGATCAGCGGCACATTGCCCGGCGTACAGGGGCGCAGGCCGGCCCAGGCCTCGGCCGCGTCGAAATCGCCGGCGTCCGGGCACAGTTCGCGTGCCAGCCGGGTCAGCAACTGCACGCGCTCGGGTTCTATCGTCACCGTCAGTCCGCCCAGCTCGGCCATGCCGGCCACGCGCACGCGGTCGCCGAGGCGCGACAGTACGATGCGGTGTTCCTCGTCGGTCAGGCTGGTGCGCGGCGCATCCGGCCCCGCCGGGAAGGTGATCGAGTAGCCCTTGATCGGATACAGCGCCGGCCGCGGGCCGTGCTGCTCGACCAGCTGCCGGGTGTGGGTGCCGAGCGCGCACACCACCTGTTCGCCCCGCAGCAGACCGCGCACGCCGCGCGCGTCGCGCACGGCGACACCGCGCACCGTGTTTTCGTGCACGTCCAGCGCTTCGACCGTGATTTCGTAGTGGAAGGTGACGCCGGCGTCGGCGCAGGCGGCGGCCAGCGCCCGCGTGAAGCGGTGGGCGTCGCCGGTTTCGTCGTTCGGTGCGTGCAGGCCGCCGACCAGCGTGCGCTGGCTGTTCGCCAGCGCCGGCTCGATGTCGACGCAGCGCGCGGCGTCGCAGCTGTCGATGCGGATGCCGTGCGGCGCCAGCCACTCGGCGCGGGCGCGGGCGCGCTCGAATTCACGGCGCTCGGAGAACACGTGCAGGATGCCGCTGGCCGACTGGTCGTACTCCAGCTTCAGCGCGTGGCGCAGTGCCTGCAGTTCGGCCTGGCTGCTGACGGCAAGCCGCGCCAGCGCATCGGTATTGCGGCGCATGCGGCCGGGCAGGCATTCGTACAGGAAGGCGCCCATCCAGCGCCACTGCCGGTGGTTGGCGGTCGGCGAGAAACGTACCGGTGCATTCGAATCGAGCAGTCCGCGCAGCCCGATCATCGGCGCCTGCGGCGAGGCCCAGGGCGCGGCGTGGCTGACCGAGATCTGCCCGCCGTTGGCGAAACTGGTTTCCATTGCGGGATCAGCCTGCCGGTCGATGACCGACACGGTGTGACCGGCCTGGCGCAGATACCAGGCGGTGGTGATGCCGACGACGCCGGCACCCAGAACAAGGATGTGCATGCGGTTCTAGTTATGGATGACGCTGTGGATGACCGGGGTCGGCCGCTGCCGGTTCCGTGCGCAGGGGGCGCCGCCGGCTGTCAA
This sequence comes from Methyloversatilis sp., assembly GCA_034004945.1. Classification (GTDB taxonomy): domain Bacteria; phylum Pseudomonadota; class Gammaproteobacteria; order Burkholderiales; family Rhodocyclaceae; genus Methyloversatilis. The sequence goes on along the minus strand of JAVEVQ010000042.1, from coordinate 24,281 downwards.
ATCGGTCGGACGTGAAATCGTGCGACCCGGATCATGGTGCTGTGCACGATAATGCATTTCCTGCCATTCCGGAGTCGCGACACATGTCCCGCATCACCCTGAGCCAGTTCCTGATCCAGCAACAGCGCGACGGCGAGCGCATCTGCGCCGAACTGCGCTTCCTGGTCGAAGTCGTCGCCCGCGCCGTCAAGGCGATCGGCAACGCCGTCGGCAAGGGCGGTCTGACCAATTCGCTCGGCGAAGCCGGCGGCGAGAACGTACAGGGCGAGGTGCAGAAGAAGCTGGACGTGATCGCCAACGAAATCCTGCTCGAAGCGAACGAGTGGGGCGGTCACCTGGCGGCGATGGCGTCGGAGGAGATGGACCTGCCGCACCAGATCCCGAACCGGTACCCGAAGGGCGAATTCCTGCTGCTGTTCGATCCGCTGGACGGCTCGTCCAACATCGACGTGAACATATCGGTCGGCACCATCTTTTCGGTGCTGCGCTGCCCGGAACTCAACGGCAGCGTCGAGCCGGTGGACGAGAAGGCCTTCCTGCAGCCGGGAACGCAGCAGCTGGTGGCCGGCTACGCGGTGTATGGCGCGGCCACCCAGCTGGTGCTGACGGTCGGCAACGGCGTCCATGCGTTCACGCTGGACCGCGAGACCGGCAGCTTCGTCATGACCACCGAGAACATGCGCGTGCCGGAAGACACGAAGGAATATGCGATCAACGCGTCGAACGCGCGCTGGTGGGAAGCCCCGGTCAAGCGCTACATCGACGAGCTGATCGCCGGCAAGAGCGGTCCGCGCGGCAAGGACTTCAACATGCGCTGGGTCGGCTCGATGGTGGCCGACGTGCATCGCATCCTGACCCGCGGCGGCATCTTCATGTACCCGAAGGACACCAAGGACCCGACCAAGCCGGGCAAGCTGCGCCTGATGTACGAAGCCAACCCGATGGCCATGCTGATCGAGCAGGCGGGCGGCGCGGCGACCACCGGCTATCAGCGCATTCTCGACGTGCAGCCGGAAAAGCTGCACCAGCGCGTGCCGGTGATTCTGGGGTCGAAGAACGAAGTGGAGCGCGTGACCGGCTATCACGCCGTCTGAAGGAAGCGCGCGATGCCGGCGGCCGCGACGCGGCCGCTGGCCATGCTGGCGGTGAGCAGGTAGCCGCCGGTCGGCGCTTCCCAGTCCAGCATTTCGCCGGCGCAGAACACGCCGGGCAGCGCCTTCAGCATCAGGCCGTCGTCCAGCGCTTCCAGCCGCACGCCGCCCGCCGTGCTGATGGCCTCGGCCACCGGCCGGGTGCGCAGCAGACGCAGCGGCAGCGCCTTCAGCGTCGCCGCCAGACGCGCCGGGTCGGCCATCGCCGCCCTGTCCAGCACCTCGTGCACCAGCCCCAGCCTGACGCCGGCCAGACCGAGCCGGCTGGCGAGGTGTGAACTGAGCGAACGCGAGCCGCGCGGGCGGCGGATCTCGTCGAGCACGCGTGACGCGTCGTGCGCCGGCAGCAGGTCGAGCGTGATGTGGCAGTGGCCGTCGCGCTCGATGCGTTCGCGCAGCGCCGCCGACAGCGCATAGATCAGGCTGCCTTCGAGCCCGTGTGCGCTGACCAGGCACTCACCGCGGCGCTCGATGTGCGTGCCGTCGAGGGCGTCGAAGCCGATGTACACATTCTTCAGTGGCGCGCCGCCGTGGCGCTCCGCGAAGTGGGCGCTCCAGTCGATGTCGAAGCCGCAGTTGCTGGCACGCAGCGGCGCGAGCGCGATGCCGCGTGCGTCGAGCAGCGGCATCCAGGCGCCGTCGGAGCCGAGCTGCGGCCAGCTGGCTCCGCCCAGTGCGAGCAGCGTGGCGCGCGCCTCGACGTGCCGCTCGCCGTCCGGCGTGTCGAAGGTCAGCGCACCGGCGTCGTTCCAGCCGGTCCAGCGCTGCCGCATGTGAAAGCGCACGCCGGCCGCGCGCAGACGTGTCAGCCAGGCGCGCAGCAGCGGGGCGGCCTTCATGTCGGTCGGAAACACGCGGCCGGAGCTGCCGACGAAGGTGGCGATGCCGAGGCCGCTGCACCAGTCGCGCAGCGCGTCTGCATCGAATGCCGTCAGCCAGCGGCCGACGGCATCGCTGCGTTCGCGGTAGCGCGTGACGAACAGGTCGGCGGCTTCGCCGTGCGTCAGATTGAGGCCACCCTTGCCGGCGAGCAGGAACTTGCGGCCGACCGAGGCCTTGGCGTCGTACAGATCGACCGCGATACCCTGTGCCGACAGCACTTCGGCCGCCATCAGACCGGCCGGTCCGCCGCCGACGATGGCGACCTGAACGGCGCAGTGAGGGGGCGGCATCAGTCCGCTGTCTGCACCAGCCGCAGCGCACTGTCGTCGCTGCGCAGGCGGTAGGGACTGGGTGGAAGCGGCGGCTCGGGCACTTCGGCCTGCTTCTTCAGCGCCTCGTAGCGGCCGGCCACCTTGGGCACGTAGGCGCGGGTTTCCGCATACGGCGGCACGCCGCCGTACTTCCTGACCGCACCGGCGCCGGCGTTGTAGGCAGACAGCACCAGTTCGATGTCGCCGAAATCGTCCAACAGGTCACGCAGATGCCGTGCGCTGGCACGCAGATTGTCTGCAGGATTGAGCGCGTCGGACACGCCGTACATGCGGGCGGTGGACGGCATCAGCTGGGCCAGGCCGAGCGCCCCCTTGGGCGAGACCGCGCGCGGGTTGTAGGCTGATTCGGCGTGCACGACGGCGTGCAGCAGTTCGGGTTCGATGCCGCCCGCTTCGGCGGCTGCCGCGATCTGCGCCGAGAACGGCAGTTTGCCCAGTGCCTTGAGGCGCGCCTGCGCGCGCTCGGCTTCGGAAATGCGCAGCGATTCGGGCTGGTGGAGACGATAGTCGGCACTGCCCGGCAGTCGCAGACGGTAGTCCGCGGTGTCGTTGGCGTGGGCTGCCGGCATCAGCAGGGCCGCGAGCAGCAGGGCGGGAACGCGCATCAGCCTTCCTTCGAAGTCAGTCGGGTGGCGAGGCCGACCGCCAGCACGATGCCGACGGCGTTGGCGAGCAGATCGTACATATCGGCCTCGCGCCCCGGCAACATGAGCTGGCGCCACTCATCGTAACAAGCCAGCGCCAGCGCCAGTGCCGCACACGCGAGTAGCCAGCGCCGGCCGGCCGCCAGCCACAGCGACAGCGCGATCACGCCGAAGGTGGCCGCATGGGCGAGCTTGTCCCACGGCGACGGAATCAGGCCGACGGCCAGCGAAGTCTCGCCGAGGCGGATCAGGCTGGCGATCATGGCCAGGGCGACCAGCCCGGCCGCCCACTGCAGGCAGGACTGCAGCCGCATGGCCTCAGTAGGCATTGCGGTCGTTGAATACGACGGCAACCGTCTTGACGATGATCCAGAGGTCGAGCCCGAGCGACCAGGTACGCAGGTACTCGAGGTCGTATTCGATGCGCTTCTGCATCTTCTCGACAGTTTCGGTCTCGCCGCGATAGCCGTTCACCTGCGCCCAGCCGGTGATGCCCGGTTTCACCTTGTGGCGCACCATGTAGCCCTTGATCAGCTTGCGGTAGGTTTCGTTGTGTGCCACTGCGTGCGGCCGCGGACCGACGATGCTCATGCGCCCCTGCAGCACGTTGATGAACTGCGGCAGTTCGTCGAGCGAGGTACGGCGCAGGAAGCCGCCGAAGCGGGTGATGCGCTGATCGTTGCGGGTAGCCTGCTTCACCACGCCACCGTCTTCCTGCACCGTCATCGAGCGGAACTTGTAGACGACGATTTCCTTGCCGTCGAGGCCGTAGCGGCGCTGGCGGAACAGGGCCGGACCGGGCGAACTCATCTTGACGCCGATCGTGATCGCCAGCAGCAGCGGCGAGATCAGCACCAGGATGATGATGGACAGCACGATGTCGCTGGTGCGCTTGATCAGTCCGTTGATGCCGGTGAAGGGCGTGTCGCAGACCGCCACCACCGGTACGCCGGCCACGTAGTCCATGCGCCCCTGGATCAGGTCGGTCAGGAAGATGTCCGGTGCAAAGAAGATGCTCACCGTCGTATCTTTGAGGTCGTCGAGCAGCGACAGGATGCGCGGCTGGCTGGCCATCGGCAGCGCCAGATAGATCTGGTCGATGCGGTTCGCCTTCACGTAGGCGGCCAGATCGCGCAGGCGGCCGAGCAGCGGCATGCCGTTGAGCTGGGTGATGCGCTCCGGTGCACGGTCGTCGAAGTAGCCGACACAGCGCACGCCGAGGTAGGGATTGGTCGCGAACTGTTCGGCCAGCGACACACCGATGTCGTTGCAGCCGACGATGATGACGCGGGTCTGGTTCTCTTCCTGTGCGGCGGCGCGCTGCAGGTAGCTGCGGGCGACGAAGTGGGCGACCAGCTGGGTCAGCGGTGCCGCAACGAGCCAGGACATCACCACCTCATGGGGGAAGTTCTCGATGTACTGACTGGCATAGCCGAAGAACATCAGGATGAAGGCGATCAGAAGCCAGCTGATCACTGTCTGCCGGACCACGCGCCGCGGCCGCATGCTGAGCATCGAGGAGCCGGGGAAGGACAGCGAGAAGACGACCAGCGACAGCACGACGTAGCGCGCGTCGACGGCGTCGCCATAGTAGAGCGCGCAGGCAATCAGGGACAGGATGAGCGACAGCGGGTCGAGGAACATTTCGACCATGCCGGAAAGGCTCAACGGTGCCCGCAATACGGAAGTGTTACGCTCAAACTTGGCGAGCATCGGAAACGAAACCGGTGAATTCAATGGGGCTTGAGATCTGCAGACGGCGTAAAGGCTAGAATACCGTAAGTGTTTTTGCGTATTTTCAAGATTTGCGTGCCGGAAAGAAAAGCGTCACGGCCCGCACTCATACTCTCTTCAATGAACAATAACATTTCAAAATGTTGGCCCGCTTTCGCGCTGTTGCTGCTTCTGCCGGTCGCGGACAGTGCCTGGGCCGACGAGGACGACGTTTTCAGCTTGGTCACCTCGGCGAACTGGCAGTACGTCGACAACGTGTTCTATCTTCCCGATGACACCGAACCGACGTCATTCGGCCCGAATGCGCCGCGGGGCGACCACAGCACGGTACTCAGCGCCGGCATCGTCGGCGAGAAGCGCCTGGGCCGGCAGGTGCTGACCGCGAACACCACGTTCAACCGTACGCGCTACAACGACCTCAGCCTGCTCGACAATGATGGCTACAACCTCGCCGCAGGCTGGCGCTGGGCCGTCGGCAACGATTTCAGCGGCAATCTGAGCTACAGCAAACGCCGCTACATGCTCGGTTTCGGCGATTTCCGGCTGGTGAATCTCGCCAAGAACCTGGTCGATGCCGAAACCTTTCGCTTCGACGGCAGCTACCGGCTCGACGCTTACTGGGCGCTGTTCGGCAGCCTTAACCGGGATACGCAGCGCAACGATGCGGCGGTGCGTCGTGATCGCGACTACGACATCGATCGCATCGAGGCCGGCGTGCGCTACACGACGCGGGGCGGCACGGCTTTCGAGGTGCTGGGGCGCGAAAGCCGCGGTGACTTTCCCAACCGCACCGCCAGTGTCTTTCGCGACAACGCGTTCAAGCAGCAGGACGCCGAGTTTCGCGTGCGCTGGCAGCCGCTCGGGCATTCGAAGGTGTCTGCCTCGGTCGGCCTGTCGAAGCGCGAACACGAACGCGCGAAGACGCGCGATTACGACGACCTGTACGGGAAGTTTTCCTGGGAATGGCGCCCGACCGGTCAGTTCGGCCTGACCCTCGATGCGCAGCGCCAGATCAGCGGGCTGGACGACAACTTCACCACCTATTTCGAGACCGAAACCTTCAGTCTGACGCCGGTCTGGTACGCCACCGGGAAGGTGCGCGTCGATGGACTGCTGCAATATCGCTCACGGGACGGGCAGGGGCGCGGCAACATCGACTTCATCGATCCCGTGGTGCTGGCGCTGCTGGGTGACCGCGCGGCCCAACGCACCGAGGACATCTACACCTACAGTGTGGGCGCGACGTGGGCGATCCAGCGCAACCTGAACGCCAGCGCGCAGTTGCGGCACGACAGGCGCGATTCCAACGTCAACTTCTATCAGTACCGCACCAACAGCCTGTCGATGTCCCTGCAGTACCTGTTCTGAATCAGTACTGCAGCAGCGCGTGGCTGCGCCAGCCGCGCGCGGCGAGCAGGGACGAGCCGCCGAGCGCCGGCAGGTCGATCAGGAAGCGGAAACCGGCCAGCCGGCCGCCGGCGCGTTCGACCAGTTCGCCGCAGGCCACGGCGGTGCCGCCGGTGGCGATCAGGTCGTCCAGTACCAGCACCCGCGCGCCGCTGGAAAAGGCGCCGATGTGCATCTCCAGCCGGTCGCTGCCGTACTCGAGCGCGTAGTCGATGCCCAGTGTCGGCCCCGGCAGCTTGCCGGGCTTGCGCACCGGCACCAGGCCGGCGCCCAGTCGCTGCGCCAGCGCGCCGGCGAACAGGAAACCGCGCGCCTCGATGGCGGCGACGATATCGACGCTGTCCGGTTCGATGCTGCGCTCGAATGCGTCCAGTGCCTGCGTCAGGCCGCGCGCGTCGGCGAGCAGCGGCGTGATGTCGCGGAACTGCACGCCCGGCTCGGGAAAGTCGGGAATGGTGCGGATCAGTGCGCGCAGCGGCGCGAGGTCGGTCGGAGCTGTCATGGCGTTTCCTGGTAGTCGGGCAGACCCAGCCGGGCGCGTCGTTCGTCGCGCGGCAGTCGGGCCAGCTCGCGCATGGTCGCCCATACGGCGGGCATGTCGGGCGAGGCGGCGATCAGTCGCGTGAAGGCGGGTCTGGCCGCAGTGTAGAGGCCGATCGATGCCAGCGTCGCGTTGTTGATGTCCTGCGCGAACCAGCGGTCGTAGCCGCGGAAGCCGGCCCAGCGCGTGTCGCGCAGCGCGCGGTAATCCGCGCCCAGCTCGTCGAGCAGGCGCGCCTTGCCGGCGTGTTTGTCGGCCGCCGGCAGATCGCTGCCGTAGAGGGTATTCAGGGCGTCGCGGTAGCGGGTCACCAGCGCGGCGAAATCGCTGCGCAGCATCTGCGCCCGCTCGAAGCCGCTGCGCAGGTCCTCCTTGCCCGGGCGCGCCAGCCAGCGTCGCACCCCTTCCTCCTCCACCGCACTGGCGAAGGACTCGTTGAATTCGGTGTCGTCGCGCACATAGACGATCTGATGCGCCAGTTCGTGCACGATGAGGCGCACCAGTTCCGTTTCCGGGTAGTGGATGAAGGTGTTCAGCAGCGGGTCGTCGAACCAGCCCAGCGTAGAGTAGGCCGGTACGCCGTTGACATGCACGTCCAGCCCTTCGCGCGCCAGCGCGTCGGCGTGCCGGCGGGCGTCGGCTTCGGCGAAGAAGCCGCGATAGCTCACGCAGCCGGCGATCGGGAAGCAGGACTGGCGCGGCCTGACCGACAGCGCTTCGGCGGCGAACACGTTCCACACGACGAAAGGTCGTCCGAGGTCGGCATAGCGGCGATAGCTGCCATTGTCCGGCAGCGCCATCTCGCGGCTGGCCCAGTCGCGGATCTCTGCCGCCAGTGCGAGCTTGTCGCGCAGCGCCTGCGTGCTCGACGCGTCGGCATCGACCTCGGCCAGCGGACGCGCCAGTCGCCACAGTTCGAACTGGCCGTGCGCCGCCTGCCAGTAGTAGCGTGGCGAGAAGCTGCCGTTGCAGCCGCCCAGCAACAGCGCCAGACCGACGACGAGGCAGCGGTGCCGGCGCCGCTCAGCCGGCGTCGCGGTGCCCGGCATAGGGATCGGCGTAGGCGGGCACGACGGCGGGGGTCGTGTCCAGCGGCGCGTTGTCGATGGTGACCGGTATCCAGCCGCGCACGCTGTTGATGAACCAGGCGCCCTGGGCGCAGCCGAGGTCCTCGCAGGTAAGCACGCGTTCGACCAGTTCGCCACGCTCCACCAGTTCACGTCGCAGCGTGCCGTCGAGCAGGCCGCTGGATACCGGCGGCGTGTACCGGCAGCCGTCGATGTCGAGCACCAGATTGCCGCGCGTGAATTCGGTCAGTTCGCCGGCGTCGTTCCACAGCAGCACGTCGAAGGCGCTGCCGGCGACCTGCGACAGATGGGCGTCGTAGAGGCCCCGGCGCGTCGTCTTGTGGTAGAGCAGCGGCTCGGCGCGGGACACCGGCGCCGAAGCCAGCCTGACCTTGCGCGGGCTGTTGTCGGGCTCGCCAGCGGCGGCGCTCTCGATGCGCATGCCACCGTCTGCGGCGCACAACAGGCGCACGCGCAGGCGGCCCTGCGGATATGCCTCGGCATGCGCTGCCAGCACGGCGGCCGCATCCTGCGGTGCGGCGAAACCGAAATGGCGTGCCGACGCGGTGAGCCTGGCGAGGTGGCGGTCGAGCAGTTCGTAGCGGCCATCGACCAGCAGCAGCGTCTCGAACAGTTCGAATCCGTTGCCGGCGCGCGTCAGGAAACGGCTCTTGGTCTGCACCTCGGCGTATTCGTCGGCGGCGACCGAATCCCAGGTGATGCCGCCACCCAGCCCGCATTCCATGCGTCCGTTCGCCACGTCGAGCGTGACCGTGCGGATGGCCACGTTGAAGCGGGCGGCACCGCCCGGCGCCACGTGACCGATCGCGCCGCAATAGACGGCGCGCGGCGATTTCTCGAGGTCGGCGATGATGTCCATCGACTTCAGCTTGGGCGCACCGGTGATCGAGCCGCAGGGGAAGAGGGCGGCGAACACGTCGTCCAGCGTCACCTCCGGGCGGGTGCGCGCGGTGATGGTCGAGGTCATCTGCAGTACGGTCGGGTAGTTCTCGATCGAGAACAGATGCGGCACCTGCACGCCACCCGGCATCGACAGTCGCGACAGGTCATTGCGCAGCAGGTCGACGATCATCAGGTTCTCGGCGCGGTTCTTCTCCGAGTTGCGCAGCCAGCGCGCCAGTTCGGCGTCCTCCTCCGGCAGCTGGCCGCGTCGCGCCGTGCCCTTCATCGGTCGCGTCGTCAGCACGCCGTCCTGCCACGAGAAGAACAGCTCGGGCGACGCCGACAGGATGCGGTGGGTGCCGATGTCCGCGTAGGCACAGAACTCAGCCTGCTGTGCCTGTCGCAACTGCTCGTAGTAGGACTGCGCGTCGCCGGAGAAGCGCGCATGGGCGCGCACCGTGTAATTCATCTGGTAGGCGTCGCCGCGGCGGATGGCGGCGTGGATCGCGTCGATCGCCTGCCCGTACTCGTCGCGCCCGGTGTCCAGTTCCCAGGCCGGTACCTCGAACGCCGCCGGCGCGTCGGGGCCGCAGTCGAGCGGTGCGCGGTGCAGGCCGAACCACACCAGCGGTACGCTGCAACCGCTGCGCACGCGCGCCGCACGATCGAAGGCGGGAGCGGCCTCGTAGGCGACGTAGCCGACCGCGTGCAGGCCGGCCCGCGTCGCTTCGGCGACGCGACGCAGGGCAGGGCGCACCGCGTCGACGCTGTCGGCGCGCACCACTTCGAGCGGTTCGCCGAACACGAGGCGGCGGGGCAGTCTGTCCGGAGTCGAGAAGTCGAGTATGAATTTCATGGTGTTGCCGGCCGCTGGCCGGTGCAGGCGTGAGCAGTGTTCAGACGATGTGCGGTGCGATGTAGAGCGCGATCACGCGTCGGCCGAGCAGCGTGACAGAACCGTGGCGGCGGTTGTTCCCGGTGTCGCTGTATTCGAAGGCATAGGTCCGCTTGATCCGCATCTGTCCCTCTTCGTCGCGGGCGAGCGAGGTCGAGCGGATGGCTACGGTATCATCGAGCAGTTGCGTGCCTTCCGCATTGCAGGCAGCGCGGCTGGCTTCCATCCCCGCTTCGCGGGCATTGAGGCTGTCGAGCCAGAACCAGATCAGGCCGCCGATCAGCAGCAGCGATATGAGTTCGAAGGTCGGCATGTCAGTGCTCCGCCCGCGTCATCGGCTGGCGCGCGATGTAGCGCGCCAGCTTGCCGTCGATGCGCTCGGCCAGCTGGCCTGCCAGCTGCGCCGGGCTGCGCTCCGGGTAGAGGCGGGACAGCACCAGCAGCAGGCAGAGCAGCACATCGGCGGCCTCGTCGATCGATGCGTCGGCCGGCAGCGTCTTGTGTGGCTTGTAGCCGCGCTGGACCAGCACGGCCTCAGCCAGTTCGCCGGATTCCTCGGTCAGCTTGCACAGCAGCATCAGCGGATCCATCCGCTCGTGGGTGGCGAAGGCCGTCAGGGCTTCGGTGAAGGCGTCGGGAGCAAAGGACATGTCGTGAGGAAAGAGGACGTACCGGGAAGCGAGCCCGATTCTATCGTGTGCGAAAGGTCAGGCCGGTCCTGCGCGCGTTCTTTGCCGCGCAGTGCCGGACGGGCGTGGTGGTCATGCTGCATTACGGAAACATTTCACGCAACGGCGCTGTAACACGCGCCCGATACTGTTCAGGCTTGGCCAGTTGGGCTATCTTGCCCGACGGCCTCATGTCACAAATCAGCAATATTCATTCGGGGAAAACATGCCACATCACGCACGCCGTTCCATCGCCTTGACCGTCATCGCGGCAGCCCTCCTGACTGCCTGCGGCGGCGAAGGCGGCGAAAAGAAGACGGCGACCCAGGTTGCAGCAAAGGTAAACGGCGGTGAAGTCTCGGTGCATCAGATCAATCAGGTCATGCAGCGTACCAATGTAGCGAATCCCGAGCAGGCCAAGGCGGCCAGCCGCCAGGTGCTGGAGCGTCTGATCGACCAGGAGCTGCTGGTGCAGCAGGCGGTCGAGAAGAAGCTGGACCGCGATCCGAAGACGCTGCAGGCGATCGAGGCCGCGCGTCGCGAAGTGCTGGCCCGCGCCTACCTCGAACAGGTGTCGAGCGCGGCGATCAAGCCGACCGACAGCGAAATCAAGGATTACTACAGCCAGCACCCTGAACTGTTCTCGGAGCGCCGCATCTTCAATCTGCGCGAGCTGGCCATCGCCGCCGGCCCGGAATTCATGCCGAAACTCGAACAGTTCATGTCGCAGCCGCGCAACCTGCAGCAGATCGCCGAGTGGCTGCGCAGCGAAAACGTGCGTTTCACCGCTAATGCTGTGACCAAGCCGGCCGAGCAGCTGCCGCTCGAGATGGTGAAGCGCGTCCATCAGATCAAGGACGGCCAGATCGGCGTGCTCGGCACCCCGAACGGCATCCTGGTGATCGAGGTGGCGGCATCGCGCAGCGTGCCGGTCGACGAGAACGGCGCACGGCCGGTGATCGAACAGTTCCTGCTGAACCAGCGCAAGGGCGAGCTGGCGCAGACGGAAGTGAAGAAGCTGCGTGAGAGTGGCAAGATCGAGTACATGGGCGAATTCACTGCGCCTGCACCGGCTGCCGCTGCGGTGCCGGTTGCGCCGGATGCCGCGCCGGCGCCTGCCGCTGGCGCGGAGTCGGCCGTGGACAAGGGACTTTCGGGGCTCAAGTAAGCCCTTCTCTGGCGGGCGCTGCGCCGGTGCGCGGCGCCGCCCTCTCCGAACGATCAACTGGAAACTCCTCGATATGACGAAGTTCGTACGCCTGCTGCTTGGCCTCTGTTTCGGAATGCTGCTGCTGCTGCCGGCCGCCAGTGCCGCCGACGCGCGTGAATACGTGCTCGGATCGGGCGACATCATCCGCATCACCGTGTTCCAGAATCCGGACCTGACGGTCGAGACGCGGGTGACCGAGAACGGCAGCATCACCTATCCGCTGATCGGCGGCGTGACGGTCGGTGGTCTGACCCTGCCGGCGACCGAGAAGCTGATCGCGGACAAGCTGCGCGACGGCGGTTTCGTGCTCAAGCCGCAGGTCAACGTGCTGCTGCTGCAGATACGCGGCAATCAGGTGTCCGTGCTGGGCATGGTGAATCGCCCGGGCCGCTACCCGATCGAGATCGCCAACACCCGGGTGACCGACATGCTGGCGACCGCCGGCGGTGCGTCGGCCACCGGCGCCGATGTCGTGACGCTGGTCGGCACGCGCAACGACAAGCCCTTCCGCGCCGAGATCGACATTCCGGCCCTGTTCCAGCCGGACGGCATCAATGCGGACATTCCCGTCATGGGCGGCGACATCCTCTACATCCACCGCGCGCCGGTGTTCTACATCTATGGTGAAGTGAATCGTCCGGGCTCCTACCGCCTCGAGCGCGGCATGACCGTGATGCAGGCGCTGGCCCAGGGCGGCGGTATCACGCTGCGTGGTACCGACAAGCGCCTCAAGCTGCATCGCCGCAATGCGGCCGGTGCGGTGGAGACGATCGAGCCCGACATGTCGATGACGCTGCAGGGCGACGATGTCGTCTATGTACGCGAAAGCCTTTTCTGATCGGATGATTCCATGACGTTCCAGCAATTCCTGCTCATTCTGCGCGCGCGCTGGCTGGTCGGCCTGGCGGTGCTTCTGGTCGTCGTCGCGACCACCGTGGCGGTCAGCCTGGTGCTGCCCAAGCAATACACCTCGGCCACCGCGGTGCTGATCGACGTGAAGTCGCCCGACCCCATCCTCGGCGTCACGCTGCCGGCGCTGGTGACGCCGGGCTATATGGCGACCCAGGTTGACATCGTCACCTCGGACCGCGTCGCCCAGCGCGTCGTGCGCATGCTCGGTTTCGAGAAGAGCGCCCAGGCGGTCGAACAGTGGCGCGAAGCGACTGAGGGCAAGGGTTCGATCGACGCATACTTTGCCGATCTGCTGAAGAAGAAGCTCGACGTCAAGCCGTCGCGCGATTCCAACGTGCTGTCGATCGCGTTCAGCGGTCAGGACCCGGCGTTCTCCGCCGCCGTCGCCAACGCTTTCGCCCAGGCCTACATCGACACCAACCTCGAACTGAAGATCGAGCCGGCCAAACAGTACGCCAACTGGTTCGCCGGCCAGTCGAAGGCGCTGCGCGAGAACCTCGAAAAGGCGCAGAGCAAGCTGTCGGCCTTCCAGCAGGAGACCGGCATCGTCAATACCGATGAACGCCTCGACATCGAGAACGCCCGCCTGGCCGAACTGTCGAGCCAGTACACCGCGATCCAGGCGCAGCGCAGCGACAGTTCGTCGCGTCAGGCCCAGGTCAGCCAGTCGCAGATCGAGACGCTGCCTGAAGTGCAGCAGAATTCGCTCATCATCGGCCTGAAGTCCGAGCTGGCGCGCGGTGAGGCGCGGCTGAACGAGATGAGCCAGCGCTTCGGCCGCAATCACCCGGAGTACCAGCGCGCCCAGGGCGAGGTCGATACCCTGCGCAGCAAGCTCGACGCCGAAATGAAGAAGGTGGCCAGCACGCTCAGCACCAGCAACCGCGTGAACGTGCAGCGCGAAGCCGAGGTGCGCGCAGCGCTGGCGGCGCAGAAGAACCGCGTGCTCGAGCTGAAGAAGCAGCGCGACGACCTGGCTGTCCTGCAGCGCGAGGTCGAGAGCGCGCAACGCGCCTACGACGCCGTGGCCCAGCGCTTCACCCAGACCAGTCTGGAGAGCCAGACCACGCAGACCAATATCGTCGTGCTGACACCGGCCATCGCACCGGTCGAGCATTCCAGCCCGAACCTGCTGCTGAACACGCTGGTCGCCATCTTCCTCGGCGTGCTGCTGGCGGTCGGTACCGTGCTGCTGCTCGAACTGCTGGATCAGCGCGTGCGCGGTGACGACGATCTGCAGCAGCTGCTCGGTGTGCCGGTGCTCGGCCTGATCTCGACCGTCAAGTTCAACAAGGGTGCAAAACGCGCCCGCGCGGCCACCGCCTGAAGGACATCACCATGAACGCACCCACTTCCATCGATACCGGGTCCGGGCGGGCCATCGGCGCCATCCTGATCGACGCTGGCCGGCTCAGCCCGGACGGCGCCGAGCGCATTCTGCGCGCGCAGCGCGAGCGCGGGCTGCGCTTCGGCGACGCGGCGATCTCGCTCGGCCTGCTGAAGGAATCCGACATCCAGTTCGCGCTGTCGCGCCAGTTCGACTACCCCTTCCTGCAGGCCGGCGAGAGCGCGGTCAGCGACGAGGTGATCGCGGCCTACCGCCCCTTCACCCACCAGGTGGAAGAGCTGCGCGCGCTGCGCAGTCAGCTCATGCTGCGCTGGTTCGACGCCGAGGCAGAACGCAAGACGCTGGCCATCGTCAGCCCGGAGCGCGGTGAAGGGCGCAGCTTCATCGCCGCGAACCTGGCCGTCGTGTTCTCCCAGCTGGGCGAGCGCACGCTGCTGATCGACGCCGACATGCGCAATCCGCGTCAGCACACGCTGTTCTCGGTCAGCAACCGGGTCGGCCTGTCGGAAACGCTGGCCGGGCGCGGCGGCCCGGACGCGGTGCAGCGCGTGCCGGCACTGCTCGACCTGTGCGTGATGCCGGCCGGTGCGGTGCCGCCGAACCCGCAGGAACTGCTGTCGCGACCGGTGTTCAGCCAGTTGCTCGGTCAGCTGTCGAAGGACTTCGACGTCATCCTGATCGACACGCCGGCCGGTGCCGAGTACGCCGACGCCCAGACCATCGCGGTACGCGCGAGCGGTGCGCTGATGGTGGCGCGCAAGAACGTGAGCCGCGCATCGCGTCTGCGTCGCCTGGCCGACGAACTGATCACCGCCAGCGCCACCGTCGTCGGCTCGGTGATGAACGAGCCCTGAGCGGGCCGGTCAGAACAGAATCAACCCTTCGGTGAGCGCTTCCAGCATGTCTTCCCCGCACTCCATGCGCCTCGGCGCGCACGCGCTGTCCTTCGGCTGGGCGCCTTTCTGGATCGTGCTGGCTGGCATGGCCGCGATGTACGGCCCCAGCTTTCACGACCTGTTCAACGGCATCTGGAGCACCGACGAGAACGCGCACGGTCCCATCGTGCTCGCCGTGGCACTGTGGCTGCTGTACACGAAATGGAACGGCATCGCCGACGGGCTCCAGCCGGCGCCGGCGCCCATGCTGGGCTGGCCGCTGGTGGTCGCGTCGCTGCTGCTCTACATCCTCGGCCGCTCGCAGGACATCCTGATCTTCGAGATCGGTTCGCTCATCCCGATGATCGCCGGTCTGATACTGGTGTTCTTCGGGCGGGCGACGCTGCTGCGTCTGTGGTTCCCGCTGTTCTTCATGCTGTTCATGATTCCGCTGCCCGGCATCCTGGTCGACACGGTGACGCAGCCGATGAAGATGGGCGTGTCGTGGGCGGCCGAGCACCTGCTGTACGCGCTGGGCTATCCGATCGCGCGCACCGGCGTCATCCTGGTCATCGGCCAGTACCAACTGCTGGTGGCGGATGCCTGCGCCGGCCTGCACTCGCTGTTCACGCTCGAAGCGCTGGGTCTGCTCTATCTGAATCTGGTCCGTCACGACTCGTTTGCCCGCAACGTGACGCTGGCTATCCTGATCGTGCCGATCTCCTTCTGCGCCAACGTGATCCGCGTCATCGTGCTGACGCTGATCACCTACCACTTCGGCGACGAGGCGGGGCAGGGCTTCCTGCACGGCTTCGCCGGCATGGTGCTGTTCATCAGTGCGCTCATCCTCATCATCGGTGTCGATTCGATGTTGCGCTTCGGCGTACGCAAGTCCGATGCAGCGGCCTGAGGGCCGGTCATGAGCAGCGACGCCGATCTGCGCTTCATGAACGAGGCGCTGGCGCTCGCCCGTGAGGCGGGCTCGCTCGGCGAGGTGCCGGTCGGCGCCGTCGTCGTCAGCAACGGCGAAATCGTCGGCCGCGGCTTCAACCGCCCGATCATGGCCAACGACCCGACCGCCCATGCCGAAGTGATGGCCCTGCGCGCCGCCGGGCAGGCGCTTGCCAATTACCGCATGCCCGGCTGCACCCTGTACGTGACGCTGGAACCGTGCGCGATGTGCAGCGGTGCGATTCAGCACGCGCGCATCGCGCGCGTCGTGTTCGGCGCGCGCGACCCGAAGACAGGCTGCTGCGGCAGCGTGACCGACCTGTTTGCCGAGCCCCGGCTCAATCATCACGCCGAGGTCGAGTCGGGCGTACTGGCGGAGGAGTGCGGTCGCCTGTTGAGCGACTTCTTCGCCGCCCGCCGCCGGCGCATCGAAACCGCCTGATGCGCATCGACATCGACATCCGCTCGCAGTGGCTGCGCCTGCATGACGAAGTCGGCGTGCTGATCCGTCGCTACCGGGTGTCGACGGCGAAGAACGGCGCCGGCGAGCAGCGCGGCAGCTACTGCACGCCGCGCGGGCGGCACGTGATCCGCGCCCGCATTGGTGCCGGTGCGCCAGCGAACACGGTGTTCGTGCGCCGGCGTCCGACCGGCGAACTGTGGTCGCCCGAGCTGGCGGCCGCGCATCCAGGCCGCGACTGGATACTGACGCGCATCCTCTGGCTGTCGGGCTGCGAGCCGGGCGTGAACCGTCTGGGCGAGGTCGATACGATGCGTCGCTACATTTATCTGCACGGCAGTCCGGACACGGCCGAGATGGGCGTGCCCGGCTCGATCGGCTGCGTGCGCATGCGCAACCGCGACATCATCGAACTGTTCGACCTGGTGCATGCCGGCACGCCGGTCCGCATCACGGATTGACCGTGCTGTGCATCGAGCTGGGTGACTGGGCGTCGATGGCGCCGGCGCTCGAAGCCCTGCGCCGAGAGGTGTTCATCGTCGAACAGCAGGTGCCGGAAGAGATGGAATGGGACGCCGATGACGCCACCTGCGTGCATGCGCTGGCGCTGCTCGACGGCCAACCGGTCGGATGCGGGCGCCTGCTGCCCGATGGCCACATCGGCCGCATGGCCGTGCGCGCGCCGTATCGCTCACGCGGCGTGGGCCGGGCGCTGCTGCAGACCCTGCTCGCCGAGGCACGGCGGCGCGGTACGCGCGAGGTGGTGCTGCATGCGCAGACGCACGCGCTGCGCTTCTACGAGGCGCAAGGCTTCGTTGCCGACGGGCCGGTCTTCGACGAAGCCGGCATCCCTCACCGCCGCATGTCGCAGACTCTGGTCAGCTGAGCGAGGAAACCGTCCCCCAGCGGCTTGACGATGAAATCGGTCACGCGCGGGAAGGTGAAGGCGCGTTCGCGGTCGGCGTCCAGGGGTGACGAACTGAGCATGCAGACGCGGGCATCCACCTGATGTGCCACAGGCAGCCGGTGGAACTGTTCGAGAAACTCGAAGCCGTTCATGCGTGGCATGTTGATGTCGAGCAGGATGAGGTCGACCGTGTGCCCCGGGTGCGTGCGGAACCACTCGAGCGCCTTTTCCGCCCACTCGAACACGAGCAGTTCCGACGCCAGGCCGGCGCGCTCGATCATCATGCCGTGAAAGAAGTTGTCGGCGTCGTTGTCGTCGATCAGCATCACGGTACGCAGTGGTGCGGTCGTCATCGTGAAAACCCCGGTTGAAAGGTGTGGTGCGCGAAAGTCCGACGCGCTCGCGTGCGGACGGTGAGCGACAGGCGGTGTACAGTCCCCATGCAGATCGCCTTCATCGACGTGATGGGCGTCTGTCCGGTCAGCGGCATCATGCGATCTCCGTCCGCGGCGTCGCGTGCAGCGACAGGCCGATACGGCAGCGCGCGGGAAGCGCCAGCACGAAGCGGCTGCCGGCGCCGGGCTGCGACTCGACGAAGATGCGGCCGTGGTGCATGTCGGCGATGCGGCGGCTCAGTGCCAGCCCGAGGCCGGTGCCTTCGTACTCAGTGTGCGCATGCAGTCGCTGGAAGGCCTCGAAAATGCGCTCCTGGAATTCCGGCGCGATGCCTATGCCCTTATCGGAAACCGCAATGTGCAGTTCCTCGCCGACCAGCTCGCAACCGATATCGACCTCGGGCGGCATGCCGGGTGCGTGAAACTTCAGCGCGTTGTCGATCACGTTCTGCAGCAGCAGGCCGAGCAGGCTGCGATCGCCGCGGATGACCGGCAGGGGTGTGACGCGCAGGGTCGCGCCGCTGCGGGCGATGGCGGCAGCCAGCGACTGGCGCGTGTCCTCGACCAGTTCGGCCAGATTGACCGCATCCATCCGCGCTTCGACGGCTTCGAGCCGGACGAAGGTGAGCAGATCATCGACCAGTGTACGCAGCCGTTCACCGCCGCGCACGATGAAATCCGTGTAGCGCTGGCGCCGCGTGGCATCCTCCTCGCCAGCGTCGCGCCGGAGCAGCTTGGCGAAGTTGAGGATGGAGTTGATCGGTTCGCGCAGATCATGGGATGCGACATGAACGAACTGCTGCAGCGCGATGTTGCTCCGTTCGAGTTCGGCGAGCGTGCGCTGAAGACGTTCCTCGGCCTGCAGCCGTGCCGTGATGTCCTCGCCGACGCCGAGCAGGCCGGTGGTAGCGCCGTGTTCATCGTGCAGTCGCGTGGTGTGCCAGGACACGATGCGCAGCTGACCGTCGGCCGTCAGCACGTGGCCGCGGAAGCGGCTTGTCGCGTCCCGGTCGCCGCTGACCAGCTGATCGAAGTAGACGCGTGCCTCGGCACGCTCGTTTTCCGGAAAGCACAGCTCGAACCAGTCACGTCCGGGCAGGCTGCTGCCGGGGTGGCCGAGCACCTCGGCCGTCATTTGGTTGGCGCGCACGATGCGACCACCGGTATCGGCGACCACCATCATGCTGCCGGCAATGTCGAAGTACAGCTCGGCGCGGTCCCGTTCCGCCTTCAGTTCGGCGGTGCGACGGTCGACCAGCGCCTTCATTTCGGCACTGAAACGCTGCAACTGCCGTTCGAACAGGTTCTGCCGCGCGTGTGCGGCCTGCAGTTCGCTTACCTGCAGGCGCAGCCCGATCTGTGCGACCACCTGTCGCGCCAGCGCGGCCAGCGCCTCGCGCTGAGCGTCGCCGAGTTCGTGCGCAACGGTGTCGATGACGCACAGCGTGCCGATGCGCCGGCCGTCGGCGACCTCCAGCGGGGCCCCGGCGTAGAAGCGGATGCCCGGTCCGCCGGTGACCAGCGGATTGTCGCGGAAGCGCGCGTCCAGCGTCGCGTCGGGTACCACCAGCACCTCGCGCTGCAGGATGGCGTGTGCACAGAAGGCCTGCTCGCGCGGTGTTTCGGTCGCGTCGAGGCCGATGTGCGACTTGAACCACTGACGGTTCTCGTCGACCAGGCTGATCAGCGCGATCGGGGTGCCGCAGAGCTGCGAGGCGATGCGCGCCAGATCGTCGAATGCCGGCTCGGGCGGCGTGTCAAGCAGCCCGCAGGCGTGCAGTGCGCGCAGGCGTTCGTTTTCATCGGGCGGCAGTGGGGCTGCGATCGTGGAAGTCATGCTGCGCGTATCCGTAGCGGCGTACTGCCGGCCATCATTCCTTTCGCCGGTCGCTGCGTGTCGAGCGATCGGCGAGATGGCCGCCAGCAGTGTATCCGGCCTGTTGTCGGCATTCTGCCTTCAAACCTGACCGTCCGCCGATGCGCGCGCGCGTTCAGCGATCGATGGTGATGCGGCGCCTGCCGTCAGCGCGTCCGCTCGGCCCGTAGCTGCGTTCCTCGACGTCGATGCGGTCGCCGCACAGCGTCAGCACCGTGCTCGACCGGGTGCCGTAGTCGTCGCCGGCAATGAACACTGGCGACAGGCGGCGCTCCCATTCGAGGCCGACGCCGGTGTTCGGCAGATCGGCGTCGGCCGCCGGCGTGTCATCGCGCAGCGTGTCGAACAGCGCTTCCTGGCGCGCCACCGCGTCGCTCAGTGTGAGTGAGCGCGCAAAGCCGTTACGGGCGCGCAACAGCTTGGGCCAGGGGGTGCCCGGAAGGTGGTTGGACAGCGCATGGACGCCGCCGTCGAGCACCTGCCATTGCGCTTCGTCACCGTGGCGGTGCCCCACCCACACCAGCGTTTCGCCGTCGCACAGCAGCAGGTTGAAGCCGTTGTAGGCGGCGGCTTCGCGGCAGGTCTGGCGGGCGTAGTCTTCGGCGCCCAGCCGGCCGGTCAGGAAGCCGGCGACCAGGTCACCGCGCGAGCGGGCATCGGTGCGCTGCGCGGCCGGGTCGCGGTAGTTGGTCAGTGCGGCGAAGCGGCCAAGCCGGCTCACGCCCATCCAGCTGCCGCCTGACTGCAGGTCGCGCCCGGCCAGCACCTGCGGCGCGTCCGACCAGAAGTCGAGCGCGGCTGTCGGGCGGCGGTGGAACTCGTCGCGATTGGCGGCGACGATGAGCGGGCAGTCCGGCTGCTGCTTCCAGCCGAGCACGATGAGGCACATGGACTTCGGTGTCCGTCAGACCGCGCGGAAGCGCTCGAGGTGGCGCACGCTTTCCGGCGCCAGGAAATCGTGCAGGCCGTAGTGCTGCACCTGGCAACCCAGTTCCAGTTCGAACAGCCGCTGATTGCTCACGCCTTCATACACTTCCATCCAGGTCTGCGGGTCGTCCACCCGCCGGCGCACGCGGCCGGCAACGCCGGTGGCCGCCTGAAGTGCGGCCTGCATGGCGCTCAGCGCGGCCAGCAGCGCCACCTCGCGGGTGGTGTCGATGCGGTAGTAGATGTAGTAGTCGATGCGCAACGTCATTCGCCGAGCGCGTAGGGCAGGGCGGTGAAGTGCAGCACCGGCCCCTCCAGGCTGCCGATGCGCACCTCGCCGGCTTCGGTGCTGGACATCTGCACCACGGCGAGCAGGTCGCATCCGCCGTCCGGCAGCGCGACCGCGTCGACCACCAGGCCGCAGGCCTGCCCGTGGGTGTCGGAACCGTGCACCGGCGTGCCGGCCGCCGGTGGCGGGCAATCGGCACTGGCGCGGTACATGCGGCGCTTCAGCTTGCCGAGATATTGCGTGCGGGCGACGATTTCCTGCCCGGGGTAGCAGCCCTTCTTGAAACTGACGCCGCCGGTCAGTTCGAAATTGACCATCTGCGGCACGAATTCCTCCTGCGTGCCCGGCCACACGCTGACCAGACCGTCGCGGATGTCGAACCAGCGCCAGACCGGCGTGCCGGCCGGCGTCGCGCGGGCGGCGAGCGCGCTCCAGACCGCTTCGAGGCGGTCGACCGGCAGCACGATTTCGAAGCGGTCGGCGGCCAGACGCAGCACGCGCACGCCATCGGCGAGCGCCTGCGTCATCGGTGCCGCCGGCACTGGCAGGCCCGCGGCCTGCAATGCGGCTTCCGCATCGCGACCGGCCAGCCCCAGCGCCGGCATCGCGGCGCTCGCGTCGGTCAGCGTCGCCTTGGCGCGCAGGATGTACATCGACAGCTTCCTGCGCATCGGCTCGGCCAGCGCGCGCGGCAGCTGCAGCACGGTGGCGTCGCCGTCGCGCCACATCGTGAAGGTGGCCAGCAGCCGCCCCTTGGCGGTACAGAAGCCGGCGCTGCGCACGCCATCGGCCGGCAGACCCTTGACGTCATTGGTCATCAGGTTGTGCAGGAAGCTGGCGGCGTCCTCGCCATCGGCGCGCAGCCGGGCGAGATGGGTCAGCGGCACCAGCACGGTGGCTTCGCGCGCGGCGCGCATTTCGGCGGCGGCGTCCTGCATGGCCGGGAACTGGCCGTCGTCGGACGCGGCAGCGGAGGGAACGAGGTCTTCAAGCATCATGATGTTGCGAAATCCACAGGCAGGAGAGGTTGCCGAAAAGGTTAACATACGGAGCCGCGCGTGCCGTCTGCGCGTTCCCGCCTCTTTCGCATGACCCGTCTGCTCGTCCGTCTGTTCCTGCTTCTGATCGTACTCGTCGCGCTGATGGTCGGCGCGCTCGCCTGGTATGCGCAACGCCCGCTGAACTGGAGTGGTGACGTCGTCGAGTACACGCTGCGTCCGGGTACCGCACTGCGTCAGGCGGCGCGTCAGATCGAGGCGGCCGGCGTGCCGGTCGATGGCCGTCTGCTCGGGCTGATCGGCCGCGTCGCGGTCGATGGCAGGCGACTGCAGGCCGGCAGCTACGCCTTTCGCAGCGGCGTCACGCCGATCGAACTGCTGGGCATGATGACGCGCGGCGACGTGACCATGCGCGAGGTGCGCTTCATCGAGGGCTGGACGCTGAAGCAGATCCGCGCCGCGCTGGCCGCCAGCCCCGACCTGAAGCAGGAGGTCGCGGCGCTGTCCGACGCCGAACTGCTGGCCCGCCTCGGCAGCGACGCTACTTTCGTCGAAGGCTGGTTCTTTCCGGACACCTATCTGTTCGCCGCCGGCGACAGCGACCTGTCGATACTGAAGCGTGCCCATCACGCGATGCGCGCACAGCTCGAGCAGGCGTGGGCCGCGCGCGCCCCCGATCTGCCCTATGCCTCGCTGCAGGACGCGCTGATCATGGCGTCCATCATCGAGAAGGAGACCGGTGCTGCCGCCGACCGCGACAAGGTGGCGTCGGTATTCGTGAACCGGCTGCGTGCGGGCATGCCGCTGCAGACCGACCCGACCATCATCTACGGGCTGGGCGAGCGCTTCGACGGCAATCTGACGCGCACTCACCTGCAGACGGACGGCCCTTTCAACACCTATCTGCGGCGCGGCCTGCCGCCGACACCGATCGCCGCGCCCGGGCGCGCGTCGATCGATGCGGCGCTGAATCCGGCGCCCACCCGTTACTATTACTTCGTCGCGCGTGGCGACGGCAGCAGCGTGTTCTCGAAGACGCTGGCCGAGCACAACAGCGCGGTCGACCGTTACCAGCGGCGACCGGCGCGCGCCGCACGCAACTGATAACGGCCGTCTCACCCGACCTTCCATTTCATCCGACCCGATGCATAACACCCGCTTCATCACCTTCGAAGGCATGGACGGTGCCGGCAAGAGCACGCAGATCGCGCGCACGGCCGACTGGCTGCGCGCACGCGGCCATGCCGTGCTGCTGACCCGCGAGCCGGGCGGCACGCCGCTGGGCGAGTCGCTGCGCGCACTGCTGCTGCACGAATCCATGCACCCCGATACCGAAGCCCTGCTGATGTTCGCCGCCCGCCGCGAACACCTGGCGCAGGTGATCGAGCCGGCGCTGGCACGTGGCGAATGGGTGCTGTGCGACCGCTTCACCGACGCCAGCTTCGCCTACCAGGGCGGCGGTCGCGGCCTGGACACGGCGCGGCTCGAAGTGCTGGAAACCTGGGTACAGCGCGGACTGCAGCCCGGACTCACGCTGCTGTTCGATCTGCCCTGCGAAGTGGCGGCGCAACGGCTGGCGGCCAGCGGCGGCGACCCGGACCGTTTCGAGCGCGAACAGTCGGATTTCTTCAACCGGGTGCGTGCCGCCTACCTCGCGCGCGCCAAGGCCGACCCGCGGCGCATGCAGGTGCTCGATGCCGCACGGACGCCGGACGAAGTTTCCATTCAACTTGAAGAGACTCTTTCAAGGTACTGTTCCTGAATGATTTACGACTGGTTCAAGCCGCAGTGGTCACAGTTGATGGCGCTGGCCGAACGGATGCCGCACGCGCTGCTTCTGGCCGGGCCGGCGGGGCTGGGCAAGCGCGAATTCGCCGAGGCGCTGGCGGCGCGCATGTTGTGCGAACGGGCAAGCGGTGAGCAGGTAGCGTGCGGCGAATGCGCCTCGTGCCGGCTGATCGCCACCGACAACCATCCGGACTGGCTGGTTGTGCGTCCGGAGGCGCTGGACGACGAGGCTGACGAGGGCGACGAGACGGCGTCCGACGACGGTGACGGCAAGGCGAAGTCGAAGCTCATCCGCATCGCCCAGGTGAGGGCGGTAAGCGACCGTCTGGGCGTCGGTTCGCACCAGGGTGGCTACCGCGTCGTGCTCTTGTATCCGGCCGAGGCGATGAATGTCGATGCCGCGAACGCTCTTCTCAAGTCACTTGAAGAACCACCACCCAAGACGTTGTTTTTACTGATAACGGACCATCCGCGAAAATTGCTGCCCACGATACGCAGCCGGACCCGGGTGCTGTCCTTCCAGCAGCCGCCGATTGAACAGTCGCTGGCCTGGCTGGCGGCCCAGGGCGTGCGTGACGCCGGCGATGCGCTGGCGCTGTGTGCCGGCTCGCCGCTGCATGCGCGCGACCTCGCCAGTTCGAAGGACGCTCAAATCCAGGCCCAGTTTGTCGATGATGTATCGAAGCACGCGCTGAGCGCGCCGCTCGAGGTGGCCGCCCGCTGGGACGGCTGGCTCAAGGGGCGCAAGAAGGGCGAGCCCGGACTGACCGATCTGCCGACGCTGGTCACCTGGCTGCAGCGCTGGCTGGCCGACCTCGTGCTGCTGGCGCAGGCCGGCGAGCCGCGGGTATTCGTCGGCCGGCGCGCCCAGCTCGGGCAGCTGGCGGAACGCAGCGACGTGGCCACGGTCCTGCGTGGGTACAATGAACTGTTGAAGGTGCGGGCGCTGGCGCATCACCCGCTGAATGCGCGCCTGTTCCTCGAAGACATGCTCATCCGTTACGCCCGCCTGTTCCGGACGCAACGCTGAGCACACGAACAAGGGAGGCTGTCATGAGCGATCCGCATATCCAGCCGGGCAACCGGCGCAGCGTGCTGTCGCTGGCGGTGACGTCGAAATC
>JAVEVQ010000041.1:0-29190 GCA_034004945.1 Methyloversatilis sp. | reverse complement strand
TCAATGCGGGTGATGCGGCCGACGGCGGCCACGATGCCGGAAAACATGGGGAAGGGTGCGCAGCGGAAAGATGCGCGATTTTACGCGATCAGCGCGCGCTGCTGGCAGCGATTACGCGATCGAGGCTCGCGGCGAAGGCGTCGGCCGGCACGAAACCGACCGTGCGTGCGCTGTCGATCTCGCGCCCGCCGGGGCCGAAGAACAGGATGCCGGGGGGGCCGAACAGGCCGAAACGTTTCAGCAGCGCCTGATGTTCGGCCTCGTTCGCGGTGACGTCGGCCTTCAGCAGCGTGAAGCTGGCCAGCCGGGCGGCCACCTGCGGCTCGGCGAAGGTGAAGCGCTCCATTTCCTTGCAGCTGACGCACCAGTCGGCGTAGAAGTCGAGCATGACCGGGCCGGTGGCGGCACTCAACCGGGCGTCCAGTTCGGCCACGCTGCGCACCGCCTCGAACACCGGCTTCGCCTCGGCCGCCGCCACGCCGCCGCGCAGCACCGACAGCGGCTGCAGCGGGTCGCGCGAGCCGGCCGCCGCGCCGATCAGGACGCTGGCGCCCGCCAGCAGCGCGATCACGCCGACACCCTTCCACAGCTTGTGCCAGCCCTTGGCGTGCGCCGGCAGCGGGTCGAGCGCGTGCAGGTAGATGCTGCTGGCGATCAGCAGCGCAGCCCACGCCAGCATGACGATCAGCGCCGGCAGCACCGGCTGTGCGATCCAGATCGCGGTCGCCAGCAGCAGCACGCCGAAGAAGCGCTTCACGCCCTCCATCCACGGACCGGTGCGTGGCAGCAGCGAGCGTGAGGCGACGCCGACCGCGACCAGCGGTGCGCCCATGCCCAGCGCCAGCGCGAACAGCGCGAGACCGCCGAGCGCGGCGTCGCCGGTCTGTGCGATGTAGAGCAGCGCGCCGGCCAGGGGGGCGGCGACGCAGGGACCGACGATGAGCGCCGACAGCGCGCCCATGGCGACGATCCCACCGAAAGAGCCGCGCCGGTGGTTGGCGGTGTCGGACAGGCGCGACTGCAGCGCGGTCGGGAGCTGCAGCTCGTAGAGGCCGAACATCGACAGCGCGAGCACGACGAACACCAGCGCGAAGGCGCCCAGCACCCAGGCGTTCTGCAGTGCCGCCGACAGCAGCGTGCCGGACAGCCCGGCGGCCACGCCGGCGATCGCGTAGGTCACTGCCATGCCCAGCACGTAGGCGAGCGACAGCGCGAGCGCGCGGCTGCGTGATATGCGGGCGCCGTGACCGACGATGATGCCGGACAGGATGGGCACCATGGGCAGCACGCAGGGCGTGAAGCTCAGCGCAAGGCCAAAGCCGAAGAAGGCGACGGCGACCAGCCAGAGGTTGCCGCCGCGCAGCAGGCCGGCGGCCAGGGAGCCGTCGTCGGCCGGGGCGGTGCTGGCGACCGGCGCTTCCGCCAGCACCGATGCTTCGGCACTGATCGCGCGGCCGCGCAGGCGATCGAGCAGTCCGCCGCCTGCGCTGTCGCCGTCGAGGCCGGCCGGCCACACGCGTACGCCGGGCTGCGCCGGGTCCAGCGTCACCGTCTGTTCGCTCGGCGGATAGCACACGCCGGCGTCGGCGCAGCCTTGCGACGCCACCTTCAGCATGACCGTCTCGCCGCTGGCGCTCAGCGGCAGGCGGATCGGCAGCAGGCCGCGATGCACTTCGACGTCGCCGAAGATTTCGTCCTTCTTCATCCTGCCCGGCGGGATGACCGGCGTGCCGAGCGCCGCCTGTTCGGCGGCGAAGCCCAGCTTGTCGCGGTACAGGTAGTAGCCGTCGGCGATGTCGAAGCGCACCTCGACCGTGTTGCGGTCCACCACCTGCGCCGACAGGCGGAAAGCCTGTTCCAGCGGCAGCAGTTCGGGTTCGGCGCGCACGGGTGCTGCGGCCAGCAGCGCCAGCCAGGCCAGCGCGGCAATGAGGATGCGGATCATCGGCTTTCCGTGTGCTTGGTCGTCATGTCGCCCACCCATTGCAGATAGGCCGGCAGACCGCGGTCCACCGGCAGCGCAATGATTTCGGGCAGGTCGTAGGGGTGCAGCGCACGCAGCGCGGATTCGAGCGCGTCGTAGGCGGCGACGGTGGTCTTGATCGCCAGCGGCACCTCGTCCGCTTCCTTGATCGCGCCCTGCCAGGTGTAGATGGACCGGACCGGCGCACCGATGCTGACACAGGCCGCATGGCCGGCCTCGATCAGAGCGCGCGCGATGCCTTGCGCGCTCGCCGCGTCCGGCAGCGTGGTCAGCACCAGCAGCACGTCGGTCATTGCCCGGCCGGCGCGGTGGCGCGCCACCAGCGTTCGATCAGCACGCGCAGTACGTGCAATTTGCCGTGGAAGAAGTGGCCGCTGTCGCCGAGCACCGCGACCGGCAGGTTCTGCGGCGCCGCCCAGGCCAGCACATTGGCCAGTGGCACGACCTGGTCGCGCTCGCCGTGGATCACCAGCGCGTCGTCGCGCACCGGGCCCGGCTCGTAATGCCGTATGCCCTCGACGCTGCCGGCGGCCAGGCCGACCAGCACCATGCCGGCGACCGGTCGGCCGTTCTCGGCCAGACGGTCGGCGACGCGGGTGGCGACGAAGGCGCCGAAGGAAAAGCCGGCGACGATGACCGGCAGGGCACCGTATACATTCAGGCCGTGTTCGATCACCGCCAGCTGGTCGTCGGTCTCGCCGCGGCCTTCGTCGTGCGTGCCTTCGGTCGCGCCGACGCCGCGGAACTGCGGGCGCAGCGTGATGCAGCCCAGCTCGCGCAGTGCCCGCGCGACGGTCACCACCACCTTGTTTTCCATCGTGCCGCCGAACAGCGGATGCGGGTGACCGATCAGCGCCAGTGCGCGCGGCGCGTGGTCCGGCAGCTCGGCCAGCACCTCGATGCCGCCGACCGGACCGGCGATCACCGTGCGTTCGGACTGGATGCGCGTGTTCATCAGACCTTCAGCCGTTCGACCACGCGGCCGTGCACCAGGTGCTCGTCGATGATTTCGTCGATGTCCTCGCGGTCCACATAGGTGTACCAGACCGCTTCCGGGTAGATCACCATGACCGGGCCTTCGCCGCAGCGGTCCAGGCAGCCGGCCATGTTCACCCGGGTCTTGCCCTCGCCGGACAGGCCCAGTGCCTTGACGCGCTGTTTCGCGTAGTCGCGCAGCGCGGCGGCGCCCAGCGCGGCACAGCATTGTTCGCCCTCGGCGCGCTGGTTGCAGCAGAAGAATACGTGGTGCTTGAAGTGGCTCATGCGAGGGTCGGGTTCGGATAAAGACGTGATTATCGGTGATCGTGGGCGGCATGGCGGCCGCGGCTGTCGCGCAGTTGCAGCGCCATCAGGTAAGGCAGCGCGAAATACGGCCACAGCGCGGACGCCAGTCGGGTCAGACCGCTGAAATTGAAAAAGTGTCCGGCCCGCCAGGCATCGGACACCGCCGACGGGTAGGGGTTGTCCGGCGCCAGATTCACCAGCGCCACGCCGGCGAGCAGGGCCAGCGCGGCGACGCCGAAGCGCAGCGTGACCGGTAGCCACAGCGCGACGCGCAACGCGACAGCGCCGCCGGCCAGTCCGGCCAGCGCGCCCGGTGTGGCCCACAGCCAGGCGCCGCCGGCCGGCACCAGCACCGCGCCGGAACCGGCTTTCACCGCCAGCGCGCCGACGAAGGCCGAGCCGAGCAGCCAGAAACTGCGCGCGCGCATGCTGTGCCAGCCGATCACGCCAACGCTCACCATGGCGCAGATGCAGGCGCCGATCTCGACCGCGCGGTAGCGCCGCTCGGTGAAATCGACCGGCGCGTCCAGTCCGAACATCCAGCGCAGGTCGCCCAGACCGAACAGCGGCGTGTCCGGGTCGATCTGCGCCAGCCACCACAGCACCAGCAGCACCAGGGCGAACTCGCCCGTGTGACCGCGCACGATGCGTCGCGCGCGCCAGCGCGCCAGCGCGCCGCCATCGCTCAGCACGCCGCCCCAGCGCGCACCGAGCAGCGCACCGCAGGCGGCACCCAGCGCATTCGATGCGACGTCGAGATTCGACGGCACGCGGGTCGGCAGGTAGTGCTGCAGCACCTCAAGCCCGATCGACAGGCCGGTCGCCAGAACGCAGGCCAGCAGCAAGGCCGGCAAGCGGCGCAGCCAGGGTGAGGCCGCCGGCACCAGCAGGAAGCCCAGCGGCAGATAGCCGAGCGCGTTGGCGATCACGTCGAAGCGGGTCCAGTAGCGCGGCCACGGCGCGCTCAGGAAGTCGAGCAGGTCGCCGCCCGCGTCGCGGAAGTCGCCCAGCGGGTGCAGGCTGGCGTAGGCGATCAGCAGCGCCCACAGCAGCGCGAGGTGGCGGGCAAGGTGGGTGGCGTGGTGGCGGCTCTTCATGCCATCAGCCCGGCGATGGCGACATAGCGCGCGCCCTTGCCGATCGCCATCATGAACGCGCTGCGCAGCGGCGGCAGGCGCAGCCAGCCGGCGGCGATGCACAGCGCGTCGCCGATCAGCGGCACCCAGGACAGCAGCAGCGCCGGCGTGCCGTGCTTCTGCACCAGCGCCAGCCGGCCCGGCAGTTCCTTGCGCGGGATGAAGCGGCCCATGGCATAGCTCACCATGCCACCGCCGGTGTTGCCGGCGGTGGCCAGCAGCAGCGCCGCTTCGCGCTGATCGGGGTGGGTGGCGAGCACGGCCAGCAGCGCCGCTTCCGAGCCGCCGGGCAGCACCGTGGCCGACAGGAAGCTGGCCAGTGCCAGGCCGGCCAGGCTGGCTTCGGCGCCGGGCATGAAATCCATGTTCAGCGCGCGTCCATGGCGGGCGCGATTTGCTCCCGGCCGCTGCGCGCTGCTAGGCTTGCGGGCTTGCGCATCGGCCATTCCGGCGCCGCTGCGGGCTGCGCTGTGTCCTCATCATGCAAACCGACTACCTCGAAAGAATCCTCAACGCGCAAGTGTACGACGTCGCGGTCGAAACGCCGCTCGACGCCGCACCGAACCTGTCGCGGCGCATCGGCAACACCGTGCTTTTCAAGCGCGAGGACATGCAGCCGGTGTTCTCGTTCAAGCTGCGCGGCGCCTACAACAAGATCGCCCAGCTGTCGGACGAGGCGCGGGCGCGTGGCGTCATCTGCGCCTCGGCCGGCAACCACGCCCAGGGTGTGGCGCTGTCGGCGGCCAAGGTGGGCTGCCGCGCGGTCATCGTGATGCCGACGACGACGCCGCGCATCAAGGTGGACGCGGTGGCGGCGCGCGGCGGCGAGGTGGTGCTGGCCGGCGAATCCTACGACGAGGCCTACGCACACGCACGCAAGCTGGAGGCGGAGCAGGGCCTGACCTTCGTGCACCCCTTCGACGATCCGGACGTGATCGCCGGCCAGGGCACGATAGGCGTCGAAATCCTGCGCCAGCACCCGAAGCCGATCGACGCCGTGTTCTGCTGCGTCGGCGGCGGCGGGCTGATCGCCGGTGTCGCGGCCTACATCAAGCGGCTGCGCCCGAATACCCGCATCATCGGCGTCGAGGCGTCGGACGCCGACGCGATGGCGCAGTCGCTGAAGGCGGGCAAGCGCATACAGCTCGACAGCGTCGGGCTGTTCGCCGACGGCGCCGCGGTCAAGCTGGTGGGCGAGGAAACCTTCCGGCTGGCGCAGCAGTACGTCGACGAAATGGTGCTGGTCGACACCGACGCCATCTGCGCCGCGATCAAGGACGTGTTCGAGGACACCCGCTCGATTCTGGAGCCGGCCGGTGCGCTGGCGGTGGCCGGCGCCAAGGCCTGGGCGGCGCGCAACAACGTGAAGGGCAAGACCCTGGTCGCGGTGGCCAGCGGCGCCAACATGAATTTCGACCGCCTGCGCTTCGTCGCCGAACGCGCCGAGATCGGCGAGTCGCGCGAAGCGGTGCTGGCGGTGACGCTGCCTGAGCGCCCGGGCGCCTATCGCGAACTGGTGGCGCTGTTCGGTCGCCGTAACATCACCGAACTGAACTACCGCTACAAGGACGCCAGCGAGGCGCATGCCTTCGTCGGCGTGCAGGTATCGGGCCGCGCCGAGGCCGCCGAGCTGGTGAAGCACCTGGACGCCAACGGCTACCCGGCGCTGGATCTGACCGACGACGAAATGGCCAAGCTGCACGTGCGCTACATGGTCGGCGGCCGCAGCCCGGCAGTCGGCCACGAACAGGTGTTCCGCTTCGAATTCCCGGAACGTCCCGGCGCGCTGATGAAATTCCTCGACTCGATGAGTCGCGACTGGAACATCAGCCTGTTCCACTACCGCAACCACGGCGCCGACTACGGCCGCGTGCTGGTCGGCATGCAGGTGCCGCCGGGCGACGCGGCTGCGCTGCAGCGCTTCCTCGACACGCTGGGCTATTCCTGGCGCGAGGAAACCGCGAACCCGGCGTACAAGCTTTTCCTCGGATGAGGCGCTTCGCCGTCCTGCTGGCGCTGTGCGCCGCGGCGACCTGTGCGTCGGCCGGGCCGCTGGCCTACATCACGAACCAGGGCTCGCACGAAGTGACGGTGGTCGACGTCGACGCGTCCACCATCGTCGCCCGGCTGCCGGCGGGCAAGTCGCCGGCCGGCATCTGGGTCAGCGAGGCGGCCGGCAAGGCCTTCGTCAGCGCGCCGGACAGCGCGACGATCACCGTGATCGATCTGGCGAGCCGCGCGGTGGTGGGCGAGATGAAGGCCGGCCGCAGCCCGGTCGGCATTACCGTCACGCCGGACGGCCGGCGTGTGCTGGTGGCCGACTGGTTCTCGCACCGCGTGCTGGTGTTCGACGCCGCGAGCCACGCTGCGCTCGGCGAGATCGCGGTCGGCAACGCGCCGGCCGGGCTGGTCGCGTCGCCCGACAGCCGTACCGCCTATGTCGCCAACCGCGACGACAATGCGGTCGGCGTGCTCGACCTCGACGCGATGAAGCAGACCGGCGTCATCGCCGTCGGCAACCATCCGTTCGCGCTCGAACTGTCGGCCGACGGCCGCACGCTGTATGCGCTGAACGTGTGGAGCGACGACGTGTCGGTGGTCGACCTCGCACAGTCACGTACCGTCGCTACACTGCCGGTCGGCAAGGCGCCCTATGGCATCGCTTTCTCTGACGATGGCGCGCGTGCTTACGTGACGAACCAGAAGGGCGACAGCGTATCGGTCATCGACACCGCGGAACGGCGCGTCATCGCGACCTGGCCCTCGGTCGTTTATCCCGAGGGCGTCGCGGTGGCCGGCGACCGGCTGCTGGTGGTGAGCTGGATGGACGATCTGGTCGGCATTTTCGATGCGCACACCGGTCGGCAGCAGGGCAGCCTGCAACTGGGCAGCAACCCGCGCGGGTTCGGACGGTTCATCCATCGTCCGGCAGGCGCGCATTGATCGATCCGGCGCGAGCCGCTATCGTCGCCACTTTTTTACCCAGCCATTCGACAACGAGGAGATCCAACACATGCGTTTCATCAAGGCATTCATCATGGTGCTGGCGGCATCGCTGGCCGCATCGGTCGCCCATGCCCACGGCCCGACCCGTCAGAAGGCCTTCGAATCCGTCACCATCAAGGCCAGCCCGGACGCGGTGTGGGCCAAGGTGAGCGATTTCACCCAGCTGCAGGGCTGGCATCCGGCGGTCGAGAGCAGCACCGCAACCAACGGCAGCAACGTCGGTTCGGTGCGTACGCTCAAGCTCAAGGGCGGCGGCGAAATCATCGAAACGCTGGAATCCATCGATCCGGCGGCGAAGAAGTTCTCCTACCGCGCGAAGGATGGCGGCGCACTGCCGGTGAGCAACTACAGTTCGAACATCACGGTGAAGGCCGGCGACGATGGCTCCACGGTGGTCGAATGGCGCGGCGCCTTCTACCGCAAGTACATGAACAACGACCCGCCGAAGGGTGAGGACGACGAAGCCGCGCTGACCGCGGTGACCGGCGTCTACAAGAGCGGTCTGGAAAACCTGAAGAAGATCATGGAGAAGTGATCGGCGCGGCAGCCATCCTTCGACCGGGCCGGCGCAAGCCGGCCTTTTTCGTTCACCTGCCGAAAGGTCCGGCAATGCCGGCTTCGGTGACGATCCAGTCCATCGGCAGGTCGTGCGGCTGCGGCTGCAGGTCGTCGAGGCGACCATCCTCGATCGCCACGCCGACCGCCAGCGGCGTCGGGTCGAGCGCGGCCAGCGTGCGGTCGTAGTGGCCGGCGCCGTAGCCCAGCCGGTAGCCGCGCGCGTCAAAGCCGTTGCACGGAATCAGCAGCAGTTCGGGCACCACCGGTCCGCCTTCGGCCGGATAGGGGATGCCGTAGCGGTCGGTCGCCATCGCGCTGTCCGGCGCCCAGCGGCGGAAGGTCATCGGCTGCCCCTTTTCACCGACCACCGGCAGTGCCGCCCAGCGCGCCGGGTCGGCGGCCAGCCAGTGACGCATCAGCGGCAGCGCGTCGAACTCCCCGCGATAGGGCCAGGTGAAACCGACCGAGCGCGGCGCCAGACGGGTCAGCAGCGAGGCCAGCCGCTCACTCAGCGCAGCGTGCAGCGGCGCCAGCATTGCGGCGTCCATCGCCTGACGGCGGCTCACCAGTTCGAGCCGGAGTGCCTTGCGGCGTGCGCGATCATCGGGAACATTCATGTGCGGGCGGTATCATTCATGCAAACCCGGAAACACTAGCAGATGCCCACACGATTCTCTCCCCGCACTGTCCGCACGCTGCTCACCGGCGCCTGCATGACGGTCGCGACCCTGACGCAGGCCAGTGACGACGCCTTCCTCGCCGCGCGTGACGCCTTTTCCGCCGGCAACCGGCAGGCCTTCGAGCGGCACGCCGCCGGTCTGCAGTCGCACCCGCTGGCGTCCTACATCGATTACTACCGCCTGCGCCTCGACATCGAGCGGGCGTCGCCGGACAGCGTGGCCGTATTCCTCGAGCGCAACGCCGACAGCGTGATCGCGCAGCGGCTGCGCAGCGACTGGCTGCGCCAGCTGGCCAAGAGCGAGCAATGGGCGGCCTACCGCGCCGAGTACGCGAAGCTGCCGCTGAAGAATCCGTCGCCCGAGAGCGACCTGCGCTGCCACGCCGCGCGCGCCGGCATGGTGACCGGTGATGCCGCGGCGATCGACGCGGCGCGCGCGCTGTGGGACACGCTGGACGACGCGCCGCCGGCCTGCAACCCGGTCTTTGCCGCGCTGTTCGACGCCGGCCGCCTGAGCGAGGACGACGTCTGGGCGCGTGCGCGCCGGCAGATGGAGGCGAAGCGCCCCGGTCAGGCCGCCAGCGTGCTGGATCTGCTGCCGGC
The DNA here is from genome assembly GCA_034004945.1 of Methyloversatilis sp. Lineage (GTDB taxonomy): Bacteria > Pseudomonadota > Gammaproteobacteria > Burkholderiales > Rhodocyclaceae > Methyloversatilis. The sequence goes on along the minus strand of JAVEVQ010000041.1, from coordinate 19,940 downwards.
GGCCGAGCGGCCGGGGCGGGTGCTCGACGACATCGTCGCCAATCCGGCGCGCTGGCTGGTCCGCCAGCCGGCCAATTTTTCGATCACCCGGCGTGGCCGCGAGCTGGCGCTGATGGCCATCGCCCGCATGGCGCGCAGCGACGTGCGCGCGGCGGAGCGCAGCCTGGAAGTGATCGCTGCCCGTCTGAGCCCGCAGGAACGCGCCTACGCATTCGGCCAGCTCGGCTGGCAGGGCGCCATGCGGCACGACCCGCGTGCGCTGCAGTGGTGCCGTTCAGCCGACGACGCGATGGATGGCGACGAGGTGTTCGCCTGGTGCGCGCGTGCCGCGATGCGCGACGGCAAGTGGAGGGTGCTGCGCGACATCGTCGAGCGCATGCCCGAGGCGCTGGCGTCGAAACCGGAATGGGTCTACTGGGGCGGCCGCGCGCGCGGCGCCACCGGTCATGTCGATCAGGCCTACGAACACTATCGCCGCATCGCCGACCAGCCGCACTTCTACGGCCTGCTGGCGCGCGAGGAACTGGGACAGCCGCACCAGCTGCCGCCACAGGCGGCCGAGCCGACGCCGGAAGACATCCGCCGCGCCGAACTGACGCCGTCCATCCAGCGCGCGCTCAAGCTGTTCGCGCTCGATCTGCGCACCGAAGCGGTACGTGAGTGGAACTGGGCGATACGCGAGGCGGACGACCGCACGCTGCTGGCGGTCGCTCACCTCGCGGCGAAGAAGTCGCTGTGGGATCGCGCCATCGCCAGCGCCGACCGCACCGTGGCCGAGCACGACTACGCATTGCGCTATCTGGCGCCGATGCGCAGCGAGGTCGAACCGCACGTGCAGGCGCGCGCGCTCGATCTGAGCTGGGTGTACGGCCTGATGCGGCAGGAAAGCCGCTTCATCATGAACGCGAAGTCGTCGGCCGGCGCCCAGGGCTTGATGCAGGTGATGCCGGCAACCGCCAAGTGGGTGGCGAAGAAGATCGGTCTGAACGGCTATCGTCCGTCGCAGATCGCCGACACCGACACCAATCTGCTGCTCGGTACCAGCTATATGCGGTTGGTGCTCGACAGCCTGGATGACCATCCGGTGCTGGCCAGTGCCGGGTATAACGCCGGGCCCGGCCGCGCCAAGAAGTGGCGCGCCGCCAAGCCGCTGGAAGGCGCCATCTATGCCGAAACCATCCCGTTCACCGAAACGCGCGACTACGTGAAGAAGGTGATGGCCAACGCCGTCATGTACAACCTCGTGTTCGGTCGCAAGGAGGTCGGGCTGAAGCAGCGCCTCGGCACCATACAGCCCGGCCCCGGCGCCCTGCCGGATGATCCGATCTGATCCACGAACAGAGTCTCGACCCACAGACCCGGAGTGCTCCCATGTTCCCGAAAACCGTCCTCCTGATCGGTGGCGCCGGCTTCATCGGCAGCCACGTCGCCAGCCAGCTGGCGCAGCGCGACGTGCGCGTCATCGTGCCGACGCGCCGCCGCGACCGCGCCAGGCATCTCATCCTGCTGCCGATGATCGAAGTGGTCGAAGCCGACGTGCACGACCCGGCCGCCCTTGCGCGCCTGATGACCGGTGTGGACGCGGTGGTCAATTTCGTCGGCATCCTGCACTCGCGCGGCGGCAGCCCCTGGGGCCGCGATTTCGATCGTGCGCACGTGGCACTGCCCAAGGCCATCGCGGCCGCGGCGAAGGCGGCCGGTGTGCGCCGGCTCGTCCATGTCAGTGCGCTCGGCGCGGCCGAGGGCGCGCCGTCGGAGTACCTGCGTTCGAAGGCGGCAGGCGAGGCGGCCATCCGTGCCGGCGGCGTGGACTGGACGATATTCCGGCCGTCGCTGGTCTATGGCGATGGCAAGTGCTTCCTGTCGATGTTCGCCGGGCTGCTGAAGATGTTCCCGGTGTTCCCGCTGGCCGGTGCCGACACCCGTTACCAGCCGGTCGCCGCGCGCGACGTCGCGCGCTGCATCGTGCATGCGCTCGACGACGAGGCGGCGATCGGCCAGACCTGGGCGCTATGCGGTCCCAAGGTCTACACGATGCGCGAACTGGTGAAGATGACCGGCCGCGCCATCGGCGCCGAGCGCTGCGTCATCGGCCTGCCCGGTCCGCTGGCGTCGCTGCAGGCGCTGGCGCTCGAACTGGCTCCCGGCCCGACGCTGATGTCGCGCGACAACCTGCGCTCGATGCAGGTCGACAGCGTGTGCGACGCCGGCTGCACGCTGCCCTTCGATTTCGTGCCGCTGGCGCTGGAGAGCGAGATCGATGCCTGCCTGGTCGACTTCCGGCCGACCGACCGCTTCGAGCACGCACGCTCGAGGGCGCACAGATAGATGAAGATCTACCGCGTCGGCGGTTCGGTGCGTGACGAACTGATGGGGCGGCCGGCCGGCGACCGCGACTGGGTGGTCGTCGGCGCCACGCCGGAAGACATGGTGGCCGCCGGCTATACCCCGGTCGGGCGCGATTTTCCGGTCTTCCTGCACCCGCAGACGCACGAGGAACACGCGCTGGCGCGCACCGAGCGCAAGACGGCGCCGGGCTACCGCGGCTTCGTGTTCCACGCCGACCGCACCGTCACGCTGGAGCAGGACCTGCAGCGGCGCGACCTCACCATCAACGCGATCGCACGCGCCGACGACGGCACGCTGATCGACCCGTGCAACGGCCGCGCCGACATCGCCGCGCGCGTGCTGCGTCACGTCGGCGCCGCCTTCGTCGAGGATCCGGTGCGGATACTCCGGCTGGCCCGCTTCGCCGCGCGCTTCCACGACTTCACGGTGGCGCCGGAAACGATGGCGCTGATGCGCGACATGGTCGACTGTGGCGAGGTGAACGCGCTGGTGGCCGAACGCGTGTGGCAGGAACTGGCGCGCGGGCTGATGGAGGCCAAGCCTTCGCGCATGATCGAAGTGCTGCGCCAGTGCGGCGCGCTGCGCGTCGTGCTGCCGGAGGTGGATGCGCTGTTCGGCGTGCCGCAGCCGCCGCAGCACCATCCGGAGATCGACACCGGCATCCATCTGCTGCAGTGCCTGGACTGGGCGGCGGCGCACGACGCTTCGCTGGCGGTGCGCTGGGCGCTGGTGGCGCACGACCTCGGCAAGGGCACGACGCCGAAGGAGGAATGGCCGCGCCACATCGCGCACGAGGCGCGCGGCGCGAAACTGGCGCGCGAGGTGGCCGAGCGGCTGCGCGTGCCGGTGGATGTCGCCGACATCGGTCGTCTGGTGGCGCAGGAGCACACCAATGTGCACCGCGCAGCCGAGCTGCGTGCCGACACGATGGTGAAGCTGCTGGAACGGCTGGACGTGATGCGCAAGCCGGAGCGGCTGGCCGACATCCTGCTCGCCTGCGAAGCCGACGCGCGCAGCCGCCCGGGCCGTGACGAGGCCGGTTATCCGCAGGCGGCGCGGGTGCGCTCGGCCGCGGAGGCCTTCCGGTCGGTCGATGCGGGCGCCATCGCAAGCCGGCTGGCGGCGGCGGGCAAGGTCTCCGGCCCGGTGATCGCGCAGGCGGTGCACGCCGCGCGCGTGCAGGCGGTAGCTGCCCGCTAGGGTCTGTTGCGGTGGGCGGTCACCACCAGCGCGATGCCGCCCAGCGTGGCGACCGAGGCCAGCAGCAGGCGCAGCGTCAGCGCTTCGGACAGCAGCAGTGCGCCGCCGATCGCCGCGATGACGGGCACCGACAGCTGAACGCTGGCCGCCTGGGTCGCATTGAGGCCGCGCAGCGCGCTGTACCAGATGGCATAGCCGACGCCGGACGCCAGTGCGCCGGACAGCGCCGCATAGACGAAGCCCAGCGTATCGATGCGCGCATCGGCAGCGGCAATCATCGACAGACCGATCGCCATCGGCACCGCGCGCACGAAGTTGCCGGCGGTCATCGCCAGCGGCGTGGCGCGGGCGCGCCGGCCGCGCAGTGAGTAGACGCCCCAGGCAATACCCGCCAGCGCCATCAGGATGGCGGCTTCGGCCGGCGGCGCGCTGACGCCGGGTGCCAGCAGCACCGCCAGGCCGGCCAGCGCCAGCAGCAGACCGACGGTCTGCAGCGCGCGCAACCGTTCGCCCTTCAGCAGACCGGTACCGATCATCGTCACCTGCACGGTGCCGAACAGCAGCAGCGCGCCGGTACCGGCGGCCAGTTCGCGGTAGGCGTAGGAGAAGGCGGCGGCATAGACGAACAGCGCGGCTGCGCCCGCCCAGTCGCCGGCCAGTCGACCATCCTGCTGGCGACGCACCAGCGCCCACAGCACCAGCGCGCCGGCGGCGATGCGCACCAGCGTGAAGCTGGCGGCGTCGATTGCGGTATCGGCCAGGGCCAGCCGGTTCAGCACCGAATTGGCGGCGAAGGCCAGCATCGCCGCCGCGGTCAGCGCGGCGATGCGGCCTGGCGTCGGGCCTGCGCTCAAGAGCGGCGCAGCTGGCTCAGGTCGCGCACGGCGCCGGTGTCGGCGCTGGTGGTCATCAGCGCGTAGGCCTGCAGCGCAGCCGACACGACGCGCTCGCGCGCATGCGGCGTGTACGCGGCGGCGCCGCGATCCTCTTCCGCTTCGCGGCGGTGCGCCAGTTCGGCGTCATCGACCGCGAGGTGGATGGTGCGGTTCGGGATGTCGATCTCGATCACGTCGCCGTCCTTGACCAGCGCGATCAGGCCGCCCTGGGCCGCTTCCGGCGAGGCGTGGCCGATGGACAGGCCGGAGGTGCCGCCGGAAAAGCGACCGTCGGTCAGCAGTGCGCAGGCCTTGCCCAGACCTTTGGACTTCAGATAGGTGGTCGGATACAGCATTTCCTGCATGCCCGGGCCGCCCTTCGGACCTTCGTAACGGATCACCACCACTTCGCCCGGCTTGACCTGGTCGCCGAGGATGCCGGCGACCGCATCGTCCTGGCTTTCGAACACCTTGGCGGTGCCGGAGAACTTCAGGATGGAATCATCGACGCCGGCCGTCTTCACGATGCAGCCACGCTCGGCGATGTTGCCGTACAGCACGGCCAACCCGCCGTCCTGGCTGAAGGCGTGTTCCTTGTTGCGGATGACGCCGTTCTCGCGGTCGAGATCCAGCTCCGGGTAGCGGCGGTCCTGCGAGAACGCGACCTGGGTCGGGATGCCGCCGGGCGCGGCGCGGTAGAAGGTGCGGACGGCCTCGTCCTGGGTGCGCATGATGTCGTACTTGTCGAGCGCCTCGCCCAGCGTGGCGCTGTGCACGGTCGGCAGGTCGCGGTGGATCAGGCCGGCGCGGTCCAGCTCGCCGAGGATGGCCATGATGCCGCCGGCGCGGTGCACGTCTTCCATATGCACGTCCGACTTGGCCGGCGCCACCTTGGACAGGCAGGGCACGTGGCGCGAGATGCGGTCGATGTCGGCCATCGTGAAATGCACGCCGGCTTCCTTGGCGGCGGCCAGCAGGTGCAGCACGGTATTGGTCGAGCCGCCCATCGACACGTCGAGCGTCATCGCGTTCTCGAAGGCCTCGAAGCTGGCGATCGAGCGCGGCAGCACCGAGGCGTCGTCGCCTTCGTAATACTTGCGACACAGTTCGACGACCAGCTGGCCGGCGCGCAGGAACAGCGCCTTGCGGTCGGCATGGGTGGCCAGCACCGAGCCGTTGCCCGGCAGGCTGAGGCCCAGCGCCTCGGTCAGGCAGTTCATCGAATTGGCGGTGAACATGCCGGAGCAGGAGCCGCAGGTCGGACAGGCGCTGCGTTCGTAGGCTTCCGCCTCTTCGTCCGAGCAGTTGCTGTCGGCGCCCTTGACCATCGCATCGACCAGATCGACGGCGATGATTTTCTGGCCCCAGTTCACTTTGCCCGCTTCCATCGGGCCGCCCGACACGAACACGGTCGGGATGTTCAGGCGCATTGCCGCCATCAGCATGCCCGGGGTGATCTTGTCGCAGTTCGAGATGCACACCAGCGCGTCGGCGCAGTGGGCGTTCACCATGTATTCGACGCTGTCGGCGATCAGGTCGCGCGACGGCAGCGAGTACAGCATGCCGCCGTGGCCCATCGCGATGCCGTCATCGACGGCGATGGTGTTGAATTCCTTGGCGACGCCGCCGGCCTTCTCGATCTCGCGTGCGACCATCTGGCCAAGATCCTTCAGGTGCACGTGGCCGGGCACGAACTGGGTGAAACTGTTCGCGATGGCGATGATGGGCTTGCCGAAATCGCCGTCCTTCATGCCGGTGGCGCGCCACAGTGCGCGGGCGCCGGCCATGTTGCGGCCGTGGGTCGAGGTACGGGAACGGTAGGCGGGCATGGAAGCTCCTGCAGAATCGGGTAAAAACGGAATTCTATCCGTCCCTTCATCTTCCGTCCTTCCATCTTCCCCGACGCGCCCTCGATGAGCCGACCGAAACTGATCTTCGTCACCCGCAGTCGCTACTGGCGCCCGGGCAACGGCGAGGCGGCGCGCACCGCGGCGCTGATCGATGCGCTGGCCGAGGTCTGCGACCTCACCGTGTTCTTCCCCGAGCAGCCGGACGCAGCTACCCGGCCTTTCGTCGAGCGCAGCCGGCATCGCTACCGCCTGGCCGTCGGCGACACCGCAAGGCCGGAACGCGCCGCGCTGGTGAGCGGGCTGCACGGCATGTGCCGGCAGATCGCGCCGGACTGCGTGCTGCTGTCGCGCTTGCAGCTCGACTTCCTGCGGCTGGCGGTGCCCGACGGCATCCGGCTGGTGATGGATACGCACGACCTGGTGAGCGACAACGCCGCCTCGCGTGCGCGCGCCGGCGTGGCGGTCGAGGAGGCGCTGGACTTCGAGCGCGAGCTGGGCTTCCTGCGTCACTACGACCGCGTGCTGCTGATCCAGCCGGACGATCACGCGCGCGTCGCCGCCGTGCTCGGCGAACGTGCGCTGTGTGTGCCGCACCCGGTGGTGCTGCCGGCGCAGCCGGTCAGGCCGGATTCGCGCGTGGTCGGTTACGCGGCCAGCCAGTGGGTGGCGAACCGGCACGGACTGCAGTGGTTCATCGACGACGTGTGGCCTGCGCTGTCCGCGGGCGACGCCGAACTGCAGGTGGCCGGGCATATCGCCGCGCTGCTGCCGCAGCCGTTGCCAGGGGGCATCCACGCGCGCGGCTTCGTCCCGGACGTCGAGGCGCTGTGGAGCGGCGTCGACGTCGCCATCAATCCGGTGCGCTGGGGCTCGGGGCTGAAGATCAAGACGGTCGAGGCGCTGGCCGCCGGCCTGCCGCTGGTCAGCACGCGCGAAGGCGCGCGCGGCCTGGAGGATGGCGCCGGCGAGGCCTTCATGCTGGCCGACGAGGCCGTGGCTTTTGCCGATGCCTGCCGTGCATTGCTCGATGACCCGCGCTTGCGCCGGCGCTACGCGGACGCCGCCCGCGCCTACGCCCGGAAACGCTTTTCTCACAGCGCCTGCTACGGCGGACTGATGGCCTGGCTGAGCGCCTGAACGCGCGTCCGCGCAGGAAGAGTGCTCTCAAAAATCATTGTTAAACATGGTTTTTCACGCAGTTTGTGGTGTGGTTTCCGTTCAAGCGGCGAAGGCGCACTCCGTTAACGAAGACGTGTACATTGCCGTCACGTCCGCCCGGATGTCGCTTGCCTTCGCCCGTCTTCTGCTGACCCTCGCCTGCCTGCTACCCGCTGTTGCAGCTGCGCAGGAGGCGCCGCTGCTTCGCATCGGAGTCGCGCCGCACACCAGTTCGCGCGTCATCATCGAAATGTATCAGCCGCTGCGCCTGCACCTGCAGAAGACGCTCGGCAGGCCGGTGGCCGTCGTTACCGCGCCGGATTTCACCGAGTTCGCGCGCCGCGCGCTCGACCACGCTTACGAGCTGGTCATCACCACCGGTCACCAGGCCGAGCTGCTGCGCGCGGATGCGCGTTACCGGCCGCTGCTGACCTACCGGGCGCCCTTCCGTGCGGTCGTCGCCGTCGTCGACGGCAGCCGGGCGAAGTCGGCGCGCGATCTGGCCGGCAGCACGGTGGCCGGGCTCAGCCCGTCGTCGCTGGTCACGCTGTGGGGCCTGCGCTGGATGAAGGAGCACGGTGCGGCCGACCTCACTGTCCGTTACGTCAGCGCCGCCGACAGCGTGGCGCAGCTGCTGCTCAACGGCGACATCAGTGCCGGCACGATGTCGCTCGCCAACTTTCAGGGGCTGACACCCGAGGTGCGTGCGCGCCTGCGGCTGCTGACCGACAGTCCGGCCATGGTCGGCCGCGTCTATCTGCTCGATCAGGCCGAGACCGCGCACGCGGCGGCGATCGAGGCCGCGTTGTGGTCGTTCGCCGAAACGCCGGCCGGCGTCGATTATTTCGCCCGTTACAGACTGGACGGCTACCGTCCGCTGCGCTCCGGCGAACTCGACGCGATGGCGCCGTACGCAGCCGAGGTGCGAGAACAACTGAGGAAGTCCGCACTGTGAGCCGGCTGTTCGATTTCCGGCTGCGCCGCTCGGTGCGCGGCCGCCTGCTGATCGCCGCCATCGTCGTCGAGGCGGTCATGCTGACGCTGTTGGTGAGCAACAGCGTGCGCCTGCAGCGTACCCACATGACCGAGCAGGCGGAGCGTCACGCGCAGCAGATCGTGCCGATACTGAATGCGGCGCTGGTGGCGCCGATGGCGCAGAGCGACTACGCGACGACGCAAGCGGTGCTGGACGAGAGCCGATCCGGCCAGGGCATCGCCTATCTGATCCTGCGCGACAGTGGTGGCCACCTCGTTGCGCACAGCGGCTGGTCGCGCGACCAGCCGATGCCGCAGGCGGACGAGCGCTTCGACCTGTCGGTCGAGGACGATCCACCGATCTACGATCTGGTCACGCCGGTGGCGCTGGCCGGACAGCCGCTCGGTCAGCTGCATTTCGGCCTCGACATGTCGGCGCTGGGCAGCGCCAACCGCCAGCTGCTGCTGCAGGGCGCCGGCATCGCCGCCGGTGAGCTGCTGCTGTCGATCGCGCTGCTGACCGGTCTCGGCCTGTGGCTCACGCATCAGCTGTTCCGGCTGACGCGGGCGGCGGAGGAGGTTGCGCACGGTAACCTGACGCCGGCGCCTGTGGCCGAAGGCGAGGACGAGGTCGGCCAGCTCGGTCGCGCCTTCAACGCGATGTCGGCGACGATACGGGAGCGCATTGGCGAACTGCAGTCGCTGCACGAGAAGGAACACGGTCTGGCACGCATTGCGTCCGAGGCGAACGGCCGTCTCGAAGCCCTGCTCGACGCGATGGACATCGGCGTGCTGCTGGCCGACCACGACGACAAAGTGTTGTACGCGAACGACAAGCTGGCGCAGGTGTGGGCGCTCGACGTCGGCCGCCCGCCGGATGGCTGCCCTCTGCAGGCGGTCGAATCGATGTGCGTCGCGCAGCTGACACCCGGCACGGCCCTGCCGGTGTTCGCTCCCGACGGCAGCGAGCGGGAAATCCTGCTCGCCGACGGCCGCACGCTGACACAGCGCGGCTTTGCCGTGCGCGACGGCGACGGTCGCGAGGTCGGCCGCATGTGGCTGAGCGAGGACGTGTCGGCGGCGCGTGCTGCGGCCGACGAACTGCGCCGCGCGCGCGACCAGGCCGAGGCGGCGAGCCGCGCCAAGGCGGCTTTCCTCGCCACCATGAGCCACGAGATCCGCACGCCGATGAACGGCATCATCGGCATGACCGACATGGTGCTGTCCGAACCGCTCAGCGCCGAGCAGCGCGAGAATCTCGGCTGGGTCAAATCGTCGGCCGACAGTCTGATGGGCATCCTGAACGACATCCTCGACTACTCCAAGGTCGATGCCGGTCGGCTGCAGCTGGAAGCGGTGGATTTCAGCATCGCGGCGCTGGTCGCCGAAACCCTGGCCATCTTCTCGACGCAGGCCGCGGGCAAGGGCATCGAGCTGCGCTGGCAGATCGCGTCGGCGCTGCCCGCCCTCGTCAACGGCGACCCGCTGAGGCTGCGGCAGATCCTGTCCAATCTGGTGTCGAATGCGCTGAAGTTCACCGCCCAGGGTGGCGTGACGGTGAGTGTCGAAGAGGCGGGTGAGGGGCGGATCGCGCTGTCGGTCACCGACACGGGCATCGGCATCCCGCCCGACAAGCAGGCGCTGGTGTTCATGCCCTTCTTGCAGGCGGATTCGTCGACGACGCGCAATTTCGGTGGCACCGGGCTGGGCCTGTCCATCGTGTCGCGACTGGTGGAGCTGATGCGCGGAACGATCACGCTCGACAGTGCGCCGGGCCGCGGCAGCACCTTCCGCGTCGTGTTGCCGCTGCCGGCCGCGCAGACGGCAGCGGCCGCCGCGCAGCCCGACACGGTCGCGGCGACGTGCGAGGATGCGCTGCGCAATGCCGAAGTGCTGATCGCCGAGGACACGCCGGTCAATCAGGTACTGCTCGGCCGCCTGCTGTCGCGCTACGGCGTGCGCATCACCGAGGCGGCGGACGGCCGGCAGGCCGTGGCGGCCTGCGGCGAACGTCATTTCGATCTGGTGCTGATGGACATGCAGATGCCGGTCATGGACGGGCTGGAGGCCACGCGCCGCATTCGCGCGCTGGAAGATCCTCACTGGCGGCAGGTGCCCATCGTCGCGATCACGGCCAACGCGCTGGACGAGGACCGCGGCCGCTGCCGCGACGCCGGCATGGACGATTTCATCAGCAAGCCTTTCCAGGCCGGGGAACTGGTGGCGACGCTGGCGCGTCGCCTGTCGGACCGTCGCACACCGGATGCGGGATAACCAATGGTTATCGAAACATTGTTATTTGGTTTGTTGAGTTATGGTGCGCTGCGGCGCTATAAATGCAGCATCGCCTTCTGACCGGATTACTGCCATGGCCACCGTCGCGCCCGAGAAAGTCCTCAGCGTCCATCACTGGAACGATTCGCTGTTCAGCTTCAAGACCACGCGCGACCCCGGTCTGCGCTTCCGCAACGGTCATTTCGTGATGATCGGGCTGGAAACCGGCGGCAAGCCGCTTCTGCGCGCCTACAGCATCGCCAGTGCGAACTATGAGGAGCACCTGGAATTCTTCAGCATCAAGGTGCAGGACGGTCCGCTCACGTCGAAGCTGCAGCACCTGCAGCCGGGCGATGAAATCCTGGTCGGCCGCAAGCCCACCGGCACGCTGGTGCTGGACGACCTGAAGCCGGGCAGGCACCTCTACCTGTTCGGTACCGGCACCGGTCTGGCGCCTTTCCTCAGCCTGATCCGCGACCCGGAAGCCTACGAGCGCTTCGACAAGGTGATCCTGTTCCATGGCGTGCGCCACGTGAACGAACTGGCCTACCAGGACTACATCGAGAACGAACTGCCGAACGACGAATTCCTCGGCGAGTTCGTGCGCGACAAGCTGCTGTACTACCCGAGCGTCACGCGCGAGCCCTATCGCAACCGCGGCCGCCTGACCGATCTGATCGTCAGCAACAAGATGACCGACGACCTCGGCCTGCCGCCGCTGAATCCGGAAACCGACCGCGCGATGATCTGCGGCAGCCCGAGCATGAACAAGGACACCGCCGACCTGCTCGACGCGCGCGGCTTCGTCATCTCTCCGGGGGTGGGCGAACCGGGTGATTACGTGATCGAGCGGGCTTTCGTCGAGCGCTGAGCGGGCGATGTGACCTTGGAAACAAAAAAGCACCGCATGCGGTGCTTTTTTGTTGTTGGTGCCGCGAGGCGGCTCAGTCGCTCTTCTTCCGTCGTCGTGCGATGCCGGCCGCGCCTGCGGCGAGTGCGAGCAAGGCGAAGCTGCCGGGCTCAGGCACAGCGCGCGTGGTAACGCGCAGGCTGTTCGGGTCGGCGTTGACCGGATTCGCTTCGACCTCGAACGGATCGCCGTAGAAGGCCGTTGCTTCGCCCTTGGACTGCGTGCACACCGAGGTGGACTGAAGTACCGGGCCGTAGCCGCCATACCCACCGTAGCCGCCGTAGCCGTCATAACCACCGCCGCAGTCGTAGGCATAGACGCCGAGGTTGCTGGCGGCGCTGTCCGACAACTCGGCCAGCACGTCGAGCGACTCGTTCGGGTCGAGCACGCCGAGGTCGATGGTGACATAGCGGCTTTGCCAGCTGTAATAGCCGTCGCCGCCGTCGTCGAGGTCGTTCAGGTCGGTGCCCGCCTTGTCGTGCGTGATGGTGCCGCCATTATTCTGAATGCTGGCCGATGAGTACCAGACCTGATTGCCGTCGACCTTGATCGATGCCAGGTAGTCGACGCTGAGGTACTCGTCCGCGTCGAGCGCGTAGTAATTCGTCGCGCTGATCGAGCCGCCATAGATCTTGAAGGTAAGGCTGAAGCTCTGTGCAAGGTTCGACGCGTTGGTGATCGTGGCCAGGATGCTCGCGCTCGCGCTGGCGCTGCCGTCGTAGCCGTAGGCCGAGGAGGACACGGCGTAGGCGCCGGTGGCGGACGAGAAGGCGTAGCCGTAGGCCGAACTGTTGTCGCCCGACCAGATGGAACTGTTGCTGTTGCGGTACTCCGGCGATACCGATTCCGAGGGCGTGGCGGTGCTGCCGTTGCTGCTGGCCGCAGACGAGGCGCCAAGAACCGGCAAAGCGTGGGCGAGGGGAACCTGGCTGAACCAGGCGAACAGCGATACCGCGATCAGTGTCGGGCGCGAGGGTAGCGAGAATTTCATTGTTTCCATCCTGTACGATTAAGGCGCTCGCCGCATGAAACAAGAACTGTGCCGATTTATTTCAACACTATGAATCAATGATTTGCGTGTCGTCTTTGCGCCTGAACAGGGCGTTGTGTAAAGCAGCCCGACAGGTGTGCATGCAATGAGCCGCGTACTGATGGCTTGGGAGCTGGGCGCCAACATGGGCCACATCGATCGCATGCTGATCACCGCGCGCGCGCTGCGCGAACGTGGACATGCGGTCACCTTTGCGCTGAAGGATCTGGCGCGCGCGCACGGCCGCATCGTTGCCGACGGTTTCCCGGTGCTGCAGTCGCCGCTGTGGCTGCCGCGCATGGTGAACCCGCCCAAGCTGGTCAATTATTCGGCGGTGCTGGCCGCCGCCGGATGGCTGGACCCGGGCGGGCTGGCCGGACTGCTGTCGGCCTGGCGCGGGCTGTTCGAACTGCACCGACCTGATCTGCTGGTATGCGACCACGCGCCGACCGCGATGCTGGCGATGCGCGGCCGCGGCACACCGATCGCGGCGATCGGCAATTGTTTCGAGATTCCGCCGCATCGCGAGGTGTTTCCGGCGATGAATTATTGGGACAAGGGCGACGTTGCGCTGTGCGCACGCAGCGATGCGTTGCTGCTGGCGCCGGTGAACCAGGCGCTGGCCCTGCTCGGCGACAGCGCCCTGCCGCGCCTTACCGCACTGTTCGGCGGCGTGCGCTGCATCGCCGCCAGTCTGCCCGAGCTGGCGCATTACCCCGACTACGACGAGTGCGTGCGCATGGTCGGCCCCAGCTATGTCGGCGACAGCGGTGTGGCACCGCAGTGGCCGGCGGGTGAGGGCGCGCGCGTATTCGTTTATCTGTCGCCCGAACACGCCGATTTCAATGCGCTGATGGAGGCGCTGCGGCAGTCGGGCATGCCGACGCTGGTCCATGCCAAAGGGCTGTCGCCGGACGCCGCGCGACGGCTCGGCGGGCCGTCGATCCGCTTCGAGTCGTCGCCGGTGCGTATGGACCCGGCGGTGCGTGCCGCCGCACTGGTCGTGTCGCACGCCAGCCTCGGCACCGTCAGCGCAGCCGCGCTTGCCGGGCGTCCGCAACTGGTGTTGCCGAATCACATGGAGCAGTACATGGTGGCGCGCCGCATTGTCGACGGCGGCTTCGGTCTGGCCGTCCCGCCGGGTAGTCGGAAGACCGACTACCCGGCGCTGCTGCGCCGCCTGCTCGATGAAAAGCACTTCGCGGAGGCCGCGCGCGCGCTGGCACAGCGCCACGCCGGCGCCGATCCGGCGAAGACCGGCGCCTGCATCGCCGAAGAGCTCGAAGCGCTGTTGCGCTGACGAGGGAACCTCCCGCCGTGGGCGCGCTCTGCGCAACATGAATTCCACGCTGCGCCGACTGCTGCTGCATGTTCCGCTGCTGGCGGTGCTGCCTGCCCGCGCGGACGAGACCGCCTACGATCCGGTGCTGCCCGCCGCGCCGCGCAGCCTGCCGCGCGACCACGGTGCGCACCCCGGGCACCGCATCGAGTGGTGGTACATCACCGGCTGGCTGGAGCGTGACGCTGCAGCGCCGGTCGGTTTCCAGCTCACCTTCTTCCGCGTGCGCCAGCCGGCGCACGATGCCAATCCGAGCCGCTTCGCGCCGCGCCAGCTGCTGTTCGCCCACGCCGCGGTGTCCGATCCGGCGCGCGGCCGCCTGCTGCACGCGCAGAAGATCGCGCGCGCCGGTTTCGGTCTGGCCGAGGCGTCGGTCGATGACCTCGACGTCCGCATCGACGACTGGCATCTGGCGCGGCAGCCGACGCCGGAACGTCTGCTCGCGCGCATCACGGCCGACGACTTCGACTACGCGCTCACCTTTGCGCCGACCCAGCCGGTGCTGTGGCAGGGCGACCAGGGCTTCAGCCGCAAGGGGCCCGACCCTTCCCATGCCAGCCACTACCTGAGCTGGCCGCAGCTGGCGGTGAGCGGGCGCCTGCGCATCGCGGCGGCGAGCAGCGCGGTGCGCGGTCGCGCCTGGCTCGATCATGAGTGGTCGAGCGCACTGATGCCGGACGGGGCGCAGGGCTGGGACTGGCTGGGCATCAATCTGGACGATGGCGGCGCGCTGATGGCCTTCCGCATGCGCGACGCCAGTGGTCGCGCGCTGTGGGCGGCGGCGACCGTGCGCGACGCGGCGGGCGACCGTCGCTTTGCGCCGCACGAGGTCGACTTCGCGGTGCGTCGGGTCTGGCGCAGTCCGCGCAGCGGTGGCGCCTATCCGGTCGAGCTGGAGGTGACGGTGGGCGGACGACGCTTCGGACTGAAGCCGCTGTTCGACGATCAGGAGCTGGACAGCCGCGCCAGCAGCGGCGCGATCTACTGGGAGGGCGCGGTTACGGTGTTCGAGGGGGCGCGACGGGTCGGCCGCGGCTACCTCGAACTGACCGGTTACGCCGCCGCGCTGAAGATCTGAGCCGGCTTCATTCGCCGCCGCCGAGTTGCGAGTTGTAGAGGCCGGCGTACATGCCGCCCGCCGCCAGCAGGTCGGCGTGCCTGCCGATTTCGGCGATGCGGCCGCGGTCCATCACGACGATGCGGTCGGCGCGCTCGATGGTGGACAGCCGGTGCGCGATCACCAGCGTCGTGCGGTTCTTCATCAGCACTTCGAGCGCGGCCTGCACCTGGCGCTCGGATTCGGTGTCCAGCGCAGAGGTCGCTTCGTCCAGTATCAGCACCGGCGCGTCCTTCAGCAGCGCGCGTGCGATCGCCAGCCGCTGCCGCTGGCCACCCGACAGCTTGACGCCGTTCTCGCCGATCAGGGTGTCGAAGCCCTCCGGCATCGCCTGGATGAAATCCAGCGCGTATGCGGCACGCGCCGCCGCCTCGATGTCGGCGCGGTCGGTGCCGCGCAGCGCGCCGTAGGCGATGTTGGCCGCCACCGTGTCGTTGAACAGCACCACGTCCTGGCTCACCAGCGCCATGTTGGCGCGCAGGCTGGCCAGTTTCACGTTCTGGATGTCGTGTCCGTCGAGCAGGATGCGGCCCGAGGTCGGCGTGTAGAAGCGCGCCAGCAGGTGGGCCAGCGTGGTCTTGCCGGAGCCGGATGCACCGACCAGTGCCACCGTCTCGCCCGGCGCGATCGACAGATCGAAATGCTGCAGCACCTTCTGTTCGCGACCCGGGTAGCCGAAGCCGAGCTGGTCGAAGTCGATGCGGCCGCGCGCACGCTCCAGTTCCACCGTGCCGCTGTCGCGTTCGGCCTGCTGGTCGATCAGCTGGAACACGCTTTCCGCCGCCGCCAGCCCGCGCTGCAGCGGCGCATTCACATCGGTCAGACGCTTCAGCGGCGCCAGCAGCATCAGCATGGCGGTGACGAAACCCATGAAGCCGCCGACCGTGGTGCGGTTGGCGGCCGAGTCGGCCAGCGCGACCGCGATCACGATGCCGAGCGCCACCGCGGTGAGCACCTGGGTCATTGGCGACACCAGCGAGGCGGCGACGATGTTGCGCATGTTCTGCCGGCGCTGCTTGCGGCAGGCGGCGTCGAAGCGGCCCATCTCGTATTCCTGGCCGCCGAAGATCTTGACCACCTTGTGCGCCTCTATGGTCTCTTCCAGCGTGTGCGCGATGCTGCCCATCGCCGTCTGCGCACCGCGCGCCGACTCACGGATGCGGCGCGAACTGAGACGCACGATGAGCGCGATCAGCGGCAGCATGCCGAGCACGATCAGCGTGAGCTTCCAGTTCAGCCACAGCAGCCAGGCGAGCAGGCCGGCCACGGTGAGCGTGTCGCGCACGAACACGGTGATCACGTTGGTCGCCGCCTGGGTGACGCCCTGCACGTCGTAGGCGACCTTGGAAATGAGTGCGCCGGACGAGTTGTTGTCGAAGAAATCGGTGGGCAGCGCCAGCAGGCGACCGAACATGGCGCGGCGCAGATCGAGCACCACGTTGTTGGCGGCCCAAGCGAAGGCGTAGTCGGCGATGAAGCCGAACACCCCGCGCACCGCGAACAGCAGCACGATGGCCAGCGGGTAGAACCACACCGCGCTCGGGTCCTGGCCGCCGAAACCGCCGTCCAGCAGCGACTTCATCAGCGCCGGAAAGACCGGTTCTGCTGCGGCGGTCAGCGCCATGCAGACGATGGAGACGGCGAAGGCGATCCAGTAGGGGCGCACGTAGCCGAGCAGACGCAGATACAGCGCGCGGCTGGAAACCTGGGGTGAATTCATGGCGGACTTCGGGCGGAGAAGCGCGGATTATCCTTGATCCGGCTGGGCTCTGTTCATCTTCGCTGCGTCGCCGGGCGGATGCGCCCGCGTCGGTGTCAGCGATTGAAGCCGCGCAGCTTCGGGCCGAGCGGGCCGATCGCGAGATGCGTGACGCGGCCGAACTCGAACTCCAGATTGAGCCAGCGGCTCGGCGGCAGACCGAGCAGGGTGCCGGTCAGCGCGCGCATCGGCCCGTTGTGCGCCACCACGACCAGCGCGCCGGTGCCGCTGCGGTGCGCTTCGAACGCGTCCCAGACGCGTGCCGCCATGTCCGCGTACAGCTCGCCGCCGGGGGCGCGGAAGTCGATCAGCGTGCGACCCCAGACCTCGAAACCTTCCGCCGGAATGTCGGCGAACGGCTTCAGTTCCCAGTCGCCGAAATCAAGCTCGCGCAGCCGCGCGTCCAGCTGCACCGCCGGCGATACCGCTTCGGCCAGCAGGCGTGCCCGCGTCAGCGGGCTGCTGACGACGCGTGCGTCGGCCGGCAGCAGCGGCGCGAGCCGCTGCGCACAGGCGGCGACGTCCTCCGCCACCGGCAGGTCGACCGCGCCGTAACACAGCGCGGGGTCGACGGCAGGCTTCGGATGACGGACCAGATACAGGTCCAGTGGATCAGTCAGACGGAACAGTTCGTTCATCGTGTTGCGTTCGTGCAATGACGTAAGCGTGATGGCACACCCGGCCAAAGGCGCATCTGGAGCACTCTGTAACGCCTCGTATGCACTTTGATGCGCCGCAAAAAATCTTGCTTGATTTGACGCAAACCAAGCCGGACGTGGGGTTGAAAGGGTTGTTGCGCTGCACTACATTGGACTCAACGACAGCTTTTCAACTTGCAAGGAGCATCACCATGAAGACCACTGCATTCCGCATCGCTCTCGCGACCAGTCTTGCGATCGCCACGCTCGGCGCATCGGCCGCTACCGAAGCTTCGGTGTCGTCCGCTGCCGTTGGACACCCCGAAGACTACAAGGTGTTCATCGACGCGCCCACCGGCTACGCTTTCGTGAAGACGCCGTCGCGCTGGGTGTTCACCCGCAAGGTGGACAGCGCCCGCATCGCCGAATCGTCCGCCGACAAGCGCGTCGAGAAGGCCGAAGCGACCCGCTGACCTGCGTTTCAGTGCCGTAACGGAAAAGCCACCCGCGAGGGTGGCTTTTTCATTTTGCGGCCCCGCCGCGACGCCACCTGCCGTCGGCACCCGATTCAAGCGCGATGCAGCCACCCTGCGGGCAGGCGATGTCCAGCCATTCGTGCTGCGACAGACCGAGCAGCCGGCCGGCCATCACCCTGAGCGGGCCTCCGTGCGCGATCACGACGAGATCACCCATGTGTGTCTGCCCCCAATCCTCCCAGGCGGCCCACGCGCGCGCCGCCATGTCCGCGGCGGATTCGCCGCCAGGAACGCGGAAGCCCCATACATCGGCTGCCCAGAGGTCGATGTCGGCGCGCGGCAGGGCGTCGTAGCGCCTCATCTCCCAGTCGCCGAAATCCATCTCCTGCAGGCGGTGGTCGAACATCACCGTGTCCGACAGGGCCCGCGCCAGTTCCGCGCAGCGGCGCAGCGGACTGCTCACGACCTTTGCCGCTGCCGGCAGTTCCGCACGCAGGGCCGCGGCGGCCAGGGTGGCGGGCGCCGCCAGCGCCACGTCGGAGCGCCCGTAACAGATGCCGCGTTCCGCTGCGACCAGCGGATGGCGCACCAGCCAGAGCCGGCGGGTACTCATGGCCGCTTCAGGGGCAGCGGCAGCCCGGCGGTGACCAGCGTCACGCGCGGACAGAGGCGGGCCAGCGCCTGGTGCAGGCGGCCGGCTTCGTCGACGAACACGCGCGACAGTCGACCCATCGGCACGACACCGCTGCCGACCTCGTTCGATACCAGTGCGATCCGGCCAGGCAGCGCCGGCAGCGTGTCGAGCAGCGCCGCGCGCTCGCGCAGGAAGATTCCGGGCAACGCCGCGCCCGCTGCATCGTCCATCTCCATCAGCAGGTTGGACAGCCACAGCGTCAGGCAGTCGACCACGATGAAGCGGTCCGCCGCGGCGGCTTCGCGCAGTGCGGCCGCCAGATGCAGGGGCGCTTCGATCACCGGCCAGTATGCCGGCCGCTGGGCGCGGTGGCGTTCGATGCGCGCCGCCATCTCGCCGTCGCCGGCGTGAGCGGTGACCACCATGGTGACCGCCAGACCGCTTTCGGCGGCCTGCGCCTCGGCGTAAGCGCTCTTGCCGCTGCGGGCGCCACCCAGAATCAGTTCGCGCACTGCGTCTCGCTCCAATGCTTGCTGGCCGGCGATTGTAGGGTGTTCGGCGCAGGAAGCGGATGTCCGCTGCGCGACGGGCATCGAGTCGTCTTGACCGGTCTGGCGGCGCCCACCTATAGTTCGCCGATGGATCATGACATCAACCAGCTTGGCGACCGGCTCGACATCCTGCTCGGTCGCTTCCGTGCGCTGCATGACGAAAACATCGTCCTGCGCAACCGCGTCGCGGCGCTCGAAGGCGAGAACAAGGTGCTCGGCGACAAGGTCGCGGCGGCGCGTGAAAAGGTGAGCGGTCTGCTCGAAAGGCTGCCCCAGGAATGAGCGAATCGAATCTCGTCGAAATCACCATACTCGGTCGCGAGTATCGGGTGCAGTGCCGTGAAGGCGAGCGCGACGCGCTGAATGCATCGGTCGAACTGGTCGAGCGGCGCATGCGTGATCTGGCCGAAGCCACGCGCGCCTCCGGTGAACGCCTCGCCGTCATGTGCGCGCTCAACCTGGCACACGAAATTTTTCAGATGCAGGCGACGGGCGGTGTTGATTTGGTACCGCTGCGGCGTAGAATCAATGCCATGCAGTCGCGCATCGACGAAGCGCTCTCCGCACAGGAAAAGCTCTTCTAGAGGCGGTTGCAGCAAGGTGAAAGACCTTGCGTATCAATCCCCTGCGGTGTTCGCCAAGGTCATAGATTCCTTGAACCAATGTCTCATTGGCATAAGGTCGCGAACCATGGACGCCGCTGTTGTGCGCACCTCTCGGGGATGCGCCTGATGCGGCAGGGACGCGGCCGCTCTGAACCCTCGGTTCAGGATGCCGGCCTAGCGACATGCGCGGGGGTCCCCTA
>JAVEVQ010000119.1:0-6132 GCA_034004945.1 Methyloversatilis sp. | reverse complement strand
GTCGCGCGCAAGGTGCGCGAGAGCGACGAAATCACCTCCTTCCTTCTCGCGCCGGTCGATGGCCGGCCGGTGCTGCGCCATGCGCCGGGCGAATACATCGGCCTGCGGGTGAACATCGACGGCCAGGAGATGCGCCGCAACTATTCGCTGTCGGCCACCGCCAACGGCCGCGACTACCGCATCAGCGTGAAGCGCGAGGCGGGCGGCCGGGTGTCCGGCCACCTGCACGAGGCGGTAAGCGAAGGCGATGTGCTCGACCTGTTTCCGCCGGCCGGCGATTTCACGCTGCGTGCATCCGACCGGCCGGTGGCGCTGATCACCGCCGGCGTCGGCATCACGCCAGCGCTGCCGATGATGGAAGCGGCACTGGACCAGGGGCGTGAAGTGCACTTCATCCACTGCGCACGCCACGGTGGCGTGCACGCCTTCCGCGACCACGTCGAGGCACTGGCGCAGCGGCACCCCAGGCTGAAGCGTTTCTATGTCTACAGCGAACCGCGCGACGGCGACAAGGCGCACGCCGAAGGCTTCATCGAACGCCTGCACCTCGAGCGCTGGCTGCCGCAACCTTCGGCGCTGGAAGCCTACTTTCTGGGCCCCAAGCCTTTCATGGCGCGGGTGAAGAAGCAGCTGTCCGAACTGGGCGTGCCGGCGGCGCACACCCATTACGAGTTCTTCGGACCGGCGGCTGCGCTCGACGGCTGACAGAGGCGGTGGTCGTGGCAGTGGTCTTCGGCCCGCCAACGCCGCATCGCGACCAGAGGTCGCTCCCACAACACCGTGCCCGCGCATTCGCAGGAGCCGGACTTTCCTTGTGTGCGAGCTTGCTCGCGATAGCGGCGGGGATCGAAGCCGGCGGCCAGCAACGGCCCCGTCGCGGCCAAGGCCGCTCACACAGGGGGGCGTGCCCGATCCGTGGTCGGAGCGAGGATTCTGTGGGAGGGGTCTTCTGACCCCGACTGCGGCGATGGGCAGCACGCGGCGTTGAGTCCATAGACCGCGTCAGCAGCAATGGCTACCGACCATCCGACACGCTCAGGCCTCGGCCGTCTCTTCCTCCACCGCCAGCGTCGGGCGCGGCCCGGCCGTACGCAGTTCCCGCCCCCAGTCCACGATGGCGAAGCGGCCGTCGGCGTGTTCGACGATGGCGGTGCAGCTGTCCACCCAGTCGCCGCAGTTCATATAGGTGAGGCCCTGTACCTCGCGCAGCGACACCGCGTGGATGTGGCCGCAGATCACGCCATCGACGCCGCGCGTGCGTGCCTCGTGCATGACCGAATCCTCGAAGTCGTAGATGAAGCTGACCGCGCTCTTCACCTTGCGTTTGGCGTAGCCGGCCAGCGACCAGTAACCGGCGATGCCCAGCCGTCGGCGCAGCCAGGACAGTCGCGAATTGACGCTGACCAGCAGGTTGTAGGCGACGTCGCCGAGCAGGGCGACCCAGCGGTGGTGGCGCGTCACCTGGTCGAAATCGTCGCCATGTACCAGCCAGTAGCGGCGGCCATCGGCGGCGCGATGGACGAACTCGCGGTGCAGTGCGATGTCGCCGAACACGGTGCCGGTGTACTCGCGCAGCGCCTCGTCGTGATTGCCGGGGATGAAGATGACCTGCGTGCCCTTGCGCGCCCGGCGCAGGATCTTCTGCACCACGGTGTTCTGCGACGGCGTCCAGTGGACGGAGCGGCTCATCGCCCAGAAGTCGATGATGTCGCCGACCAGATAGAGGTAGTCGGATTCGTGGTGGCGCAGGAAATCGAGCAGTGCGTCGGCCTGGCATCCACGCGTACCGAGGTGGATGTCCGACAGGAAGATGGCGCGCACGCGCCGAACGAGAGGATCGGGAGCATTCACGCTGCCGATTCAAGCCCATTCGTGTGACAGGGCGGTGACGCCACGCCCACGCGCTGTCCGTCGTGATGACCGGTGTCGCATGGACGGAAAAAAGGGCACGCCGGAGCGTGCCCTGGAATCGACCGGCCCGACGCCCTGCGCGCCGGTGGGTCGAGGTGGATCAGTACATCAGCTGCACGCCGAGCACGAACTTGTCGGTATCGGTGCCGGCAGCGTTTTCCATGTCCGAGTACACCGCGGTGATGCGCGCGTTGTGGCCGGACATCACATAAGTCAGGCCGAAGTCCCACTGTTTGGTGTCGCCGCCGGTGTCGGCGTTGAATTTCTGGTAGCGGGTGTAGGGCTGGAACTGGCCGATGCCGATCTTGGTCGGGATCAGGTAGGCGGCGGTCAGCAGCCATGCGTCACCCGCCTGGGCGCCGCCGCAGTTGTTCACGTTGGTGCAGAGGATGTTGCCGGCGGTCACGTCGGTCACGCCGTCGGTGTCGTAGTCGTACCAGGCGCCTTCCAGCGTCATCACGCCGCCACCGGCGAGTTTGGTTTCGTACAGCGCGTCGATGTTCCACGCGCGGTAGTCGCCGCGGGCGAGGGCGGTACCGACGCCGTTCTTCTGCATCTGGTAGGCCATGCCGACGGTGAAGATTTCCTTGCTGCCGAAATAGCTGTTGGTGCCGTAGTAGCCGAGCTCCGGATCGAGGAAGCTGTAGGCGATGCGGGTGGCGTACAGCGGATCGTCCGAGTCGTTCGACAGGCCGGTGCCGCGGTTCTTGCCCTGGTAGGCACCGACCGAGTACAGCAGCTTGCCGCCGAGCACGTTACCCCAGATCAGCGCGCCGTCGTCGCGGCCGGTGAAGGCGTTCGGGTACTGCGACACCATCGGGTATTCCCACACGTTGGCGAAGTAGGGGCCGGCCATGTTGGCGCGGTCGGTCGGCGGCAGCATGCGGCCGAACCAGAAATTCACGCCTTCGGTCAGTTCGAACTGGGCGACCGCGTCGAGGATGCGCATCGACTCGTCGGACTGGCGCTCGAAGTTGATCATGCCGCCGATGTTCTTGGTGATCTTGGCGCTGGTGATGATGCGGACCGAGTCGACCGAGAAGTCGTTCGAACGCGAGGTGCCGTTCGGTGCCGCGTCTTCGGCGTTGGTGTAGGAGGTGCGCGCCCACAGGCTGAGCGTCAGATAGCTTTCGCCGGGACCGGCAACGGTGACGCCCGCGTTCGCGCTGCCGCAGGCGGCGAGGGCGACGGCAAGAGCACTGGCTTTGCGCAGACGGTTCTTGGTGATGTTCTTCATGGTGCTGGACTCCCGGTTGTTGAGGTTCAAGGTGCGAGGTTCAAAGAGCGGACTGCAATGACGGACTGCAAATGGGGCGGACCGGGCGATCAGTGACTGATCATCCAGGGGCGTTTCGTCGGGAAGGCCTTGGAGCCGTCGCGCGCGACGGCCGTGGTCTTGCTTGTCTTGCCGCTGCAGCAGGAGCAGCCGGGGCCGTGCGTGCGGCTGGCCAGCTTCGGCTCGTGACGTGCGCGTTCGTTGGTGGCGTGCGCGCTGCGCAGCTGGCCCGGCATGTCGGCGAAGGCCGGTGCCGAGATCAGCTGGCGGGCGGCTGGCTGGCCGCAGGCCGGGCAGAGGCAGGGCGCGTCCCGCTGCGCGATGCTGCGCATGGCGGAAAAGCTGCCATGCGCCTCGCAGTGAAAGTCGTAGGTCGGCATGGCAGCGTCCTCAGACGTCTTCCGAGATCGGCATCTGCACGCTGCCGTCGAGGAATTTCTGCGGTCCGGCTTCGGTCGGCATGATGTCGAAGTCGAAGATGTCGGTCGGCAGCCACAGCGTCGCGCAGGCGTTCGGAATATCGACCACGCCGCTGATGTGGCCCTGCACCGGTGCGGTGCCGAGAATCGAGTAGGCCTGGGCGCCCGAGTAGCCGAATTTCTTCAGGTACTCGATCGCGTTCAGGCAGGCCTGGCGGTAGGCCACATGCACGTCGAGGTAGTGCTGCTTGCCCTGTTCGTCGACCGAAATGCCTTCGAAGATGAGGTAGTCGTCGTACTTGGGCGTGATCGGGCTGGGCTTGAAGATCGGGTTCTTCACCGCGTACTTCTTCATGCCGTCCTTGATGATGTTCACCCGCAGGTGCAGCCAGCCCGCCATTTCGATGGCGCCGCAGAAGGTGATTTCACCGTCGCCCTGCGAGAAGTGCAGGTCGCCCATCGACAGGCCGCCGCCCTTCACATAGACCGGGAAGTAGATGCGCGAGCCGCGGGACAGGTCCTTGATGTCGCAGTTGCCGCCGTGTTCGCGCGGCGGCACGGTGCGTGCGCCTTCCATCGCCGCCTTGTCGCGTGCTTCGCCCTTCAGCCGGCCCATGTGCGCGGTCGGCGCGCACGGCGGGCAGCCGAGCGGCGGCACGCGCTCGGGGTCGGTGTTGATGAAGTCGATCTCGCGCTTGTTCCACTCTTCGAGCAGCTTGGGGTCGGGCAGGCAGCCGATCAGGCCCGGGTGGATCAGGCCGGCGTACTTGACGCCCGGCACGTGGCGCGATTCGGTGAACATGCCCTTGATGTCCCAGATCGACTTCTGCGCCAGCGGGAAGTGGTCGGTCAGGAAGCCGCCGCCGTTCTTCTTCGAGAAGAAGCCGTTGAAACCCCACAGGCTGTCTTCCTTGGCGCCGATGTCGAGGATGTCGACCACCAGCAGGTCGCCCGGCTCGCAGCCTTCGACGCCGATCGGGCCGGACAGGAAGTGCACCGTGGTCAGGTCGACGTCGCGCACGTCGTCGGCGCTGTCGTTGTTCTGGATGTAGCCGCCGGTCCAGTCGTAGGTTTCGATCTTGAAGTCGTCGCCCGGCTTCACCCACGCGACGATGGGGATGTCCGGGTGCCAGCGGTTGTGCACCATGTCGTTCTCATACGGCGACTGCTTCAGGTCTACCTTGATCAGGGTCTCTGCCATGTTGATCTCCTTGGGTGGAAGGGGCGTTGGGGCGGTGTTGCGGCGGTGGGCGGGGTCAGACGGACAGGAACTGCTTGATGTGCGCGGTATCGGTTTCCGCGCGGGTGCTTTCATGGACCAGGCGGCCGCCTTCGATCACGAACAGGCGGTCGGCCACGTCCATCGCGAAGCTCAGCACCTGCTCGGACACGACGATGGTGATCTGGCGCAACTTGCGGATTTCGTTCAGCGCGCGCGCGATGTCCTTGATGATCGAGGGCTGTATGCCTTCGGTCGGCTCGTCGAGCAGCAGCACCTTGGGGTCGGTCACCAGCGCGCGGGCGATGGCCAGCTGTTGCTGCTGACCACCCGACAGGTTGCCGCCCTTGCGGCGGCGCATTTCCCACAGCACCGGGAAGAGGGCGTAGATCTCGTCCGGCACCTTCTTGACCTTGGCATTTTCGAGGCCGGTGTGGATGTTCTCCTCGACCGTGAGCGTCGGGAAAATCATCCGGCCCTGCGGCACGTAGGCGATGCCCTTGGCGACGCGCTTGTAGCTTTCGTCCTTCGATACTTCGTTGCCGGCGACTTCGATCTGGCCGCTCTTCAGCGGCAGGATGCCGATCAGCGACTTGAACAGCGTGGTCTTGCCCATGCCGTTGCGGCCCATGATGGCGACCGTTTCGTTGGCGTTGGCTTCGAACGAGATGCCGTGCAGCGCCTCGCTCTGCCCGTAGGCGACGTGGAGGTCCTTGACGTTCAGCATGGTGGTGTCCTTTCTCGGTGACTGGCGCGTGGGCGGGGCTGCCGACTCAGTGGCCCAGATAAACGTCGATGACCTTGGGATCGTTCTGCACCTTGTCCATCGATCCTTCGGCGAGGATCTTTCCCTGGTGCATGACGGTGACCTTGTGGGCGATGCGCTTGACGAAATCCATGTCGTGCTCGATCACGATCACCGAGCGGCCCTTGCAGATGCGCTGCAGCAGTTCGGCGGTCAGTTCGCGTTCGCGCACGCTCATGCCGGCGATCGGTTCGTCGAGCATCAGCAGCTCCGGCTCCTGCATCAGCAACATGCCGATTTCCAGCCACTGCTTCTGGCCGTGGCTGAGCAGGCCGGCTTCGGTGTCGAGTGCGTCGCCGAGGCCGATCTCGTCGGCCACCGACTGCACGCGCGCCTTTACTTCGTCGGTGCAGCGGAAGCCGAGCGCGCCGAGCACGCTGCGGCCGCGCGGGAAGGACACTTCCAGGTTCTTGAACACCGAAAGGTTTTCGTAGATCGACGGCGTCTGGAACTTGCGGCCGATGCCGGCGCGCACGATCTTGTGTTCCTGCAGCTTGGTCAT
>JAVEVQ010000118.1:0-6147 GCA_034004945.1 Methyloversatilis sp. | reverse complement strand
TGCATCGAGACACGCTCGGTGCAGCGCCGCGCGATGGGCAGCCGACCGCTGACGGACGAGGAGCGGCATGCGCTCGAGGCTGCAGTGTCGCCCTTCCGTATCGTCTGGTTCGGCTCATTCCAGGATCGCCTGCGCATTGCCAAGCTGAATTTCGACAGCGCACAGATCCGCCTGACCATTCCGGAAGCGTTCCAGACTCACAGCAGCGTGATCGAGTGGGGTGCACGTTTCAGCGAGGACCGCATCCCCGAAGCCGCCGTCGGCGTTGATCCGCTCACCGGCAAGCTGATGCGTGTCGTCATGGCCAGCTGGAGCCGCGTCGAATTCTTTAACAGGTGGCTTTTCGGCACTTTCGCTCCGCGGCTGCAACTCGACCTGATTCCCGGTATCGCCTGCTCGGCGCACGCCTTCATGATCGCCCCGACCCATCCCGAGCGCATCGACGACCACGTCGCGACCGGCCGTGCGATGCAGCGGCTCTGGCTGACGGTGGAAAAGCTCGGACTGCAGTCACAGCCCGAGATGACGCCACTGATCTTCAACCAGTACGCGCGGGCCGGGCAACGATTCACGCAGAACGGTGACGCACTCGCCCGTGCCGACGATCTGGCGCAGAGACTGGGCAGCCTGCTGCCCGGAGAAGACATCGGTCGGGCAGTCTGGGCATGTCGCATCGGCCGCGCCCGGAACATCCCCGGCCGCTCGCTGCGCCTGCCGCTCGACAGGCTGCAGAACCGCGATACGCCGTGAAGCTGGACTGTCGGTGGACTTTACACGCAGCTGCAAACCGCATCGTCAGACAGCGAGAAGCCTCATCGGAGAATCTTTTTATCATTCAAATTCAATGAATTAAAACAACCGATCAAAACTGGTCCGACGTTTGCTTATATCCAACCGTGGTTCTCCCAAGCCAACAAACGGAGTCATTGAAATGATCAAGTTCAAGCAAATTGCAGTCGCAGCGGCTCTGGCAAGCGCCTTTGCGGCCCACGCCGCTCCGGTGAGCGTCAGCACGCCGAACGGCAACATCAGCGGCATCACCTCATTTGACTGGGCACCGTCGCCGGTGCTCGCCAAAGGCGGTAACGAAGCCTTCGCCCGTCTGGCAAATGGCATCAACGATGGCGTGGCGGGCATCAACCTGACCACCGCCGGCACGCCGCTCGTCGGCAACGCGTTCACCGTGTATTCGCAAGGTCGTCTGAACCTGTTCCAGGACGGCACCGGCGCAGCCACCTCGCGCCTTTACACGGGCGCTGGCAGCACGACGAACCGCTTCGAAGTGACCTTCGAACTGGCCTATACCGAAATCGTTGGCGCCGCGAGCACCTTCCCGACCAACCAGGCCTTCTTCGATTTCGCTGCCGTGCAGACCGTGAATTACTTCCGCGTCTACGTGCAGGATCTGGACGACGTCGGCGCAGTGGCCTCCAACTACGCAAGCGGTCAGGGCTTCAACGACGGTACGCTGGTGTTCGAAGGCACGGTTGCTCCGGCTGCGTCGCAGACGGGTGTGTTCTCGAACTTCCAGACTGGCGCCGGCATCGTTCCGCTGGGCGGCGACGGCGATTCGTCGAACGGTGACTCTGCACTCTCGTTGATCGACAGTGTGACCGGCAGCGGCAGCACCCCGATCATCGACCTGCTGAGCGTGTCGCCGACCACCTATGACGAATCGTTCTGGAACGGCATCCTGACCGAGTTCCTGATCTCGAACGTCAACCAGAACCTGCCCTTCACCTCGGTCGATCCGTCGGAAGAATTCCACGGCAGCATCGTTCCGGACATCGGTGCGGTGAACGGCGGCACGGCCCTCGTCCCGGGTGTGGGCTTTGTTGCCGCCGGTCCGGACATCCTGTTCCAGACCGACCCGAACGGCCCGGTGCAGGCCATCCCCGAGCCGGGCACGCTGGCCCTGGCCGGTCTGGCACTCGGCGGCCTGGCTCTGGCCCGCCGTCGCAAGGCCTGATCCAGGTAGCAGAAGCAGCATGAAAAACGGGAGCGCAAGCTCCCGTTTTTCTTTTGTACCTTCTGCTGATGCGCACGTGACGAACCAGTTGATTGCGCCCGGCCAGTTCCCTTCTATGCGGAAAGAACCAAGCCGTTCAGAATCGAACCCGTATCAAATCGGGCGAAGTCCCGCTGGACCGCCAGCGTCGCGCGTTTGAAGCCGACCGCTTCGTCTCCGGCCATGCGCCTGAGCGCGGTGCTGATCTGTTCGTAGCTGGCGCTCCCCGCACGCAAGGAAATCCCCGCTCTGGCATCGACCACACGCGACATGGTGAGGAACTGGTCCATGTTCGAGCACAGCCCGATCACGGGTGTGCCTGTCGACAAGGCCTGATAGACCGTCGCGCTGCCACCGTTGCAGATGACGAAATCGGCGCGCCCGGCGGCTTCGAGGCCCGGCAGATAGTCAGCGACGAAACAGTGCGGCCCGGGCGAAGCCACGTCCGAGCGTCCCGCCGTGGCCGCCATCGCATTGACCTGCGCCTCGGCCAGCGCACGGAACACTTCCGGCAGCAAATCGACCCGCCCGGTAGACCCCAGCGTGACATAGGCGAGCGGCCCGGACGGCATCGACGCCCACCAGTCCGGCAGCGGCATCGACGGCGACCAGATGATGGGGCCGATGAAATGATGGTTGGCCGGGCAGTCGGGACGCACCGGCACCAGACCCGGCGTGTCGGCGTACAGCGTCAGATCGCCGTCGGTATAGGCATGGCGCACATCGGGAAAGCCGCTCAGTCCGTGCTTTCTGCGAACCGCGTTGAGCGGACCGGCGTGCAGACGGAAGGCGATCGGCTGTGCCAGACGGAAAATGGGCTCAGCCAGCGCCGGCCCGAGCACCTTGGTCAGCGTGATGTCCGGCAAGGGAAAGCGGGCGTGCGCAGACCAGGGGCTCCAGTGTGCGTTGCAAAGCGCGAAATAGGGGATGCCGACCAGCCGCGCCGATACGCTCAGCGACAGACGGAAATCACCGATGAGCACGTCGGGACGTTCGCGCTGGAGCAACGCAAGATCGGCCTCGACATAGCGCTCCAATTCGGCGCGGGTGTACAGCGGCGCACCAGCAGCGAGGCGATCGAGAAAGAGCTTGGCCGGGATGCTCTCCAGCCCCAGCCGGCGAAGGTCGGTTCCGCGGAAGCACAGATCGAAGGCCGGTGCGGACGCGACCGACACGTCGTGATGCGGCGCAAGGGCCGACGCCAGCACGACCGGCCGCGCGACGTGCGCGAGGGATACCGCCTCCGCCACGAACAATACGCGGCGGCGCGATGGCATCAGGCGCCTCCGGCGCGACCGAACAGGCCGAAGCGCGTCAGTTCGGCAACGGTCTGCTGATAGCGGTCCTCCGACGGCTGTCCGCCCGCCCAGCCTGCGAATTCGGCCATGCCCCGGTCGAGCGAGCACGCCGGCTCGTAACCGAGCACGGCGCGCGAGTGCGCCAGGTCGGCGACGCATCCGAAGATGTCGCCGACACGGAATTCACCCCTGTCCTCCATCGTCACCGGCTTGCCGACCGCCCTTGCAAGCGCGTTGGCGATGTCGGCGATCGTGCTCGCCTCGCCGGCGCCGACATTGAATACTGAGCCTGGCGCCACATCGGCGACCAGCGCACGCACGTTGGCCGCGACGACGTCGGACACATGAACGAAGTCGCGCACCGGCAGCCCCCCTTCGTACACCGAGATCGGCTGCCCGGCGCAGATGCGCGAGTAGAAGATCGACACCACGCCGGTGTAGGGATTCTTCAGCGACTGACGCGAACCGAACACATTGAAGTAGCGCAGCACGACCGCAGGAATGCCGAAGGTGTTCGCCGCGTAACGGACGTAATCCTCCTGATGCTTCTTCGTGATCGCGTAGACCGAGAACGGCTCGGGCGTCTTGTCCTCCGGCGTCGGTACGGCATCGAGATCGTCGCCGCACACCGGACAGGGCATCGCGAACTTGCCCGCCTGCAGGCGTTCGCGCGATCGGGCGCCCGGGAACTGGGCTCCATGCTCCCGGCAGACGTAGGCGCCTTCGCCGTAGATCGCACGCGACGACGACAGCACCAGGCGCTTCAGCGTGTGGCCGCCCTTGACGATGCCCTCGATCAGGGTGGTCGTACCCACTCCGTTGACCCGCGCGTAATGGGTCATGTCGTACATGCTCTGACCGACGCCGGTCAGCGCGGCGAAGTGGTAGACCGCGTCGATGCCGTCGAGCGCACGCGCGACATCGTCGGCGTTGCAGACGTCACCGACCTGCAGCTCGACTTCCGGTGCGAGATAGGCCGGTCGTTGCCGACCGTCGCCGTGTATCTGCGGGTCGAGGATGTCCAGCGCGCGTACGCTGTGGCCGGCGGCCAGCAGCGCGTCCGCCGTGTGTGAGCCGATGAAGCCGGCTCCGCCCGTGATCAGCACTCGCATGTGGCACCTCCGCCCGAATCAGAAGGAGTAGCGCAGCTCGCCGTAGTAGCGGTCCGAGTTGCCGAAACGCCCGAAATAGCCATTGGAATTGCCGCCGAACAGGTCCGCACCGAACTGCGCACGCCAGTTCGACTGCACGCGCCAGATCAGCTTGGGGCGGAACATGTAGTCGTTGCGGACCAGTGACTGCACCCACAGCAACTCGCCTTCGAGCCGCTCGTCGAACTTGTGGTTGTACAGCACCGCCATGCCGTTCTCGCGCCGGCTCGCCAGCAGATCGGGCGCCTTGTCCATGTGGGCGCGCTCGAAGTACTGGAGATTGAGCCTGGACTCGGACAGGAAAGGAATGTCGACGCCGATCGCGTAGTCGACCATGTCCTGACGGACCAGCCCGTCCGGCCGCGCCGACAGCGGCGACACCGGAAGGTAACGATCGTAGGTCAGCACCGCTTCGGCCTTCAGCAGAAAGCTGCCGAAGTCCTTGGTCAGCGTTCCACCATACTGATGAATCCAGTCGTGTCGCGGCGTGTAGACCACGGCGCTCGGGGTGACGAAACGACGACTGAAAGTCGGATTCACGTCCAGGCTGCGGTAGTAGAAGGCCGCGAGATCCCACCCCTGGACCAGGGTACCGACGCGCAGGCCGTAGTTCGAGTTGCTCAGCTTGCGGTCCGGCCGCACCTGTGCATCATAGGTCGCACTGATGCCCGGCAGATCGGGTTGCGTCAGGTAGAAGTCGCCACCGAAACGACCGATGTTGTCGACGCTCACGTAGGGCACCCAGATCAGTTCGGCGCGCCAGTCGTTCCTGAAGTACTCGGCACGGGCCGCCCACTGCGGAATGCGCTGCTGGTCGAACTCCTGCGTGAAGAATTCGCGCATGTCGCGCGCCGACACCACGTCGGCGAAGAACAGGCCGACCATTTCGCCCCACACGATGTGCTGGCGACCAAGGCGCAGTTCGACATCACCGACCGGCATGTCGAGGTAGACCTCTCGCCATGCGAACTCGCTGCGCCGGTCATCCCGCACGGCGGCCGGATAGAAATCGCTCTCCCACCCGTAGGCGAGGTCGTAATCGACACGGCCGACCGCCTTCCACTTGATGCCCTGCCCGAAACTGCCGCTGCGGCCGAGCTCGTTGCGCCAGCGCGCCTTCGACCAGTGGCTGTTGCCGGCCACCGTGCGCGCCAGTTCGAATTGGCTGAAGCCGCGCCAGCCCGATATCGACGATGAGCTCTGCTCATCGGCCTTCGGTTTGCCCTGCTCATCGCTGGCGGCTTCGGGCGCCGGTTCGACGAACAGGTCGTCGAGCGCGTCAGCTGCCGGTGCGGCGCGAACACCGAGCAGGAGTGCCAGCGTCAGCGCAGCCAGGGACAGGCGACGTGCGGCAGAGAGGAGATCGAAATGCGTCATGAAGCGGCCTGCAAGGTGGCAGATTTCGGAGGTTTCACGTAGGCCCATTCGCCCGGCGATTTCTGTACGCCGAGGGCGGTCAGCTCGCCGTCCTCGATACGCACCAGACGGTCGGCCATCGACATCACGCGCTTGTCGTGGGTGGAGAAGATGAAGGTGGTCTTCATCGTGCGATTGATCTCGCGCATCAGCTCGAGTATCGCGTCGCCGGTCTTGCGATCGAGGTTGGCGGTCGGTTCGTCGGCCAGCACGATGGCTGGCTGCACTGCCAGCGCGCGGGCAATCGCTACACGCTGGCGCTGACCGCCGGACA
>JAVEVQ010000117.1:0-6240 GCA_034004945.1 Methyloversatilis sp. | reverse complement strand
GCCATGTGGGTGAACGGGTAAGGACCGGTCACGTCGCCGCAGGCGTAGATGTTGGGATACAGCGTCTGCAGGTAGTCGTTGGTGTCGACCGTGCGGTTCGGGCGCAGCGCGATGCCCAGCTCCTCCAGTCCGTAGCCGCTCACGTTCGGCGTGCGGCCGACCGCGCACAGCAGCGCGTCGAACACGACGCGCACTTCGCCGGCCGGGCCTTCGGCGTATAGCACGCGCTCGTCGCCTTCGACCGCGAAGCGCGCCGCCTTGTGCCGGGTGAGCACCTGCACGCCGTCGGCGGCGAACTGTGCCTCGACCAGCGCCGACACCTCGGGATCTTCCCGCAACAGCAGCCGCTCCGCCATCTCGACCTGGGTGACCTCGGCGCCGAAGCGGGCGAAGGCCTGCGCCAGTTCGCAGCCTATCGGTCCGCCGCCCAGCACCAGCAGGCGGCGCGGCAGCGTGCGCAGTGACCACACGGTGTCCGACGTCAGCACCTCGATGGCTTCGATACCCGGTATCGGTGGCACAACGGGACGGGCGCCGGCGGCGATGACGATGTTGCGTGCGCTCAATGTGCGCGCGCGCCCGTCTTCGCCGAACACCTCGACTGTCCAGGGCGAGGTGATGCGCGCATTGCCCTGCACGCAGTCGACGCCGAGCGCGTGGTAGCGCTCGACCGAGTCGTGCGGCTCTATCGTGCGGATGACACGCGTGACGCGCTCCATCACGTCGGCGAAATCGAAATCGACCTGCGCCGACTTCATGCCCAGCGATTGCGCCTTCGCTGCCTGGGCGATGAAGCGCGCCGAGCGGATGAGCGCCTTCGACGGCACGCAGCCGGTGTTCAGGCAGTCGCCGCCCATGCGGTGCTTCTCGACCAGTGCCACGCTGGCCTTCACGGCGGCCGCGATGTAGGCGGTGACCAGCCCGGCGCTGCCACCGCCGATCACCACCACGTTGTGGTCGAAGCGCGCCGGCCGCGGCCAGCGCTTGTAGATGGCGCGGGCGCGCACGATGTCGATCAGCTTGCGTGCGATCAGCGGGAACAGGCCCAGCAGCACGAAGGCGCCGATCAGGCCGGGCGACAGGATGCCGGCGAGCGAATCGATCTGTCCGAGCTGGGTGCCCGCATTCACGTACACCGCGGTGCCGGCCAGCATGCCGACCTGACTCACCCAGTAGAAAGTGCGCGCCGGCAACGGGGTCAGCGCCATCGCGAGATTGATGATGAAGAAGGGGAAGGCCGGCACCAGACGCAGCGTGAACAGGTAGAGGGCGCCGTCGCGTTCGATGCCGCGGTTGATCGCATCGAGCGACTTGCCGACCCGGGTCTGCACCCAGTCACGCAGCAGGAAGCGCGCGATCAGGAAGGCGAGCAGGGCGCCCAGGCTGGAGGCGAAGGACACCAGCGCGAGCGCCACCCAGAAGCCGAACAGCGCGCCGCCGGCCAGCGTCATCACCGCTGCGCCGGGCAAGGACAGCGCGGTAACGGCGACATAGACCACGAAGTAGATCGCTGCCGCCGCCCACGGGGCAGCGGCGACGCGCTCGTTCAGCATCTGCTGTTGCGCCTTGAACCAGGCAAGATCGAAGAAGCGCCCGAGGTCGAAGGCGAAGAAGGCGCCGACCAGCGCGAGGAGGATCAGCAGCAGCGCCAGCTTGCGGGCGTTCATGGCGCGGCCTCGCGCAGCGTCCATGCCGGTCCGTGCAGGATGCGCTCGCGGTAGTTCAGTGCGGCCGGCGAGCCGGCCGGCCACTGGCCGTCGAATTCGTCCAGCCAGCGGGCATGGTCGTAATGCAGCGGCAGCGCATCGACATGCACGCCGCGGATGCGGGCGCCATACAGCGGCTCGTGCGGCGATGGCGTGACGGCGATGCGCGACACGACGCCGTGCAGCGCGCCGCGGAAATTGGGCATGCCGGCGGCACCGTTGTTGATCACCGCACGCTCGCCGAAGCGTGCCAGTGCGGGCAGGCAGGTGTGGCTGCTGGCGAACACGTCGCAGCGGGCGGCAGCGAAGGCCGCCTCGTGCGCCGTGCGCTGATCCGGGTCGTGCAGTGCGCGCGCGTCGAAGGTCCAGCCAGCCAGCGCATTGGCGTCACCATGGACCACACCGACGCGCGCCTCGCCAACGCGCACCGCGCGCCAGTAGTCCAGCGCCGCCAGTTCGCCCCGCCACATCGGATCATGGCGCGCGGTCTGCGACAGCCGGGCGTGGATCAGATTGGAGCGGGTGACCACCGCTTCCGGTACCTCGTCCGGGTAGGCGCAGCCGCAGCCGGCCTCGTCCGCGTCGTCAGCCAGTTCGGCTTCGACATTGCCGGCGATCGCATCGAAGGCGAGCACGCGGCGCTGCACGTCGGCGAAGTGGGCGGCGTCGATGTCGAACCAGTGGAAGTCGCCGTTGAACAGCACGCGCACCGGGCCCGGCTCGGCGTCCAGCAGGCGGGCGAGCGCGTCGAGCGCGGGGCGGTTGCCGTAGAGGCCACCGACCACGTAGAGCGTATCGGCCGACAGATCGCCGGTCGTACCGGCGAGCGCGGCAGCACCGTAGCGGTAGTGCAGCGGGCAGCTGCGGCCCGGCGTTCCGCGCGCGATGTCGTCCATGTTCATGGCGCCCGCCGTGTCAGCAGGGAAGGCAGCAGATAGCCGGCCGTACACAGCAGCAGCCCGTAAAGATTGACGCCGAGCAGCTTGGCGTACTTGCCGCTGCCGATGGCCCAGCTGTCCGATATCAGGCCGGCGGCGAGCAGCACGCCGAGCGCCATGCCGGTCCAGAAGGCGAGGTGAAAGGACCAGGCGGCGGCGCGCGTGCCCGCCTGCGTGAAACCCGCCAGCAGGAAGATGGGCGCCAGCCCGATCACCATGGTGCCGCTGATCGTCGTCGCCTTCAGGATGTCGGTGCCGGCGATCATCGGAATGTTGCCGAGCAGCGCGATCGCCGCCATCGCCAGCATGCCGACGCCGATCGCGCGCACCGGCTCCGGGCGGCCGGCCAGTTGCGGCAGTTCCTGCGCGACGTGGCGGGCGACCGAAGAGAAGGTCGAATCCAGCGTCGAACCGGCGGCCGCCACCATCACGATGGTCATCAAGAACAGCGCCGCCGGCCCCATGCTGCGGGCGAGTGCCGCCGGCACGTTGTCACCGCCAGTGATGCCTTCCAGCCGTGCGTGCACGCCGACCAGCGAGAACAGCAGGATGCAGGCGAAACCGAGCACGCCGGCCCAGACGAAGGCGCGCAGCATGCGGCGCTCGTCGGTGATGAAGCCACGGTCGGTCAGCACCGGGTCGTGGAAGGGATAGGACAGCACCTGCAGCGCCGCTACCAGCAGCAGGTCGACGCCGGCGTCGAGTCGCCAGTCGCCGGTCGACAGCAGCGTCGCCGGTCCGTGCGTGGGAAGCACCATGAGCATGACGACGGCGAAGAAACCGACGAACAGTACGGTCTGCAGCACGTCGGTATAGATGGACGAGCGCAGGCCCCCCTTCAGGCTGTAGAACAGCGTCGCCGCAGTGAATAGCAGCGCGGCGCCGATGAAACCGGCCGAGCCCGCTTCGCCGTAGTAGCCGCCGACCACCGAGGTGTTGCTCCACACTTCGTTGAACATTCGCACCAGGATGGCGAGCGAGAACGCCAGCGCGGCCAGGCGCCCATGGCGGGTGATCAGGAAGGACAGCAGACCGGTCGCCGCATACCTGCGACGCAAGCGGAGGATGGCCCAGCCGGCGAGCGGGATGGACAGCCAGTAGGTGGCGTAGGCGAGGCCGCCGACGATGCCGTAGGTGGCGCCGAGGTTGGCCGCGTTGGTGATGGACTTGGCGAATATCCACGAAATGAAGATGCTGGCGCCGAGCGCCCATGTGGCAGCCGGGCGGCCCGCCTCGTCGTGGCCGCGGAAGAAGCCGGCGTGACCGACCGCGCGCGGCGACAGCGCGTACATGCCGGCGCCGTACAGGATGAGAAAGCCCCAGAAGGCGGCACCGAAAAGCAGCGGATCGTTCATCGCGTCGACCTCAGTTCAGTGCGCCGCCACAGGACGAACCCTGTCCGGCGGTGCAGCCATAGCAGTGATCGGCCACCACCACCGGATTGCCGTCGAGGTCGCGTCCCAGCAGTTGCGACAGGTGAGTGCGCGGCCGTCCCTCGACGCGCAGCGGCAGGCCCAGCATCTGGTTGAAATCGCAGTCGTAGACGTGGCCCTGCCAGTCCACGCTCAACTGGTTGCGGCACATGACGTGCTGCAGGTTGTCGTCGCGGTGGGCTTCGCGCAGCAACTGCATGTAGCCGTCGAAGAGGCCTTTCGACACCAGCGTCGAGCCGAAGCGCTGGATCGGCATGTTGGCCAGCGTCAGCAGGCGGGTGAACACGATGCCGTACTCGCGGCCCAGATGCTCGCGATACGCTGCCTCGAGCTGGGCCTGCGGCGGCGGCAGGGCGGGCCCCTGCGGGTTGAACACCAGATTCAGTTCGAGGCCGCTGTCCGCCCGGCCGTAGCCGAGCGCATTCAGCTGCTTCAGCCCGTCGATGCTGCGCGCGAACACGCCATTGCCGCGCTGGCGGTCGACGTTGTCCTCCAGGTAACAGGGCAGCGACGCGGTTACCTGTACGCCCTGTCCGGCAAGGAATGCGGCCAGATCGTCCTGACCCGGTTCGGACAGAATGGTGAGGTTGCAGCGGTCCATCACCGCAACGCCGAGCGCGCGTGCCTCGGTCACGAGCGCGCGGAAATGCGGATTCATCTCCGGCGCGCCGCCGGTCAGATCGAGCTGACGGATGTCGCTGGCGCGGATGAAGTCGAGCACGGCGCGGATGTTCTCGGCGCTCATCTGTTCGGTGCGCGTCGGTCCGGCATTCACGTGACAGTGCAGGCAGCTCTGGTTGCAGGTGTAGCCCAGATTGACCTGCAGCACTTCGGTGTGGCGCCGGCGCAGCGGCGGAAAATCGGTGCGGGACAGCAGCGGCAGGGTGGCGTGCATGCAGAGAGATCCTCGATGTCTGTACGGCAGCAGACCGCCCACGGGCGGAAAAGCTTACGGTCAGGGTGCAGTATGCTTGCCCGGCACCGGGATACGTCATCGATGACGTACCCACGCCAACGACCGGAGGAAGGAAAGAATGTTCAAAGGCATATTGCTGGAGCAGGGCGAGGGCGGCAAGACGATCGCCAGCCTCAAGGATCTCGACGAAGCAGCGCTGCCGGAAGGCGATGTGCGCGTCGCCGTCAACTGGTCCAGCCTGAACTACAAGGACGCGCTGGCCATCACCGGGCGCAGCCCCATCGTGCGCAAGTGGCCTATGGTGCCGGGCATCGATTTCGCCGGCACGGTTGAGCAGAGCAGTCACCCGCTGTGGAAGGCCGGCGACGCGGTGGTGCTGACCGGTTTCGGCGTCGGCGAAGGTCACTGGGGTGGCCTGGCGCAGCGCGCGCAGGTGAAGGGCGACTGGCTGGTCGGCCTGCCGGCCGGGCTGGATGCGAAGCATGCGATGGCGGTTGGCACCGCCGGCTTCACCGCCATGCTGTGCGTCATGGCGCTGGAACGCCACGGCCTGCAGCCCGGCGACGGTGAGGTGCTGGTGACCGGCGCCAGCGGTGGCGTCGGTTCGGTTGCGGTCGCCCTGCTGGCGAGGCTGGGTTATCGCGTGGTGGCCAGCACCGGCCGCCTGGAAGAGACCGATTACCTGAAGTCGCTGGGCGCTGAATCGGTGATCGACCGCGCCACGCTGTCGGCGCCCGGCCGCCCGCTGGCGAAGGAACGCTGGGCAGGTGTCGTCGACAGCGTCGGCTCGCATACGCTGGTCAACGCCTGCGCGGCGACGCGCGAGAACGGCGCGGTGGCGGCCTGCGGACTGGCGCAGGGCATGGACTTCCCGGCCACGGTGGCGCCTTTCATCCTGCGTGGCGTCACGCTTTACGGCATCAACAGCGTCACCGTCGCGCGCGCGCCGCGCGAGGCCGCCTGGGCGCGCATCGTGCGTGATATGCCGCTGGACCTGCTGGATCGCATCACGCAGGTGGTGCCGCTGTCCGACGTGATCGCGGTGGCGCCGCGCTTCATCGACGGACAGGTGCGCGGCCGCCTCGTGGTCGATACGTCGGTGGCCTGACGGGAGGCGCCTGCGGCGCGGTCGACAAGCACTGTTGCGGCGCACTAATTTTGACGCTCATCAAGTACTTGGCTAAACTGCGCCGCGATTTTGCAGGAATCCACTTCAACCCATAAGAAGAGAGACTCGATGAGCGCCA
>JAVEVQ010000040.1:0-30269 GCA_034004945.1 Methyloversatilis sp. | reverse complement strand
CGCCGACGCCAACCGGCTTCGGCATGGCCGGCCTGACCTATCTGGGCATCGACGTGCTGCGCCTGCCCTTCATCCGCCACACCTCGCTGCCGCACGAGATCGCGCACAACTGGTGGGGCAACGGCGTGCATCTGGCGCTGGACAGCGGCAACTGGTCGGAAGGTCTGACCACCTTCGTCGCCGACTACGCCCAGCGCGAGGCACAGGGCGACGACGCCGCACGCACGCTGCGCCTGGACTGGCTGCGCGGCCTGTCGGCGCTGGCGCCGGCGGCGCACGACAGCCTGGCCGGATTCGGCGGCCGCACGCACGACGCGTCGCAGGCCATCGGCTATCACAAGGCAGCACTGCTGTTCCTGATGCTGCGCGACACGCTGGGCAGCGCCACCTTCGACCGCGCGCTGCGCACCTTCTGGGCGACCCACCGCCATCGCCGCGCCGGCTGGAACGATCTGCGCGCCGCCTTCGAACAGGCGTCCGGCCGCGACCTGCGCCGCTTCTTCGCCGAATGGGTGGACGGCCGCGGTCTGGCCGAACCGCGGCTGGACGGCATCACGCCAGGGGCCGACAGCGTCACGCTGACCCTGGCGCAGCCGGCGCCGCCCCATGCACCCGCCCTGCCGCTGCACCTGCGCGACCCGGACAGCGGCGCGCTACGCGTCGAAACACTGGTGGTTGACCGGCCACAGCAGTCCGTCACGGTGCCGCTGAAGGGCTGCGCCGAACTGGCGCTCGACCCGGATTTCCGCACCGCGCGCCGGCTGCGCCCGGGCGAAGCGCCGCCCATCCTGCGCGAGGCGACGCTGGACGGCACGCTGGCGCTGACCGTACTCGACGGCGGCGATGCGCGCTTCAGCGCAGCGGCCGACGCGCTGGTCGGCGACTGGCTGGACGCGCCGCCGCCGCGGCTCGCCGCCGACGTCGCACCCGGCCGCAGCGCCCGCATGGTGATCGGCCGCAGCGCCGACATCGACCGCTGGCTGTCGCGACACGGCCTGCCGGCCCGCCCGCGCGACGGCGACGTGGTGGCCTGGGCCGCACGCAGCGCCGCTGGCGGCACGCTGGCACTGGTCGCCGCGCGCGACGCCGACGTGCTGACGGCGGCCCGGCGCGCCTTGCCGCACTACGGTCAACAGGGCTGGGTGGTCATCGACGGCGGACGCGCCAGCGCGCGCGGCCAGTGGCCGGCCAAGACTCAGTGGACAAGGGCGTGCCCGCTCGGTTAGGAACAGGCGCCTCAGCGCCGCCCGCCCATCGATGAGATCTGCCAGTGCGCCCGGACTGTGCCGGACGCATGCGAGCGCCTGGGGCAGCGTAGCCGTCACCCCCGCAAGGGATAGGCAGCACGCGCGATGCTGCAGCGAGACACTGCTCGGCTGACTGTTCATTCATAGCGGACACCGATCGCCCAGCGCACGACGTCACGGTCCGCATAGGGGTTGTAATCGCCCCCCCATATGGTTGTCCATGAAACTTCACTGAACCAGCGGTCCAGGCGATCCTGCAGCCGCAATGCCAGCGTAGCGCCTCGGCGGCCCTCGTTGATGGCGTCATCCCACGACCATCCCTTCACGTCGTGCAGCCATGACAGCGAGGGTATCAGCCTCAGACTGGAGGGCGACACGGCATACTCAAGTTCGATGCGGAGCCGGTAGCCCCACGAAGACGACGAGACGTAGCCATCGGTCGAACACTGGATGGCCGAGCCCGTGCATGCTCCATTGACCGGCCCGAGTCCGAACGCGTCGCTGCGGCCATAGCGACGCTCATGCGGGGACGGCAGACCGCTGATCGATTTCACGCCCACTTCGCCGGACACGGTCATTCGATCCGCCCCCAGAACACGCGGCTGATCATGTGCCCCGCTGAAGCGGAGCTGGCTGACGCGATAGCGGTCATAGCCGGAAAAGCGGGCGCCCGGCGCCAGCCCGTCCGCCTCGGCGCGCAGAGGCGTTGGCGCCAACGTCGAGCCGAAGGCGTTCAGCATGTCGGTATTGTTCAGGCGCAGCGCCTGATCAGGCTGCATCACGTACTCAACGTTCAGTCGCGTGCGATCGTCGTTCAGAACGGCACTCCAGCTCAGCCCGAACAGCCGGATGTCCTCCGGATATTCGAGGTAGTACTGCACGTTCTGCCCACCCGGATCGCCCGGAATCAGCGGCGGCAGCCCCACCCGCGTGGACTTGATCGCGCTCACGATGTAACGGCGACTGTGGATGTTGGCGGCGTAGAAAGCGATCCGGCCGAAGAGCGCGTCGTATTGCAGCCGCACACCATACTGGCCGCCGCCGCCGGGCCCGACATCCGGCGCGCGGCGCGCAAACAGGCCTGCCTGCTGTGCCAGCTTGTCGGACACCGCGCCCACATAGACGCGGTCACAGCCGTCAGCCACATAGTCGGCCAGACTGTCGAAGCGTCCGCATCCGGGCAGGACGTTCGGCTCAAAACCATACTGGTAGAAACCCTCGAACAGCGCCGGGCCCTCGGTCCACCGTGCCAGGACACTGCCGGCGGGCACGAAGCCCTCACGCATGGGATCGACCTCGCCGGTTCTCGCGTAAGCGAGACGAGTAGCGTCGTCGGTACCCGGCAGGGCGCGCATCAGCATGTCTTCCGCATTGACCTGTTCCAGACCGCCACCGAAGCGGGTGACCGGTGCGCCCCACGGAATGTACTGCTGGCCGAGCCGCATCCAGCGCTGGGTTTGCCGCGCGGTATCGGACCGAACGGAAGACGGCGCATCCTGCACGGTCGCCGACCGGCCCCATTGCACCCAGGCCTCCTGCAGCGCCAGCCCCGAGTACCGGGCGCGATGCGGCACGCCGGCATCGGACAGCTCCGCACCCTCGACATAGCCGTTCGGAGCATGGCCCCAGGGCATGCTGCGGTCGGCCGCCACACGGTCGGTCCAGACCAGCGCCGACATCCGTGCGGCGAACTCGCCGCAGTTCAGGTCGGCCACGCCGAGCGCCTTGAAGACGGAGTAAACCTGATCGCCTTTGTCATAGTTCAGGTTGCCGTCATCGGTATTCTTTCCGAACAGGGGTGCACCACTGCCGCCATCAAGCGCAGCCGCATTGGCGCCGAACACGAAAGCCGGGTTCCGGTCCGCTGCACGCCAGGCTGCACCGTAGGTGGCTTTGCCGCGCAGGCGCGGGCTGTCGCCTGCCATGGTGTCGTTGCAGAAGGCTTCAACGGCGGGTGAGGAGCCAGCCACGATCGCCGAGGCAATCAACCTGCACAAGAGTCCTGGCGGTCGCGCCCGGCAAGAAAAAGTCACAGCAGCAGATCTCGACATTACCTGCCCTCATCGAAAGGTCACAACCGGATGGAAGGATGGGCGTCGATGGTTGCGCCAGTGGCGTCGCACGTGCGCACCTCCAGCGTCCAGTGCGCCTGCTCGTGACGTGCGTCGACCCTCACGAAATGCCGGAAGTCATGCTTGAGCAGTCGCGTGCTGTAACGGATGCTCACGCCGGCCTGCACGATCACGTCGGCAGCCGTCGCCATTTCTTCCCGCTGCAGGCTGGCCAGCGGCAATGGTGCATACAGACCGGACGCCACAACCTGCCACGCCCTGACCGAGCGTTCACCAAAGTGAAGGTCGAGTTCGGACACCGACGAAAGATGCTGGTCACCACCAACGAACACCACCTTCCGTACATCCAGCTCGACGATGCGCTGGATCAGCCAGGCGAGCGTGGCCGGGTAGCCCCCCCAGCCGTCCTCGGTCCAGCTCGTGCCATCGCGCAGGTCGATGCATCCGCTCCGGTCAAGCGCATGACGCTCGAACGGCGCCAGCACGACGCTGCTCACGATGAACTTGGGTCCATCGAAGGCTTGCGCCTGAATTAACCAGCGCTCCAGCAGCGCCATTTGCCGTGGATGAATCATCCGCGCAGCCCCGAGATTGCCGCGATGGCGATACTCGCGCTCGAATCGCGCGTCCATCACGAAGACCGGGCAAGCCACTTCGTCCGGGTGTGGAAGGGCGTAGGCCAGTCCGTTGTAGTCGAACATGCCGATCTGCGGAAAGCGCCACTGATAGGCGGCGGCGATATGCATTGCCTGGGCGGTCTGTTCACGCCGCGCCGGCTCACCGCTCCACTGGTCGTCGATCTCGTGATCGTCGACAGCGAAATGCACCGGTACCGACGCACACAGCCTGGCGAAGTGCGGGCTGCCGAAGGCCGTCCGGTAGCGCTCGGTGTACCGGTCCCGCAGGTCGTCACTGTCGATCAGTCCCGCCGTGGCATCGGCGTAGATCTGGTCACCGAGCATGAACACCATGTCGACGCCGTCGTCCCCGAGCACCTGACTGAGCATACCGTCATACACCTCGTCCGCCAGGCCCCCATCCAGAAACTGGGACGGGTATCTGCACGAACCGACGAGGAAGCGGAAGGCCGATAGCGTCTCATTCGAGGCAAGTCGCCTGAACCACGGAAAATCATCGAGAGGAATGCACCTTTCACTGACCATCCTGTTCGCCTCTGATCGGGATAACTCGCTCACGAACCACCCCGGCAAGACGGTCAGACGTGACGTCGCGGCATGCGCCGCGTCCCAGACGACGTATCCGAACTGACTTTGGGTAGCGCCGACAGGATCGAAATCATGAACGACCAGCTCGTGCCTGCAGCCGTAACGGACCTGAGCCTTCATCCAGTGGTAGTTGCCGCGCGCGCCATCGATTGCATAAGCCTTCGTACGCACGGCGCGCAGGGCGACGTACTTGCTGGATTGCTGTTTCTTGGGAGGGGGACGGGTCGAAGCCTTCATCCGGCGATAGTTGCCAAGCGCGCCTTCGATCGCATTCGCTTTCGGACACGCGTCGCGCAGTGCGATGTATTTGCCGGGTTGCGTGGAATATGTGTCGAGTTCGGCCCACAGGGTGATCTCGACGCCATGCCCCGCAGACCTGCGCGCTCCGCGAATGAAGGGGCCGGTCAATATCCGCCCTGCCTCGGGAGGCCGATGAGCGGGATTGATCGGGTCCGGGGAATTGCTAGGCTGGGGCGCTCTGAAGAAGTCCCTGAGAAGGGGGTAGACTTCGGCTCGCGCCGGGTCGCTGAAGATCACATCCATATGGCCGAAGCCCGGCACACACTTGAGCTGCACACTGACCGACGGCTGTACGAACTGCCGCAGACCGGCGGCCGAGCGGCGCGCCGACTGCGGATCGAACACCTCGCTGTCCTCACCGTGCAGCAGCAGCGTATGCGGTTTCCAGTGCTGCAACAGGTTGTCGGCGGTCAGATAGGTGTTCTCTCCGTGTCGGTTGGTCACCCGTTCCCG
The DNA here is from genome assembly GCA_034004945.1 of Methyloversatilis sp. Lineage (GTDB taxonomy): Bacteria > Pseudomonadota > Gammaproteobacteria > Burkholderiales > Rhodocyclaceae > Methyloversatilis. The sequence continues at coordinate 24,971 of JAVEVQ010000040.1, read as the reverse complement.
CCGGTTCAGGTGATAGAGCTGACGATACACACCCGGCGGCGCGGCGCCGATCATCTGCCGGAAGTCGCGGTGGGTGCGCGGGTCGAGATTGCCGTGTTTCCACATGCGTCCGTAGAGCACGGTCATGCGATCGCAAATGAGCCGTTCGATCACACGCGCCGCGTCGCGGTCATGGTGCGGATGATCCAGACAGCACTCATCGGGTGCCATCCCGTCGATGCGCGCCTCCTGATAGCGCGCCAGCGCCATCGCAATCCGGTCGAACATGTCGCTGGCAAGACCGCCACGCCCGCTCGGGCGGGGATCGAGCAGTGCACCGGGCACGCGAGCGCGCAGGAATCCGACCAGCCGCGCGCGCAGATTGTTCGCCAATGACGGCATGACCCACGGGTGTATGGCGTTCATCGCGACATGCGTGAGATTGATCGCCGCTAGGTCGTTCTTGAGCAGCGCCATCGTGAGCGTGGTCGCACCGACGCAGTGAGCGAACACCCGCAGCGGGCGCTCCCCGTTGTAATGGTCATTCACGAAATTCAGGGCGGCTGGAATATCGTGCTGGGCGATATCGTCCATGTCCCAGTCGAGGCGCGGCAAGGTCGGCAGCACCAGATTGCTGAGCCGGTAGTCGACGAGCCACACATCGAATCCGGCGCGCCACATCGCACATGCCATGTTCTCGTCGAGCTCTGTACTGAAAATGCGGCTGCCCTGTGCCAGACCATGCAGCAGCACCACCGGATCCCCGCCCGCACCGGGTTGCGCGTAGTGAAGCAGCCGCAGCGCAAAGCACTCGGGCCGCTCCGAACTCAGCGGAACCTGCACAACGTGAGCCGTCGGCAGGGTAGGTCGGCCCGCGCCGTCGAATACCGGTAACGGTGACGGATCGGGGCTGCGCAGCGCGTCCCCCTCGGCCGGCTTGATCGTATCCAGCCCGAACTCCCAGAACGAGGTCTGAAGAATGCAGCGCGCGGCAAACGCACCGAGACGGGCGAAGGACTGGATCGCCGCCGGCAGATGGGGCATGGCGGTAATCTGCGGCGGATGCGCGCGCGCCATATCCAGCAGATTGACGCGCAATTCGAAACTGTCTGATTCGTGATGGCGCGCGATGATCCGCCGCACCCCCTCGTCTCCGCGAATCTTCAGCCTCAACGTTGCATCCAGAACCGTCATGGCTTCGAACACCGGGCGGTTGCCGACGCGATAGGCCAGCCGTTTGCGACCGACAATCTCCAGCGAGCGCCCGGGCATCGACCATTCGAACCGGTACTCCATCATGCGCGACTGGGCGTGCATCAGCGCCACCGAGAGAAACCCGCTAACGTCAGATAGCGACCGCCGGGCCGTCTTGTCCGCGATCCGCCGCAGGCTGTAGGCCCGCATCGCAGACACGGCCTCGCGATAGAGCGACACCTTGTTCAGGCGGTCGCGCGCGAGCAGCCGCACCGTAGCGCTGCCGTCCGACCATTCAGGCAAGACCAGTTCCCCGCCGCCCGCATCCAGCGTCAGCAGCGCAACCTCGCCGGAAAGAAGGGTTTCGCCCGGTGCCTCGAGCCATGCGTCGAGATCCGGAACTGACAGGGTGCACCGCAAACTGAGTGTCGAACCCGTCGGCCCGCACATCGCGCGCGACACCCAGTCGGGCTCGCGTGACAGCGCGCCGCTCATCCGCTCGCTGAACCGAATGGCGACTGGAGCCGGGGTCTCCCGCGCCACCGGATTCCGGCCGCGCAGTGGCTGAGTAACCGTGTTCACGGGCGATTCGGTCCATGTCTCCGTCGCCAGCAGTTTCCCGGCCGCACGCCAGGCCATGACCGAAATCATCAGGAAAGGATTGACCGCGGTCGCGCCGGGGAGCACCGCACCGTCCATTACGTACAGACCTTCATGTACAGCGCTGCCCATCCCGCTGAACACCCGGCCGGCCTCGTCCACCACGCCGTCCGCCGCAGTGTCAGCCGCCGCACATCCGCCCAGTGGATGCACCGATACCGCCATGCCCCCAGGCAGATTGCCACTCATGACGCCCGCGGCAGCACCCGGTAACAGTCGCCAGCCAGGATTGGGTACATACTGTCCCCCATCGAAGCCCGCGCCGAGATTCTCGCGTCCCAAGCAGGCGTCGATGCGCGTGAGAGCGAGATTTCCTGCCGCATCCGGCCAGTCCGGCACCGCCACCGCGCGCGCGCCCGTGCCCCGTCGCATCAGCCTGCCTCGAGCACCATCGTCACCCATTACCAACAGCAGTTGGGAGTGATCGATCACATCGCTCGAACAGGCGAGAGGATCGGGCAGATTGCCATCCCCGCGCGGAACCTTGAGACGGGCCGGGAGCTTGCCGTCAGCCAGCCGGTTGAAAAGCGCCGCGGTCACCACTGTTTCGCCGAACAGATGGCGCAGCGTGTGGGGTACCGCGCCGTCCTCGATCGCAACCGGGGTGCCGCCCTTGCTGACCGGCACCCCGTGCTCATCCAGTCGCATGCGCAGGATGCCGCGTATGGTCGGGCCTGTCGTTGCCGGTGCCGACTGGTCCGGCGAGCCGACCGGCGAAATGGAGCTCGCCTGCGCAAAACCTGTGGCAATGCCGTCACCATTGGTGGAGAAGCGATCCCCGAGCCGCGGCGACACCTGAAGTCCTTCCATGTCACGCGATCGCATCAGGATTTCGGTACTGCCGATCGATCCGGCGCCGAGGATGACGTGGCTGGCAGCCACCTCCCACAGGTCAGGACCGTCGGTTTGCGCGCTCTCAACCCGCGACGCACGCGTGCGCCTCACTTTCACGATCCAGCGTCGTTTGCCCGCGGTCGCGCCCGGCCGGACCGACACCACGGTGGCGCCGGTAATGAGTTTCGCGCCACGGGCCACGGCCAAGGGAAGCAGGTTCTGGTCCAGAGAGTTCTTCGCACCCACATTGCAGCCGGTGACACAGTTGCCACAGCGCAGACAGGCGTCCTGATGCACACCGACCGCATTGGGCCCTGAAGTGAAGCTGACCGTCAGCCGGGCCGGAACGACCGGTGATTCGAGCGCCCGCCCCAGCCTCTGTAGTGCGGCGTACTTCCGTTCGTCCGCTGGCGCCGATTCCCTGACCGCCCCCAGAAAACGCTCAACCGCTGCCTGATCGCGAGCAAAATCGGGGTGCCGGAAGTAGTTTCGCCAGGCCGCCGGCAGCCTCAGCGATGCGAGGTGATCCGGATCCGGCATTTCGGCCACGCTCGCATTGATCAGCGAACCGCCGCCCAGACCGTTGCCAACCAGCAGTCCGACGCCGTTACCACCGCGCAGGTCGAAAAGACCTTCCTCGTAGCCAATCACCGCGGGCGTTCCGTCCGGACCCGGATCCGGCAGGATGCGGACATGACGGGGCGCGAGGCCGGCATCCTCCGGAAAGTCGCCTTGCAGGTACTCGCGCCCGCGCTCCAGTACGGTCAGGGTGACGGGTGCCCCTCCCGCCCCGATCGCACCGGCCAGCCGAGACGCTGCCACGGATGCCCCGTAGCCCGAGCCGATCACCAGCACATCGACGTCGTGAACGATGCGACCGTCACCCGGTGGCAGCGCGGCTTGGGCGACGACTTGTTCAAAGGTGATCGACAGTCGCTTACTCACGCGGCCCTCCTTATCAGGGATGTCATCCTTGTAACAGGATGTTAGGCGTTTTGGCCTAGGACCATGATCAGCCAAAAGTCCTAAACTTTCGTTCAGACTCCCGTCATCGAACCCTGTGGCAGCATTCGGACGTCACCATGGACCGCACCGACACCGTGGCCATCCCTCTGGAATCGGATATCGACGACCTCGTCCTGCGCGAAGCGCAGCGGACGACGGCCATGCAGGTGCGGAACGTGACCTTCGGGCTGTTCATCATCATCCTGATCACGATGATCAGCCTGCAGGATCGCGTGCCGTTTGCGTACACCGCAGCCTGGGCCGTGCCACTGGTCATGGCGATGGCCGTCCGCGCGGTCATTGCACGGCGCATGCTGCGAGAATTCGATGCCGGCGATGTGCCGGCCGAGCGTGTCCGGCTGTGGGAAACCCGGATGCGGGTGAGCTGCATGGTGAATCAGACCTTTGCCGGTTCCACTGTCTGGTTCACCAGCACCAGCACCAGTGCCGATGACCGCGCAGTCCTTTTCGTGACGGTCCTGTCGGCGCTGTTCGCGATCGGCACCATCAACAACCTCGCAGCGGACTACAAATCGGTCATCGCATCCATCCCCCTGCTCATGGGCCAGCTCATCTTCTACTGGGCTGCCCAGGGTACCGAGGGCCTGTCGCTGGCGCTGGCGCTGATCGTGGTGACCGCACTGATGATCCGTTTCGCCCGCAACCACAGCCGGATCTTCCGCGAGAGTGTGGCCATGCGAGCGCAGAAGGACGCGCTGCTGGCCGAACAGGAAGTCCTTGCCGCCAATCAGAAGACCATGTTGACCCAGGTGCGGGCGGCGCTGGACGAGGCGGAAGCGGCCAACCGGGCCAAGGCCCAGTTCCTGGCCGCAGCCAGCCACGATCTCCGCCAGCCCCTGCACGCCGTGTCATTACTGTCAGACACGCTCGCGCTGCATGAACTGCCCGAACCGGCGCGTGCGGTGGTGGACCAGCAACGGCTCGCCATCAATGCGCTGTCGAACATGTTCACCAACCTGCTCGACCTGTCGCGCTTTGAAAGTGGCGACATCCAGCCACGCTGGACGGATGTATCCATCCGCCAGCTGTTTGCTCAACTTGACATCGAGTTCGCGCCGCAGTGCGCGGAACGCGGGCTGGACTGGCGCGTGCATGCCATCGACGGCGCGGTGACCTCGGATCCGGTCCACCTGATACGGCTGCTGCGCAATCTGCTCTCCAACGCCGTGCGCTACACCTCGACCGGCCATGTCGAACTGGGTGCCGCCATCGACGGTGATCGAACACGGATATGGGTCAATGACAGCGGTCCGGGCATCGCACCCGAACATCAGGAGGAAGTTTTCCAGCCTTTCGTTCAACTGGGCAACAAGGCGCGAAATCGCGAACGGGGCTTCGGTCTCGGTCTGGCCATCGCCCGTCACCTGGGCAACATACTCGGCTCAGCGCTGTTTCTACGATCCGCACCCGGTGAGGGGACCCGCTTCACGCTGTTCGCACGCACCGCCCATACCGCGCCGCAGTTTCCCGCAACACCGGCCGACGGCAGTCGCACGGCGCAGGTGGCTGCAAGAATGACAATATGGGTGGTCGAGGACGACGAGTTCGTGCGTACCGCATTCAGTCATCAGTTCAAGGCGCTCGGCCTGGCCCACAGGCTGGCCGCCTCGCCAGCCGAATTTCGCGCGCTGATGGCGCACGAGCCGATACCCGATGCCGTCATCTTCGATGACATGCTGGGCGAGGAGGAAAGCGGACTGGATCTTGCCATCGAGCTGTCGTCCGTTTCGCCGGAAACGCGCATCCTGATCGTCACTGCGAACACCCAGAAGGCACGTCTTCAGGTCATCGAGAACAGTGGATTCAGCTGGATGCACAAACCGCTGACGACACAGCAGATGCTGCACTGGCTGGAAAGCGGAAACGCCATGGCCGCGGAGGGGGCCGCAGGTGAAGGGCGATGATCTCAGAACGCTGGCGCTGGCGGACACTTGCGCTCCGGCAACTCGCCACTGACGAGACCCAGTTCCTGGGCCCGCAGAAGCAGCTCCATGCGGTTGCGTGCGCCGATGGCACGAAATATCGTGTTCAGGTGGCTTTTCACCGTGCCTTCCGACAGATCGAGGTGTGCCGCGATCACCTTGTTGGGCATGGCACGACCCACCATCTCCACCACTTCAAGCTGACGAGCCGTGAGCCGCACGCCCGCTCGCGTCAGGTTGACGGAAGCGGTCGGCAGTGACAGCAGGGGACTGCTGATCAGCCCCTTCATCTCCAGCAGCTTGCGCGGAAGGTGCGGCCGCCCGCGCAGCACCGTATCAACCGCCGTCGTCAGTTCGCTCGTAGGCTCATTCTTCGCAACGAAGCCCAGCGCGCCCAGTTCGAACGCCCTCGCCATCGTGTCCGCCGAGTCGTCGCCGGAATAGACCAGCTTGGGCAGATCCGGCCAGCTCTCGGCGAGCGCAGCCAGCGCCTCCAGGCCACGGGCATCGCTCAAATTGAGATCGAGTATGACCATGGAGAATTTTTCGCCCGAGTCGAGCAGCGCCCGTGCCTCTCCCAGAGAGGCCACCTTGTCGAACATCTGCAGCAGACCATGCGTACGCAGACAGGCCGCCACCGCGTTGATGACGATCTCGTGGTCTTCGATCAGCAGCGCCCGTCGCGCGCTGGACAGCGGTGTATTCATGAGCCTCTCCCGGGTCATCAAGAGCCGTTTTGCGCTCTCACCGGAACGATAGATCAACGGCGTTCGGCACGAAAGCCTGTCCGTGGTTGTAAACCAAGGTCGTATAGCCATCTGGCAATATCGCGCGCCCTTCCAGCCACCTAGAGTCTGACCAAGGGTCCCAGCCAGGACCCGCACATGGCAACCGGCCCCTCACAGCGCCCGGTCCTGCCTCTGTAACCGGGAGAACTCAAAGTGAATAAGCCCCTCTTCAAGTCGCGCCATGTTTCGGCGGTGCTCACGCTGGCCGCGGTATCGGCCCTCGCCGGCTGTGTCACGACCTCGATTCCAAACGCGTCTGGCGTCGCACCGCAGACTCTTGCCCCGAACGACCGCGGGCCGGTCGGAGGAGTCGGCATCGAAGGCAGCGACATCGTGAGCATGACCGACCAGATGATGCGCGACATGCTGTCGAGCGGAGATCTGGTGCTCAAGTCGGCGTCGCCCCGCGTCATCATCGACGCGGAGCTCTTCGTCAACGAATCCAGCCAGCCCATCAACAAGAACGCGATCACCGACCGCCTGCGGGTGAACCTGAACCGCTCCGCAAAGGGCCGCCTCACCTTCGTCGGTCGGCACTATGCCGGCGCCGTGGAAAAGGAGCGTGCGCTCAAGCGTGCCGGCATGACCGACGTCGGCACCACTGGTCTGACCAGGGCCACGCAGGGGGTCGACTACCGCCTCGGGGGACGCATCACCTCGATCGACAGCCGCAATGCCAGGACCGGCATGGCGCAGCGCTACACGCAGATCACCTTCGAAATGGTGGATCTCGAATCCGGACAGATTGTGTGGAGCGGTCTGTACGACATGTCGCGTGCCGCTGCCGATGACGTCATCTACCGCTGAGAGGGCAGACCATGACACTGCGAAAGACCATGCTGGCGATCGCCGTCGGCAGCGTGATGGCGGCCCAGCCCGCCAGTGCCTTCTTCGGCACGAAGAAGACCGGAGAGGAAGACAAGCCGGAAATCGTCCTGACGGGCGCCCGTCAGTATGCGGAGAGCCACCCGGTCGAGCTGCGCCCCTTCTTCGAGCTACTGTGGGCCGAAGGTGAGCGCAACGCCGTCCTGAACTTCAGCCGGCTCGGCCTGGCGGCGATGGAACAGGGCCATCTGCCGCTGGCCGCCGCCGCGCTCGATGAAGCCATCCTGCGCATTGAGTCGATCTACGCCAACGACCCCAATGCAGAGAAGGCCAAATCGCTCTGGAATGCCGAAAAGGTCAAGGATTTCAAGGGCGAGCCCTACGAGCGCTCCATGACCTATTACTACCGGGGTCTGCTCTACCTTCAGGCCGGCGACTACCAAAACGCGCGCGCAGCCTTCCAGTCAGCGGAGCGACACGATTCGGTCAGCGAGAAGGAGCAGTTCCAGAGCGATTTCGGCCTGATGAACTACCTTGCCGGCTGGGCAACCCGGTGTGACGGAGACCGCAGCCGTGCAGACGACTTTCTCGAGAAGGCTCGCGCGCAGGACACCTCCAACTTCGCTTCGATCACGCTCGACTCACCATTTCTCATCCTGGTCGATGCCGGCCCGGCACCCGTCAAGAGCGCTTCGGGGCAACACAAGGAGTTGCTCGGCATAGCGGCCGGCGGCGGCCCGACGGACGAGATCCGGGGCCTCCAGGAGTCCGGCGGGCCGACCGGACTTGGCACCCTCCAGCCGCAACAGGTGGCGAGCGTGTCCTATCAGGCCACCACCCGCGGCGGCCGACCGGTACAAGCCATTCTCGATGGCAAGGCGCAGTTCAAGAGCACGGCCGAGGAAGTCGGCAAGGTCGCGGTCGGCGTCGGCACTACCACCATGATGACGGCCGGACAGACGGGCGACCGCGACGCGGCCGCAGCCGGTGCCGTGATCGCCCTGATCGGACTGTTCAGCAAGGCGGTGGCGGAGGCCACGACGCCCGAGGCGGACGTGCGCACCTGGGACACGCTGGGCGATGCGATACACATGTTCCAGGCCGGCTATGTGCCGGTGACACGGCCTGATGTCACCGTTCGCTACCAGAACGGTGACATCGAGAAGCAGGCGCCACTGACGATGTACGGCAAGCATGGGCGTTGCGCGATCGGCTGGGCCCGCACGCGGTCCGCGCTGGACACCGGGCGCGGTGGCGAAGCCCGCTTCCCGGCCAAGCCCGAGGTGGCAGAAAGTGATCGCGGACTGAAGAACCGTGCGTTCCGCGCTCAGCTGGCTACCCAGTTTGCAGCCCCGGTCGCCGAGCGCTCCGGCAGTGCAACCGTCACCGCAGACCGCCAGGAGTGAATGCGATGAACACGATCCGTTACGGACTGACGGCCGCAACCGTCCTCGCGCTGAGCGCCTGTGCCACCCCGCGCATGACCTTGGAGTGCAGCCGCACCCCGGTCGCCCCGGGGGGCGGCCCCGCGCTGGTGGGCGCCCACTATGGCGTACAGATGAGCGCGCTGCCGCTGAACGCGGTGCTCTACACCAATGAAGCGCTTTCGCGCGGCGTGGCGGTGCAGAGCGTGCACTCGGCCCGCTCGGACACCGACACCGTGGTGGTATCGGCCCGCTTCGTGAATTGCGGCGACCGCCCGCAGGTAGTGCGCGCACGCACCCACTTCCTCGACGCCACGCAGATGAACGCGGAGCCCGCCTCCGCCTGGCGCACCTTCACGCTGCCGGCGAATGCCACCGCCAGTTACGACGAGCGCTCGACCGCGGTGAAGGTGGACAGCTTCTACATCGAACTGGCGAAGGAGTGATCATGAACCCCACCCCGCACACCACCCTGCTGCTCACCGCCCTGTTCGCCTGCAGCGCACCGGCCAGCGCGGCCGACTCCGCCCTTTACCGCCCGGGCCAGAGCCCGGTGCTGGTGCCGGAAGTCATGCCCGCGCCGTCCGCGACGCGCGAGGACATGGCGGTGATCGACGCCTTCCGTACCCGCTACCGCACCGCCGGCAGCCCGCGTCTCGCCTTCTTCTGGAACATGCAGCTGGACGACGACTTCCGCGACCGCAACGTCAGCACCACCCGCATCGAAGAAACCGGCGACCGCAGCGCCTCGCTGCGCGGCCGGGTCAAGAGTGGGCCGGTCAATCTGGAAGCACGCGAATCGTCCACCAATACGGTCACGATGACCTCGAGCCAGGAACGCGATCTCGCACCGATACGGCGACGCATCGGCCTGCCCGAGCGCGACCTGTGGAAGGTCGAAGGCGCCTTCACCGGCGCACTGCGCGAAGCCGGCGTGAAGCTGATCGACCGCACCACCACCATGCGCACGGTGGCCCACGAGAAGAAGCTTACCGGCGATCGCGAAACCGAGACCGCCGCCCTGCTGAAACACGCAGACATGCTGCTCGAAGTGCTCATGACTGGCGACGCCGATTCGCCGCTGGGCGTGGGCTTCCGGGTATCGCTGCGCGACATCCGCACCGGCGAGGAAAAGCTGTCGCTCTACTCGCAGGGCCTGCGTCCCGATACCGGCACCTCGCGCGTGCGCTTCGAAGCCGGCCCGAACGGCTATGAGCGCATTTCCGAAACCAGTGCCCACGACGCCCGCGAAGTCGGCCGGCGGGTAGCCACCGAAATGATGGTGGAACTGCTGGGGACACTGTGATCCCGCTCCGATGCGCCATCCCGCCAACCCATTCCCGACGCGCGAGCGCCGGCCACTCCGGCAGGCATCCCAGCCGGATTCCATGCAGGTCCCTTTTTGGAGGAGAAGATCATGTCCTACTCGTTGTCTCGCGGTTCCAGCGGCCCGCAGGTCACCGCATTGCAGCAAGCCCTGATCGCCAAAGGTGTGATGGGCGCGAACGACCCGAACGGCAACAGCAACATCGATGGCAGGTTCGGGGCGATCACGCACGACGCGGTGATCGAGTTCCAGAAAACGAGTGATCTGGCCGCCGATGGGATTGTCGGCAAGGACACCGCCGCAGCGCTCGGCTTGGCACTGCCTGCGCCGAAGATCAAGGCCGGAGCGAACCGGATACTGACCGAGGACCAGCTGCAAAGGCTGGCCGAACTGATCGATGCGCTGATACCCACCGGGCCGGCCGACTTCTTCGATGACGGCCCGATCGAATGGCTGGTTCTCAAGCTCGATGCCGTGCTGGCCGATCTGCTGCCCCGGAAGTTCGCCCTCATGCTGCAAGAACTGGCCGACGGGCTGGAGCAGGGCGACCTGCGCAGCACCCGCGACGGCCTGATCAAGGCGATCAACAGCCGCGTGAATATACCGCTGCTACCGGAGGACGTGGAGGCTCGCATCATCGCCTTCTTCGTCGACCTGATTCTGGAGGCACTGCAACTCGGCCGCACCTTCGATGAAGCGCTGAAGCGCCTGACACCGCGCCTCGCGCACAGCTGAAGAACCGCTCAGCGCGCGATGAGCAGCGCGTCCAGACCCAGACGCTCGCGCAGCAGGCGGGCGGCCGATTCGGCCGCCTCGCGGCTGGCGAAGGGGCCGGCCTGCACGCGGTGGCGGCCACCGTCGCTGTTCACCCGCACGCGGTCGGCCAGTTCGACCAGCCCGTCGACCACGCGCCGGCTCAGCGCCTGCGCATTGTCGAGGCCGGCAAAGGCGCCCAGCTGCAGCCAGTGAGCGCTGTCAGCCACCGCAGGCGCGGCGTCGGTGGCCAGCGCGGCGATCACGTCGTCGGCGGCCGCGCTGCGTTCGACCGGCGGCGTGCGCTGTACTTCCGGCCGGCCGGCGGCGCGACGCGCCAGCAGATCGCCCGGGCTGCCTTCGGCGAACACCGCCTCGACCTCGACTTCGGCACTGCCTTCGTTCACATAGCCGAGCTTGGCGGCGGCGGTCCATGACAGGTCGATCACCCGGCCCGGCTTGAACGGGCCGCGGTCATTCACCCGCACGACGACCGAACGGCCGCTGGCCAGGTGGGTGACGCGGGCGTAGCTCGGGATCGGCAGCGTCGCGTGTGCGGCGGTCATCGCGTACATGTCGTACACCTCGCCGCTGGACGTCTTCTGGCCGTGGAACTTGCGGCCATACCAGGACGCCCGGCCACGCTGGCGGAAAGGTTTCGCCTCGGTCATCGGTACGAAGTTCATGCCCAGCGCGCTGTACGGCCGGTTGGCGAAACGGTGCAGCGGCTCGTCGCGCGGCACGGCGTCGGGGATGGCGGCCAGCGTGGCGGCGTCCGGCGCGTTGTCGCCCGGGCCGTCGTCCAGGTAATAGCCGCCGCCGCGCCGGGTGGCCGGCGGCGGCGCCGGTTTCGCCGGTTCGCCCGGCGGCGAGCGCACGACCGGCGGCGGGTCCGGCTCGATCTCGGTCACCGGCGGCGCGCCGGCACAGCCGGCGAGCACGGCGGCGATCGACAGCAGGGCGGGCAGCGCGAGCCGGCGCATGGTCAGCGCTCCAGCCGACGGCGCCGATGCGCCTCGATCGACATCAGCAGACCGAGGCCGATGCACAGCGTCACCAGCGCGGTGCCGCCGTAGCTCACGAAGGGCAGCGGCACGCCGACCACCGGCAGCACACCGGTCACCATGCCCATGTTCACGAAGGCATAGGTGAAGCAGGACAGCGAAATCGCGCCCGCCAGCAGGCGGCCGAACAACAGTGGCGAGCGGGCGGCGATCATCAGGCCGCGCCCGATCATCGCCATATATATAAGCAGCAGCAGCACCGCGCCCATCAGTCCGAACTCCTCGGCCATCACGGCGAAGATGAAGTCGGTGTGGCGCTCGGGCACGAATTCGAGGTGGGTCTGCGTGCCCTCCTTCCAGCCCTTGCCGAACACGCCGCCGGAGCCGATGGCGATGCTGGACTGGATGATGTGGAAGCCGCTGCCGCGCGGGTCCGAAGTCGGATCGAGCAGGGTGCACACGCGCTGCCGCTGGTAGGCCTTGAAGCCGGGCCACTCGACGCCCTCGGCGCACATCGCGTCGCCCTCGACCGCCAGCGTGGCGATGCCGACGACGCCGATGGCGAGCACCGGAATGATGAGTTTCCACGACAGCCCGGCGAAGAAGATGACGAACACGCCGGCCGCCAGCACCAGGATGGCGGTGCCGAGGTCGGGCTGGTGGAAGATGAGGGCCACCGGAATGATCAGGATGACCAGCGCCACCAGGAAGTCGCGCACCCTGAGCTGCGCCTCGTGCCGGTGGAAATACCAGGCCAGCATCAGCGGCACCGAAATCTTCAGCATTTCCGATGGCTGTATCCGGGTGAAGCCGATGTTGAGCCAGCGCTGCGCGCCCTTCGACGTTTCACCGAACAGTTCGACGCCGATCAGCAGCACCACGCCGACCACGTAGAAAGGCAGCGCCAGCTGCATCAGGCGCAGCGGCGGAATCTGCGCCACCACCAGCATGACGCCGAGGGCGACCGCCAGATTGACCAGATGGGCGTCGAAGCGGAAGGAGAAATCGGCGGTGGCGCTGGCCATCACCAGCGTCGCCAGCGACAGCAGCACGGCGGTGATCGCCAGCAGCGGCGGATCGAGCGTCGACAGCAGGCCGAAGATGCGCTCGCGCAGCGCCGACCACCTATTCGCTGTCAGTTGCATCGGCATCCTCCGGTGCAGGGCCCGCCGGCTTGTTGCCCAGCAGGTAGTAATCGAACACCTGGCGCGCGATCGGCGCCGCCGACTGCGCGCCGAAGCCGGCGTTCTCGACGATGACCGCGAGCGCGATCTTCGGGTCGTCGGCCGGCGCGTAGGCGATGAACAGCGCGTGGTCGCGCAGCTTTTCCGCCAGCTTGCCGCCGCGGTACTGGGCGCCACGCAGCGAGAAGGCCTGCGCGGTGCCGGTCTTGCCGGCGGCGACATAGGGCGCGCCGGCGAAGGCGCGGGCGCCGGTGCCGGCCTTGTTCACGTCCTCCATCGCCTGCTTGATCACCGCGATGTGCTCCGGCTTCAGGTTCACCCGCCGCGTCGGCTGCGGCTCGATCTGCCGCACCGCGCCGGTGCGCACGTTCTCGACCTGCTTCACCAGGTGCGGCTTGTAGACGACGCCATCGGCCGCCAGTATCGCCGTGGCGTGCGCCAGCTGAAGCATCGTATAGGCGTTGTAGCCCTGACCGATGCCGACCGAAATCGTTTCGCCGGCGTACCACTTCTGCTGTTCCGGCTTCTTGAAGCGCTTCTTCTTCCACTCCGGCGACGGCAGCACGCCGGTGGACTCGCCCTCGATGTCGATGCCGGTGCGGCTGCCCAGCCCCATCTGTGCCATGAAGGCGGCGATGCCGTCGATGCCCCAGTCGGCGGCCAGACGGTAGTAGTAGGTGTTGCACGACACGACGATGGACTTGTGCATGTCCACCATGCCGTGACCGCCCACCTTGTCGTCGCGGAAGCGGTGGCCGCCGAAGTCGAAGTGGCCGGGGTCGGCGATGGCGAACTGCGGCGTGCGCTTGCCGGCGGTCAGCGCGCCGAGCGCCATGAAGGGCTTGAAGGTCGAACCGGGCGGGTAGGCGGAATAGATGGCGCGGTTCAGCAGCGGGTGGTCGGCCGAGGTGTTCAGCGCATCCCAGTTGGCGCTGTCGATGCCATCGACGAACAGATTGGGATCGAAGGTCGGTTTGCTCACCAACGCCAGCACGCCGCCGGACGACGGTTCGATCGCCACCAGCGCGCCGCGCCGTTCGCCGAAGGCCTGTTCGACCACGCGCTGCAGGCCGGCATCCAGCGTCAAGCGCAGATTGTTGCCGTTCTGCGGCGGCGTGCGCGACAGCACGCGCACCGCGCGACCGGCGGCGGTCACCTCGACCTGCTCGAAGCCGGTGACGCCATGCAGGTCGTTCTCGTACGACAGCTCCAGCCCGCTCTTGCCGATGTGGTCGGTGCCGCGATAATTGTCGGCCACGCCCGCCTCTTCGATGCGCTCGGCGTCGCGCCGGTTGATGCGGCCCATGTAGCCGAGCACGTGCGACGCCAGTTCGGTGTTCGGGTACTGGCGGAACAGCCGTGCGCGCACCTCGACGCCCGGGAAGCGGTAGCGCTGGGCGATGAAGCGCGCCACTTCCTCGTCGGTCAGCCGGGTGCGGATCGGCAGCGAATCGAAGTTGCGCGACTCGTCCATCAGCTTGCGGAAGCGCTTGCGGTCGCGCGCCTCGATATTCACCAGCTGCGCCAGCTCGTCTATCGTCGCTTCGAGGTCGGCCACGCGCGAAGGCTGGATTTCCAGCGTGTAGGCCGAGTAGTTGCGCGCCAGCACCTCGCCGTTGCGGTCGACGATGAGGCCGCGGTTGGGCGACACCGGCAGCAGCGCGATGCGGTTGTCTTCGGCGCGGGTGGCGTAATAGTCGTGCCGGACCACCTGCAGCCAGAAGAAGCGCGAGAACAGCAGCGCGAAGCACACCAGCACCAGCGCGCCAGCGAAATACACGCGGCGGCGGAAGCGGACGAGCTGCAGTTCCGGGCTGTTGAGATCGGTCATGGCGCCGGCCGGCCGGTCAGTTGGACGTCAGGCCGCCCGATGCGCGCGTGCGAGGTGAACATGGGCACATTCATCAGATCGGCCGGTTCTCGTCCTTGTTCTCCGGCCGGTACTGCGGCAGCAGCAGCACGAAACTGATCGGATGCCACAGCAGCGTGGCGATCAGCGCACCGGCGAAGTATTCGAGTCCGGGGAATTCGGCGTCGCCGGCCAGCCGCACCAGCAGCATGACGCACTGCGCGCCGACCAGCATGGGCAGCACGTGCAGCGACTGGCGCAGCGGACCGAACCACAGGATGCGGCGGGAGAAGGTAGTCGCCGCGTAGGCGAGCAGCACGTAGGCGAGCGCGTGCTGACCCATCAGGCTGCCGTAGCCGACGTCCATCACGACGCCCATCACGAAGGCGCTGCCCATGCCGACGCGCAGCGGCTCGCGCACGCACCAGAAGCACAGCACCAGCGCCACCCAGTCCGGCAGCCAGAAAGCGCGGCCGAGCGGCATCAGGTTCAGCAGCAGGGCACCGAGCAGCGACAGCCAGATGAACCACGGGCGCACCGGGCGCAGGATGCGGCGCGAACTGAAGGAGGGCTGGTTCATTTCTTCGCCTCCTGCGGCGCCGCCGCCTCGGCCGGCAGTACGCTCTCCGGCTGCACCGGCTTGCCCGGTGCCATGATGAGCACGGCCGAATGCGCCTCGACGCCAGCGATCGGCACGCACAGGATGCGCACGAAGCCGCCTTCGCCGTCACGGTCAACCGACTTCACGCGCGCCACCGGCAGGCCCGGCACGAACACGCCGTCGAGGCCGGAGGTGACGATGCGGTCGCCCTCGCGCAGATCGACGTCAGCCGCCAGGTAACGCAGTTCCAGCGTGCCGCTGCCGGCGCCGAACATGACCGCGCGCACGCCGGTGCGGGCGACCTGCACCGGCAGCGCCTGGTCCTTGTCGGAAATGAGGGTGACCTCGGCATTGAGCGGATAGACGCGGGTGACCTGGCCGATCACGCCGACGTCGTCCACCACCGGGCTGCCCGGCTCGATGCCGTGGGTGAGGCCCTTGTCGACGACGACGCGACGCGAGAAGGGGTCGCGCACCGCGTAGATCACTTCGGCCACGCGCGCATCGACCTTCACCCGCTCGCGCATGTCGAGCAGCGCGCGCAGCCGGGTGTTCTCCTGGTCGAGCTGTTCCTGGCGCAACCGTATCGTCGCCAGTTCGGTGTGCTCGCGCAGCAGCTGCGCGTTCTCCGCCTGCAGCCGGGCGATGTCGGCGAAGTATTCGCCGGCCGAGCGGACGCCGGCCACCGGCATGCCGGCCGCGACCTGCAGCGGCGTGGTCACGACCGACACCGCCTGGCGCACCAGTTCGAGATAGTGCAGCCGGTAGTCGACCACGATCAGCGTGAGCGAGGCGCTGGCCAGCAGCACGAGGCGCACGAGCGGCGCCGGGCCGCGCCGGAAGAACGGCGGTGGGGAATGTCCGGCGACCGGTGAAGCCATCAGTCAGGAAATCGCTTGTCGAAGATGAAGACGGGAACCTTGCTGCCGTACGGGAGCAAGTAACACCAGCGTTGCGCCGCACCACCGCCGCATCGCGGCCAGAGGCCGCTCCCACCAGGCCAGCGCCGGTTTCGTGGGAGCGAGCTTGCTCGCGACAGCTGCCTGCATCGAAGCTCCGCGGTCGGCAAGGGTCGCATCGCGGCCAGAGGCCGCTCCCACAGGAGCAGGCGCCCGATCCGCGGCCAGAGCCGGGGTTTTTGTGGGAGCGAGCTTGCTCGCGATAGCTGCCTGCATCGAAGCTCCGCGGTCGGCAAGGGCCGCATCGCGGCCAGAGGCCGCTCCCACAGGAGCAGGCGCCCGATCCGCGGCCAGAGCCGGGGTTTTTGTGGGAGCGAGCTTGCTCGCGATGGCTGCCTGCATCGAAGCTCCGCGGTCGGCATGAGCCGCATCGCGGCCAGAGGCCGCTCCCACAGGAGCAGGCGCCCGATCCGCGGCCAGAGCCGGGTTTTTTGTGGGAGCGAGCTTGCTCGCGATAGCTGCCTGCATCGAAGCTCCGCGGTCGGCATGAGCCGCATCGCGGCCAGAGGCCGCTCCCACAGGAGCAGGCGCCCGATCCGCGGCCAGAGCCGGGGTTTTTGTGGGAGCGAGCTTGCTCGCGATAGCTGCCTGCATCGAAGCTCCGCGGTCGTGATGAGCCGCATCGCGACCGAAGGCCGCTCCCACAAAGCCGGGCGCAACCTGTGACCGTGACATCAGCCGGAAATCACTCGTTGGCGAAGATGCTGCCGAGCTGGTCCATCTTCTCCAGCGCGGTGCCGGAGCCGCGCACCACGCAAGTGAGCGGGTCGTCGGCCACCACCACCGGCAGGCCGGTCTCTTCCATCAGCAGGCGGTAGAGGTCGCGCAGCAGCGCGCCGCCTCCGGTCAGCACCATGCCGCGCTCGGCGATGTCGGCGCCCAGTTCCGGCGGGGTCTGTTCGAGCGCGCTCTTCACCGCCGACACGATCTGGTTCAGCGGCTCGGTCAGCGCCTCGAGGATTTCGTTCGACGAAATGGTGAAGCTGCGCGGGATGCCTTCGGCCAGATTGCGGCCCTTCACTTCCATCTCCTTCACTTCGGAGCCGGGGAAGGCGGAGCCGATTTCCTTCTTGATCGCCTCGGCGGTGGTTTCGCCGATCAGCATGCCGTAGTTGCGGCGGATGTAATTGATGATGGCTTCGTCGAACTTGTCACCGCCGACGCGCACGCTGCCGGCGTACACCATGCCGCCGAGCGAGATCACGCCGACTTCGGTGGTACCGCCGCCGATATCGACCACCATCGAGCCGGTCGCTTCCGACACCGGCAGGCCGGCGCCGATCGCGGCGGCCATCGGTTCCTCGATCAGGTACACCTGGCTGGCACCGGCGCCGAGCGCCGATTCACGGATGGCACGACGTTCGACCTGGGTGGAGCCGCAGGGCACGCAGATGATTATCCGGGGCGAAGGCGAGAACAGCCGCGAGTCGTGCACCTTCTTGATGAACTGCTTGAGCATCTGCTCGGTCACCGTGAAGTCGGCGATCACGCCGTCCTTCATCGGCCGGATGGCGGTGATGTTGCCCGGCGTCTTGCCCAGCATGAGCTTGGCCTGCAGACCCACGGCCTGGATGGTCTTCTTCGCGTTGGGGCCGCCTTCGGTGCGGATGGCGACGACCGAGGGCTCGTCCAGCACGATGCCCTGACCGCGCACGTAGATCAGCGTGTTGGCGGTACCGAGGTCGATGGCCAGATCATTGGAAAAATAGGAACGCAGGAAACCGAACATGGATGGTCTTATATGAAAGCGGCCGCTCAGCGGCCGGAACAGGAATCGGGTCGGGTGTGGTCAGCAGCGGTATTGCGGCGGGCGACCCGGCGGCAGCTTTCGTCGGACCCGGGCCGCGGATGGCGGCCGGACGTTCGGGCCGGCTGCCGGGCGGGCAGCCTGAATGGTTCATAATGATAACCCATCAGTGCATAAGCTCCTTGAACCGAAACATCTTTGCATGCGGGCGCCCCCGGCACCCGACACCCCGGATCTGCATTCCATGTCCCTGACCGACCAAGAAGTCCGCCACATCGCGAAGCTGGCGCGCATCGAACTGCCGGACGCCGAACTCGAGCGCACGCGCAGTCGCCTCAATTCCATGCTCGGCCTGATCGAGCAGCTGCAGGCCATCGACACCACCGGCGTCGAGCCGATGGCGCACGCCACCGATCTGGTGCTGCGCCTGCGCGAGGACCGCGTGACCGAAAGCGACCGCCGCGCCGCCTGCCAGGCGGTGGCCCCGGCGGTCGAGGACGGCCTCTACCTCGTCCCCAAAGTCATCGAGTGAGTGATCGAATGAGCACCCCCGAAACCGTGAAGTCGCTGGCTGCCAGGCTGGCGGCCGGCGAAGCGTCGGCCGTCGAGCTGGCGCAGGACTACCTGACGCGCATCCGCGACACCAACGCGACGCTGAACGCCTATGTCGAGCTGAACGACGAACAGACGCTGGCCGAGGCCCGCGCCGCCGACGCGCTGCGCGCCGAAGGCCGCGCCGGCCCGCTGACCGGCGTACCGATCGCGCACAAGGACATCTTCTGCCAGACCGGCTGGCACGCGCGCTGCGGCTCGAAGATGCTGGAAAGCTTCGCCGCGCCCTACGACGCCGGCCTGATCGAGCGCTCGCGCGCCGCCGGCCTGGTCACGCTGGGGCGCACCAACATGGACGAGTTCGCGATGGGCTCGACCAATGAATCGAGCTACTACGGCGCGGTGCGCAACCCGTGGAACACCGCGCACGTGCCCGGCGGGTCGAGCGGCGGTTCGGCCGCCGCCATCGCCGCCGGCCTGGCGCCGGCCGCCAGCGGCACCGACACCGGCGGCTCGATCCGCCAGCCGGCCGCCTTCTGCGGCATCAGCGGCATCAAGCCCACCTACGGCATCGTGTCGCGCTGGGGCCTGATCGCCTACGCCTCCAGCCTCGACCAGGGCGGCCCGATGGCGCGCACCGCGGAAGACTGCGCGCTGCTGCTGAACGCCTTCGCCGGCTTCGACGAGCGCGACTCGACCAGCCTGCAGCGCCCGGCCGAGGACTACACCCGCGCGCTGGCGCAGCCGCTGGCCGGCCTGCGCATCGGTGTGCCGAAGGAGTTCTTCGGCGACGGCATGTCGGCCGACGTGCGCGCCGCGGTCGATGCCGCGCTCGCCACCTTCCGCACGCTGGGCGCCATCACCGTCGAGGTGAGCCTGCCGCGCGCCGGCATGGCCGTACCGGCCTACTACGTCATCGCGCCGGCCGAAGCCAGCTCCAACCTCAGCCGCTTCGACGGCGTGCGCTACGGCTACCGCGCACCCGAGTACGGCAACCTCGACGACATGTACGCGAAGACGCGCGCCCAGGGCTTCGGCGAAGAGGTGAAGCGGCGCATCCTGATCGGCACCTATGTGCTGTCGCACGGCTACTACGACGCCTACTACCTGCAGGCGCAGAAGGTTCGCCGGCTGATCGCCGAGGATTACGAGGCAGCCTTCGCGCAGTGCGATCTGATCATGGGGCCGACCACGCCGAACACCGCCTACCGCATCGGCCAGAACGACGAAGACCCGCTGGCGGTGTATCTGGGCGACATCTACACCACGTCGATCAATCTGGCCGGCCTGCCCGGCATGAGCATTCCGGCCGGCTTCGGCGCCGACGGCCTGCCGGTCGGCCTGCAGATCGTCGGCCGCTGGTTCGACGAGGCACGCATGCTGGGCGCCGCCCATCAGTTCCAGCAGGCG
The DNA here is from genome assembly GCA_034004945.1 of Methyloversatilis sp. GTDB lineage: Bacteria > Pseudomonadota > Gammaproteobacteria > Burkholderiales > Rhodocyclaceae > Methyloversatilis. The sequence goes on along the minus strand of JAVEVQ010000040.1, from coordinate 4,933 downwards.
ACCGACTGGCACCTGCGCACACCGGAAACCTGAGATGAAACAAGCCCCCACGCTCACTGCGTTCGCGCAGGGTCGGCTTTGCACAGCCGACCCGTTCGGCAGGCGCGGCACAATGCGCCGCGAAACCCCTGCCTCACCCCCCCGAGGGGGCTGCGCTCGCCCTTGGGGCGGCCCTGCGGGCGGCGCGACGCTCGTTTCAATGGCTGTGGTGGAGCTCAGTTCCTTCGGAACGGCCGTGCGGACCTGACACGATGCAGACATTTCGCTACAGCAGCACGCAGCTGCAACTGATACTGGACCAGGCCGGCATCTACATGTGCGCCTGCCCGGCCCAGCTGGCGGCACAGATGATGGAACTGCGCACGCTGCACCAGTACCAGATGAACTGCATGAGCGAAATGCCCGACATGGCCGACAGCCACCGCATCATCGCCGACGCCGTCTTCCGCGCCCACGCGCTGCTCGAGGAGGCGCTCGACCGCGTGCTCGACATCGAGGGCTGGGACAAGACCTCGCTGGAGATGCCCGACGGTCTGCGCAAGAAGCGGGACGAACTGCTTTGACCGCCCGTTTCGCGCTGCCGCTGATCGCGGCGCTGGCGCTGCTGGCCGGCTGCGCGCCGCTGCAGAAACCGCCGACGCCGCAGCGACCGCTGCCGCCCCCGGCGCCGGAAGCAGCCCGTCCGAAGCCGCCGATCAAGAGCACCAAGCCGCTGCCGATCCCGGCGCGGCCGCTGCAGGCGAAGGCCGACTGCAGCTACCGCGACGACGTCGGCACCGAAGGGCGGCTGCAGCTGGAAGTGAAGAATTCGAAGGTCGAACGTTTCGCGTCCGACGTGAACATGGGCCGCAAGGGTCGCTGCAGCTTCGACCTGTCGGCCTTCCGGCAGACGAGTTTCGATCACACGCCCACGCTGGTCGCCGGTGCCTGCACCATCAGCATGTGGGAACAGAAGGACGAAGTGACCGTGTCCTACCGCAACTGCGCCGCGTACTGCACGCCCGGCGCACACGATTACCTGTGGCCCACGCTGGTGAGCCGCAGGACCGGCAACTGCCGGTAAAGCACAGAGAGAACGCACCATGAGCAGAGCGAACTGGGAAGTCGTGATCGGGCTGGAAACACATACCCAGCTGAACACGGCCTCGAAAATCTTCTCCGGCAGCTCGACCGCTTTCGGCGCCGCGCCCAACGCGCAGGCCAGCCCGGTCGACCTGGCGCTGCCCGGCGTGCTGCCGGTGATGAACCGCGCCGCCGTCGAGCGCGCCATCCGCTTCGGCCTCGCCATCGGCGCCACCGTCGCGCCGCGCTCGGTGTTCGCGCGCAAGAATTACTTCTACCCGGACCTGCCGAAGGGCTATCAGATCAGCCAGTACGAACTGCCGGTGGTGCAGGGCGGCACGCTGACGATACGCGTCGGCGAGGGTGACAAGGCTTACGAAAAAGTGGTGCGCCTCACCCGCGCCCACCTCGAAGAAGACGCCGGCAAGAGCCTGCACGAAGATTTCCATGGCATGTCCGGCATAGACCTGAACCGCGCCGGCACGCCGCTGCTGGAAATCGTCAGCGAGCCCGACATGTCGTCGAGCGCCGAGGCGGTGGCCTACGCGCGCGCGCTGCACGCGCTGGTGCGCTGGGTCGACATCTGCGACGGCAACATGCAGGAAGGCAGCTTCCGCTGCGACGCCAACGTGAGCGTGCGCCGCCCCGGCGAGCCGCTGGGCACCCGCCGCGAAATCAAGAACCTGAACAGCTTCCGCTTCCTGCAGCAGGCCATCGATTACGAAATCAACTGGCAGATCGAACAGATCGAGGACGGCCACATGATCCAGCAGGCCACCGTGCTGTTCGACCCGGACACCGGCGAAACCCGCATGATGCGCAGCAAGGAAGACGCGCACGACTACCGCTACTTCCCCGACCCCGACCTGCCGCCGCTGGTGATCGCCACCGAGTGGGTGGACGAAGTGCGCCGCGCCATGCCCGAACTGCCGGCCGCGCTGGCTGCGCGCCTGCAGAGCGAATACGGCCTGTCCGCCTACGACGCCGCCGGCCTCACCGCCAGCCGTGAAACCGCCCAGTACTTCACCGACGCGCTCGCCATCGCCGGCGCGGCGCAGGCGAAGCCGCTCGCCAACTGGGTCATGGGCGAGCTGGCTGCGCGCCTGAACCGCGAAGAACGCGACATCGCGCAAAGCCCGGTCAGCCCGGCCCAGCTCGCCGGCTTGGTCGCCCGCATCGCCGACAACACGATCTCGAACAGCATCGCCAAGAAGGTGTTCGACGCGCTGTGGAACGGCGAAGGCAAGGACGCCGACGCCATCATCGACGCGCAGGGCCTGAAGCAGGTGACCGACGCCTCAGCCATCGAACCCATCATCGACGAGGTGTTGGCCGCCAACCCGAAATCGGTCGAGGAATACCGCGCCGGCAAGGAAAAGGCCTTCAACGCCCTGGTCGGTCAGGTGATGAAAGCCAGCCGCGGCAAAGCCAGCCCGGCGCAGGTGAATGAGCTGCTGAAGAAGAAGCTGGGCGGCTGAGGCGGCGCTCCGATCGTTCCCCTCTCACGCTGATGCGGGAGAGGGGCGCACTCCCAGGACCGGATCTGCCCACCTCACCACATCGTCTGTACGCGAAAGCCGGCAAAAGCTGCGTCGCACGTGATCAGCGGCACCCCTTCGAGTTCGCATTGCGCGGCCAGCATGCGGTCGAAGGGGTCACGGTGGTCGACTTCCAGCGTACCTGCGCGCAGCGCGTGCAGGCTCGTCACCGGCAGATGCTCGAAGGCGTCAAGCGTGGCCAGTTCGTGAAAACGTGACACCGCCTCGGCGGCTGATTCCAATTTGCCAAGACGATACTTGGTCGCAATTTCCCAGGCGCTCGCTGCGCTGACCAGAATGGTGTTGTCCTGGTTCTGGATGAAGGAGCGAGCCGTCGCTGAGAGCAGAGGGTCGTCCGTCCACCACCAGAGCAGCGCATGGGTGTCGAGCAGCGCCTTCATCTGCCCTCCCAAACGCGTGCCTCGTCCTCAGGCAAGGGCTCGAAAAAAGACGCACCGATGCGGCCGGACAATCTGCCGGGTCGCCGGCCAGCCGATTCGGGCGCCAAGGGCACCAGACGTGCATAGGGCTTGCCCGCCTTCGCCAGCACAATCTCCTGTCCGGCGTGAGCCTGCTCCAGCAAACGCGAAAAATTCGTCTTGGCTTCATGCACATTGACGATCAGCGGCATAGCGACTCCTGAGAAGGATTAATCGGACTAAGTCTGAGGACTAAGTTAGGTTGGGTCAAGGGGCTCCGCAAAACAGGGCGCATTCCGCCGAAATCCTCCGTCCCTCAGCGAACCATCCCCAATGCATCCAGCGGCGACCGGACGCCGTGCGCCCCGCGATTCAGCACGTGGGTGTAGATCATCGTGGTGCTGACATCCGCATGGCCGAGCAGTTGCTGGATGGTGCGGATGTCCTGCCCCGAATCCAGCAAGTGGGTTGCGAACGAATGGCGCAGCGTATGCACAGACACCTGCCGCGTGATGCCTGCCTGTCGCGATGCAATCTGAAGCGCGCGCTGGAGCGACTTCTCGTGCATGTGATGACGGCGAACCACACCGGTGCGCGGGTCGACCGAATGGCCGTCGGCGGGAAACACCCAGAACCAGCCCCATGACGCACCGGCGGCCGGATACTTCCGGTCCAGCGCATCCGGCATGAACACGCCGGCGCGGCCCTGCGCCTGATCGAGCTCGAAAAGCGCGCGCGCACGCTGCAGTTGCGCCGCCAGAGGTGCAACCAGCGTTTCCGGCAGCACCGTCACCCTGTCCTTGTTGCCCTTGCCCTCCCGCACCATGATCTCGCGGCGCTGCAGATCGACGTCCTTCACCCGCAGCCGCAGGCATTCCATCAACCGCATGCCGGAACCATAGAGCAGGCGCGCCATCAGGCCGTGACGGCCATCCATCAACGCGAGCACCCGCATCACCTCGTCGCGGTTGAGCACGGTCGGCAACCGCCGCGGCTTCTTCGGCCGCACGACGTTATCCAGCCAGGGCAACTGGACGCCCAGCACATCCCGATAGAGAAAGAGGATCGCCGCCAGCGCCTGCTGCTGGGTCGCCGCCGCCACATCGCGATGCGAAACAAGATGAGACAGGAAGGCTTCAACCTCCACCCCGCCCATCTCCGCCGGGTGCCTGAGGCCGTGAAACCGGATGTAGCGACGTACCCATCCGAGATACGATTTCTCGGTGCGCACGCTATAGTTTCGCAAACGGATGGCATCGCGCATGCGATCAAGCAGCCGAGGCTGGGCGGGCGACGGAGCGCCGGGCGAGTGGATGTCCGGTTTCATGGTCTCTTTCGTACTGTACGTAAACACAGCAATAGACCGGAGACCCAGAAAATGCAAAGCGAATTTGATGTCCGGTTTGACGGCTTATCCGGACAGACGCCTGCTTACTCGCCGAATCTGGCGTCGACCTCACGTTATGCAGCACTCGCAGACTTCGGGCGGTCGTCTGCCCGCGTGATGGCGTCGATGATGCAGTATTTGCAGAAGTCGCCGTCGTTCCAGGTGCTGTCCTTAGCGGTGATAACTTCAACCCTCAGCATCACATGTCCGCCCAGCTTGCGCGCTTCGCCGGTGAGCCGTGAGTGCTCACCGTCAACCTTGTTGCGGTCGGTAATTTCGTCGCCGCAGCAGTCGCAATATCTCTTAATCATGTTGCCTCAGGTAAAGGTAATGTGCTGCATAACAAGCCCTTTGATCCGACCTCAAACCGCTACGCGGTTTTCGTCGGCTCAAGGGCGGCGTTGGGCGTCACTTCATCCCACGGTGCCGGCGCCCCAGGTTCCGGCACAGGATCGGGGCAGCCGCGATATGCCCGTTCCAGACAGCAGCGCGTCGTCATGCCGGTGTTACGGCTGCCGCCCGATCCG
>JAVEVQ010000039.1:0-30440 GCA_034004945.1 Methyloversatilis sp. | reverse complement strand
GGTACGAAGGCCAGCGTGTACAGATAGGTGATCTTCGAGAAGGCGACGATGGGGTTGCCGGTGTCGGGCGACACCGCCTTCAGGTTATTCATGCCGAACCAGCACAGGATGGACAGCGGCACCAGCGACAGCACCCAGGCGAAGCCGGCGTTCTGGATCCAGGTCGGCGTGCCGGCGGCGATCTTGCCGAAGATCCAGCCGCTGTCCTTCATCAGCGTCATCGGCTCGCCGCCGAAGGCGCCGAGCAGCGGCACGGTCATCACCAGCGGGATGACGATCTGCATCGTCGTCACGCCGAAGTTGCCGAGGCCGGCATTGAGGCCCAGCGCAGTGCCCTGCAGCCGCTTCGGGAAGAAGGTGCTGATGTTGGACATCGAACTGGCGAAGTTGCCGCCGCCGACGCCACACCACAGTGCCATCAGCTGGAACACCCACAGCGGCCAGTCGGTGTGCTGCAGCGCGATGCCGGTGCCGATGGCCGGTGCCAGCAGCATGGCCGTGGTCAGGAAGATGGTGTTGCGGCCACCGGCCAGCCTGATCAGGAAGGACGCCGGGATGCGCATCGTTGCACCCGAGATGCCGGCGATGGCGGTCAGCGTGAACAGCTCGTCCTGGGTGAAGGGGAAGCCGAGGTTGAGCATCTGCACGGTGATGATGCCCCACATGCCCCAGACCGCGAATCCGCACAGCAGGGCGGGAATCGAGATCCACAGGTTGCGGTAGGCCACCTTCTTGCCGGTCGATTCCCAGAAGGCGTCGTCCTCCGGCCGCCAGTCCTCGACATCGGGGCCTCTGGGAGCGCCCTGTACCGGACCTGTGCCGGCGTGTGTGCTTGCGTTCATGATGATCTCCGTGGTGTCCGGTTCAGGACTGGGCTGCGGACGTGTCGTCCATCAGCGGGGTGCGGCGGACTTCGGTGAAGTACATCCAGATCAGCGACACCCACACCACGCCGTACATCAGCATGAAGGCCGAGGAGCGTATGCCGGTGAGATCGAGCAGGGCGCCGAACATGATGGGCAGCACGAAGCCGCCGAGGCCGCCCGCCAGGCCGACGATGCCGCTGATGGTGCCGATGTTGGCCGGGTAGTCGTTGCTGATGTACTTGAACACGCTGGCCTTGCCGAAGGCCCAGGCGATGCCGAGGATGAACATCAGGCCGGTGAAGGCATACACGTTGAGGCCGATGTCGAAGGTCTTCGGGCCCTCCACCGTGACGATGGTGAAATGGGTCTGCGGATAGCTGAGCAGGAAGAGGCAGATCCAGCTCACCCACAGCACCCACCAGGTGACGCTGTGCGCGCCGTACTTGTCCGACAGCCAGCCGCCGATGGCACGCAGCACGCCGCCGGGCAGCGAGAAACAGGCGGCCAGCAGCGCGGCGGCGCGGATGTCGAGGCCGTACTCGCCGACGTAGTACTGCACCATCCACAGGCTCAGCGCGACATAGCCGCCGAACACGATGCTGTAGTACTGGCAGTACTTCAGCACGCGCGGATCCTTCAGCGCCTTCAGCTGGTCGACGAAGCGCACGTTGCTCGGCACCAGATGCGCCGGATCGCTGTGGCTGAACAGCCAGAAGATGATGACGGTGCCGAGCATGATGGCGGCGTACACCTGCGGCACCATGGTCCAGCCGAAAGCGACCAGCAGCGCCGGTGCGACGAACTTGTTCACCGCCGCGCCCGAGTTGCCGGCGCCATAGACGCCCATCGCGAAGCCCTGCTGATCCTTCGGGAACCAGCGCGCGACATAGGGGGTGCCGACCGAGAACGAGCCGCCGGCCAGACCGACGAACAGGCCGATCACGAGGAAGTGCCAGTACTCGGTGGCATAGCTCATCAGCCAGATCGCCGGCACGGTGGCCGCCATCAGCAGCGCCATCACGATGCGGCCGCCGTACTTGTCGGTCCAGATGCCGAGCGGTACGCGCACCAGCGAACCGGTGAGCACCGGCGTGGCGGTCAGCAGACCGAACTGGGTGGCGTTCAGATCGAGTGCCTTCTTGATGGGGATGCCGATCACGCCGAACATCATCCACACCATGAAACACACGGTGAACGCGAGGGTGCTGACGATCAGCACCGACAGCGCCTGTCCCTTCCTTGTCATGGCCGTTCTCCCTCCGCTTGATTACGTAGGGATGCTACGGGCCGCACTGGAGGGCGGAAATCCTTCGGAGTGACGGTCGCCCGGCGTTCCGAAGAACGATGTTTTCCGGGTGGCCATCGTCCGGAAGAACTATCCGGCTAGCGTGCGCTTCGCTGAATTGACCAGGGTCAACGGAAGGCCTTCGTGATCATGCTGGGTCTGCACCGCGGACGCTGCTCAGATCAGCGTGAGCGCGATGAAGCCGACCACGCCGAACAGCCATCCGAGCACTGCGCGCCGCAGCCAGGCTGGCGCATGCTCCAGTCCCATGAAACGCAGCGCGACGCAGCGGCCCTTGAAGGCCGCCAGCGCGAGCACCGCCCCTTCCGTCAGCAGGGCGCCCTGCTGATCGGCCAGGACGCCGCTGGCGAGCGTCAGCCCGACCAGAAGCAGCCAGGCGGCGGTGAGGCGACCGGACGGCGAGGTGTGCGGCTGGCTGAGGGTTTCGTCGGTCATGAGAACAGATAGAGCTGCGGAAAGAGGATGAGCCACACCAGATCGACCATGTGCCAGTAGGCCGCCACCGCGTCCGCGCTGCGCCGGCGCTGATCGTCCAGGCGCGCCTCGCGGCGGGCTCGCAGCGCGACCACCAGCAGCATGACCATGCCCAGAAGCACATGCATCAGGTGGAAGGCGGTGCCGAAGAAGTAGAAGAAGTGAAAGGTGTCGGTGCGCAGGGTGAGGCCGGCGCCATACATGTGCACGTATTCCGCGCACTTCACCACCGCATACAGCAGGCCGCTGCCCGCCGCCAGCGCGAATCCGACCGATACGCTCCTGCCGGTTCCGCCTGCGATGCCGCGCGCTGCGGCATAGCTGCCGGACAGCAGAACCAGGGTGTTGGTGAGGCCCGCCAGGCGATCCAGTCCGGCCGATCCGGCGGCGAACATGTCGGGCCACTGGCTGCGCGCCCAGGCCAGCGAACACAGGATCATCGCGAACACCAGAAGCTCGGCCAGGATGAAGCACCACATCGCGAAATCACCCGGCAGCTCCGGCGACCGCTTCAGCTCGACGACCTGGCTCATGCGTTGCGTCCGGTCAGCAGCAGGTAGAGCTGCGGCAGCATGCGCGGCAGTTCCTGCGCGCGGCGCAGCAGACGGTAGCGCTGCGCGCCGAACAGATGCGGAAGATAGTCGGCCGCTTCCTGGTCTATCGTGACGCAGAAGGGCTGCAGTCCGGCACGGCGCGCTTCCACCAGCGCGTGACGCGTGTCCTCCATGCCGTAGCGGCCCTCGTAGAGGTCGAGATCGTTCGGCTTGCCGTCGGTCAGCAGCAGCAGCAGGCGCTGCTCCGCCGGCTGATGGCGCAGGATTTCGGTGGCCTGCCGTATCGCCGCGCCCATGCGCGTGTAGTAGCCGGGTCGCAGCGACTGCACGCGCCCGCGCACCGCATCGCCCCAGCGGTCGGCGAAGTTCTTGATCAGCGTCATGCGCACATGGTCGCGCCGGCGCGACGAGAAGCCGTACATGGCGAAGGCGTCGCCGCCGGCATCGAGCGCTTCGCCGAGCAGTTGCAGGCTGTCGCGCACGACGTCTATCACCTGGTGCTCGTTGTCGACGGCCGCCTCGGTCGACAGCGACAGATCGGCCAGCACCAGGCAGGCGAGATTGCGGTGTTGCGGTACGCGGCGACGCCATACGCGCGGCTCGCCGCAGGCTTCGCCACGCAGGCGGGCGGCGGTGAAATCGGCGCAGGCGGCCAGGTCGAGCTGTTCGCCGTCGGTCTGTCTGTGCAGCCAGTTCGCCTGCGGACGCAGCGATTCGAAGCGGCGCCGCAACTCGGTCGCCGCCGGCATCAGCCTGGGTGGGAGCGGCGCCGGCTGCGCGTCGCGAGGCAGCATCGGGATCACGCGGCAGTGCGCCGGGCGCAGCGTGCCGCTGCGCCAGTCCCACTCCGGCAGCAGGATGCCGCCGCCGAGCGGAACATCGTCTTCGGCGGCCGACGGCAGGTCGAGATCGACGCGCACCCGCGACGCCGTGGTCGAGGCGTTGCGGGCGATGGACAGATGGTCCAGGTCGTCGGCGGTGCGCGCCGCGTCCTCGTCGTCGTCGTCGGCAGTGCGGTCGAGCGGGATGAACTCCGACCACGAGAACAGGCTTTCGAGACGGAATACCAGCAGGCCGTCGCGCCCGTCTACGTCCTCTACGTACTCGGCACGCTTGCGCTGGCCGGTGCGTTCGCCCGGCTTGCGCGCCGCCGCCGGTTCGCTGTCCGGGTCGTCGCTGCGCGTTGCGGTGCGGCCCGCGCGCGGCGCGTCCGGGTAGAGCCAGAGCGGCACCGGATGCGGGTCGCCGGCCGCATGCGCGGCGACGATCGGCGTGTGCGGATCGAGGAGCGCGCTGCGCACCGCCTGTTCGCGCCGGGCCTGGGCCGGGGGCAGGTGGTCGGCCGGAGGGCGTCGGGCCAGATGCGCGCTCACCATGCGCCGGTAGCTGCCGGTCAGACCCGGATACTGATGCAGCGCGCGCGCGCACAGCCGCCGGTTCCAGTCCACCCAGTCGCCGTCGGTGCGGTGCGTGTCCGGCTGGCTGGCCAGGGCCACCAGCCACAAGGCCAGTTCGCGGTTCAGTTCGGCGTCCTCGAAGGCGTCCAGCCTCGGCGGCAGCCTGAGTCCCTCGTCGTCGCGGCAGGGCAGCGCGTGCCGCCGTCCGGTGCCGGCGATCTTCTGCAGCAGCTTGCGCGGTGGCGCCAGCGCGCGCTCGGTTGCCGGCCGGATGGCGAGGCCGGCGTCGCCGCCGAGTGCCCGCAGTACCGTGTTGAGCCGCGGTGACACGCCGTCGAGCGCGATGTGTGCAGCGGGCGCGCGTCCTTCGGCCAGACGGGTGATCAGGCGATGCCAGCCGATGCCGACCTGTTCTTCCATGAAGGTGCTCCCGCGTTCCGGTCAAGGCCGGCCTCCGGGGAGGGAGGCCGGCCGCGTCGTCAGCTGGCGGTGGCCAGCTTCGGGGCGCTGTGATGGGTCGCGCGTGCGACCCAGAAGCTGGCCAGGTACATCAGCACGCCGACGCCGAACACCACGCCGGCAGCCAGGCGGGCCCAGTACACCTTGGCGATCTCGTCCTGCGTGGCCATGAAGGACATCGCGAGCTCGCTCTGCGGCAGACGCTGCATCGACACCTGCATGTAGCCGGCGAGGGTGAGCAGCAGCGTGATCGCCAGCATCGCGATGCACATGGTCCAGCAGGCGGCGATCTCGAGCTTCTGCGCCGCCGGACTGTTGCACTGGCGCCCGGCCATGATGGGACTGGCGTAGGAAATGATGGCCAGCACGATCATCACGTAGGCGCCGAAGAAGGCGAGATGGCCGTGCGCCGCGGTGATCTGCGTGCCGTGGGTGTAGTAGTTCACCGGGGCCAGCGTATGCAGGAAGCCCCAGACGCCCGCGCCGAGGAAGGCCATGATGGTCGTGCCCGTGGCCCAGGTGATGGCGGCCTTGTTCGGATGGTCCATGCGACGGCGCTTCAGCATGCTGAAGGCGAACACCATCATCATGAAGAAGGGCAGCGGCTCGACGGCGGAGAAGATGGAGCCGATCCACAGCCAGTACTCGGGGGCGCCGATGAAGAAGAAGTGGTGGCCGGTGCCGAGGATGCCGCTGATCAGTGCCATGGCGATGATGAGGTAGAGCCATTTCTCGACCACTTCTCGGTCAACCCCGGTGACGCGGATCATGATGAAGGCAAGGATGGCGCCAAGGATCAGTTCCCACACGCCTTCAACCCACAGATGAACCACCCACCACCAGAAGTACTTGTCCAGCGTCAGCGACTTCGGGTTGTAGAAGGAGAACAGGAAGAACACCGCCAGGCCGACCAGGCCGGTCAGCAGCACCATGTTCACGACCGTCTTGCGTCCGCGCAGCACGGTCATGCCGACGTTGAATATGAAGCCGAGCGCGACGATGACGATGCCGATCTTGGTGATCGTGGGCTGCTCCAGGAACTCTCGCCCCATGGTTGGCAGCAGTTCGTTGTGCGTCATCTCGGCGAGCTTCGCGTAAGGCACCGACAGGTAGCCGATGATGGTGAGCGCACCGGCGATGGCGAACACCCAGCCGAGGACCTTGGCCAGTCCCGGGCTGTAGAGCTCGCACTGCGTCTCTTCCGGCAGCAGGTAGTAGGTGGCGCCCATGAAGCCGAACAGCAGCCATACGATGAGCAGGTTGGTATGCACCATGCGGGCGACGTTGAACGGGATGGCCGGGAACAGGAAGTCGCCGATGACGTACTGGGTGCCCAGTACGAGGCCGAACACGATCTGTCCGATGAAGAGCAGGAGCGCGAAGGTGAAGTACAGCTTCGCGACACTCTGGGAACGGTATTTCATGTGTCTGTCCTTTCTTGTTTGAGTGGCGCGATCAGCCTTCGACGTTGGGCGGCCAGTTGTTGGTGTCGATGCGCGAGGTCCAGATCAGGAAGTCGGCGAGGTGCTCGATCTCCTGCTCGCTCAGGTTGAACTGGGGCATCTGGCGACGCCCCTCGACCTTGGTGGGCATGGCCTTCATCCACACGGCGAAGTAGGCCTTGAAGGCCTGTTCGTCGTTGTTGCCCCGGCGTACGAACACGTTGCCGAGTTCGGGCGCGAAGTAGGCGCCCTCGCCGAGCAGCGAGTGGCAGCCGATGCAGTTGTTCTTCTCCCACAGCGCCTTGCCGGCGGCGACCGATTCCGTCAGATGCTCGCGGTTCTCGCGTTTGGGCAGCGCGTTCACCGTGTCGAAGGTGAGCGCAATGAACAGCAGGAAGAAGAAGGCACCGCCACCGTAGTAGATGTTGCGGGCCATGCTCTTGGTGAATCTTTCTGACATCGTGACCTCCGTTTCGGTGCGGCTTCAGTGGGAAAGGTGGATCGACGCGGTGCGTGCATCGGAGAAATGCAGGCGAACCACGTCGAGAATGGCGGCCCGGGTGGTGGGGTCGTCGGTGAGAGGTTCGGCCAGTGCGGCGGCGCAGGCCTGCAGCGGCGCGATGCCGCTGCCGATCAGCCGGGCTGCGTGGACGAGCAGGCGGGTCGACGGCGCTTCCTCGATGTCGTGGCCGCCGAGATGGCGCAGCGCGACGGCGAGCCGGACCAGCGTCGCCGAGGTATCGCGGTCGGCGCCGCTCTCGTGCATGACGATGCGCTGTTCCAGCTCGCCCGCCGGGTAGTCGAAGGACATCGCGACGAAGCGCTGGCGCGTGCTCGGCTTCAGTCCCTTGAGCAGGTTGCGGTATCCGGGGTTGTACGACACCACGAGCATGAAGCCGGGTGCCGCATGAATGCATTCACCGGTGGCGTCCAGCGGCAGGATGCGCCGGTCATCGGTGAGCGGATGCAGCACGACGGTCGTGTCCTTGCGTGCTTCGATCACTTCGTCCAGATAGCAGATGGCGCCTTCACGGACCGCGCGGGTGAGTGGTCCGTCCTGCCAGTAGGTGCCGTCTGCGCCGATCAGGTGTCGCCCGACCAGGTCGGACGCGCTCAGATCGTCGTGGCAGGCCACCGTGTAGAGCGCGCGCCCAAGCCGATGGGCCATGTGCTGCACGAAGCGCGTCTTGCCGCAGCCGGTGGGGCCTTTGATCAGCACCGGAAGCCGGTGCTCGGCGGCGCGTTCGAACAGCGACACCTCGTCACCGGTGGCGGCGTAGAAGGGCTGCGCGTCGGATGTGCCCTCGACAGCCGCATGCGCGTTCAGCATGAACACTTCTCCTCGTTCTCATGTGGGTGGGGTTCCGTGAAGCCATAGCAGAAGCTGTGCCACTGAACAGATGGTTGAAATTGAAAGGAAAATCCAGGCAATGGTTGAACTGACCCGGAGTTGAGCAGGTCATATTTACCATTGTGGTTTTAATGACCGTCGATGGTCGCGGCGACCAGGCATATCGTTCGCCGCTTGGGCCCGGCTTGAGCAACATCAATCCGGAAGGCGCGGGCAGGACTACATTCCCGCACTCCGTGGTGCCGTTCCGGTCCCACCCTTTGTGCTTACTGTCAGGAGAAATCGCATGAACAAGAAACTGCTGGGACTGTTGTGCATCGCCATGGGAATGGCATACGGCTGCAGCAAGCAGGATGCGGCACCTGCCGCGGCGGGCGGTTCCGCTCCTGCGCAGCTTGCCCAGGCACCCGCTGCCGCGCCCGCGCCGGCAGCGGCAGCGCCCTCCGCGGGTGAAGGCGTGTACAAGAAGGTGTGCGCGATGTGTCATGCCTCCGGCGTGGCCGGGGCGCCCGTTCCGGGCAAGAAGGAACAGTGGGCGGAGCGCATCGCCCAGGGTAACGATGTGCTCTACAAGCACGCCATCGAAGGATTCACCGGCAACCTCGGCATGATGCCGCCGCGCGGCGGCAACGCATCGCTCAGCGATGACGACGTGAAGGCCGCAGTAGACCATATGGTTGCCTTGTCGCAGTAAGCGCAGTCAACGCGCGCGGAGGCGTCGCCTCCGCGCTCCACTCCTCCGGCATGCGCGTCGCCCGGACCCGGCGCACCGCGCAGATCCCGGCAGCGTTCAGCGCGCCGCGCTGCGCCGGCCGGCGGCCGACAGTTCACGCTGCAGGCTCACCACTTCGCCGATCACCACCAGTGCAGGCGGCTTCACGTCGTTGACGATGGCAAGCGTCGGCAAGGTGCGTACGCTGCCGGTGACGCACCGCTCATCGGGCAGCGTGGCGCGCTCGATCACCGCGGCCGGCGTATCCGCTGGCAGGCCGTGTGCGATCAGCTGTCCGCAGATCTGCTGCAGGTTGGCGATGCCCATGTAGATGACGACGGTCTGGCGCGGGCGCGCGAGCATCGTCCAGTCGAGGTCGATGACTTCGTTCTGCTGCCGGTGACCGGTCACGAAAATCAGGGCCTGCGCATGATCGCGGTGGGTAAGCGGAATGCCCGCCGATGCACCCGCGCCCTGGGCGGCCGACAGCCCGGGCACCACGTCGAAGGGCACGCCGGCTCGCGCGAGCGCGAGCGCCTCCTCGCCACCGCGGCCGAAGATGTAGCCGTCGCCACCCTTGAGCCGGACCACCGGCCGGCCACCTTTTGCCAGGCGCACCATCAGCTCGATGATTTCATCCTGCGGCAGGGTATGCCGAGAGGATTCCTTGCCGACATAGATGAGATCGGCATGCGACGGCACGTAGTGCAGGACGTCCTTGCTCACCAGGTGGTCGTACAGCACCAGTGATGCGCCCTGCAGCACCTTCATGGCCTTCACCGTAAGCAGATCGGGGTCGCCCGGGCCGGCACCGACCAAGGTAACCCTGGCACAGCCGGGCGAGGGCGGATGGCCGTCGCTGCCGCCGCGGGCCAGATGAGGTTCGTCGAGCAGGTACATGAGCAGCGCCTCCGTCGTGTCCAGTCTGCACGCATTGTTCCCGCCACCGCATTCCGAGTCCTTGAACCAGTTCAAGGACTCGGAGCGTCCCGCTGCGCAGAATGCAGCCGCTCGCCGTCAGTTGATGAAAGGCCGCTGGGTGAGCTCGCCCGGAGGTGAATGGGCGCCTGGCGCGGTCGAACCGCAATGGAGAATTCTCATGAAAGGTTCCATACAGCTTCGCCTGACTGCGCTGGCAGTGACCATGATGGCGGTCACCGCTGCGTATGCGCAGGACAACAAGATGGGGGTCTCGCAACCCGAGCTGAACTATCAGGCAGGTGGCTCGCCGCTGGCGGATGCGCCGATGTATCAGAGCACCAATCCGAAGGCGCCGCCGATGACGCAGGCCGAGTTCGATCTGGCGCGGAAGACCTACTTCGAGCGCTGTGCCGGCTGTCATGGCGTACTGCGCAAGGGGGCGACCGGCAAGCCGCTCACTCCCGACCTTACGCTGGCGCGCGGCACCGACTACCTGAAGGCCTTCATTGCCTACGGCTCGCCGGCCGGCATGCCGAACTGGCTCACCTCGGGCGAGATGGACGACAAGCTGGTCGACATCATGGCGCGCTACATCCAGCAGGATCCTCCGGTCCCGCCCGAGTACGGGCTGGCGCAGATGAAGGAGACCTGGAAGGTGATCGTTCCGCCGGATCAGCGTCCGAAGCGGAAGATGAACAGCTACAACCTCGACAACATCTTTTCCACTACCTTGCGCGACAGCGGCGAGGTGGCGCTGATCGACGGCGATACGAAGAAAATCATCAACATCGTCAAGACCGGATATGCGGTCCACATTTCCCGCATGTCGGCGTCCGGTCGCTACCTGTTCGTGATCGGCCGCGACGCCAAGATCAACATGATCGATCTCTGGATGCCGACGCCGGACAACGTGGCGGAAATCCGCATCGGTCTCGAGGCGCGTTCGGTCGACACCAGCAAGTACAAGGGCTACGAGGACAAGCTGGCGATCGCCGGCGCCTACTGGCCGCCGCAGTTCACCATCATGAACGGCGATACGCTGGAACCGATCAAGGTCGTCAGCACCCGCGGCATGGTGGTGGGCACGCAGGAGTATCACCCCGAGCCGCGCGTCGCCAGCATCGTGGCCAGCCACTACAAGCCGGAATTCCTGGTGAACGTGAAGGAGACCGGCAAGACGCTGATGGTGGATTATTCGGACCTCGACGCCCTGAAGATGACCGAGATCGGCTCGGCCCCCTTCCTGCACGATGGCGGATGGGATTCGAGCAAGCGCTACTTCCTGGTAGCGGCCAACAACAGCAACAAGATCGCAGCCATCGACGCGAAGGAAGGCAAGCTGGCCGGCCTGACCGAGGTGGGCAAGATTCCGCACCCTGGCCGCGGCGCCAACTTCATCCATCCGAAGTTCGGTCCGGTGTGGGCGACCGGCCACCTTGGCGACGATTCCATTTCCCTCATCGGCACCGACCCGAAGAAGCGCAAGCAGTACGCGTTCAAGGAGGTTGCCAAGCTCAAGGGGCCGGGCGGCGGCGCGCTGTTCATCAAGAGCCATCCGAAGAGCAGGCACCTGTACTCCGATGCACCGCTGAATCCCGATCCCAAGGTGTCGCAGTCGGTCGTGGTGTTCGACATCGACAACCTCGACAAGGGCTACACGGTGCTGCCGATCGCCGAGTGGGCAGGCATATCCGATGACGGCGCCAAGCGCGTGGTGCAGCCCGAGTACAACAAGGCGGGCGACGAGGTGTGGTTCTCGGTGTGGTCGGCCAAGGACAAGCAGAGCGCCATCGTGGTGGTCGATGACAGGACGCTGAAGCTGAAGGCGGTGATCAAGGACCCGCGCCTGATCACGCCGACCGGACACTTCAACGTCTACAACACCCAGCACGACGTGTACTGACCCATGCAGACAGGGGCGGCATCGCGCCGCCCCGCAACCAGGAGGAATGGATCATGAAGAGCATGTGGATGGTGGCCGCTCTGTTCGCCTTGTCCGCCGGCAGTGCGATGGCGGGCGCGGAAGAGGCGATGAAGAAGGCCGGCTGCACCGGCTGTCACGCCGCCGCGACCAAGATGCTGGGCCCCACGTACAAGGACATCGCGGCCAAGTACAAGGGGCAGGACGCGTCGGCGGCGCTGTTCGACAAGGTGCGCAGCGGCGGCAAGGGCAACTTTGGCGCGATCCCGATGCCGCCGCATCCGCCCGAGAAGATAGGCGATGCGGAGCTCAAGGATGCCGTCGCCTTCATTCTCGGTCATTGAGGGCGCGGCCATGCGGGGCGCTGCCCTGTGGCTGCTGCTGCCGTGCATCGCCGCTCCGGTGGCGATGGCACAGGACGTACCCGCGCCCGACCGCCAGGCACAGCTCGTGCGCATGGTGCGGCAGGACTGCGGCGCCTGTCACGGCCTGCGGCTGACCGGTGGGCTGGGACCGGCCTTGACCACCGAGGCGCTGGCGGCGCGGACTGATGAGGACATCGTGTCGGCCATCCTCGATGGCCGGCCCGGTGCCGCGATGCCGGGCTGGCGCGCCATGCTGAACGAGACCGAATCCGCCTGGATCGCCCGTCAGCTCAAGCAGGGCTTTCCGGAAGAAGGTGCAGGAGGACGCAGATGAACAGGCGCGACGGACTGAAGATGCTCGCCTTGCTCGCCGCTTCGGCCGCGCTGCCGGCATGCGCGACGCGCACGCCGCGTGGCACCGGCGACCTCGGTGTGGTGATCGAACGGGCGAGCGGCCGCGTGGCGGTGGTCGACACCAGCCATCGCACGCTGATCGGCGAGGTCGACGGCCTGGGCGATCTGTCGCATGCCTCGGTGGTGTTCTCGCGCGACGGTCTGCATGCCTTCGTGTTCGGCCGCGACGGCGGGCTGAGCAAGGTGAACCTGCACACCCTGCGCGTCGACAAGCGGATCATGCAGGCGGGCAACTCCATCGGCGGCGCGATCAGTGCCGACGGCTCGCTGGTCGCCGCGCAGAACTATGCGCCGGGCGGCGTCAAGGTGTTCGACGCGCGCACGCTGGAGCTGGTCGCCGACCTGCCCGCACGCTATGCGCCGGACAGGCTGTCGCGTGTGGTCGGCCTGGTCGACCTGCCGGGGCGCCGTTTTGCCTACAGCCTGTTCGATGCCGACGAGATCTGGGTCGCCGATCTGTCGCAGCCGGCGAACCCGCGCATCGAGCGCCACCGCGGCATCGGTCGCCAGCCCTACGACGCGCTGGTGACGCCCGACGGCCGCCATTACATCGCAGGCCTGTTCGGCGAGGACGGTCTCGCCATGCTCGACCTGTGGCAGGAGCCGCCGCAGGTGCGTCGCATCCTCGGCGGCTACGGTCGCGGCGAGGCGGCGCTGCCGGTCTACAAGATGCCGCATCTGCGCGGCTGGGCGGTCGCCGGCCGGCGCGCCTTCCTGCCCGCCATCGGCCGGCATGAAGTGCTGGTGGTCGACACCGAGAGCTGGCAGGAAGTGGGCCGCATTCCGGTGGCCGGGCAGCCGGTATTCGTGATGGCGCGTCCGGACGGCCGCCAGGTGTGGGTGAATTTCGCCGTGCCTGACTACGACCGGGTGCAGGTGATCGACACGCGCTCGCTCGCCGTCGTCGCCACGCTGAACCCCGGCCGCGCGGTGCTGCACATGGAATTCACGCCGCGCGGCGAAGCCGTCTGGATCAGCGCGCGCGACGACAACCGGGTGAGCGTGATCGACACCGTCAGCCTCGCCACGCAGGCCACGCTGGAGGTCGAGGCGCCCAGCGGCATCTTCTTCACCTCGCGCGCCGCGCGCATGGGTTTCTGAATCATGGACAGGCTTGCGGCCCCCCCGTCGCTGGCGCTCGACGCGGCGCTGCTGGGCGTGCTCAACCCGTGGCAGCGCGGCTTTCCTCTGGTCGATGAGCCGTTCGCCGTGGTGGCGGCGCGCGCCGGGCTCGGCAGTGCCGAGGTGCTCGCAAGCTACCGCTCGCTGCACCGCGCCGGCGTGCTCAGCCGGATCGGCGGCGTGTTCGCGCCGATGTCCGGCGGCGCTGCCGTGCTGGCCGCCATGAAAGTACCGGCATCCCGGCTGGAAGAGGTGGCGGCACTGGTGTCGGCGCAGCCAGGGGTGAATCACAACTACGAACGCGAACATGCGTTGAACCTGTGGTTCGTCGTGACCGGCGTCGATGCCGACGCGGTCGAGCGCACGGTGAGCGCCGTCGAGTCGGCGAGCGGGCTGCCGGCGCTGCGGCTGCCGATGCACCGCCGCTACCGCATCGATCTCGGCTTCGATTTTCGCCACGACACGGCGCCGGGTTGCATGGCGGCGGCGGGCGAGGGCGCTCCGGTCGCACCTCACGAGCGCGCGCTCGCCGCTCTGGTCGAACAGGGGCTGCCGCTCGCGCTGCGTCCTTTCGAGGCCTGGGCCGAACGCCTCGGGCAGCCGGTGCCCGACCTGCTGGCGACGCTCGAACGCTGGCTGGCACGCGGCACGCTGTCGCGCTTCGGCGCCATCGTGCGCCACCGCGAACTGGGCTTCGAGGCGAACGCGATGACCGTGTTCGACGTGCCGGAAGACCGGGTCGATACCTGTGGCGAGGCGCTGTCGAACGAAGCGGGTATCACGCTGTGCTATCGCCGGGCGCGCCATGTCGATTGGCCGTACAACCTCTATTGCATGGTGCATGGGCGCGACCGCGACGCGGTGCGCGCGGTGATCGCGCGCGCGACGGCGCGCAGCGGCGCCGCTGCCTACCGCTCCGAAGTGCTGTTTTCGCTGCGCCGCTTCAAGCAGACCGGAAGCCGGCGCTTTCACGAGGCCGTGGCGCAGGAGGGGCATCGTGCTGTCGCCTGAGGAACTGCATCTGATCGCGCATCTGCACGGCGGCTTCCCGCTGGTCGACCGGCCGTTCGCCGAGGTCGCCCGTCAGCTGGGCTGCAGCGAGGACATGCTGCTTGAGCGCCTGCGTTCGCTGCTCGCCCGCGGCGATCTGACCCGCTTCGGACCGCTGTTCCAGATCGAACGCGCAGGCGGGCGCTTCGTGCTGGCGGCGATGGCGGTGCCGGAGGCGCGCTTCGACGAGGTGGCCGCGCAGGTCAACGGGCGCCCCGAGGTGGCGCACAACTACCGGCGCAGCCATCGTCTGAACATGTGGTTCGTGGTCGCCGCCGACAGCGCGGAAGCCGCGCAGGCGGTGCTCGATGGCATTGCCGCCGACACCGGCATCGAAGTGCTGGCCTTCCCCAAGGAGAAGGAGTTCTTCGTCGAACTGAAGCTGCCTATCGTTGCCGACTACGGGAGGAAGCCGCATGAAGCCCGCTGACATCGATCGTGCGCTGATACGCGCCACGCAGAGCGGCCTGCCGCTGGTGCCGCGGCCCTACGAAGCGGTCGGCGCCGTACTCGGTCTGAGCGGCGAAGAAGTCCGCGAGCGCCTTGCCCGCATGCTGGACAGCGGCCTCATCCGGCGCATCGGGGCGGTGCCCAATCACTACCGTCTCGGCTTCACCGCCAACGGCATGAGTGTGTGGGACGTGGACGACGCGCAGGTGGACGCGCTTGGTGTGCGCGTCGGCGCGCTGCCCTGCGTCAGCCACTGCTACCGCCGGCCCCGCCATCTGCCGGACTGGCCCTACAACCTGTTCGCGATGCTGCACGGACGCAACCGCGACGAAGTCGAGGCGCAGGCGCGCGAAATCGCCGCACTGCTGGGCGAGGCCTGCCGCAGCCACGACATCCTGTATTCGACCGCCATCCTGAAGAAGACCGGGGTGCGGCTTGCCGGAGACTGAATCATGTTTCGCATCAGCCATTACATGCGCGAACTGGCACACGCCGAGCGCACCGGCGAATACCCCGAGGTGCGCGATCGCAAGCCGGCCGGCCCGGTGGTGATCTGGAACCTGATCCGCCGCTGCAACCTCACGTGCAAGCACTGCTACGCGCTGTCGGCGGATCGCGAGTACGCCGGCGAACTGAGCCGCGAGGAGGTGTTCGCGGTGATGGACGACCTGAAGGGCTTCGGCGTGCCCTCGCTCATCCTGTCCGGGGGCGAACCGCTGATGCGTCCCGACCTGTTCGAGATCGCCGCGCGCGCGCGCGCGCTCGGCTTCCACGTCGGCCTGTCGACCAATGGCACGCTGATAGACGAAGCCACGGCCACGCGCATCGCCGGCGCCGGTTTCGACTATGTCGGCATCAGCCTCGACGGGCTGCGCGACACGCACGACCGCTTCCGCCGGCTCGATGGCGCCTTCGATCTCAGCCTGTCGGCGCTGCGCCGGCTGCACGCCCGAGGCGTGAAGGTGGGGCTGCGCTACACCATGACCGCGCTCAATCAGGACGATCTGCTGCCACTGCTCGATCTGATGCGTGCCGAACAGGTGGACAAGTTCTACTTCTCGCATCTGAACTACGCCGGTCGCGGCAATGTGCATCGCGGCAGCGACGCGCGCTTCGCCGCCACGCGGGCCGCGCTCGACCTGCTGTTCGAACGCGCGTGGCAGGCCGCGGTGGACGGACTGGCGGAGGAATACGTGACCGGCAACAACGATGCGGACGGCCCCTATCTGCTGCACTGGGCGCAGGCGAAGCTGCCGCGCTGGGCCGATCGCCTGCGTGAACGACTGGTGCAGTGGGGCGGCAATTCGTCCGGCGTGAACGTGGCGAACATCGACAACCTCGGCCAGGTTCACCCGGACACCATGTGGTGGCATCACTCGCTCGGATCGGTGCGCGAGCGTCCGTTCAGCGCCATCTGGTCCGACCTGTCCGATCCGCTGATGGCCGGGCTGAAATCGCGGCCGCGGCCGGTCGGCGGGCGCTGCGCCGGCTGCCGGCATTTCGCCCTGTGTGGCGGCAACACCCGGGTGCGGGCGCAGCAGCTGACCGGTGACGTGTGGGCCGAGGACCCGGGCTGCTATCTGCGCGACGACGAGATCGGCGCTGTTAGCGGCACCGACCTTCATCGCGTGCCGCTGCGACCCTTCGTCGCGCGCGAGGAAAGAAAGCGGGTGACCCATGCGTGAGCGCCTGTTCGCCCTGCTGGCGGCCTGCGTACTGGCCTTGCCGGCGCAGGCGGCCGAACCGGCGGCACTGTACCGGGACCACTGCGCAAGCTGCCACGGCGCGCTTCGCACCGGCGCCATGGGGCCGGCGCTGCTGGCGGAAAGCCTGTCGCGGCAGAAGCCGTCGGAGCTGGTCGAGGTGATCCGCAGCGGACGTCGGGCGACGCAGATGCCGGGCTTCGGCACGCAGCTCACCGAGGCCGAGATCGAAGCGCTGGCCGCATGGATACGGCAGCCGCTTCATCCGGCGCCGGAGTGGCTCGAGCAGGACATCCGCGCGTCCCGCGTCGAGGTGCCGGCGGCGGCCGGCCTGCCGCACAGGCCGGCGTGGCAGGGCGACCCGATGAACCTGTTCGTCGTGGTGGAGGCGGGCGACCATCACGTGTCGCTGGTCGACGGTGACCGCTTCGAAGTCATCCACCGCTTCGGCAGCCGCTTCGCGCTGCACGGCGGGCCCAAGTTCACGCCGGACGGCCGCTTCGTGTTCTTCGGCTCGCGCGACGGCTGGATCACCAAGTACGACCTGTGGAACCTCACCGTGGTGGCCGAGGTGCGCGCCGGCCTGAACATGCGTAACATCGCCGTCAGCAGCGACGGCCGCTACGTGATGGCGGCCAACTACCTGCCGCACACGCTGGTGCTGTTCGACGCCGACCTGCAGCTGCGCCGCATCTACCCGGTGAGCACGCTGGACGGACGCACCGGCTCGCGCGTGTCGGCGGTGTATGACGCCGCGCCCCGGCGCAGCTTCGTCGCCGCGCTGAAAGACATTCCCGAACTGTGGGAAATCTCCTATGACGAGCGCGCCGAGCCCATCCATGACGGCCTCGTCCACGACTACAGGATGGGCGAGGCGATTCCGACGCCGGGCTTTCTCGGCGTGCGCCGCACGCTGCTGGACGAGCCGCTGGACGATTTCTTCTTCGATGCGTCTTACCGGCACGCGCTCGGGGCCACCCGTCCGCGCGGCGATGGCGCGCCGAGCGCGCAGGTGGTGAATCTCGACACCCGTCGCCGCATCGCCGAGCTGCCGATCGCCGGCATGCCGCATCTCGGGTCCGGCATCAGCTTCGCGTGGCGCGGCACCACGGTGCTCGCCAGCCCGAACCTGAAGGATGGCGCGGTCGATGTGATCGACATGGCGACCTGGAAGAAGGTGGCGACGGTGCCCACGCCGGGGCCGGGTTTCTTCATGCGCAGCCACGAGAACACCGGACTGGCGTGGACCGATTCGATGATGAGTCCGCAGAACCGGGACACGATGACGCTGATCGACAAGGCCACGCTGCAGCCGGTGGCCAGCATCCGCGAGCCGGGTCGCACGTTGGCGCACGTCGAGTTCACGCGCGACGGCAGGCATGCGCTGCTGAGCGTATGGGAGGACGACGGCGCGCTGATCGTGATCGACACCAGCACGCTGAAGGAGGTCAAGCGCCTGCCGATGCGCCGCCCGGTCGGCAAGTACAACGTGTGGAACAAGATCACCCGCTCCGAGGGAACTTCGCACTGAAGCGTTCACCCGCGGCTCGGTCCGCGGTGCCCGCGCGCACGTCCCGGCGGTGTGCGATCGGCCGTCGACCGGAACAGCGCTTGATGCACGTCAATCCCGGGTTACCCCGGTTCAGGACAATCAAAAGCGGATACGAGAGGTTCGTGTGGCGTACGCATCCGTCCTTGACGCGCCCTGCCGCGATCGAGTCGCTCATCGGGCGAAAGCGTCCTCAGCACGGAGAAGTCAGGGCATGGGTACAAGCAGTTTCGACGTGGCGCGCTACATCGCCAGTCTGCCGCTGTTCGAGGAAATGTCGCCGGCCGAGCTGGGGCGCATCGCTCAGGGCAGCCGGATTCGTCGCCACGGCCGTGGCGACATCCTGTTCCGCGTGGGCGAGCCGTGCGAGGAATTTCACGTCACGGTGACCGGCCGGATCAAGCTGTTCGCGACCTCGCCTGACGGCCAGGAGAAGGTGATCGAACTGCTCGGGCCCGGCTGCACCTTCGCCGAGGCCCTGATGTTTTCGGGTCAGCCCTACATCGTGGGTGCCGAGGCGCTGACCGACACGCTGCTGCTCAGCATCGGCAAGGCGGCGGTGGTCGGCGAGATCGAGCGCGACCCGAAATTCGCCCTGCGTCTGCTGGCGGGCATTTCCCGTCGCCTGCACTCGCTCGTGTACGACGTGCAGTGCTACACGCTGCACAACGGCCTGAGACGGGTGGTCGACTATCTGCTGCGCGATTCCGGCGAACCTGACATCCAGCCGCTGAGAGGTCGCGGCTGCAGCCGGCCCTGTGCGCACGCCGGCAAGGCCGAGGCGGTCAGGGTGTCGCTGCCGGTGAGCAAGGCGACGATCGCGTCACGGCTGTCGCTGACGCCGGAGTACTTCTCGCGCATGCTGCACGAACTCGAGGACGCCGGAATGATCTGCGTGGACAAGCGCGACATCTTCATTCCGGACCCGCAGCGCCTGGCCGACTATCCGGAGGGCTGACGCACCGTCAGCGCGCACCCTCGTCTGCGCTGCGGGCCGCGTGTGCGCGGCAGACCGACGACAGGGCCAGTTCCTCCAGCGAGGGGCGCATGCCGACCGACGGCGTCTCCGGCCACAGCAGCGGCACCGAGGCCAGCACGCACAGCGCGCCCAGCCGCAGCAGGGCCTGCGTGCCGGTGCGCGGCGCGGTCCGTCGCTCAGTGCGCCACATCTCCGCGATCTCCGCTCGATACTGCATGCAGGGCCAGGCGCACCCTGTGCTCGAAGCTCGCGGGTTCATGCGATGTCGGCTCGGGCGTGGCAGCGGCCGGCAATCCGGGCAGCATGAAGTCGCGCAGGGTGCCCTCAGCCCCGTCCGGTGCCCTCAGGCGCATGGACCAGGCGTCGGGCGCCGCATAGCGCACGATCAGGGTGCCGCGCGCACCGATCTCCAGTTCGATTGCATCCAGTGTCAGCCGTGGCGGCGCCGACAGTTCCGCCGGCAGCAGCGCACTCAGTGCGGCGTGCTGTGCGACATGCGGCGACAGTTCCTGCGCGGGCGGCGCCTCGGTGTCCGGCCTGTTCAGCAGGCGCTGCATCGCGGCGCGCGCGTTGTGCTGCAGAGCGGCCAGCGTGCGGGCGGCCAGATAGGGCTCGCAGCCGGCCGCCAGCGGGATGCGCCCGGCCTGCATCGCGTCGAGCAGCGCCTGTTCGTCGGCCACGCCGAGCGCGTCGAGTACCTGACCGCGCGCGGCGCGCGCGCTGCGCATCACCGCGGCCAGCGCCTGAAGGTCGCCGGACAGGGCCGGCGGCAGGGAATCGAGCGGGCCACTCATGTCACATCCTCTGGTCGTGCAGGGCGCCGCCGTCCAGCTTCACCATGTCGGCCGTGATGTCGGCGAAGCGCATTACCTTGCCGCCATGTTCGCGGGCGAAGCCCTGCGCGTCGGCCTCGGCCGCGAAGGTCCCGAGCGTGGGGCCCATCGAGCCGTGGCGCGATGAACCGTGGACGAAGTAGGCGGCGCGGGCGTCGATCCAGTGACCTTTCGGTGCGTTCCAGTCGGCCTTGCCCATGTCCTGCACGAACAGCGCGACGATGGGGCGCACCTGTTCGGGATTGAGCACCATGGACATCAGTTCGACCGTGTCGCAGAAGAAATCCGGTGTGTCCTTGTCGCCGTAATGGATCTGCGCCTTCGGGCCGGGGTAGTCGGCGAGCAGCATGCCGTCGAGCACGCAGACGGTGCTGCGGTCGATGTCCAGCGGCGCGACATCGGCCTTCCTGTCGCCGTCGGGCGCGCAGGCGGTGAGCACGCCCATGAGCGCGAGGGCGACGAGCGATCGGTGCAGGCGGGCAAACGGGAACATTCGGATGTCTCCTCAGGTGGATGTGCGGAAGCGGCGGTGTGCGACGGCGAGCGGCAGGACGATCCATGCCAGCATCGCCGCGCTCAGCACCGCCGGGCGCGTATAGGCGGCGGGGAAGAGCGAGGTCAGACCGTGCAGCGTGCGGATCTCCTCGACCGCCAGCACGTTCAGGATGCGGAACACGTCAGCCGGGTTGGCCAGCAGCGCCCACGCGAACAGGTCACCGCTGGCCTGTCCGCTGGTGGCCACCAGGCCGCCGAGCAGCAGCAGGTCGAACACCAGAACGAAGAAGAACCAGGCACCGATTGCGAGGCCGGAGGCGCGGGCGCGGTCGCGGGCGAAGGTCGACAGCATCAGTGCGATGCTCAGGAAGGCGCAGCCGAGCGCGACCGACGACAGCACGAAACCGGCGAAGCGCAACGCATCGGCGGGCGTCGATACCGGCAGCAGCACCGCTCCGACGGCGCCGAATCCGGCTACCGTGGCCACCGACAGCGCGGCGGCCAGGCCGCAGTACTTGCCGATCAGCAGTTCGCCCCGGCTCAGTGGCAGCGACAGCACGAGGTCGAGCGTGCCGCGTTCGCGTTCACCGACGATGGCGTCGAAACCCAGCATCAGTGCGATCAGCGGTATCAGGTAGATGACCAGGCTGACCAGGCTGGCGATGGTGACCGCCATCGAGCGGAAACCCAGCGTGCCCTGCTGGGCGTTGCCGAAATAGGCGATCACCAGCGCGAGCGCGGTGAACACCAGCGCCACCGCGAGTACCCAGCGGTTGCGCAGCCGGTCGCGCAGCTCCTTGCCGGCGATGGTGAGGATGACGCGTGGTTCAGGCATGGGCGCGCTCGGAATAGTGGAAGAACACCTGCTCAAGCGGGGTTTCGTGGAAGTTCATGTCGATCACGGTGTCGCGCTGTGCGGCGACGACCGACACCAGCGACATCTTCAGCGATCGTGGGATCTGGAGGTCGAAGCCGTCGTCGCAGTCGCGCACCTGTATGCCTTCCAGTGCCTGCAGTGCTGCGCTCACGCGCGGCCGCGCTTCCGCCGCCACCGTCAGCCGACAGCGAAGCGGCATGTCCACCGCTTCGCGCAGCGCCTGCACGCTGCCGCAGGCCTGAACCCGCCCGGCCGCCATGATGGCGAGCCGGTCCACCCGTTGTTCGATCTCGGCCAGGATGTGCGAGCACAGCACCATGGTGACGCCCTCGCCACGCAGCGAAGCCAGCGTGTCGTAGAACTCGGCGATGGCTTCCGGATCCAGGCCGTTGGTCGGCTCGTCCAGGAAAAGGATGGCCGGTTTGCCGAGCAGCGCCTGCGCGAAGCCCAGACGCTGCCGCATGCCCTTCGAGTACTCGCGCACGGGACGGTGTGCCGCATGCAGCAGACCGACCCGTGCGAGGATGTCGTCCGGTCTGTCATCTGCCCGCTTCAGTCGTCCGAAGAAGCGCAGCGTTTCGCGCGCATCCAGGTTGTCGTAAAGCGCCACGTTCTCCGGCAGGTAGCCGATGCGTCGGCGGGCTTCGCGGAAGCGCGGGCTGCGGGTGTCGCAGCCGGCCACGACCAGCTCGCCGGCGTCCGGGCGGATCAGCCCCAGAAGCATGCGCATCAGCGTGGTCTTGCCGGCGCCGTTGTGACCGATGAGGCCGAACAGCTCGCCGGCCGCGATGTCCAGATCGACGCCGCGCACCGCGTGCACGGCCCCGAAATGCTTGCTGGCGGCGCGTACGCGCACGCCGCTGTCAGTGCGCGAAGGGGAAGTGGCGGCCATGCCATTTGCTCCAGTCGTCATGTCGGGGGTTCATGCGCGGCTTCGGGTCGAGCACGCTCGGCTTGCGCAGCACCGGGAACTGGCGCGATACCACCCGCAGCGCCTGTACCGCCGGGCTGGCGAGCATGAGCTTGACCACCGGGTAGCGCCAGACCAGACGGTCCATCAGGTCCGCCGATTCGTAGGGCAGATCGCCGATGCCGTTGCCATCGCGGTCCCAGCCCAGATAGTTGCTCCAGTGATTGCCGTCCTGCTCGCCCCACACGAGGTCGCGCGCACCGACGTAACGCACCTGTTCGCGATTGCCGATGAAGTCGTTCAGCTCGACGCGGTTGTTCTTCGAGCCGGCCCAGACGTGCACGCCCACCGTGTTGTCGATCACCCGGTTGCCGCGCAGGGTGTTGTACTCGGCGTCATAGATGAAGAAGCCGCGCTGGTTGCCGGCTACCACATTGTTCTCGATCAGCGAATCCTCGATGGTGCGCAGCATGATGCCGTGGTCGGAGTTCGACCAGGCGCGGTTGTTGCGCACCGTGATGCGCCGGACTTCCATCAGCGCCAGTCCGCCGCGGTTCATCCAGCTGTCGTTGTCCTCCCACAGATTGTCGAAGGCATTCATGTAGTGGCTGCCATAGCGGCTGTGATGAAGACGGTTGCCGCGGAACACGGCGTCGTGCGACACGTCGATGTAGAGCGCGTCGCGCACGAAGCTGATGTCGTTGCCGACGATCTGCGCGCGGCGCGTGTTGTAGAGCTGTATGCCGTTGCCGCGCAGCGAGGACTGCAGATCGCGTTTTCCCGAGATGTGGTTGTGTTCGATGCGCACGTCGTTGGCCTGTTCTATCCACAGCCCGAACAGGTTGTAGGCGAGGTCGCAGCGGCGCACGACAGCACGGTGCGCGCCCGGCCGGATGTAGATGCCGGCGTGCTGCTCGCGCAGGCTGCGGCCGGAGTGGCTCACGATGAGCCCTTCGATGGTCACGTCGGCCGCGCTGACGGTGATGGTGTTCCCGCGCTCGCCGCCATGCACGGTCGGTCGATCCAGTCCGCGCAGGGTGAGCGGGCGGTCTATGGTCAGGTTGGCGTCATGGCGGGCGCGCTCGATCTCGACGGTGTCGCCGGGCGCTGCCGCGTCGATCGCGGCCTGTATGGATTCGCCCGCCCGCACCCGGTGTGTTGCCGCCTCCGCAGCGACCGACAGGCACAGGCCGAGGAGGGCGCAGGCCAGTGCCCGCAGCGGTGGCGGGTGCGGAGGTGGCAAGCGGAAAACTTCGGCCGACCGCCGCAGCAAGCGCCGCAGACTCGGGCCGCCGCGTCCGCCGCCGGACGGACCGTCGGCTTCGCGGGCGCAGTGCGTCGACGCCGCGCGTGTGACCGGCGGTCGGTGTCGATCGGGTGAGATGGTCGGCTTCACGGCAGCGCTTCCATCGTCAGCGGCCCGATATCGAAGGCATGCAGCATGAAGAACAGGCCGGCGCCGAGCAACAGGTTCTTGAAGCCGACATAGCACAGCATGTCCATCACGGTCGCACGGCGGAAGCTCAGGCCCCACCACGGGCCTTCCTTGATGTAGCGCTTGCCCTGCAGGCGCAGGACGACCTCGTACAGGCTCCAGCCGAACCAGACGGCAACGATGGCATAGACGCCGAGCTGCCCCAGCACGGCGAGCACCCAGGCAGCCGTCACGCCCAGGCCGAGCAGCAGGCCGGCGGGCTGAAGCCAGCGCGAAGCGCCGGTGTGGCGGCTCATGCGATAGGACCATGGCCACAGGTGATCGACCGCCTCGGCCAACCAGCGGCGCACACCGGTGCGGCCATCCTTCCATGCCGGTGTGACCGGGTCGCTGGGCATGCGTGGATCAAGCACCGCGTTTCTCCGTGCTGGCTGCACCGGATGAAACCGGGTGCAGCGGAATGAAATAGCCGTCGCGACCGATGGGCGTCATTTCGATGCCGGCCCGCACGCGCCGCTTGCGCTCCTGGGTCAGCGGAGGGCAGGCGTGATCGTCGGTGTAGAGGACCATGCAGTCGAGGCAGAGCAGGCATTCGCGCGGGTCGATGCGGCCGTCGTCGTCGATGGCCAGCGACCCGCAGCCGTGGGCGCATGCCTTGCAGCTGTTGCATTCCATCTTGCGCCGCAGGCCGAACCAGCGGAAGGTCGAAGGCATCGCGAGTGCTGCGCCGAGCGGGCACAGGTACTTGCAGAACGGCCGCTCGGTGAAGATGGAAAGGCCGAGCAGCGATGCGGCGAACAGGGTGTAGGGCCAGCTGCGGTTGAACAGGCCGACCAGGAAGGTGGTCTTGAAGGGCTCGATCTCGGCCAGCTGTTCGGCCAGCGTCATCGAGAACAGCGACACCACGAGCAGGCCGAAGAAGATCGCGTACTTGAGCCACTTGAGCCGGTCGTGCAGCCAGCGCGGCGGGGTGAACTGCCACCGCTTCAGTCCGACCGCGGCGCCGATCTTGTACAGCAGTTCGCTCAGCGAGCCGAAGGGGCACAGCCAGCCGCAGAACACGCCGCGGCCCCAGACGAACACGGTCGCGATGATGAAGATCCAGAACAGGAAGATGAAGGGGTCGCTGAGGAACAGGGTCCAGTTCAGGTGGAACAGGATGGCGTGAAACCAGGTGAGCACCTGGGTGATGGACGGCTGCGCCAGCAGGCCGAAGCCGACGAAGCCGACGCTGGCGATCCACGCGGCGTACTTGAAGCCTTGCACCGGCCAGCCGTTGCGGCGGCTGGCGCGCCGGGTCTGGCGGTCGCGGACGACGTGGAAGGCTGCGACGGCGATCAGCAGGCCGGCGAAGGCGGCGATCTCGGGCAGCCGGCCGCGCCAGACGCGCACCCAGGTCGGTTCCGCTTTCGGAATGTCCGGTCGCCCGCCTTCGAGGTGGCTGTCCGGCAGCCAGTACTCGGCGTCGAAACTGGTGAAACTGCGCGTGCCGGTTGCGCGGTCCACGCGGTTGCCCAGAAACACCAGTTTCCACGGCCAGGCAGCAGAGAATGCATCGGAACGGACGATGAAGATGCCCGATTCGCTGTAGGCCGGTGCGCCTGCGGCCTTGACCGTGTAGAGATTCAGGTAGTCGAGGTCGCGGAAGGTGAAGGTGTCCTGCCCCTGACGGACCTGGATGCGATCGAAGATGCCGCCCCGCACGAAACCGGAGCCCTTGAACGATTCGTGGCCGCCGGTGCGCAGCAGGAAAAGGGGGTGGTCGTGCTCGCCCATGCGCGCGAGCATCGCCTTCCAGCCGTCGTCGCCCAGGATGGCGCGACCGATGCGCGGGTGGTCGAGGCTGCCGAACCACAGTTCGATGAAGGGTTCGGCCGAGCGTTCCAGCCCGACCTGTTCGGGGCGCACGACCAGTCGCCGGACCAGACCGTCCTTGACCAGCGCGGCCCAGTCCGGCGTGCTGCCGTCGTCGACGAAGCGCGCCGGCGGACGCACCGTGCGCTCGAGCAGGCCGACCTGGCGGCCGACCGCGGCGCCGGCCATCTTGATCACCTGATTCTGTGCGATGACGGTGACGGTGGCGCCGGAGATGGCGTCGAGGCCGATCACCTGCTCGTCCGGACGCGAACGTCCGATTTCGATGTTGTCGCCGATGAAGCGGCCGAGGTATTGATCGTTGAAGGTCTTCAGTGCCGATTCCGGAATGCCCAGCAGCAGGATGGGTTCGGAATGCTTGAGGATGCGGATGCCGGTGTAGCGGCCGGCGGTATCGAGGCCGATCAGCGTCACTACCGGCTTGCCGGAATAGGCCGGCGTGTCGGTGACGTCGGTGGACAGCACGACGTAGCCGATGAGCGCTTCCTTGCCGTCCTTCGTTCCCCATGCCTCGACGTAGGGCGGCTGGCCCTTGCGTTCGGAAAAACGGGTGGCATCAGGCATCACGTCCTGGCACGGCACGCGCTCGCACAGCGCGGGGGCGGTTGCCAGATCCGCCGGCAGCGCCGCTTCGTATGCCGACTGGGCAAGGGCGGTAAGCGCGACGGCCTGAAGGGCGACGACTCCGAACAGCCGGCGCGCCCATCTGCGGGGCAGGGCTGTCAGCATGGACACTATGGATTCACTCCAGATACTGAACTCCGGAAACCGGAGAGGGCGGTGCGGCGCGCATGTCGCCACGCGCGCCGCCCGCGTTGAAGACGCTTAGCCTTCGACGATCATGCGGCTGCGCATTTCAAGGTGCAGCGCATGGCAGAAGTGCGTGCAGTAGCACCAGAACACGCCCGGCTGGTCGGCCTTGAACGTGACCGACTTCGTTTCCTGCGGATTGACGATGAAGTTCACGTTATGGCTCGGGATGGCGAAGCCGTGGGTCAGATCCTCAATCTTGTCCAGGTTGGTCAGGATGATCGTCACCTCGTCGCCCTTCTTGACGCGGAACTCGCGCGGTTCGAAGGCCGGTGCCATCGAGGTGACGCGCACCGTCACCTTGTTGCCCTCGCGGGTGACGCCGGCGTCCTTCGGCGACTTCACCGCATTCGGGAACTCGTCGATGTTGTACACCTGTTTGGGTTGCAGCAGCTCGCGCTTGAAGATGATGAAGTCGTGCGGCTCGGGGCGTACCGGGTGGTCGGCCACCAGAACCATCTTTTCGCCCGAGATGTCGACGAGCTGTTCGGTCTCGGCGTGCAGCGGGCCGACCGGCAGGAAGCGGTCCTTCGAGAACTTGCAGCCGACGGCCAGCCACTTGCCGTCCGCGAACGCGGTTTCCGACTGCGACGCATTGATGTGGCCAGGCTGGTAATTGACGTCCAGCCGGTCGACGACATACTGCGCGGCCTTGTCGCCGGCGTGGAAGCGGATGGCGGCATCGACGTTCCACTTCACGACCTGGCTGTCGAGGAAGAGCGTGGTGTAGGCATTGCCGCGGCCGTCGAACGCCGTGTGCAGCGGGCCGAGTCCGATCTCGACTTCGGCGACGATGGCCTTGTCGACGTCATCGAGCTTGCCGTCGAACCATTCGAGCACTTTCGAAAGTTCGATCACGGTGGCGGTCGGCGACAGCTTGCCGGCGCAGATGAAGTACTTGCCGTCCGGGCTGGCATTCACGCCGTGCGGGTTCTTCGGCACCGACACGTAGGCCACCAGTGCGCTGGCCGGATCCTTGTTGGCGTCGCGCGTGCCATCGACCACGGGTACATCCGAGTTGCCGATCTTCGTGAACTTGCCGTCCTTGACTGCCTGTTCGATCCGCGCGATGTTGAAGAACACGCAGGCGTCGCGTTCGGCCGACATCATGCCTTCATAGTGATGGCCGCCTTCGGTGTTGTACTGGTTGGTCGCCGCCAGCTTGCCGTCGTAGGACGACGCCGCGAGGTCGCAGTTGCCGTCGATCAGCACCTGCCAGCGCACGTCCATCGATTCGGCGTCGACGCAGGTGAAGAGTGCGCGATATTTCTCGGGTGCGTCTAGATCGCGCCCGTCGTTGGGCAGCGGGATGTGGAACTCGGCCCCGCAGAAGACGCGGGTGGTGTAGTTGATCGCCGGGTCTACGGGATCGCGCTTGTCCGGGAAGATGCCGTGGAAACCCTGCACGTTCGGCAGCGTGGTGATCTTGTCGCAGACGAAGTAGTCGAGCCGGATGCGTGCGATGCGGCTGTTGATCTTGTCGTTGATCCACGCGTAGCGGCCGTCGTAGTTGCCGTCCTTGTAGGAGGCATGGGTGTGGTGCGTATCGGCGACCGTGTAGCGCAGGCTGCCGTCCGGCCGGGTGCCCATGACCTCCTTGGATTCGTTGGTGATGCCCCAGCCGACCAGTGCATCCGGCACGAAGCAGGGCACGCGATGGATTTCCCGGCCCGACGGCAGGCCCAGTACGCGGAAGTCACCGGTGTGGCCGCCCGACCACAGACCGTAATAGGTGTCGAGTTCGCCCGGCTTCAGGTGCGGGTTGTTGCCCTCGGCGTGTGCCGCAGCGCCGGCGGCGGGCGTGGCCGTGGTCGACGTGCCGGACTCTTCCTTCGCGCAGCCCGCAAGACCGAGCGACAGGCCGGCTCCGGCCAGACCGCCGAGTGCTGCCTGGCCCATGAAGCGCCGGCGTGCGAGGCCGGCGCCTTCCATAAGATGTACGGAATCTAGATCTTTCATTGCGAGCAACCCCCGTTCCTGTCCATGACTACAGACACGCGATCCGGCAACGCGAATGCGTGTCAGCGTTGAAACCGGTGCCGATTGTGGGTGCGACAATCGGTCGCACCCTTGATCTATCGCAATCATCGTCCAGACCACCCGCCCGCGTACGGCGGAAACACGGCATGCCGATGTCCTGACGGTGGCGATATGTCAGGTGCGAAGGCGTCTGCAGGCGCGCACGGGGTCGCCGGTCAGCGCGCGGTGCACCTGTACCAGAGCGGCGCCGGCTGCCAGGCGCTCGCGGATCTGTGCGGCGTCGCGCAGGCCGCCGACACTGATCAGCGCCGAGTCCGGGCAGGCGGCGGCGACCGTGGCGATGCAGTCGAGCACCGCGGGTGAGGTTTCGTGCGAAAGCAGCAGTCCCTGCGCGCCCGCGTCGATCAGCCGGCGCGCCTGTTCGCGCAGTGCGCGGGGCGACGCGCCGTCGGCGGACAGCTTGACGACGAGTGCCGGCGCTGGCCCGCAACTCAGCGACGCCAACTGCCGCGCGGCATCCGCGGTCAGCGCGGCGACGGCATCGGGGGCCATGCGCTGGCCGCCCGGGTTGAGTGTGAGGTAGTCGGCGTGCCGATGCAGGGCCAGCAGCCAGCGCAGGACGTTTTCGCGCGCGGTGACGGGCGGGCCGGCCGGCAGTCGCAGGCTGATGCCGCGAATCAGCCTGCGCCGGCGCGGCCAGCGCAGCAGTAGCGGCGGCACCGGGCCGTCGCTGCAGGTGAAACTGCCGTTCTCGATGGCGCCGAAGCCGAGCGCGGTGGCGGCGTCGAACAGCGCACCGTGGCGATCGAAGCCGGCCGCCAGCAGCACCGGTGATGCGAACGACAGTCCGAGAGCGCGGACCGCCTGCGGAGTCAGCAGGCGCGGCAGTCCGCCGGCCTGATGCCGCAGTCGGGCGACGCGCAGATGGGTGCGCATGGCGAGCGGGGTCAGCGCCCCCGGCAGCGGTGTCATGGCCGCTCGGGCGTCCATGCGTCGAGGAAATCGCACAGCGCGTCGATCGCCACATCGTTCTGGCCGACGTAGAGGCTGATGCGCAGGCCGCCGCGGTCGGGGTGGCCGGCCAGACCGTGCAGGCCCGCCGCGGCGGCGTCGCGCAGGAAGACCGCGTCCAGGCCCGGTTGCGCGAGATCGAAGCAGGGGTTGATCCGTGAGCGCCAGTGCGGCGGCGTGCGCAAGCGATACGGCCTGTCCGCCTGGTCGAGCAGAGCATGGATGCGCCCCGCCCGTGTTCGCTGTCGCGCCTGCAGGGCGGCGGTGCCGCCCTGTGCGGCAATCCATTCCAGCATGTGCAGGGCGCAGTGCATGGCGAAAACCGGCGGCGTGCTCAGACGCGACGCGCCGGCCGACAGCGCGCCATAGTCGAGCACGCGAGGTGCGGTGCCGGGTGTGTCGCGCAGCAGGTCGCGTCGTACGAAAACGAGGCTCAACCCGGCGATGCCGAGGGATTTCTGCGCGCCGGCATAGACCAGACCGTGGCGCGACCAGTCTATCGGCGCGCTCATCAGCGCCGATGTCATGTCGGCCACCAGCGGGACATCGACGGCCGGCGGCGTGTGGAACTGCAGGCCGTCCGCCGTCTCGTTGACCGTGTAGTGACAGTAACGGGCGCCCGACCGGATCCCCGCGCAGGCCGCCTGCGCCGGCACCGTCTCGATGCGGCCGTAGCGCCGTGCCTCGCTGATGGCGCGCGCGGACCAGTGTCCGCTGTCGACATAGAGCGCGTGGTCGGTCGCGCGCAGCAGGTTCATCGGCACCAGTGCGAAATGAGTGCTCGCGCTGCAGGGCAGGAACAGGATGTCGACGTCGTCCGGCACCTGCAGCTGCGCTCTCAGCGCGGCATCGAGTGCGGCCTGGAGGGCGTGGAAGGCGGGCGACGTGAAGGCCATCGACAGCGCGCCGTCCACCGCGGGCCTGCAGGCGTCGGCGACACGCGCGCGCACCGCATGCGGCAGCGGGCCCTGCGCGGCCGAGAAGGAATGGTGCGCGACGCTCAGCGAAGGATCAGACGAACAGCGCACCGGCGTGTGCTCCCGCGCCCATGAAGAACAGCACCGGCACCGACAGCATGGTGTTCACCCGCGCCGACAGGAAGGTGATGCGGGAAGCGCGCAGTCTGTCGTCCAGTGGCGCGGCGACGAAACCCAGCACTTTCTTCTGATGCGGCCACAG